>JAHEDG010000070.1 GCA_024641335.1 Candidatus Zixiibacteriota bacterium
CGGGGGGTGGGAAGATCGGTGATTTTGGTAGAACGGTAGTTCAGGGAGGTAGAGAATCCCTTTACCGGAACGCATTCCACGCCGATTATCATCTCGGTATACTTCATTTCGTTCAGTACGCCGCCGCCGAGATCATGGTCGTCGCCATCCGGATCGAAAGTACTATAACGGAAGAACAGATCGGTAGTTTCCAGCATTTTGTTGCCCTTGGCCAGATCGGCGAACCAGAGAGTACCGAAGATAGCCATTGCGGTAGCCTTGTTGTCGCTGGTATCGGCCCATATTCCGCCGCCATCGAGATACTGCGGGGAGGTGTAAGCGTCGTATTCCACGCCGAGAGCGGCGAGTTTCCTATACTGGAAGTTGGCCATGGCGGAGATCAGGGTTTTCTTGTAATCGTCCTGAACCATGGAGGTATCGTCATAAGCGTTGAGAGTACCGGTGTAATACTGGAAACCGATCTCCGTTTTGGCGAAATCCGCGTTGCTGTTAAGCGGATTGAGGAACACCGCCAGATTGATATCCTTGGCGTTGTTATTGTCGCCGGGAGCGCTATAGGACGTACCGTTGAAGATGGCCAGATTGGCGGTTCCCCATTTGCCCTTCTCGCCCAGGTTGCTTACAAAGCCCAGACCGAAATCCGAGGATGTTTCCATCTCGAGCTGATCGGTGGGGGTTTTTTCAAGGTAACGACGTCCCCAAACAGCGTTCATCTCGTCAATCCAGGGGGTGCCCTGCAGACCGAATTTCATGGACAAATCGAATTGGGGCTGTGTGTAGAATTTCCACTGAATATACGCATATTTCAAGCGCATATAAGCGTTGGCCGGGTTGACGTCGAGAGTGATCTTACCCCATGTCTTATCGGAGAGCTTGCCTTTACCGGTCAGATAGGCTCTGGAGATGCCAAACGTGTTGTAGGCATCGAGATTATTCGGCGATATGCTCTGATCGAGAGAATCAGACATATCATAATACCAGTCCGCGAAGATGGTCCCGCCGATCGAGGTTTCCTTATCGGCATATGCCGGAGAAAACATGGCTAAGGCCAGAACCGCCATCATTAAGATTTTCCACCAATTATTCATCTATTCCTCCAAAAAGTAAATTAGGTTGATTTTTGCCAACAGAACAGTATTCGTTAGTCTGTCTCCTCCTTTCCGAAAAATTAGACCTGCTTTATCTTAAAGCGGCAAATCGCCACAACTTTCGGCGGATTATTTATCATAAATTCCGATATTTTTCAAGAAAAATTTCAATGCCGACCCATTTTCAACTCTTTAACAGACAATATTTCCTGTTTATGGTCATTTATTATGGGCATAACGCCACCTTCGACGGCATTTTCCCGGTCAATTTTAGTAATAATCTCAAAAATACGCTCCAGTTTATCTTTGCGGACTCTCCGGCTCAGCCCCCTGTATCAACTCTGATTTTACCATCTCGAGCGTCCGAATTCAAAGCAATCCTCCCCTTTTTCAAGAATAGGCCGTGAATTTCATTCCACCCGCTCCACAACAATTTTATCAGTTTACGGTCTCCCCTGACCATTAGTTCCTTATTTGTATCCGGCATGTCATTTTTAATATCAAGCCCATTTACGTCAATTTAGGAATTAAACGAATATTTACCCGGAGAGTCTTTTTCATTATATTGCCGTTATGACCTTATCATGGTGGCAAAAAAGGAAAGGGATCGAAAAGATAGGCGGCAGTGCCATTCCGCTCGAACCGATCGCAGCGGATATAGCCGTTGTCGGAGGCGGATTGGTGGGGATATCCACCGCCCATTTCTTAAAATCTCTCGGATGCCAGCGGGTAATTGTGCTGGAGAAAAATTTTGTCGGTTATGGCGCTTCCGGACGGAACGCCGGATTCATACTTTCCGGTCTTTCCGAGCCTTATGTTCGGCTCCTGACAGGGATGGGCAAAGATTCTGCGCGGCGGCTGATGAAAGCGACCTTCGAGAATCATGATCTGATAGCCGGGGCGATCAGGGAAAAGAATATTGAATGCGCCTATCAAAGATCCGGCTCCTATCATCTGGCGGTAAGCGAGGTGGAACGGCGGGAGCTGGAGGAATCGGCGGAGCTGATGATACGGGATGGTTTTCGGGCCGAATATGTAGATCGCCTCCCCGGGCCGGCCGGAGACAGGTTCAGCGGTTATATGGGAGGATATTACTGCCCGCATGACGGCAAAATAGATCCTTTCGCTTTTGTCAGAGGTCTGGCCGCTGAGATCGAGGTTTTCGAGGATTTCGGAGTGGAGAAAATAGTCAGAAAAAATGGCATGGTAGAATTATCCGGCGGTCCTGTTACGGTTCGAGCCGAATTGGTCGTTTTGGCGGTTAACGGTTACGCGCCATTGCTGGACAATTTTTTCGGCAGATTCGTCTTCCCGGTACGAGGGCAGATGCTGGCCACCTCTCCCCTTAATTCCAATGTACTCGGCCAGAATACATATTATGCCAATTTCGGATATGATTACTTCCGCCAGGCGGATGATAACGCTGTCATTATGGGCGGCCTGCGAAACAGATTTTTCAAAGACGAAGTCGGTTACGATGATAAAACCAATCCGGCTCTTCAGGCCGAGCTTGAAGAATATATCAGGAATAACCTGGGTATCGATCATTTCGATGTCGCCGCTCGCTGGAGCGGGGTAATGGGAAACACCATCGACGGTCTGCCGCTTATAGGGGCCCTTCCCCATAACAGCTCCGTCCTGGCCGCGGTCGGTTTTAACGGCCACGGTTTCGGCCTGGGTATGCTGGCGGCCAGAGATCTGGCCACGGCGATAATGAAAAACGAAAATTCGGAGATACTCGGACGATTTTCGCTGAAGAGATTCGCCTGAGCGAATAATACGGCATAGTATGGCTTGCTTTACAAATGAGCGCTTAGTCAGCGACGGTTACGTTTTCAGGTATTTTTCTTTTTGCTTCCGGGCTGTTTTCTAAGGAACCGCTATGTTCGTCTTTTCGGCCGGCCATGGTTAGTTTTCTGCGGCCACGATCATATTCAGGAAGAAGACAGCCGTTATTTGCTATAAAATCCTCGGCCCAATTTTTTAGTTTTCCCATAATTTCGATATCGGATTCAGGACGATCCTCGGCGGGAAGCCGGCGCAAGAAAGAGTCGATATCGTATAATCCCCGGCCGAACAGGGTTTTCGTTTCCAGTGGCAGCAGGCGATACGCGTCTTTATTTATCATGTAATATATGGAATGGAGGATGTTCTGGTTATCCAGATAGTCTTCCGCTTCGGAATCGTCGACCCAGCTTTGAACCGACCATTCCTTTCCGCACGGTGAATCGCCGCACGGGCAGTTATTAATCAACATAAAATACGATTGGTTGTTATTATTAATCCGACCGAGAGGATATAGCCTGCACCGGAGAGGGCGATCCTTATAAACACCGCAGCCGAATGAGCGCAGAAAATGGCATTTGTTGCGTCTTTCCTCGCCCTTATAGGTCAGCAAGGCGATAGGCAAATGAGTCTCTGAATCGATTGTAAGTTCGGAGTATCTCTCCAAAAATGCGCTGGTGGAAATTTTCCTGCTTCTGCTCAGACGATAAACGTCATAAGGCTCGAGAATAATCCGTTCGCCGTCGGTAAAGTTTTTGCAGCAGACATTTGTTCTTTGGCAGGAGAACTGAAATTTATCATCGGGACCTATAAATTTTTGGAAGTTCAGATTATCGGCCTGGCACCTGGCGTTGAACGCCTGATGAAATCCATCGATATTTTTCAGGTCTTCCGGATTACCAATCTTCATCGCGTCTCCGAATAATAGGTTCTAATTTTCTATCGACCGGAGAGCTAATGGCATGCCGCGTGAATCAATCCCGTTACATAAGAACATAGTAGAATGATTCATAATGCAACCCTGAAACGACACCAAAGACAGCGTTCCGAGCTGAATAATATTGATGTTTGGTTAGGCTTTTAGCGTAAACGGATTGAAATCGGTTGTATAATCGTAAGTATCAAGACCTTCACTGCGTTTCAAGAATCCAACCAGGTAATAGGTTAAAGGTGTGCAAAGAACCTCGAAACCGACTTTGAAAATATAGTTGGAAATCAAAATAGCCAAAAGCAAATCCGGCGGGAAAACTCCGTAAAAAGCTATCATTACGAATAACAGCGTATCAATCCCTTCTCCGGCGATAGTGGAACCGATAGTTCTTGTCCAGAGCCATTTCCCGCCGGTCATGATTTTTAATTTTGCCAGGGTATACGAATTGGAAAATTCCCCGGCGAAATAAGCGATCAGCGATGCCAGAACTATCCTGGGAGTCAGCCCCAGGATCTTATCGTAGGCATCCTGGTTTCCCCAATCCGCGGCGGAGGGCAATTTTCCGACGATGATGAATACGACCGACATCAGGAAAGCCGCCAGAAAACCGGTCCAGATAACCCGGCGGGATCGTTTATAGCCGTAGACTTCGGTCAATATATCTCCGAAAATATAACTGATCGGAAACAGAATCGTTCCGCCGTCGAATGTGAAGGGCCCCAGATCGAGGACTTTCGATGAGGCCACGTTGGAGATGAGTAAAACCGCTACAAACAGCCCGAGAATAATGTCATAGTACTTCAGGCTAATTCTCTCCGGGGCGGAAATGTTTTTACTCAATCCACTTATCCTTCATCGCCCCGGTTAAGGATTCGCCAATAATCAAAGCCCGATCCAGACGTAATAGACGTGTGGCGTCAAACCTGCCTGGATGGCTGGTTTTGGCGCCTGAGGGCGATGAATAGAAATCGACATCGGAATAGGACGCTCCCTGATAGACGACCGCTTCAGGATGATCGGAGTTGACAATCTGACCATCGGCGACCTCAATAAAGAGCGAATCTCCTGTATCTTTCAAGGTGGAGTTGATCCTGGTTTTCGATCCTGCAAACAAAGCGGAGATACCCAAACCGTGCAAAGCGTCAGACACCCAAAGGGGACCGGATACCGAGCCCGGTCCGAATTCCAAAAATACCTGATAGCCGTTATCGAAATCGGCCCAGGGATAGGCGAAACGTATTTCTCCCTCGGATGTTATTATGATATCCCCTTTCAGATCCAGCTGATAAAGAACTTTCCTAACAGAATCTTCGCTGACAGAGGCCATACCCGCAAGATCTACGGCCTGAGGAATCATACCCAGCTTCGGAGTGCCTATAACCAACAGGCTGAGAATCGATATTTCATCGTCGTCATAATTTTTTATCGGTCTTAGTTCCAGACGAAGCTCATTAACAACGAGGTCGTGATCGAATATTCGAGCGGTCAGCTTTGATTCGAAAAACGTCAAACCGATGGTTAAGGAAATTATCAAAAATCCAACAAAGATATTCAGAGCTTTGTCACGCGAACCGATAAACGCCGACCCATAGATGAACAAAATAGCGGGATAGATCATAAACAATACCAGTACCGATTTCATCGCCAGGAAGAACCAAGCCAGGCCGGTGGGCGGAAGACAAACGGCCACAAGTCTCAAGCCCCTGATAATGGGCTCTTCGGCTCCCAGTATGACCGCTCCGAGCGCGGTAAGGACAATAATAAGGAAAAGAAATATCAGTGGCTGAATGAAAGTAAACAAGCCAATTTCGAAAGAACCGGCCGTGACAAAAACCAGGGCGGCGATAAAAAAGATATAAACAAAAAACACGAATGGCCAACCCGGAAATCCTTTTTCAAGATATTTTTCGAAGCCGTCACGGGAAAAGAAATAGGCCTTAATAGTTTGATTCATAAAATCCTCACGCCAACGAGTATCCGCCATCAACAACGATAATCTGGCCAGTGACCCACCTCGATCGGTCGGAACACAGGAAGACCACCACTTCGGCAACTTCTTCGGGAGTCCCCACCCTGTCGTAAGGAGTACGCCTGACCACCTCTTCAAGCATGCCCTGATAACTGGGAAATCCCTTGAGGGCGTCGGTATCGATAAAACCGCCGGAAACCGTATTGACATTGATGCGGCGAGGCGCCAATTCGAACGCCAGATATCGGGTCAGGGTTTCGATAGCCGCCTTGGATGCCCCGATAGCCGCGTAGCCGGGGATATGTCTTACCGATCCCAGCGACGACAAAGCTACAATCTTGGAGCCGTCGGGCATCATGTCCCTGGCCAACTGAACTCCTTTTAAGAACGCCAGGGCGTTGGTATCCATGGAGAGATGCCAGGCTTTCTCGTTGAGTTCCATAGCGGATGTAAACAATCCGAGGGCGGCATTGGAGATCAGGATATCCAGTCTGCCGTATTTTTCCCTGATTTCATCATAGACTTTATGCATCTTTTCATGGTTTCCGATATTGCATCTGACCGCGTGATGCTCTCCCCCGAACTGGTGAAGCTGTTCCACCGTCTCCTCGGCGGAATTGCGGCTGCGTAAATAGTTCACGACCACATTAGCTCCCCCCTCAGCCAGCATCATGGCTATAGATTTCCCGATGCCTTTGGTACCTCCGGTAACCAGGGCGACTTTACCTTCGAATTCTCTGTTGCCGTTTGATTTCATGGCTATTTATACCCTCCCTAAAGCATTATCGCAGCCAAAATCGAAGGCCTAAGTTAATATAATGGATCGTTTCTGTCAACTTTTATCACCCCAGAACAGCGGAGGAGAATATTAGATAAATAAATATCGGGGCCGGGAGGGGCCGTCAACAAAATATATGAAAAAAGATAAATACAGGGATCAAGAAGGATTTGTCTTTCGGATATGATCTTGAATCTTCGGGGGTTGACGCCGGACTTCCCGCCCGGCGCCAAATCTTCATCCTATAATTTAACCGACAAACTTCTTGAAACGATCGTTGATCCGTCCCCAATGCAGACTGCCGATGAAATTATCGATATAAACCGCCCTGCCCGGACCGTCCTTATGGTAATAGGCATGCTCGAAAACATCGCAGGAAATAATCGGTATCCCGCCCCACATGGCCCCATGATGATGATGATCGACCAGAGAGTTGATAAGCCGTCCGCTGTAAAGCTTGTCGTATACAAGAACTCCCCAGCCGGAAAGCTTGGCCGCGGTCGCTGTCGCTTTGAAATCCTCTTTCCACTTTTCAAAACTGCCGAATTCTTTCTTGATAGCCGCTAAGATTTCCGGGCCTTTGGACGGATCACCGTCACCCCCCAGGACTTCCCAGTAAACGTCATGAAGCAGCGCCCCGGCGTGGTTCCAGTTGCGTTGACGTTTCAGCTCGCCGATCTCGGAATAATTGCCGTTGGCGGCGGCCGGATCAGCCTTTTCCAGGCCGGCCTCTATTGTATTCAACGCGGCCACGTAGCCTTTGTGGTGTTTATTGTAATGCCAGTCGCTGGTTTCAACCGAGACGACATTTTTCAGCAGGCTTTTAGCCTCATCGTCGGTGTAAGGTCTTTTATTAAATTTCCAATCGTAAGCCATTTTATCGCTCCTTTTAACCTTTAAAGATCTCTTAACTTAAAAACGTAATTGATAATGCTTAATATATTCATTATCTTCGCTATATTCAACTACGCAATTGGGGAAAAAGTTTCGAAAAGTGATAATAGCTGATTTTGGGGGAAATGGGGGATATTCTGCCGTTTATTATGGAGCGTGCTATTCAACGCTTTTGCGGATCTTCTCAGAACCCTCTTTTATGATTTCATCGGGAAGACAGTATTGTTTCAATACAATCTCGGCGGTTTTGGCGGCTGATTCTCGTTCGGCGGGGATTATATCATCGGCCCCGGCCTTTTTCAACGGCTCTATATCGAGAAGATATCGTGTTCTGACGACTATATGCAGTTTCGCCGCCAGGCGCCGGGCGTGGCTTATAGCCCTTTCGACAGCGGTCGGATCGTTAATTACGAAAACCAGTTCCCGGGCAGTGGCAATATCCAGGCTTTCAAGTACGTCGGGGCTGGAGACGTCGCCGTAAAACGCCGCATGGCCGTCTTTCGCCGCCTGCCTGATATTGCCCGGGTTTATATCGACCACCACGTACCGTATCCCGCATTGCTTGAGGGTCGAGGAGAGGACCTTTCCCGCGAAACCGTAGCCACCGATTATCACGTGATCCTCGAGCCGAACTTGAGATTCCGAATCGTCTCTTTCCTCGAGTATCCTGAACGGTTTTGTTAAAGCTTTGATTCGTATGGCGCCCGCGGCTAAACGAGGACCCCAGGATATCATAAAGGGGGTGGCCAGCATAGTCAAAACAGCGGCGGCCATGAGTTTATTTTCGATCGAAGCGGGCAGAAGGTCGGATTCACGCCCTGCGGAAAGCAGGACGAAAGAGAATTCCCCCATCTGGGCTAAGGCCATCCCGGTCAGCA
>JAHEDG010000071.1 GCA_024641335.1 Candidatus Zixiibacteriota bacterium
CCGGACAGGCCAGCCAGCTGAAACAAATGATCGGACGTTTCAAACTGAAAACACAGCTCGGTTCCGGCATGACGGTGTCGAATCAATCGCATGGCGCGGCTTCCAAAGCCAAGGCGAAGAAGTCTCAGCAGAAGGCCGATTGGGGAAATCATCCGGCTACGGCCAAATCTTCCCAACCCGAACCTGAATCGGTAATCTCTCTTGACGATAGGGAATTCGGCAAGTTCTAATATCTGAACATCAACACTACAAGCGGTGACGGTGAGAAAATTCGCCGTCATCGCTTTTTTTAATATAATTATGAAAATCGAGACTATAGAAAAAAGGCTTATTCCCCTGAAAAATAATCGTTGACCATACGGTTTTTTGAAGATTAAATAGGCTGGTAGCAATTATCAAAATGGAGGAGAGGATGTTTCGATCCCATACGCTTAAAATCGGAGCGATATTGTCGATCTTTCTTTTAGTCATCTCATCAGACATTTCCGCTCAGGATAAAAACAATGAAATAAAGAAGAAGACGGTTAACGAGGGAAGTAAAATTATCGGATTGAAATTCAGCGACACGGAACGGGATTCGATGCTGGATGATCTGAATTACAATCTGGAAGGTTATCGGATGCTAAGAGAAATTAGCCTGGATAATTCGGTGGCTCCGAGCCTGATCTTCAACCCGATACCGCCGGGATTCGAACCCGATCGGGTTTTCGATTCCATTATAGTCAGTCCTGTCGGGCCAATCGAGGCGCCGGTCGATTTAAACGATCTGGCATTTTATTCAATAGGCGATCTGGGGGCGCTGATCCGCTCCGGACAGATAACATCGACACAGCTCACCGAGCTGGTTATAGATAGATTGAAGAAATACGATTCTCAATTGCATTGCGTAATAACCCTGACCGAGGAAACGGCATTAGCGCAGGCCGCCCGGGCCGACGAGGAATTGGCCGCCGGAATCTACCGGGGGCCCCTGCACGGAATCCCGTATGGAGCGAAGGATCTTCTGGCCTCTAAAGGGTACAAGACTACCTGGGGAGCGATGCCCTATAAGGATCAGATAATAGAACATGACGCCGCTGTGATCAGGAGGCTCGAAGAAGCCGGGGCGGTTTTGGTGGCTAAATTATCCCTTGGAGCGTTGGCCTGGGGGGATGTCTGGTATGCCGATACAACCAAAAACCCGTGGAATCTCGAACAGGGATCGAGCGGATCATCGGCCGGATCAGCGTCCGCGGTGGCCGCCGGCCTGGTGCCGTTTGCCATAGGCTCCGAAACATGGGGATCGATAGTCTCGCCATCCACCAGATGCGGAACCACCGGATTAAGACCGACCTACGGAAGAGTCAGCCGGACCGGGGCTATGGCCTTGAGCTGGTCGATGGATAAACTCGGACCGATCTGCAGGACAGTCGAAGATTGCGCGCTGGTATTCGACGCCATAATCGGTCCCGATGGTTTGGACCAAAGCGTTATTGACGTTTCATTCAACTATACGCCAGAAGTTGATTTTACTAATCTGCGTATCGGATATCTAATAAAGGATTTCGAAAGCGACACCGTTTATGCCGCGCAAAATACGGCGGCCTTGAAAAAGCTCGAGGAACTCGGCGCTAACCTGATACCGATTGAACTTCCAGATTTTCCGGCGCAGGCTATGGAGATAATACTCTCGGCCGAAGCGGCGGCGGCTTTCGATGAGCTTACCAGGTCCGGTCGCGATGATCTTCTGGTCAGGCAGGTCAAGAACGCCTGGCCCAACGTTTTTCGCAGTTCCCGTTTTATACCGGCGGTAGAATATATACAGGCGAACAGGCTACGTACTTTGTTAATCGAACGGATGGCGCGGATAATGTCCCGGGTCGATCTTTACATTTCACCGTCGTTCGAGGGAAATAATCTCCTTTTCACCAACCTGACCGGACATCCCTGCGTGGTCCTGCCCGACGGATTCAACGATGACGGAGAACCGACCAGCATCACATTCATCGGACGGCTCTATGACGAGGCCACTCTTCTGGCGGCGGCCAAAAAATACCAGGACGCCACCGATTTTCATAAACAGCATCCGCCGCTGTTCAAATAATGGCAGGGCAACATAGTATCGTCCGGCCATAAGGCCGAATAATATCGGGTGAACCATTTATATCCCGCTGTATGGTTGAGCGAATCCGTTGATCAGGCCGGCGTCCTCAAAAGTCCGGAGAGCTTCCTTGTATTCCGAATTCATCAAACGGCGATCCAATTCCCTTATCGACATTGCCTTGTGAGCGGGAAAATACTGGCTCATGAGCGATACATAGGTTTCGGAAGATATCTCCCGGGCTATAAAATCGAAAATCTCTTTTGATCCTGATAAACTATTAGGCAAAATTAGGTGCCGTACCAAAAGGCCCCGCAAAGCGATGCCGTAAGCATCCATAACAAGCTTTCCGGTCTGTCGATGCATTTCCCTGATAGCCGCCTGGTTTACCTTGGGATAGTCGGACGCCCCGGAATAACATCCGGCTGTTTCACCGGCGGCGTAACGCATATCCGGCATATAGATCTCGACTATACCGTCGAGTAAACGCAATGTCTCCACGCTGTCATAGCCGGATGAATTGTAAACTATCGGCAGGGTAAGCCCGCTTTTATAGGCCGCGAGCATCGATTCCATTAGTTGGGGCACATAATGCGATGGGGTAACGAAATTAATATTATGAGCGCCGCGCCGTTGAAGTTTTACCATTTCGGCGGCCAGCTCATCCGATGTCATGTATTCCCCGTGATGGAGCTGACTGATTGGGTAGTTCTGGCAGTAGACACATTTTAGATTACAGCCCGAAAGAAAAATAGTGCCTGAACCTCTTGTCCCGGAGATGGGAGGCTCCTCGCCGTGATGTAGATTGGCCGATGATACCTTTAGACGAGCGTCGACCCCGCAATGACTGACTTCGCCACGTGTGCGGTTGACATGGCATTGCCGAGGACAGACCTGACAATCGTTTAGGAGAGTTAGAGCTCCGGGCAGACGGTCTTCCAGTAAACCTATTTTTATGTCAGAGGAATATGTATTCATATGAACAGATTATTATCCGGAATAGGAGTTTGGTATAGTAGAATCGGATGTTGTTCAGTAGTATTGACTGCTTGATGTTGGTGTGGCAAACAGACACGATTCATATGATCTCAAAAATTATGGTTCGATTATGGTTGTGCCGGCCTTCTTGATTATGGAAAAGGGGGCGATATCGAATTCGCCCCCGATGCTCCACGAATGTTTAGCGCTCCTAAATTCCGTATAATTCGCCGAACTTCTTATTTAGATAGCTCATCAACGGTTTATGCGAAAGCGGTTCACCGGTAACCCGTTTGATCAGATCGGTAGCCCGATAACGTTTGCCATGATGGTGTATATTTTCTCTAAGCCAGCCGAGGAGCGGTTTGAAATCTCCCTTCTCGAATCTGGAATGCAGACCGCCGAGATCCTTATCCGCTTTGGCAAAGAACTGAGCGGCATAGAGATTGCCCAGGGTGTAGGTGGGAAAATAGCCGATCAATCCGGCCGACCAGTGAACGTCCTGCAGACAGCCGACAGTATCCTTTTCGGGTTTGATACCGAAATATTTTTCGAATCTCTCGTTCCATTCGCCGGGCACATCGGCGATTTTTATATCTCCGTTGAAAAACGCGCTTTCGAGTTCAAAACGCAGGAGTATATGGAGATTATAGGTGGCTTCATCGGCTTCGACCCGAATGAGTGACGGTTTGACATCGTTAACCGCGAAATGAATCTGATCGATCGTTACATTTTTCAGCGCGTCAGGAAATACGGTCTGCGCTTTGGGGAGAAAATGTTTCCAGAACGCTTTGCTTCGTCCCACCATATTCTCCCACATTCGGGATTGGGATTCATGAATGCCGAGCGAGATCGGCTCTCCGCAGGGGGTAGCGTAATTTTCCTTGAGCAGACCCTGGTCGTAGATGCCGTGGCCGGCTTCATGAAGAATGCCGTACAAGGCCATGGGGAAGTAATTTTTATCGTAACGGGTCGTTATGCGCGTATCTCCCGGACCGAAACCTGTGCAAAACGGATGGGTTGTCTTATCCAGCCGTCCCCTTTCGAAATCGAATCCGATAGCCCCGGCCGCTTCGATACCGAATTTTTCCTGAAGCTCGATCGGATAATCGCGGGTTATTATCGATCTATCCGGGCCCTTGCCGGAATCTTTAATCCTGGCGATCAGATCGACGAGTTCATCGCGAAGCCCGGCGAAGACTTTAGCTATCTGATCGGTGGTCGCCCCCGGCTCGTACATATCGAGCATGGCGTTATAAGGCACACCCTGGTAACCGACTGCCTCGGCTACCTGACGTTTCAAATCAGTTACTTTTTCGAACCATGGTTTGAAAGCCGCGAAATCGGACTTGGCGCGGGCATCCTGCCAGACCCCCTGGGAAAGGGAGATAGTTCGGTTCAATTCTTCCACCAGAGTCTTGGGGATTTTTACGGAATGATTATAATCCCGCTTTATTTCCCTGATATTGGCCGAATCGATATCGTCTTTGGCGGGATCCAATCCGGCGTCGATTATTTCATCGATCAGCTCTCCTACCCTGGCCGATGTAAATTTCTCATGGGCGAGTCCGGCTATGACCGCCGACTGGTTGGCGCGATTTTCTCCGCCGCCGCGGGGCATATAGGTTCGTTCATCCCAATCGAGAACGGCCTGGCAAGAATAGAGAGTAACGACTTCCTTAAGAAGACCGTAAAGCTGGTCCAGCGATTTCTTTTGTCTATCAGGCATAATTTTTTACCTTTTCCAAATTCTCGTCTTCGTCTACTGTCAGCAGGGAATATATTGTCCTGAGCCGGGTTTGCCAATAAAAAAGCCGGTTTTCGAGAATCAAAACAGCCTTAAATTTTTCTCGATTAGGGAAACCGGCCGGGCAAACACCAAGTTAGGGTTAGTATGGGACGGGGGCGAACCCCGATTTATCAGTGGGAGGATTTGATGAAGAAGAATGTCGGAAATTCGGATAAAGCGATTAGATTTGTTATCGGATTGATTCTGGGCGCTCTGGGTTTGTTTGTTGTTCACTCGACTGTCTGGACTATTGTCTTGCTGGCGGTCGGTGTTGTAATGGTGTTTACGAGTTTATCGGGGTTCTGTCTTATCTATCTGCCGTTGGGGCTGGATACATTCAGGACAAAAGGGAAAACGGACCAGTAAAAATTACAGATTTTTAAGGATTTCGGGTATCGGGCCGGGGGGCCCTGATACCCGTTTTTTTAAGCGCGCGAAATGTGTCCTAAATCTATATTCTTTTTCGATATTATTAACATTGGCACCCCGCGGCCTGGGGGTTAGTCTATTTTGTGCTCCCAAAATGGTGGTTGTTGATATTATCCCACAGCAAGCTGCGGGGCACCCCGGTTCTAGTGCAAGGCAAATGATTTTGTGAAAATAGGTACAAGGAGACGGTCAAATATATAGCTGTAAATAGAATTTTCGGACCTGTACCAGTAGTTACTATCAGCGTTTAGGCTCAAACCTAATCCTACTCGGGTCAATCCAATTGATAAAAGTAGGTCGAAACCCTCGCGGTTTCGACACTCTGAGATAAAAGCGCATATATAAATAATATAGCTTTGATTGCGAAGTTGAAATCGATTTTGTACATTATCTAATTATGACTGACATTCGACGGTATTGGGAATCGGGATTCCCGTACTTCATGACTCACGTAACACATGGGCGTAAACCGTTGTTAATCGACAATGTCGATCTATGGCATGATGCGCTTGCGTTTATCAAATCTATCGCGGAAATCGATTTAATAGCCTGGGTGATTTTACCCGATCACCTTCATTTATTGCTCGACGCGGAGAATATCGATCCGTCAAATTTAATGAAACGCCTTAAAATGAAGTTTTCCGGATCATACAGGTCGCGATGGAAGCTGAAATCCGGCAGGGTCTGGCAATATCGTTTTTGGGATCATAAAATCAGAGACGAGGATGATTATCGGAAGCATATCGATTATATACATTACAATCCGGTAAAGCACGGACTTGTCGATCGCCCCGGAGATTGGAAGCACAGTTCTTTTATGGAATATTATCAACGAGGATATTATGAAAACGATTGGGGCGTGAAGGAACCCGGAGGTTTTGACGGACCGTATGGAGAGTGAAAGTCGAAACCATAAAGGTTTCGACCTACGGGGCTTCATTGATTCGGCTGCTTTATCCATGTCTTTTTGAGGCACTATTAGCTTATTTTTGGGCGCTTTACTGGTTTTAAGACGCTGGGCTGCCTTATCTGTGTTTCCTGATCTCTCTATCTCTATAGCGGTATCTTTTTTCTTAACATCCAGCCTTTTGCCACCAGAAAGAGCTACTTCCTTTTTGCCGGATTTTCCTGCTTCTTTTGTTTTTAGCCTCTCATGCTGTTTTGACCTCGCCATGAAGTCTCCTTTGCTTTTCCCCGCCCATTTTAAATAATCTAATACCGAACGCCATACGTCTAATCAGATTCTTCATCAATAACTTTGAACGTTTGAGGAATAGATTTTTCAGGATCCGATTTAGTATTTTTAAGGAAATCAATTATTGATCTTGATAATTGATCTCCCCAGAAAGGATTGTCGACGTCATAGGTTATAACCCTTAAGTGCCTTAGATCAAAAGGTACATCTTCGATATTATCAGTCACTATAACAACAGGCTGTCTTATTGCATGCGCGAGTCCAAGTTCATAGAATACATTGGCGTTTTTTCCTGTCAATTCAGCCAATAGCACTTTCGCTTTCCTAATTTGTTCCCAAATTTGTTCAATCACCATCCCGGAGCCAAATAGATCATCTGCGCGCAATGGCTCGAATCCTGCTTCTTTTATTGATGGAGTAAACACAGTTTTATAATGATTATCGAATTTGCTTCCGAACGGCATAAGCACAAAACATGTGTCTAAATACTCTCTTATGCTTACCTCAACTTTCTTCTTTTTAGGTATTTCATCTTCGACTTCAATTTGCCGTGGTTCATCTACATCCCGAATTATCTTGTCACCGTCGCCACCAGTTTGAAACGCTCTTATATAGTTAAGATTTTCCGTAAATATGTTTATAAACGTTCCTACTCGGTCTCTAGGAATATCGAATTTTCTTGTGAGTGTATTAGAGAAAAATTCATCCTCTGGAATCTTCTTTTCTTTATAAAAATCCATTACATTTGCGAAATCACTTACAGATCTAAAGGCAGTCATTAACGCAGTTTTCCTTTTTTCAGGCGCGTCCGGTGCAACAATATCGGTTCCGATTGGAGTTAATTCTACGATAGCCGTAGTCCCTGTCCCACTTGAAATACCATACAAATTTGCGGATATCAAGAGCCTAGTAAATCTCCAGTCATTCACTTTTTTAAGGCCTACTAAAGGGGGTAATAATTTAGCTTCTGTGGGATTCCCTGCATATTTTTCTTCAATACCTTGAATTAATCTAATAGCTTCCTCCAAGGTATTTCTCGGAAATGTCCATTGCTCAATCGACTGACCAACCTTTGCGGAATTTGATGACTCATATATTCTTTTGGCTTTTTCCTTTTTCTTTCTTGTTGATTTTTTCTTAGCTGGCACCATTTTATTTTCCTTTCAAAATATCACTAATTCCAAGTGTTATCAAACGACTATCAGTCAATTCCAATCACAATTACAGATCGACAATTTTCATTAACCGTATTTGGCATCCCACTCCCTAAATTTCACTCTCCCCCCTGCTCCTGCAATCTCAATCGCTTCCTTAAAGGCGCGGTATCCGGCTGTAATACTCCTATCGCGAAAACACGCGCACATACCATCCTCGATGCGTCAGGATGAACGCCGAGCCTCTCCTTAGAAGACACCCTGACGCTTCGGGTGTCAGATCCTACGGATCCCTACGGGCCGTATGCCCGTATGGAATGTCGCTTCGCTCCTTCCTGACACATTCCGATTTATTTTCGGTCACACGCATATACAGTTGTCTGATTCTTCCCGGGGGGAGGGAACCCGCGTCAAATATGGCGCGGATAGATATAATATGGGGAAATATC
>JAHEDG010000096.1 GCA_024641335.1 Candidatus Zixiibacteriota bacterium
GCCGCAACGTATTCGGCCTTTCGCTCGACGGTGACGATTTATACCATTTGGCCAAAATAAGTATCGATGCCATGAAAGGCTGGCTGGCGTCGATAGGACGGCTGCTGACGTTCGGCGACCTAAGTATTGACGATTCCAAATTCGAACTTATGGCCGATGATATAGTGAGATTATATATGCGGGATCGCGGCCACCTGATCAACCCCCGTCCGATTGACCGGGCCGGGGTGATAGAGATATTCAGGATGACGGCGTAGGAGGATAACGAGTTGTAAGCCGCCTAAGGAATCCGTTCTTGACATCCTGATACAGCGGCGAGGCAGGGTCTGGTTACCAGTAAAATTAAATAGGGCAAGGAAACCTCGCCCCTACGAAAATTATAGCAACGGTAGGATCAAGCCCCGTCTTCGCAATGGAGAGTAACCTGACGCTCGGAGGAATATTATTTTATACCGATCCGGATTCCCGCTTTCGCGAGAATGACAAAAACAACTTTGATTTGGTTTCGGCTATTTTTGTTTCATTATTATATTTAATATATTAGTTTTAGGCAGCATTTAATTTATTGATCCTCCGGCGATTAACCATCTCTTAGCGCTCTCATTCCCGGAGAATCAACCTATATATAATAAAAGGGCGGATGCTATCCGCCCCCTTCGGAAAAATAACCTGAATTTTATAGCGAAAGTCTACTTCAGCAAGGTCATCCTCCCGGCAGCCCGGGTGTCCCCTATGGTCAGGCGGTAGAAATAGATGCCGGACGGCTGATCGTTGGCATTCCATGTAATCCGGTGAGTGCCGGCATTGGCCGGACCGGTATACAAAGAAGCTACCTGGCGGCCGAGAATGTCATAAACGGCCAGGTCGATATCGGATCGGGCGGCCAGGGCGAAAGTAATAGTAGCTGCCGCGTTGAACGGGTTGGGATAACTGCCGCCGACGGTCAGGCCGCAGGGAAGTTGCTCCGCGCATCCGATGCCGGTGAATAAGGTATCCGGAACGGCGAAAGTGGCCGCCGCTCCCACGGCCGCGCGGGTGAACTCGGTGAAGAGATTTTCCATGATGTGATTCATGTTATCGCCGGCGGAATGATAGTAGGGATTGAAATCGCTGGAGAAATCCTCTATTCCCAGAATAGCCGGATAACCCTGATCCCAGAAGGAGGCGTGATCCGAGCGATCTGTGGAGCTATAGGTGAGGAATTCCGGATCGAGGGAGATATCGTAATCGGTGATCACGTCCTCGAAAAGATGCCCCAAAGTTTGCGACGAGCTCATGGTGCCGCAATGCAGCTCTATAGAGCCGTCGCTGTTGCCGTCCCAGGCGATCATATCGAAATTAAATACTCCGGCGATATCGTCACCGCGGCCGAAAGCGTCTCGTGCGTAAGCGGCTGAACCGAGAAGCCCCTGCTCCTCCCCTGTCCAGAGACAGAATTTGATTGTTTTCTCGAAATTGAACCCCGTGAAAATCCTGGCCGCCTCTATGACAGCGGTGGCGCCGGACCCGTTATCGTCGGAACCGGGAGCGATAGTCTCGGGTGTCTCCGACCTGTTGTCCATATGAGCGCAGATAATCACCTGCCTGTCCGGCTCGGTGGTGCCGATTTTGGAGCCGATTATATTACGCCAGGCGCTCTCTATATTAGACATCTGGCCGGCCCAGCTGACACCGCCATCGCTCGATTTGCAGATGACGCTGTTGCCGAAAGCGAAAGCGTTAAGAGGATCGGGATAAGCGAGGCCGTAGAAATCGCTCGATGTTCCCGATGAGCGAGCCACCCAGTTGTCGCCGCCGTCGGTAGTGGTGAAGAACTCGCCGTTCCAGCCGGCAATCAATCCATGATCCTGATCGGCAAAAGCAACTTGATATTTCTCGACTTGATTTCCCAGATCGACCGCCATCCAGTTATTCCCGCCGTCGGTGGTTCTACGAACTACCCCCGCCCAGCCGACCAGCCAGCCATGCTCCCGATCGGTGAAATCGACACCGTAAAGCCGTTCGCTGGAATTGGAATTCTGAATGATCCAGGTCTGCCCGCCGTTAACAGTATGAATGACGACGCCATCTCTGCCCACCGCCCAGCCGTAATCGCTGTCGACGAAGCAAACGTCGTACAGACGGGAAGCGGTTGGAGTGGTTTGAGCAAGCCAGCTGTTTCCACCATCGGAGGTAT
>JAHEDG010000032.1 GCA_024641335.1 Candidatus Zixiibacteriota bacterium
CGACGATAATCGACTATGAGGCCGGCGACACGCTGTTCACAGGAGTCGATGAAATCCGAGGCAATAAGACTGCTTATACGGGATACGATTCCAGCTCGGCGGGCTGGGGTCTGCAGAAGGTCATAAACGACTATTATGTAGACTATCTGGACACACTTTACGCCGCAGCGCGTGACAACGATCTTGATTTCTGGGTTTTATCACAGGCTTTCATGCATAGCTTCAAGGATCTGGTTACCACAGTGGCGGACACGAACCAGTTTGGGGATACCCTGACGATCACGATTCGCGATCGTGATTGTGAAGACGATGCGGCCTTCATCTGGCGGATGCCGACAAAAAGCGAACTATCTATGCTTACTTTTATGGCCATGTGTTACCCGATAAAGGGGCTGGTATACTGGCGCTACGATTCCACTGACGATCCCGATCAGAAAGCGGACGGCATAACCGAGTATGACGAGGATGGGGATTGGGTTAAGGGGATCTTATGGGACTATCTGCAGGATTATATCAGCCCATATGTTAAAGCGTACGGGGATCTATACGCTTCCGACAGCTTCCATTTCGACGGAACTTATAAGTTGAACGGCTCCACCGGTCCGCCGTCGGGAGCCTTGATAGAGAGCTTAGACTATTGGTCCGATTCGACCAATCCGGACTCGGGATGGTTTCAGATAGGCGAGTTTCATGATAGCACCGGCGATGATTACATGATGCTGGTCAACCGCGCCTGCAACGTCGACGGTTCGAACCTGGCTCCTCAAATAAACGTCATTGTTCACTTTGATACGTCGGCCTTTGCTTCCGATTATCTTTACGTGATCAACCTGGCCGACACCGCCTATTATAATCCTGATTCATCGAGATGGGAGGCTATCCCCGAAACCACTTACACTGCCACCCTCGACGGCGCCATCCCCTTCACCACTGTCCTGGGCCCCGGTGAAGGGCGGTTGTTCAAGATCGTGGGGACAAGCGAGATAGCATTGGGCGGAAATTTCAACACTAATTATAGATATCAGGGGGGCATAAAGATACTAAATGACGCCTATGTGCCGGGACGGGAAACGTTCAAGGTCGAAGGGCCAGCAGTATTTTACGCTGATACTGCGGTCCAATTGATCGCGGAGATTTACGCGGAAATAATTATTAAGGGAACAACCGGGGATTCGGTGAAATTCCTACCTCAGGACGAAAGCGCCGGTAATGGGTATTGGAACGGAATTTACATCGATGAAAGCGCAGCAGCGGTTCTGAATTACTGTTCAATCATCAAAGCGAATTACGGCGTCGAAGCTCGTTCTAGGTCGAACGTATTGGTATCTAATTGCAATATCAGCTATAACAGTATAGCCGGTATTTTCAACTACAAAGGATATGTCGATCTAAGCAATTCGACAGTGGCTTACAACGGAGCCTACGGACTTTATGGGTATATGGCGGCTGATTCGGTAGACAACACAAAGTTCATTGACAATGCGGTCAACGGAATACGGATTAGCGGAACTACGCTGTCGGGCGAGGCGACTTATTTATTCGACGATACGATCAGTTGCGTCCCAACTCCGGCGCAATATGGCATATACGTGGAGAACAACGACAATACTGAAATCAAGGGTTGTCAAGTAAGCAGTTATGATATCGGAGGTATTTACATTAAAAACTCTGATGTTAATATTTCCGATTGCGATTTTTCGTCAAACATTAATTACGGACTCTACGCATCGAATAACGCCTATCCAAGAGTAAGAAACTGCGTATTCAGGTCCGTGGCAACCGGGGTCAAAGCGATCAGCGGAGGCAAACCGGATTTGGGTGATACGATCAGCTGGGGAAATTCCACATTTGATACAACATCAGCGTACTACGTTTACTTCGCCAACCTTTTAGTATCGTCCCGTGAGACTCTCTGGGCGCAATATAATTGGTGGGGAACGTCCTTTCCGGATTCAAGTAAATTCTATACCGATAATAAATACAGGGCGATACAATGGAAGCCACATCGAACTTCGGCGCCGAGGATAGAATTCAAGCCTGAAATTCCGGCGGTTTTCTCTTTAAACCAGAACTACCCCAATCCTTTCAATCCTCAAACCACAATATCATTCACCCTGGACAGGCCG
The DNA here is from genome assembly GCA_024641335.1 of Candidatus Zixiibacteriota bacterium. Lineage (GTDB taxonomy): Bacteria > Zixibacteria > MSB-5A5 > UBA10806 > UBA10806 > JAHEDG01. The sequence continues at coordinate 2,127 of JAHEDG010000032.1, forward strand.
GGGCATACGATCGTGACCATATACAACCTCTTAGGGCAGGAAGTGGTCAGAGCGGCGGACGGGCATATGAATGGCGGAGTGAATAAAGTGATCTGGAACGGAAAAAACAAACATGGGCAGGATGCCGGTTCGGGGATATACTTCTACACGGTTCAGTCCAGCGAAAATTACGGCTCCGGCAAGATGACATTGCTGAGATAAAGGAGGGTAAAAATGCGTAATTCAATTGCAATAATATTAGCGGTTTTGATCTCGGCTTTAGCGGTTCAGGCGGCCGAGGTAACAGTGGGGCTCGACCGGGCCGTGGTTCTGAATGATCCGAACGATATGACGGCGGAAAGCCGGATCGCTTTGAGTTTCACGCTGCCCGAGGAGGTCGTCGGGAGCGAAATAATCTATGTCGAGCTTTATTCGCAGGCGACGATAAACGCGTCCGGTTCGGATTCGCTATTCGAGTTTCGGGTTCATCCGCTGATAGGGACATGGTCGGAGAACGATATCGATTTCGAGTCAAGCGTGGGGATAACCGACAGTATGAGCGTGGGGGCGTACACGGTGAAATTAAACGGCGAGAACGAATTTCATGTGGATATAACCTCGTTTGTCATGGAAACATCGGCGGGGGAACGGACGAACTACGGTTTGATAGCGTTGGGGGATCTTTTAGGGGACGGCAATATCAGGCTGCCGAATAACCTGGGGAATATAATCCGGCGTTCGGCACAGGTGAAAATTCTCTATAAATAAGATCGTCGAACAGCCGAAACGCAAACCCCGGAATGGAGATTTCGGAGCTTTTTTTGTCCACGATGAATTACCGGCCGGCCGGTCAATAATAAAATCTCTTATTTTTCAACAGATTACGGGCATAAATATTGCCTGTAATTGTATAAGCTGATAAGCGGAATATTGTAGTTTTCACTTGACAATTTAGGGCAATTTTTTAAATTGGGATAAAAGAGGTTTCATCCTTTTGTGAGTCGTTTGGTGAAAAAGCAGATAGCCAGTCAAATCCAGCCATTGATCCGCATACCGGCTATGGGCAGAGCGGGAATCGTAATAGTTGAAACGGGGAAGATCATGAAGGTATTTACCATTGCTATCGTATTGGCGGTGATTTCGGGTTGGGTTCCGGCCTTTGGTCTGAATGGCGTACCGGGAGTGGATTTTGTTGATAACCAGACTGTTATTTCTGTCCGGCCGTGGGTTGATCTTTCTGTTTTCGATAATTATGGCATCAACACCGGGACGACAGGGTATGCAAGCATTGACGCTATTATCGCAAACGCGGGCATAGTCAGTATCGAGCCTTATTACCCGGCGCCGATCAAATCGGATATTATCCGGGAGGTAGTGGAGCGAATGTTCATCGCCACGGTGGCCGATCCGGGTCGACTGGAGAGCGCGATAACAGCATTGGACAACGATCCGAATATAGAATTCGCGGAGCCTTATTATCTGCATTATCTCGATTATGTGCCTAATGACCCGTTGATCTCCGGCTGGTACCAGTTGGGCAGGACAGAGGCTTACCTGGCCTGGGACGTGATCAGGGGGGATTCCACCGGGCGCACGGTGGTCGGGATAGTAGATTCCGGAGTGTATTACGATCATCCCGATCTGGAACCGAATATGTGGATAAACGAGCCGGAGGATATCAATGGGGACGGCAGATTTACCAATGACGATATCAATGGTTTGGATGATGACGGTAACGGGAGAGTCGACGACGTGGTCGGGTATGATCTGGCGATGAATGATCCCAACCCGATGGAGCCGACTCCGACGCACGGGACTCATGTGGCCGGTTGTGTAAGCATGGCCACGGATAACGGGTACGGCGGCGCGGCTACCGGTTGGGCGGCTCGCATAATGGCGGTGAAAGTCTCGCGCGATTCCAACCCGACCAGCATATCGCACGGCTATCAGGGTATAACGTACGCCGCGGACAACGGATGCGACGTGATAAATTTGAGCTGGGGCAGATCGGGGAGTTTTTCGCAGGCCGAGCAGAATGTTATAACAGCGGTTTATAACCAGGGAGTGACGGTAGTAGCCGCGGCCGGTAACAGCAATACATCGGCCAGCCATTGGCCGGCGGCCTACAGCCATGTATTGGCGGTAGCGGCGACCAATTCGGAGGATATACGGGCGAGCTTCTCGAACTACGGCTCGTGGGTAGATATCTCCGCCCCGGGAGTATCGGTCAATTCCACCTGGGATCACTCGTCGTTTATGCCGTTGGACGGCACATCGATGGCCTCCCCGGTTGCCGCGGGGGCGGCTTGTTTACTGAAGGCTGCTAATCCGTTGTGGTCTCCCGATGATATCATGGATCATCTGATGGACACGGCCGATAATATCGAAGATCTCAATCCCAGTTACAGAGGATTGTTAGGGGCGGGGCGGGTGAACTCCGGAGCGGCCGTGGGTCGGGATCTGGTGCCGAGAATCGTGCTGGATAGTTTTGATGTAACATTGACCGATGACGACGGCGACGGTGTGTTGAATCCGTCGGAATCGATAGAGCTGGTAACGGTTCTAACCAATCTTTGGGCCGATGCCGGCGGGGTCGAGGGTGTTTTACGGGCGGATGAGAATTTTATAATAACGGATTCAACGACTTCATTCGGCGATATAAGCGGGCAGGGTGGATCTGGAAACAACTCATCGGATCCTTTTGATATTACTGTCGCCGGGAACGCGTTAACCGGGGTTCATGATTTTACTCTGACAATCAGATCGAACAGCGGTTATGCGGTCGAATTAATTTTGTCTATAAGGGTAAGCCTGGAGCAGGCCGGATTTCCGGTTGATATTCCGGGGAATATAGAATCATCGCCATTGATTTTCGATTTTGATTCGAATGGGGAAAGGCAGATAATAATATCGGCGGCCGACGGGAAATACTATTCGATAGAGCCGGACGGGTCCAATACAGCCGGCTGGCCTCAGGATGTTTCCGGTGACGCTCCCGGCGGCGCGGCCATAGGAGATCTGGATAACGACGGCGATTTCGAGGTGGTAGGAGTTTCCAAAACCGGGAGTATATATGTCTGGGACCATCTGGGGAATTTGCAGGCCGGCTGGCCGTATAACACGTCATCGGTGATACATGCTACTCCCGCTTTGGCAGATATCGACGGGAACGGCGATTTGGAGATAATAATAGGCAGTTTTCAGAGCAGGAAAGTATACGTGCTTAACCACGACGGTACCGATTATCCGGGGTGGCCATTCCAGGGGACATCGAGCTTTTACGGTTCGGCGGCATTGGCTGATATAGACAACGACAATCTTCCGGAGATAATTTACGCGGGATTCGATATGAAGGTACATGCCTGGAACGCGGATCAGTCTTATGTCAGCGGATTCCCGGTGGATCTGACAGCCCCGGTGCAGGCATCGCCGGCGATCGCCGATACCGATGGAGATGGAAATTTGAATATAATTATAGCGGGATATTCCGGGGATTTATACATATTCGATAATGACGGCACGGTTATGCCGGGCTGGCCGGTATCCCTGGGAAGCATAGTCCGTTCGAGTCCGGCGGTTTCCGATATAGATTCCGACGGTGGATTGGAGATAATAGTCGGGAGCAACGCCGGCGATCTTCACGCGTTAAATGCCAACGGTGAATACCAGACCGGTTTTCCGTTATCATTGGGCAGCGCGATAACAGCGTCCCCGGTAATAGGGGATATCGACGGCAACGGGAGGCCTGATATTATTATCGGCACGGGTACGGGGATGATATTCGCGATCAACGCGGCCGGCGAGAATCTGCGTAATTCTCCTATAGAGACAGTTACCGGAGCGTCGATAGCGTCAGCCGCCGCTATTTCCGATCTGGACGGCGACGGTGACGCGGAGATAGTAGTTGGTGTGAGAGCGTCAGGCTCCAACCTGGAGGTAATAGATTATAAGCAGGAGCTGCAGAATTATTATTTCCCCTGGCCATTTTACCGTCGAGACGCGGCTCGTGACGGGAACCTGGCGAGAATCATAACCGACGTGGATCAGGGGGAGATCGAATTGCCGGCGGAATTCGGGCTGGCGTCGAATTACCCGAATCCTTTCAACATGAACACGATTATTCGGTTTTCGCTGCCCGACGCCGGGTCGGCGGAGATTTCGATTTACGATGTATTGGGACGCGAGGTAAAGAGTTTTGAATTCGGTTATCTAAACGCCGGGGATCATGAACTGACCTGGAACGGACTGGACAGCAATATCAATCCGGTTTCGTCGGGCGTTTATTTTTATAATTTAAAATTCGGGGAGTTGAAGCAAACCAGGAGAATGGTTTTAATCAAATAAACCGTAAAACAGATAATGCGAATTTGATATTTAGTATCAGAAGGAGGTGAAAGCCGACGATTTTTTGAGGTAACTGGAAATGGGAAGTTTTACTGATTGATATCAGGAGGAATTAATGAAGAAGTTTACGATTTTATCCATCATGCTATTATTTATGGCAGGAACGGTTTTTGCGGCCACCAACGTCGGCAAGATTTCGTCGGCCCCGATAGTATTGGATAACGGCGGTCCGGACGCGTTCGGTTATCATTGGGAAGACAATGATAACGGCGGCAGCCCGGTTTACGAGTGGATAGACATTTCGACCATCGGCACTCCGGTCAGCGGCCTGGCCGATGATAACAACGTGGGTCCATTCAGCATGGGATTCAATTTCCCTTATTACTGGTACACAGCCAACCGCTGCTGGATCGGTTCCAACGGTTACATTTCGTTTTCATCCAGCGCCAACTTCGCGCATCCTTTCGCCGGAATCCCGACATCGAATCTTCCGAACGATTTGATAGCGGTATTGACCGGCGATCTGGATTTTACCCAGGGGAGCAATCCGCAGTGTTTCTATTACACCAACAGCGTCGATACATTTATCGTGTCGTGGATTAACGTCCGCGAATTCGGCGACGCCAACAGCCACCATACATTCCAGGTGATTTTCTCGGCGGCCGATTCGACGATAAAATTCCAGTATGGCGCCAATCAAGGAACCTTCCTCGATAGCAACGGCCAGAATAAAGACGTCATCGGTATTGAAAACGTCAACGGCCAGGTTGGGGTCGAGTATTTGCACGACAATCTTCCCGCGCAGAGAATGTGGCATGAAGGTCTGGCGATCAAGTTCTGGCCGGAACCGGATCCGAATTTTGTAGTTCATGATTTCGGTATGATCGATGGATACCATGATGGCTCCGGCGCTGTTTATGTTCCGGTTAACGAGCCTTACACCTTGAGGGGATACGCGAAGAATTTCGGCAACCAGCCGGAGGATTCGCTTCGCGTTCGCTGCCAGATCAGGCGCGGATTCTCGCAGGTATACGATCAAAGCGTGTACATCTCGCATCTGGATCCTGGTCAGGGGCAATGGGTGGACTTCCCTGTTGAGTTTACGCCGGATCAGGTAACTGTCTATAAAACCACCTTCTCGGCCATAATGTCAGGCGATCAGAATTCGTTCAACAATACGAAAATCTGCGAGCTTGACGCTTATACACTGCCTCAGGAGATCAGCTATTGCGATGATATCGCCGAGGACGGCCGGAGCTGGAACGGTGATTTCTCCGGATTCGGAGTTGAGTTCCAGATGCCGCAGCGCATTCTGGTTACATCCGCCAGCTTCAACGTATATTCGGTAACAGCCGCCGGTCCCGCTTATGTCTGGATCCTGCCGGATAACGGCCATGGTCAACCCGATGAAGACAATTCTCTGGCCGGCGATACGGTTACAGTGACCGCCGAGGGTTGGGTCACTATAGATTTCAGTTCATCCAACCTCGAGTTCGCCCCCAACGAGAAGTTCTATGTTGTGGCGCTTCACGCGTTCCAGAGCACGTTCGCGTTCTCCATGGATCAGACCTCGCCCCTCTCCTACAGAGGATGGGAATATACCGGCGGTCTGGCCGGCGATCGCGACCGCGAGCTCTCCGATATCATGATCAAGATCGCGGCCGACGCGGCCACCAGTGTGGATGACGCGCCGACCCCGAATACTTTCGCGATATCCCAGAACTATCCGAATCCGTTCAACGCCAGAACCAATATCAGCTTCAATATCGTCAATGACGGCGATGTGGCTATCGGCGTATACAACTTGATGGGTCAGAAGGTCGCGGATCTTTCCGGTCATTTCAATGCCGGAGAGAACGTGGTAACCTGGGACGCCGCGGCTGTAGCGTCCGGAGTTTACTTCTACAGAATAGACGCTGACAACAGGTCAGAGACGAAGAAGATGGTTCTTCTCAAGTAGATTCTTTTTTAAGACGAAATCAAACCCCCGACTTTCGGTCGGGGGTTTTTTCGTTGGGGGCGGGCGAATCGGGTGATAAGCAGATATTTCGATAAACGGTCAAACACGAGTTTGGTCAAAGGCCGGATATTTGCTTTCAACCGATTTGACACAGCAGGGGGATTTGATTATTTTGCGGCAGATAAAGAGGTTTCAATAAAAGGCGACGATGCTTAGATCTGTAGTAATGCTGTTCGCGGCGCTTTCCGGGATTTCATATGGGGCGGGGGATTTTCGTAAGATATATCTTCTCGATGACGGCGGTTATTTTCTTCCAGAGCCTTTTGAAATCATGGAAACCGAGATAGGGTACGACGGCGCTCCGGCGGTATATAACGAGGCGCTGCTCGAGCCGGGCACGATATTCGCGGTCAGGTTTACGCCGGCATCATCATGTTCGCTGACTTATATAACGGCGGCCGGGTATTCGGACCCTCCCGGCGTAACGGGGGAAGTTATAGCGCATGTCTATTCGGACAGCCAGGGGGCTCCGGGGGCGGAGCTGATATCTCCATTCTCTGCGGTATTGACAGGGAATCTAATCAGGGCAAGAATAAATCTTCCACAACCAGTGGAGATCGGCAGCGGGGATTTTTATATAGGCCTGGAGTATACGCGGAATCCACCGCCGTTCCTGACACTGGACAGCGGGGGAGGCACCGGCCGATCACGGTACAGGGTTCCGGAGGGAGATTGGATGACGATCGGGCGCAATGATTTGAATATCAGGGCCTGGGTAAATTATTTCGATAACGATACTGAAGGCCCGTCGATTACGGCCAGAGAGAGAATAATCGGATTCTCTCTTGAAGGAGATCATCCTATTGGAGCGGCTATCAGCGATCCGAGCGGCGTTACATCGGCCTCGGTATTTTATTCGACGGACGGTATCGATTATAATGAAACGGTTATGGAAAATACCACAGGTAATAACTGGACAGGTCATATCCCCGGACAACCGGCCGGAAATTTGATTCGGTACTATATCTTCGCGGTTGACGGTTCTCCCAACGGGAATGAATCGACGTATCCTTCGTCGGGGTATTTCATTATGGAAATTATGAGCGGCCTCGAAATCGCCTATGACGATGAGATACCGGAGGCCTGGTATATTCTGGCCAATGATTGGGATGAAAATAAATTCGCGGTAAAATTTCGTCCGGAAATATACCCGGTGACGATTACCGGAGCGCGGGCTATGGTCGATGGTATCGCGCCTTTCGATTTCACGATAGCGTCGGACCGGAATGGTCTGCCGGGCGATACGATCGCCGGACCGATGGAGGCTTTTGAGGGTCGGGCCGACTGGGCGGTGGCGGAGATACCTGAATATGAGAGACCATCGATCTACGAGGGATCGTTCTGGCTGATATTTAATTGGCGTCAGGAAACGCCGGCCTCTCCGGCTGTGGGGACGGACAGATCTGATCCGCACGGGAATTCGTATTCATTCCGCCGGAGCGCTGGCTGGCATGTTTTCGCGGGAGGCGATTTTATAATGCGGGTAATCGCGGACACGCCGACCGGAACAGAGGAAATCGGGCCGGAATTCGGAAGGCCGGAGGTTTTGGAACTTACAGGCAATTACCCGAATCCGTTCAATCCATCGACAGAAATATCTTATTATGCCTCACACCAGGGGAAAATCAGGCTGGATATAACGGATATCATGGGCCGTAAAATCAAAGGCCTGATCGACGGTCGGGTACCGGCCGGGCGCGGATCGGTTATATGGTATGGGGATAATGAGGACGGAAAAGGTGTGTCATCGGGTGTCTATTATTGCGTATTATCATGGGACAAGGGGTATAAAGCCAGAAAGATAACCTTATTAAAATAGCCCGAAAATTCTTCATAAGAACACGGTTAAAATAATAATATAAATGATACGCGGCAGTCAGGCATTGTGCATAGTATTGCGCATTTAAGCCCGCAAAGTAATAATCGGGGGTTTTTGGCTGACCGATTGGTCGATTTTAATAGGCTATATACCAAAGAGTTATCTGATTGAAATGTCATTATAAATGAAGAGACGATGACGGCATGTCTTTTGTTCTTTACTATCTTGATTGAAAGGAGGGTTTTTGAATAGAATTCCGATATCGATTTTCAGAATAGTATTGATATTATGGATAGGCTGTTTGGCGGTTGTCGAGGCAGCGGCCGAGACGGCTATATTTCAGATCCGGGATAATGGGCCTCGTTTATCGATTCCCGATAGGATCGGCGACAAGGAAGCGGGCCATAGGAATGTCATAGAGAATATTCAGCGGAAAGCCACATTTTCTCAATCCGGGTTTGTTTTGGAAGCGGAGAGGCTCTTGGCCTCGGGGAAGATAGAATCGTACCAGAGATTCTGGATAACCAACGCGGTATCGGTAACCGGCGATTCGGCCACGCTGGCAGAACTTGGAACGAGAGAGGACGTGGAATCGTCTTTCGATGATATGCTGGTCAGCCTGATCGCTCCTGTGGCTACAGGGGACGCATTGGCCACGTCGACCGGGCCGGAAAGAGGGTTAGCGGTCATCAGGGCCCCGGAAGTGTGGGGACTGGGTCTGGACGGCGCGGGTCGTCTGGTGTGCAATTTCGATACCGGTGTAAACGGCAATCACGCGGGATTATATTCGAAATATAGAGGCAATAACGGGGGATCGGCGGCGGAAAGCTGGTTCGATCCGTACAGCCATACGAGCTATCCTGTGGACGGCCACGGTCACGGCACTCATACCATGGGTACGATGGTCGGTTCGAGCGGCGGGGATACTGTAGGAGTCGCGCCGGGAGCGCAATGGATAGCGGCTGCTGTGGTGGACAGAGGCGGAGGGATTCAAAGGAGCATAACCGATCTTTTGGCGGCCTTTCAATGGGCGGCCGATCCCGACGGCGACCCGTCGACGACCGACGATGTGCCGGATGTGATAAACAACTCATGGGGTATACCATTGGGATATTACGCGGCCTGCGACCAGACATTCTGGGAGGCTGTGGATAATTTGGAGGCGGCGGGTGTGGTTTGCCTCTTCGCGGCCGGCAACGAGGGGCCGTCGCCCCAGACATTAAGGACGCCTGCAGATAGGATAGCATCGGAATTCAACTGTTTTTCTGTAGGGGCGGTCAACGGCGGTGATTCGAATTTAGGAGTTGCCAGTTTTTCCAGCCGGGGACCATCGGGGTGCGACGGGGTAACGATTAAGCCGGAGGTAACCGCTCCGGGCGTTTCGGTAAGATCGGCGGCCAGGACCGGAGGGTATGTGACCATGTCGGGGACATCGATGGCCACTCCTCACGCGGCGGGAGCGGTGGCGATATTAAGGCAGTTCAATCCCAATGCCACACCGTCGCAGATTAAACAAGCTCTGATGTATTCGGCGAGAGATCTGGGTCTCTCGGGCGAGGATAACAGCTATGGTTGGGGAGTAATCGATATCCGCAGAGCGTTATATTATATGCCCCCTCCGACGAATATATTTCCTGTAATTGTATCCCACACGATTTCGGGGGACGGGATAGCTGATCCGGGCGAGGAGATCAGTCTTAGCCTGGCGATTGAAAATATCGGCCGACCGGCGGTTAATCTTTCGGCCGGATTGATATCGCTCGACGCGAACGCGCAGGTGCTGACGGGAGATCTGTTTATAGGCAATGTCGATCATAATGACACGGTAACGGCCGGCGGGTGGAATATTATTTTTAATCGGAATACAATCGCGGGAGACCGTATCCGGTTCAGGCTGCTGTTATCCGGCGACAGTCAATCGGCCGAGAGAGATATTGTGTTGATAGTCGGAGGCGGGATTGAACCAGCCGCAGCGGATCATGACAATGGCCTGGTCGCTATGGGAGTTTCCAATATAGGGCAGTTCGGACTGGGGGAGGAATCGGTCAACCCGATGGGCGGAGCGGGATTTCGCTATCTTTCGGGGGGGATGGATTTCCTCAAGAACGGCTCATTGATGATAGCGACTGATGTCAGCCATGTATCCGACGGGGCGATAACAGCAAATCCGCTGGTAACCGACAATGATTTCCGTCCGGCGGAGGGTGGATATCCCCGCATATCGCAGCCGGGATTATGGTCGGATCAGGATGGATTCGCGGCTTATACCGACAGCGCGGCCGAGAACCCGATCGGTGTAAAGATCGAGCAGAGGAGTTTTTGCTGGACCGGGGACGACGCTTACCCGTTCGTGATAACGGAGTTTACGATCACCAATATCACGTCGTCGCCTATAGTATCGTTGTACGCCGGCATATTCTGCGATTGGGATCTGCCGTTGTCGTCCGGCAACGATGATATCGTCGGTTATATCGATTATGAATCGTTAGGATATGTCAGCGATCTTTCCACGGGCGTATCGGTGGGAGTGAAAGTGATAGCGCCGCTCGCCAGTTCATATCGGGCCATTAATTATTTCCCGGACTTGAGCGACGGTTTTACCGAATCGGAGAAATACCAGGCGATGACATCGGGATTCGAAAATATCTCTTATAGTTCTCCGGGCAACTACGCACATCTTATATCGACAGGCCCATATTATATCGGGGCGGGTCAATCGGAAACCGCGGTATTCTCGTTCGCGGCCGGGAATAATCTCGATGAATTGATATCCAACGCGTATATGTCGATGGTAATGTATCCAAACTATACGGGTGTTTCAGCCCAGGGGGAATTGCCGAAGGAGCACTCGATTTTGAGCAATTACCCGAATCCGTTTAATGGCAGTACTGTGATTACAGCATCGGGCACCGGGGGCGATAATCCGGCGGTCGAAATTTATGATATAACCGGCAGGCTGGTAAGAACGGTTCGTCTGGACCGGGAGCGAAAAGCGATTTGGGACGGCAAAGACGAAAGAGGCCGTGAGGCGGCGGCCGGTATATATTTCGCCCGTTTGGAATCGGGCGGCGCCTCGTCTGTAAGGAAGATGCTTTATTTGAAGTGATGTAGATCGCGCGGGCGGATCGAAACGGCCGAATTTCAGACTGAGGCGATCCGCTTTATCATTTTGTAAATATTAGGACGGAACATTAGTCATCCATAGGCGGTTGTAAGCTGAAATTCAAGCTGAAGGGAATTTCGGCGTTATGACATCCGGGAGCGGGCAAAATGAGAATATCCAGGCGGGGAGCTATACCGGTATTATCGGCTTTAGCGGCGTCAGTTATAGCGGTTTTGTTTTTCAATTTTAACAGGATTATCGTAATGGCATCGGATTCGAAATCAAAACAGGGTGTAAACGGGGGCAACAGGCTGTCGGGGGAATCGAGCCCGTATCTTTTACAGCACGCCGATAACCCTGTGGACTGGTATCCCTGGGGCGAGGAAGCGTTTGAGAAAGCCCGCCGCGAGAACAAACCGATATTCCTCTCCATAGGATATTCGACTTGTCACTGGTGTCATGTAATGGAGGAAGAGTCGTTTGAAAACGAGGAAACAGCGGCCCTGATGAACGAGACGTTCGTCAATATCAAAGTCGACAGGGAGGAACGTCCGGACATAGATAATATTTACATGACGGTATGCCGGATGATGACGGGAGGCGGCGGATGGCCGTTGACCATAATAATGACGTCTGACAAGAAACCGTTTTTTGCCGGGACCTATATTCCCAGGGAGAACCGTTTCGGGCAGATGGGTATGATGGATCTTATCCCGCGGGTGGAGGAGGTCTGGAGCGGTAAGAGAGAAGAGCTTCTGAAGACCGCCGAGCGGGTATCCGAAGCTATAAATAACGCCGGGAATAGTTTACCGGGGGCGAATCCTGATGTCAGTGTTTTTAAGAAAGCGTTCGATCAATTCAGCGGCAGCTATGATTCGGAGAACGGCGGGTTCGGGAGCGCTCCGAAATTTCCTACCGCTCATAATTTTCTTTTTCTTCTGCGATACTGGAAACGGAGCGGCAATACCCGGGCCCTGGAGATGGTCGAGGGAACGTTGAGGGGGATGAAAAATGGCGGCATTTACGATCAGGTCGGGTACGGATTTCACCGGTATTCGACGGACGCGCGCTGGATGGTTCCTCATTTTGAAAAGATGCTATATGATCAGGCGTTGATCTCAATGGCGTTTATCGAGACTTTTCAGGCGACCGGCAAAAGCGAATATTCCGAGGCTGTAAGGGATATTTTTACTTACGTATTGAGGGATATGACCGATCGATCGGGCGGTTTTTATTCGGCTGAGGATGCCGACAGCGAAGGTGAGGAGGGAAAGTTCTATTTTTGGAAAGAGCGGGAAATCAGGGAAATATTGGGCCCCGAGGAATCGGAATTTATTATTCGATACTATAATGTTTCGCCCGAAGGGAATTTCAAGGATCAATCGACCGGGCTGATGACGGGCGATAATATATTGCGTTTGAGTAAATCATGGGCGGATATATCGTCGGAGGAGGATTTATCGGAGGCCGAGGCAAAGGCGAAATCTACGAGGATTCTCGAAAAGCTGTTTTCAGCCAGGCAGAAGCGGATTCATCCGCGCAAAGACGATAAGATTCTGACCGACTGGAACGGTCTGATGATAGCATCGCTGGCCTATGGAGGCCGAGCGTTGGACGCGCCGGAATATATCATAGCGGCCAGGAAGGCAGCGGATTTTATATTAGAGAAAATGCGGGATGAAAGCGGAGGTCTCTTGCACCGGTATCGCCGGGGAGAGGCCGGAATAAATGGGAATATCGATGATTACGCGTTTTTTGTATGGGGGCTTATCGAGCTTTACCAAGCGACATACGAAACCCTGTATCTGCAGGTGGCGCTGGATCTGACCGAACATATGGTGGCACATTTTTCAGATGTCAAAGGCGGCGGATTTTATTTTACTTCGGATGACGGGGAAAAGCTGTTGGTTCGGCAAAAAGAGAGTTATGACGGGGCGACGCCATCGGGGAACTCGACAGCCGCCTATAATCTTATCAGACTGGGAAGATTGACCGGAAGAGCGGATTTGGAGGAAGAGTCTTCGGCGATAACCAGAGCGTTCTCGGCTGATATCGAGCGGGCCCCTGCCGGATTCACGATGACGCTCTGCGCCCTGGATTTCGGTATCGGACCGTCGTACGAGATCGTAATTGCCGGTGACCGGGAATCGGCCGATACAATCGAGATGCTAAGAGCCTTGAATATGAAATATTTGCCCAATTCGATTTCTCTTCTACGGGATAAGATTAACAGCGAAGAGATAGCCAAGATAGCGTCATACGCCAAAGATCAGAAATCAATAGGCGGCAGGGCGACGGTTTATATTTGTCGGAATAACGCCTGCGAGCTTCCGACGATGGATATAAGAGGGATGCTGGCGAAGATAGAATAGCTGGAATATTATCGGCTTGCCGTACCGATTTACTAAAAGGGAAATATGGATTTATATTGCGAAATCAGACTTGAAACGGGGCTCTCGGCAGGGAAAATGAACTTGACAAAAAGTAGATATTCGGTATTATAAAATATTGTTAACGCTGGTCGGCTACTGAATCGACGGAGGATGAATGAGAATCAAATTATTGATTTTGGCATTAGTAATGATAACATCGGGCGGGGTTTGGGCAGTAAGTATTTCTCCTGAGATTGTCGAACAACTTCGGGCCGAAGGGCGATTGAATGAGATCGTTCAATTGGATAAGATTGCTCGTGAGATGGGTGTTTGGGAAGCCAATCCGGAGCCGTACCGTTTCGGGATTACAGCTGACGTGGATACATTGCATTGCCTGATAATCCTGGTTGATTTCGAGGATATGCGTCACGAAAACGGATTTCACGCTGAGCCGGAGAATTTCGATACCCTTCTTTTTTCCTACGGTGTCAACAATCCGGGGAGCATGACAGATTACTATTTCGAGACATCATACGGCCAGGCTTTGCTGATAGGCCAGGTGACTAATTGGTACAGGATGCCGCAGACCTACGCGTATTATGTCAACGGACAGCGGGGATTCGGCAATTATCCTCGCAACGCGCAGCATCTGACCGAAGACGCGGTATTGGCCGCCGATCCGGATATAGATTTTTCGATATATGATAATGACGGCAACGGTGTGGTCGACGGTCTTTTTGTGGTGCATGCCGGAGCTGGATATGAGGATACCGGGAATCTCAATTTTATTCACTCTCATGCCTGGGTCACCAGCTATCGGATGCCTGTTGATGGTGTGGAGGTGTATCGTTATTCGATGGAACCGGAGGAGACGGGTGGCGGACAGCTGGTCAGGATCGGCGTTTTCTGCCATGAATTCGGACATGTTCTCGGATTGCCCGATCTTTACGATTACGATTACGATTCCAACGGGGTCGGTATGTGGACGATTATGGCGGGCGGATCATGGGGCGGCGGAGGGGCGACGCCGGTGCATTTCGATGCCTGGTGCAAATATGATCTGGGATGGATTAGCCCGACTGTCGTTACCGATCCTTTATACAACGAACGGATCGACGCTGTCGAGTATGAGCCGGATGTTTATCAGCTTTTCAGCCTTGGCATATACAGCCAGGAATTCTTCATGGTCGAGAACAGACGGCGCGAGAAATTCGATGTCAGTATACCGGGCGACGGGCTGTTGATATATCATGTGGATGAATCAGTTCCCAACAACAACGATCAAACGCATTACAAGGTAGCGGTGGAGCAGGCCGACGGCGAACTGGACCTGGAGCATAACCGGGGAGCTGACAACGGAGATCCCTGGCCGGGCTCGACGGATAACCGGACATTCGATGATTTTTCAACGCCGAGCGCCTGGCTTTATTTCAACGGGCCGTCGGAGGTGGCGGTATCCGATATCTCGCTGTCAGATTCTTCGATGTACGCCGATTTATCGGTGGAATATATCCTGCCTTATTATCAGGTAATCAGCGTATCATTTACCGAAGTCAATGGCAATAATAATGGCCGTCCCGAACCGGGTGAAACCCTGAACCTGATATTTTCGGCGCGGAACAGTCGTGCGCAGGTCAACGATCTAGTGGTCATCGGGGATTGCTCAAATCCGGCGATTGTCTTTTCGGATTCTGTCTCGGATCTGGGCATACAGCCGTTGAATACGCCGTTCGACAACGAAGATGATCCGATTGTTTTCACGGTTCCGTCCGATTTCCCAGTGAGTTTTGTGGAGTTTTCATTGAATTTCACCGCTCTAAACGGCGATTATCAGCAGGAGATCCGGCAGGTGGTAGTTGTAGGATTTCCGGATATTCTGTTAGTCGATGACGACGGCGGCCTGGATGAACACGCTTATTATACATCGGCCCTGAACGGCCTGGGAGAAGTATACGATTTATGGGATGTATCGTCATCAGGCTCGCCGGCCGGGGCTCTCGGTGATTATCCCATGGCGATCTGGTTTACCGGAGACGCCCGGACCCAGCCGATGCCCGACGCGGATGTTACCGGGATAATCTCGTATCTTTCTGGCGGGGGACGATTGCTTTTATCGAGTCAGGATATAGTTCAGAGGCTCTCCGAGCGGGGCGAGGTCAACGATCTGGTATTGCTGCATGATTATTTGAAAGTCGATTACGAGACCAGGGAGCCGAATCATCTGGTGACCGGCCTGACGGGATCGGTATTCGAGGGGATGCAGTGGCTGACGGCCGGAAGCGGCGGGGCCGGGAATCAGATTTCGCAGGATGCCCTGACTATCATAGAAGGGGGTATCCGGCTGCTCGAATACGGCACGGGGAGAATCGCCGGCGCTGGAGCAATAGGAGCGTACGCCGTTGTTACCATCGGATTCGGCATCGAAGGTATTTACGACGGGTATAACGGTTATAACACCCGTGAGGATATATTGGAGGCGGCGATGGATTTTCTAATGCTGCCGACTTCTGTCGAGCCGGAGCCTATATCTATTCCGCGGACGATCTCTTTAGATCAGAATTATCCGAATCCGTTCAACGGGTCTACGATGATATCGTTCTACCTGCCGGAGGATCAGTGGATGAGTATAGCTATTTACGATCTTTTGGGGCGGGAAATCGGCCTGGTTTTCGAAGGGGAAGGTAAAGCGGGAGAGAACAGTTTTACCTGGGACAGTGAGGATATGCCGAGCGGAGTGTATTTCTACAGGCTGACGGCATCTGAGGTTTCGTACACCCGGCGGATGACGCTTTTGAAGTAGGCTGAACTGATAATTGTCGTCGGCAAGCCGGGGACTCGATTAAGAATAATTGTCGCCAGCAAGCTGACGACCTACAAGAAGGGATGGGTTGTCAAAACCGTTTTTTCTTGACTTCTGTTTTGTAAGTGCTTAAAATAAAAATATGTAAGCAGGGCCGCAAGGCCCCGATGGGAAGACGGTGAGAAACCGTCACAGCCCCGCTACTGTAATCGGATAAGTATCGCAGGAAGCCACACCCGCAAGGGAGGAAGGCGCGATCGCCCTCTTCGAGGGTCCGTAAGTCAGGATACCATCGAAAAATCAAGTTCCAGACACCTTCGTGGGCGAGGATTGGAATGCTTGGGAGATTTGCTCCGGCCAGGAGGCTGATAGTCAGCCATGCCCCGCGCCGGATTTTTATTGTCATCAATTCACTATTAGCGGTTCAATTTATATTTTTGTCGGTTTTGTTCGCTCAATCCGAGATAAAGATATCCGGACGAGTAGTGGATAATGTTTCGGGCAACGCAGTGCCGGGCGCGACGGTATATATCGATGGATCGGGCAGGACATCTATAACCGACGGTAACGGGGAATTCGCGTTCGGAGATCTGCCGTCGGGGCGGTATATGTTAGGGGCCTCGCGTATCGGGTATCGGCTTTTAGGTCAAGTGGAGATAAGCACTGGGGCGTACCCGGCGAGTCAGATAGTCATACTCATGGTGGAATCTCCGGTGGAGGTATCCGGCCAGTCGGTGGAGGCTTTGGAAGGAACGGGTCGGGGTATTGATCATGTTGGCAATCAAACTATAATTAACTTTCGTCCAGGCGAGCTATTGACGGTGGATGATCTCGATGATCGGATACCGGAGATAGAGATAGTGGAATCGGGGCCTGGCAGGTATCTGCGTATCAGGGGAGCGGATCTTAACGGGACATTGATCATGTTGGACGGGCGGATACTGAACTCGTCTTTGACAGCGAGAGGAGATATCTCGGTAATTCCGATCGGATCGGTCAGCCGCGTAGAGATTACCAAGGGGGGAGATTATAAGACGCGGGGGTTAGCTGGAACGGTCAATTTTATCACCGGCGTCGACGGTGATCGGAGGATTTCGGCGGGAGCCGGGCGGGGAGACTTCGGATATGAGGATTACAGTATTCGGTCGAGGGGGTATTTATCGAAAAAGGCGGAATATTCGTTTGAGGGGGATAACGGTTTTTACAGAGGGAATTTCGAGTATATCGATCCCCGAGATTCGCCGCGGGTTCGCGAGAATAATTTCAGCCGCGATAACAGGCTTTTCTGGTCGGTAAAGCGGTCATGGGACCGGTTGATAATAAATCTTAACGGACGGTATTTTCATCGTCAGGCGGGAGTTCCGGGTCCGATATTTCAGCTGACGCCGGAAGCGAATTCCGAGATCGAAGAGCGGGAGATTTACTCGTCGATATCGAAGCGTTTCGGGTCGGGCATGAGCATTTCGTTTTCATCGGGGATCATACGGCGTCGAGCCGATTATGATTCGCCTCGAACGCCGTCGAATTTCATACAGTACAGAACAAGATTTGACGAGCGATCCGGAGATGTCAAGGCCCGGATTCAGCGAACCGGCAGGATCGATCTGGACGGCTTTATATGGTCGCGTTATGAATCGTTGGACGGCGTTGATTTTATCCGGCCGGGGTCGAGTTTCGGATTTCATTCGAGGAAGATCAATACGGCGGGGATCGGCGCGGTGTACTGTCTGCCTGGAATTTGGCTGATAGCGGAATCGTCGGCTTTAACGGCAGGGATCAGGAGCGACGGTGGAGCGGGCGGAGATTTTCTGGCGCCGTCGGCTACGCTCAGGGTCAATCTCGATCTTCCGGCCGATCCGGGATTCGATATCTCCTTTTTCAGATCGAGGCGATTGCCCGATATGACCGATTTGTTTTGGAAGGAGGATGTATTCGCCACGCCCAATCCCGATCTAATGGCCGAGGAGTCGGAAGGGTATGATATCGGTCTGGACATAAGGAGCGCCCGATTTTCCCCGTTCGATTTTAGGGTATCGAAATACCGGAATATATACGAGAATTTGATAATCTGGCGAAAATGGGCCGGGGATAAATTTAAGCCGGTGAATCTCTCCGGGGCCCGGATCGACGGGTGGGAGGCAAGTATTCGGATCAAACCGTTTGACGGGCCGGCTGTATTTCATTGGACTGGATCGTTCGTCGCCCCCCGGAATAGAGAGACGGAAATAAATCATCGCGATAAATTTCTGACCTACAGACCGATAGGACAACAGACCGCGGAAATCGAACTGGCATATCGCCAGATCAGTTTCAAGGCGATAGGACGTCATGTAGGACGCCGTTATATAACAGAGGAAAACACCAAATCGCTGCCGCCCGTCGATTTGCTGGATTTACGGATAAAGTATTCCAGATCGGCCGGGAGGTACAAGGTCGGTTTGGGGGCAGATGTTTTGAATATCGGGGATATTCAATATGAAATACTGGAACGTCAGCCGGAAAGACCGAGGGAATTCCGGTTCACAATGGAGATAGAAAGAAACGGAGGACTGTTTTGAGACATTTGATCGCGGGTTTAATTCTGGCAATTTCGATTTTATCATCAGTAGGAAGGGCCGACAATCGGGCCTATGTGGTGAACAATTTGGCTGAGACTCTTTCGATGATCGATCTGGAGACCGGAGCGGTAGACAACCAGGCGGCGATTTTGGGAGAGACTCCCAACCAGGCGGTGGTATATGACGGTTATCTTTATGTGGTAAATTCTGTTTCGGCTAATATTCTGAAGTTCGATAAGGAGACATTGCAGCTTACAGCCGATATACCTCTACCGATAGGCTCGAATCCATATTTCGCCGATTTTCACGGGAACTACGGTTATGTAACCGGGTGGGTATCAGGCAAGGTATACCGGGTGAATCTGGCGTCGAACACAGTCGACCGGGAGGTGGAAACGGGCCGTTACCCGGAAGGAATACTCTACGACGGCGGCCGGATATATGTAACCCGAACCAATTTCAATCCCAACGATTTCAGTTACGGACAGGGGGATATAGCGGTGATTAACGCCTCCAGTTTCGAGATAGAGGGGTATCATAATGTGGGGATTAATCCTCAATGGATAAGCAAGTCGCCGGATGACCGATTGCACGTAGTCTGCACCGGGAATTATGTGAATATTGAAGGATCGGTACATATCTATGACCTGGCTTCGGGGCAGATGGTCGATACGGTGGCTATCGGGGGCCAGCCGGGTCAGTTAGCGATATCAGCGTTGGGGATCGGTTACCTGGCGGCAGGCGGATGGTTCGAGAGCGGAATGATCTTTTCTTACGATATATTCAGCGGCCAGGTTCTTCGGGGGCCGTCCAACCCGATTAGCGCCGGATTGGGAGTGACATCGGTGGGAGTCGACGGTCGGGGATTTATTTATAGTTGTGATTTCGGGGATGACACGGTTACCAAATTGGATCCGTCGGGGCAGATTATCCGCGGTTTCGGTTTGGGGGACGGGCCGATATCTATCGCGATCGACGATGACGTAGTCATAGGAACAGACCCTGAGGATATAACGGAACTGCCTGATAAGCCGACGCTTATGGAGAATTACCCTAATCCATTTAATGGCGGCACGGTTATAGCATATAGGGGAGCAAAGGGTTGGAATGAAGACAGTTTTATAGAGATTTACGATATCGGCGGAAAACTGATAATAAAACTAAAATCGGAAACATTGGCGGCACCTGGGATGGTTTACTGGGATGGAAGAGGCCGCGACTCGGAATTTTGTCCGAGCGGGGTATATTTCGCTCGTATTAGCGACCGGGGCAATGGATCGAAGGTATTGAAGATGACGATTTTGAGATAAGAACGAGACCCGGATCGAGGTAAAATATTGTTTGCAAACGGGTGTGTTTTGATTATATTTAATTTTTGATGAATTTGTAAGGAGGATAAATTGAAGGCCAAGATACACCCCAAGTACGAGAAGACTACGATCAAATGCGCCTGCGGCAACCTGATAGAGACCAGGTCGACGGTCAAGGATATTTCGGTTGAAATCTGTTCTAACTGCCATCCGTTTTTCACTGGCAAGCAGAAGCTGATCGATACCGCCGGTCGTGTGGAGCGTTTCCGACGCAAATACGGTGACCGAAAAGAAAAAGGGAAGTAAGAAGGGAAATCAACAGGCTCAACAAGAGCCTGTCTTTTTATGGAATTAAGAATTAAGAAAACCGGGATATTCGGAGGTCTTTGGCTGATTCTCCGGGCCGACGGTTCTGTGGATAAGAATGTCGGTGGTCAGGCGGTGATCGAGGGGGTAATGATGAGATCGCCTGAAAAGGTATCCACGTCACTGCGTCTGGTTGACGGCCGGATAGTGACCAAATCCGATTCTTTTGTGTCGCTGACCCGCAAGCGGAAGATTTTCGGTTTGCCGGTGATCCGGGGGATCATATCTTTTTTCGAAATGCTGGTGTTAGGAATACGGACATTGAATTATTCGGCGGAGATGGCGGCGATGGAGCCCGGCGACGATGAGGCCGCGATATCGGCCAGGGAATCGGGCAAGCTCGATTTTGCCATAGTTATGACGGTGATTATATCGATGGGTCTGGGTATCGGGATATTCTTTTTTCTGCCGATATTGATCACCCAGCTGCTTTCGATAAAGAGAGAGGCTTTGGGTTTCAACCTGTTCGCGGGTGGAGTCAGGATGACACTTTTCCTGGGCTATGTCTGGGCGCTGTCGATGTTCGGGAATTTTCGCCGGATATTCGAATATCATGGGGCGGAGCATAAATCGATATTCGCGTTTGAGGCCGATCTTCCTCTGGAAGTCGAATCGACTCATCGTTTTCAGACATTTCATCCGCGTTGCGGAACCAGTTTTATTTTGATTGTGGCTCTTTTAGCTATCCTGACTTATTCGGTTTCGGATACGACGTTCGCGGTTATATTCGGGCACGGTCCGGGGATTTTCGAACGATTTTCCACTCATTTATTATTTCTGCCATTGGTAGCCGGTTTATCTTTCGAGTTGTTGAAGTTATCGGGTAAGACGCGCAGCAATCCTCTGACTCGGATTTTAATCGCTCCGGGTCTTTGGCTGCAGAGAATCACGACCAAAGAGCCTTCGGACGATCAGGTCGAGGTGGCTATGACAGCTCTGAAGTCGTCGATAGCCGGAACCTCGCTCGATCCCGAACCAGCTTAGCTTAAGATCACTTAAATATAATCATGGAAAACTTATGTCATCAGACGTATTAAATTTATTAAAACCGATAGAAAAGCGTTTCGCCGAGTTGACCGATCTTTTATCCGATCCGGCGGTTATTTCCGATAATCAGAGATTCCGGGAGCTTTCGAAAGAGCATTCTGATCTTACGGACGCTGTGGAGAAAGGCGCAGAATACCGCAGGCTTTTAAAACAGATCGCCGATAACCATGAGATGCTGGAATCATCTTTAGACGGGGAGCTTCTGGAAATGGCCAGGGCCGAATCGGAGGAGTTGGAAGGGGTCATTGAAAAGGTAAGATCGGAGTTGGAGCTTTTATTGATACCGAAGGATCCCGACGACGAAAAAGGCGCTATAGTTGAGATAAGAGCGGGTACCGGCGGGGAGGAAGCGGCTTTGTTCGCGGCTGATCTTTACCGTATGTATTCGCATTATATCGAGGATAAGGGGTGGAAGACCGAAGTGATGAACACCAACGCCACCGGTATCGGAGGGATCAAGGAGATCATATTCGCTGTCGAGGGTAAGGGTGTATTCGGGGAGTTGAAGCTGGAATCGGGTGTACATCGGGTACAGCGTGTTCCTCAAACGGAAGCGTCAGGCAGGCTGCATACGTCGGCGGCCAGCGTGGCGGTATTCCCCGAGGCGGAGGAAGTCGATATCAGGATCGATCCGAATGAGCTGAAGATAGATGTATTCAGGTCGTCGGGACCCGGCGGGCAATCGGTCAACACGACGGATTCGGCTGTCAGGATAACTCATATTCCGACCGGGACGGTGGTGACCTGTCAGGATGAGAAATCGCAGCTGAAGAACAAGAATAAGGCCTTGAAGGTTCTTCGCGCCAGGCTTTTGGATCACGCCATTCGCGAGCAGCAGGATAGCCTGGCCCGGCAGCGCAAGACGCAGGTCGGTTCCGGGGATAGATCGGAGAAGATCAGGACTTATAATTTCCCTCAGAACAGAGTAACCGATCACAGATTCGGCTTGACGATTTATGATCTGGAAAACATAATTAACGGTGATGTCGGGGGTTTGATAAGGGAGGCCAAGAGAGCGGCTTACCAGGCAAAATTGGACGGCCCTCCTTCCACTTAACGATTTTCGCGGTTATTTTGCCTCCCGCGGGGATCGTCCGGGGAGCGAGCCGAAATAGTAAACCCGGATCATAAAGCGATAAGGGGGAATATGGCGAATATAGAAAAGATAGCGGAATCGGCTGTCGCCAAGGCTGTTTCTCTGGGAGCGTCGTACGCCGATTGCCGGTATATTGAGATCTCCAACGAATCATTATCCTATTCCAACGGCAGTCCGCAATCGGTGAATAAATCGACCGATCGGGGATTGGGAATCCGGGTGTTGGTTAATGGAGCGTGGGGATTTTTCGGCTCGTCGGTTCTTACGGAAGATGAAGCGATCAGGGCGTCGAACTCCGCGGTCGAGATCGGCAGGGCGTCGGCTAAAATCAATTTGATTCCTGTGGAACTGGCTCCGGCGGAGAAGTATATCGACGATTACAAATCGAAATACAAAAAAGACCCGTTTGAAATAAGTTTGAAGGAGAAACTGGATTACCTGGCCGGGCTCGACGGTTTGATGTCGGCCAATGAGCAGATCAATTCCCGCGACGCGCATATCGATTTCAGGAAGATAAATTCATATTTCATTTCGACTGCCGGCACGAAGGTCAGGCAGACTCTGATTCATAGCGGAGCGGGGATAGAGTTAGGGGTGAGCAAGTCACGGCGGGAGCGGGCGGTAAGGAGCTATCCGCAGAACGGCGGACAGTACGAGACCAAAGGGTATGAGCTTCTCGGAGAAATAGATTTTGCAGGAGCCATACCTCGTTTGACGGAGGAATCGCTGGAGCTTTTAAGCGCCCCGGAATGTCCGTCGGGGGCGATGAATCTGCTTTTGGAAGGATCGGTGGTCGGGCTGGTGATTCATGAGATAATAGGTCATCCGCTGGAACTCGACAGGGTATTCGGTTCGGAGGCGAATTTTTCGGGCACCAGTTTCGCGACGGTTGAGGAACTGAATAAGCTTCAATATGGATCGTCCATAATCAACGTGGTCTCCGATCCGACGGATCCGTCGGGTCTGGGATCATTCGGGTATGACGATGAGGGGATCAAGGCGCACAGGGCTGATCTTATCAAGGACGGCATCTTAGCCGGATATTTGTCGTCGAGAGAGACTGCGGCCAGGATATCGGGCAGGTCGTCGGGGGCTATGCGCGCGGACGGCTGGGGCAATATTCCGCTGGTGAGAATGACTAATATCAATCTTGCGCCCGGGGATAAGTCGTTTGATGAATTGGTTTCGCTGGCGGGTGACGGTATATATATGTCGACTGTATCGTCGTGGTCGCCATCAGATGACCGTTCGAGTTTCGAGTTCGGCTGCGAGATGGCCCGGGAGATCAAGGGAGGTAAGTTAGGGCAGATCTATAAGAATCCCACATTTTCCGGCAGGTCGGTGGAGTTTTGGAATTCGGTAAAAGCGATCGGCGATAGATCGAGCTGGAAGGTATGGGGAACCCCGAACTGCGGTAAGGGTCAGCCGGGGCAGAACGCCAGGACAGGGCAGGGAGCATCACCGATTCTGGTATCCAATGTAAAGGTAGGCGCCTGATGATAGACGAGAGGATAATAGAGATATTCAAGAAAGCGATCAAGGATTCTCCGGCCGAGCAGACCGAACTGGTATGCGAATCGGAGGAGTTTTATCTGACGCGTTTCGCGGAGAACCAGGTTCATCAGAACATGGGGCGTTCCGATTCGACTATCTGGTGCCGGGCGATATTCGGCAAGAAAATAGGTGTAGCCAGATCGAACGATCCTACCGTGGACGGAGTGAAGAATCTGATTAAATCGGCGTCGGAAATAGCCAGGAACCAAAAAGAGGATCCTGATTTCAGGTCATTGATTATGTCGCCGGGTTCGGCGGAGTCGTCCGGGTATTATCCGCGGACGTTTGGTTTCCCTCCTGGAGAAAGGGGGGCGGCGATCGAGTATATAGTGAAGAAGGCGAGATCGGGGAATATCAGCTGCGCGGGCACCTATCAAACATCGGGGCTGTCGCTGGCGGTGGTCAATTCTCTGGGGACCGAGAAATTCGCTCGGAACACCGAATACAGGTTTACGTTGACGGCCACGTCGGCGGAGGGGAAATCGGGATGGTCTCAGGCGGCCGGTCGGGATGTCGGGGATTTTGATTATAAGAAAGTATCGGACAGGGCGTTGGAGAAAGCCTCGTTCGAGGGGGAGCCGATCAAGCTGGATTCGGGACAATATACGGTCATACTGGAGCCGGACGCGGTGGCCAATTTTCTTCTGTTTCTGGCGTTTTTGGGATTTGGCGGGAAGACATTATATCAGCATCGCAGTTTTATGAGCGGGAAGATCGGCGAGAAAATAATGGGAGATAATATTACGATCACTGAAGACCCGTTTAACGCTCAAATAGAGTACCTGCCGTTTGATTACGAGGGGACTGCTAAAAAGAAGGTCGGGCTGATCGAGAAGGGAATCGCCAAGGCGGGGGTTTACGACAGCTATTACGCCGCGCTGGCCGAAACGGAATCGACCGGGCATGGTCTCCCTCCTGATAACGCTTACGGGCCTTATCCCAAATCGATGGTTATCGACGGGGGAGAGAGCGAGGTTGCCGAGATGATCGAATCGACTCCGGCCGGGATCTATATCACCAGATTCTGGTATTTGAATTTTCTCAATCCGATGAAGACAATGGTCACCGGCTACACCCGCGACGGCACATTTTTGATCGAGGACGGGAAAATCACCAAGCCTGTAGCGGATATGAGGATTCAGCAATCGATGTTGGAGGCTTTTTCGAACGTGGCGACGCTCTCTAAAGAGCAGAGACTGATTCCGCAGTACGGAGCGTTGATGCTGGTGCCGTTCATGAAGATAAATAATTTCAACCTGACGGCCACTTGAGGAAGATCGGAGCATATTCGATTTTGCTTTTCGCGGTTGGGTTAAGCGGCGGAGAGGTTTTCGGATCGGGCGGTTTTTATCTCGGAGCGGGTTTCGACTATATGCCGATGGCCCGGATAGAATATCCCGAATCCAATCTGACTGATTTTGAGATCTATGATAATATTACCTGGGAGCCGGGTTTGTATTATGATTTCGATAACGGTTTTCGAGCGGGCGCGGTTTTCGGCGTTTACAGTAAGAGCATAGATCCCGTATTCGCTCAGGGAACGGTTTTATCATCGTGGGGAGTGGGTATTATTGGGGATTACGGATACGAGATAACGGAATCGGGCCGGACGCTCATGGTCGGCGGAATGGAGACGGGATACGGAAAGTTATCAGAGAATAACGGGTTTTCCGCCAGGCATACGAACGGTATGTGGGCGGCCGGAATGGGCGGGCTGCGTTATTTTTTCGGCCGTGGTTTTTACATGCAGTTGGATTATCGGATGAAATGGCTGCAGTATGAATTCGCGAATGTTCCCGCGAAGAGCTATAGATTTTCAGGATCATCATTGAGGATAGCGTTGGGTTACGGGGTGTTGTCATCCCGAAAAAACGGAGAGGCATAGAGAGATGAAAAGACGAGAGTTTATAGAATCGGCGGCGACTTTGACAGCGGTTTTTTGCGCTGGCAGTCTGCTGCCTGGTTGGGCTCGGGCCGATGAGGATCGATTCGATGCTGACCGGGGCGACTGGCCCAGACCGCGTATGGCCGGCGGGCATTGCAGGGATATTCGTCTGATCGACAGGAATATTCCGGCGACGTACGAAAGGGAGATATTTGGAGCCCTGGGATAAGCGAGATCGAGGTTCTCTTTTAGATTGGGGTAAAAAGTATTTGAAAGAGGCCGGGATCGAAGACCCATCGATTTCGGCGGAACTGCTTTTAGGCAGTCTTCTGAAAGCGACCCGTTCGGAATTACTCTTAGGGCGGGAAAAGATAGTACCGGACGAGACGATTAGAGAATTTCAGGAACTTATTCATAAAAGAGCGGCCCGGGTTCCGCCGCAGTATCTGACGGGATCGGTGGAATTTTATAATATTATGATCAAATGCGATCCGCGGGCGCTGATACCTCGTCCCGAGACGGAGATTTTAATCGAGACGGTTATTGATCGGCTCAAAGATATCGAAGGCCCCCGAATCCTGGATATAGGCGCAGGCTCCGGGAATATCGCTATAGCCCTGGCGAAGAATATCGCCGGCTGCCGGGTGACCGGAGTCGATATCAGCCAGGAGGCTCTCGACCTGGCGGGGGAGAATATAATTTTGAATAAAGCCGAAGAGAATATTATCCTGATTAGCGGCGATATCGCCGATAAATCGTTGGTGAAATCACTCGGTCGTTATGACTGCGCGGTATCGAATCCGCCTTACGTGGCCGAGAGTGACAAGGGAAGTCTTCCGCCCGAAGTAATCGATTTCGAGCCGCACAAGGCGTTATTCGGCCCGGATGACGGGCTTGGTTTTTTCAGGATCATTATCGACAGCTCGTCGGATCTTTTGCGGAGCAATGGGCTATTGGCGTTCGAGGCGGGAATGGGCCAGACGGATAAAATAGCCGCGATGATGAAAGGGAAATTCAGCGATATTGAAATACGAAAAGACCTGGCAGGGATAGATCGGGTTATTACGGGGATATTTACCGGCAACGGCAAGGAGATTGTAAAATAATAACAGGAATGCGGTTATAGATTTAAATGACCGGGAAGTCGTGATCGGTATATATGATTTTGCGGTAATATTATGAAGGACGGGCCGATCGATCGTTGGATTTTAGTTTGCGCAGGGCATCGATAATTTCATTTTCCGGGGAGAGGAAAATGATGTTGTTTTCGCCGATATAGTTGAGCGCCAGGCGAATACCGTCAAGATCGAGAGGATTTCCGACAGCGACATAAGTATTGGCCCTGATCTTGAAGGCCGGGATGAGATTATGGCCGGCGGCGATATCGTAGGGGATTTGTCCCGCAACCTTCGGGTTCAGGACAAGAGTGTCAAGATGGATAATTTCCAGGTCGAAGTATTCGCTGAAGAAAGCCTGGATATCGGCGGATGTCAGGTTGGCGTAGTTGGCTAAAACCCGCGGAACGGAAATATTACGATTTTTGCATGTCAGTCTGACTCGATGAAGCAGGTTTCTATCGATAATCCCCGCTTCAATCATTTTATTAATAATCGCGGCGCTATCAAATCGCATTTAGAATTTCCCCCATCGATAAATCCCCAGTGGATATTATCGATGCGGGTGATCGATATTGAAGAGAAATATCGATTTGCCCGATTAATAAATCAGAGGCTGTTTAGATCGGGAACGTTTATAGATGTATACTTATATTTACAACGGCGGATCAGGCCTTATCCAGGGCGTTTTTGAGATCGCCGATAAGGTCGTCGGCATCTTCGATACCGACGGAAATTCTGATCATGGAGTCTGTGAGTCCAACTTTGCGGCACATTTCTTCCGGCACCTCGGAGTGGGTCATGCGGCGGGGG
>JAHEDG010000097.1:0-989 GCA_024641335.1 Candidatus Zixiibacteriota bacterium
CAGGGCATCGATAAGTTCCTCGATATCCTCCGGCTTAACACTGCGGACGTCGAAATTGATGCCCTTGTCCCTCAATGCCCCGTTTACCTTTTCCAGGGCTTCGGGCGGAATCAGCGAGGTCAATTTTATACCGGCGCGTATCAATGACATGGGTACGCGGACATTGACGCGGTCGACGCTCTCGCCTCTCTCATTATCCGGGTCGGGCATTACCGTAACACGCAGGTACCTGGGCTTGGTTTTCACATCAACATCGGGTTTAGGGGTGCTTCTATGCCCGCCTTCATCAGAGTCAATCACATTGAGCAAGCGGTAAGCGTCATCGATGCTGATTTTTTTCTCGGCTAACATTTCCAGTATTTTTTTCTTGTTCTCAGACATTGCAGTATCCTCCTTCTCACCGTCTATACGACGGAAATATATACATTTTCCCGGCGTCCCTGGACATCGACCTTCAGGCCGCGCAGGGCACAGAACGATACGACAGCCGCCCACAGCGCCAGCAGCCCCAGCTTACCCCAGCCGCTCGGCCAGAGTACGAGGACGGCGATTAATATTAACGGCGACAGGATGATTAGTACCACCAGCGCCAGGGGTATCAGCAGAAATAGCGGCAGCCATAAGCCGAAGTCAGATTTCTCGTTCTTTATTTTAACGTGCAATAGCATCGGTGGCCGGTTCATTGCGATAACCTCCTTATAGCCTCCTCAGCGGAAATATCCCCGTGCTCAAGCTCGGCAATCACTTCCTCCTGCGGCGTGACCTTGATAATTTCAACGAACTCAAGCTGTTGAGCGATACGATTAATGCGGTTCTTCACCGTGGGATAGCTGATACCGAACATCTGTTCCATGTCCTTTATCGAGCCATGACAGCGAATGAAAGCCATGACGAATACCTGGTCTTCAGCGGACAGGCCGGCCAGTGGCGGCAACGAAAAACTGCCCTCTATGGCGATATCGCTCTCGACCAGACGAACACGTTCTACG
>JAHEDG010000097.1:999-2045 GCA_024641335.1 Candidatus Zixiibacteriota bacterium
CTCTCCTTTCTTTGAATATATTGGCTAATAGAATGACAAATATCAATTCACAAATTAAATATCTTAATATATTATAATGTTAAACATTAATATTGTCAATACCTTTCTTAATTAATTCGGGAAAAGAAGGCATAATTTAATAATAATGGTAATATAGACTAAAAATTTTGCAGGAAATAAATTACATCAAGGAACGCGATTTTTACCGGGCTTCAGTCAATAATGCCGTTTACAGTAAGGTGTATTATCAATACCGCCAGCAGGTTGTTTAAGGCATGAATAATAACGGGGCACCACAGTGAACCTGTCTTATGGCGTACGATGCCCAGTATTATCCCCAGGACAAAGATGATGGCGATTTCATAAAGACTGTATTGAACATGCAAAGCTGCCCAGACCAGCGTGGTGAGGACCACCGCACCAACCGGGCCGAGACCGGACCTGGCAAAGCCGATAAACAAGAAACCGCGAATAAATAATTCTTCAAACAATGGGGCAAAAATAACGATGGCGATCCAGAATAAAGGTACCGACGTAACGCTTTTATAAGCGATGGTCATAAAGTCCGAATCAACCGGCTTTCTTAAAAAAATATTAATACCGGAAGATAACAAAATGAACACTATCGTGATTGCCAGCATGGCGAATACAGCCCTGAATGATATCGGTTTCAATGCTAAATAATCACTAAACTTCGCCCGCCGCCGCACCTTTATAATGACAAATATCAGGCCGCTGCAGACCACTGCCGAGGCAATCGTCGCGGCGGTAAGGAGATTGCCGTCGCTTATCAGTTGACCGGCAAGTTCCGCGATATCCAGCGCAGGGTTGGTCACTATCCTGGCAACAACAAAGGCGATGGCCACCAGCGATTGGATGATGACGAAAATAACAACGATTACCGCCCCGAACCCGGCCGTCGCCCAGGCGCCCCAAATCTCCTGCCGGGGCGATTCTGCCGATACGTCAATATTATTAATCATCTCTCAGTGACACCACGCAACTTATTAATTACAGAGCTGTAATATTTGATAAGTATAATTCCC
>JAHEDG010000005.1 GCA_024641335.1 Candidatus Zixiibacteriota bacterium
AGCTCGTCGCCGTTCTTCCACTCTAAGGGTCCCGCAGTCTCACCCTGGTCTTCCTGATGAATATATCTCTCCAGCTCTCTCAAAGGAGCTGAATCTTCCCTGGGAATAAAATAGGAACCGCTTATCCTGAATTTTTCCTGCCTCATGTATTTCGACATTTCCTCGTCAGGGGCCATCTGCCCCCTGGCGACGGCCACCAGCTTATCGTCCACCCCTGTAGAGCCGATATGGACTATTTCCCTGTTTTCATTATGAATTGTAAATACAGCCCGTTCGAATAAATGGGCATTATTAACAGCCTGGCAGCCGTAGGTCAGGCACTCATCGATACTCTCCGCTCCCCGCAGGCTGTCCAGAAGGATCAGCCTGGCCGTATCTCGAAGTTCTTTCATCGTATCGCTGCTAATATCGTGCGAAATGATATGAACCGCGGATACTTTTTCGTTTGAATCGAATACAGGATACATACTGTTTCTGAACCATTTTTCTTCGTCTCTCAACTTCAACATATTGTCAGTAACCTGGTTCTCTCCGGTATCGAAAACCGCGTTTATTAAAGCCATCTGGCTCTCGGCGGCTTCCTTCGGTAAAGTCTCCAGTAGAGACTTGCCGATAAAGTCCTTCGGTTTTCCCCCGAGAAAAACAGCCGCCGCCCCATTCATCATAGAAAATATCCCCTGCCTGTTGACGATATATATAGCCTCTCCGGCATTATCAAATAAGAGACGATATTTCGCCTCGTTTTCCCTGATAGCTTCCTCGTTCCTGCGACGTTCAATCGCCATAGCGATATTACCGGAGACTATCTTCATGAATTCCAGATCCGCTTCGCTGTATGTGCGCTGGCTCTCGAAACTCTGGACCGCTATAACTCCTATGACTGCCCTGGACGTTCTCAAGGGTACTCCCATCCAGATACGCGGGCTTTCCTTTATGATCCGGATCTTTCTTTCCCGCTGCAATCTCTTGAAAATATCGTGATCTGCCAGAAGTGATTTCTCTGTTCTGCGGACATAATCGGTGATTGTTTTATGCAGGATCTTCGTCTGAACCCCGCTGAGATCAGGATCGACAAGATACGGAAAATGATACTGATCGCTGTCGGGATCATACAGAGCAATATATAAATATTTTACATTGATAACGTCGCCCAGAATCGCCCTGATTCTATCGAGCATCTCACGCAGACTTCCGGGCATTACCGCCGTTTCGGATATCCTGTACAGAACATTCTGAACCAATTCCGCTTTCTTGCGTTGGCTGATATCCAGAATTATCCCGTGAATGGCCTTGCTACCTTCGTAATCTATATCGCGGACAATGACTTGAACCCATCTTTCATTTCCTTTGCAGGTCACTATTTTAGTTTCCTGTAGTTCGCGAAATATCGGCGCCCCGACTTTTAAGCCGGGATTTTCCGGACTGTTCCAGCCTATATTCCCTTTAAGCAGGTCGGAAATATACCCGGCCATAGGCGGTTTGCCAAGATCCTCTTTTTCTGTTTCCAGTATCTCGGCCAGCCTGTCATTGACGAATAGCGGTTCATCGTCGCGAACCACCACTACACCCTGAACAGAATGGCTGGCCAGATCGTAAAATCTCTCTTCGGCCTGCTTTAAGCTCTTTTCCACCCTTTTCCGTTCGAACGCGTTAGCAAATGATTCGGCCAGCATCCGTAATAACGCGCCGATATCGTCGCCGAAATAAATTCTATCGGCAGGCAGGCTGAATCCCAGACAGCCGGTAAGCTTCCCCTCGCATAGAGCCGGGATGACAAAAAGAGAAGTCGCGGAGTTGATTTCCATGACTAATTTCAGAGGTTCGGCATCGGCCGGCAAATTATTGATATCGTCTATATAGAGTTTATCAAAACGCATGAGTTTTTTTAAGGCCCATGAGTAATTCGCCATGGTCATACCGGCTGAACAAAGTCTGATATCGGAAACTTCGTCGCTGTGCCATTCGTGGAAATCGTCCGGATTAACCGCTCCGTCCCTGAACATCACCAGGAAACATCGCTCGAATCCGGCAAACCTTCCTATCTCCTCAAGAGCGCGTCTCGCGGCCAGATTAAATTCATCGGGTTTGAAATTTATTAGTCTGGTGGAAATTGTTGAGATCAGCTTGCCGAATTCCAGCCTGAAACCCAGATCTTCTCTTACTTTGCTTTTTTCCGTAATATCTTCGGTATGGACTATAATGTACTCCGAAGATACCGGAACATAGGTAGTCAACAGATTCTTCTTCTCACCGGTCGATTTGAACTTATATTCAAGCTCTTTAACTATGCGTTTGTTTTCGTCATAACAAGTCCGAAGATCGTCTAATATCTCCGGAGATTCGCCATGAATTTCTTCGTCTTTCTTACCCACATATTCCGTTATCAGGCCCCCGGTGATATCAGACGCGGCGTCGTTATGGCCGGCCAGAATAAAACACCCTCCGGTTCTTTTCCAGATATAAATAGGAACAGGTATCCCTCGCAATAGCGTCAGGAATAACTGAAGCGGATCGTCAGATAGATTGTTCATGGTCTTTACACATTCATTAATTTCCGGTTTATCAGAAGACGTCAATCGGCCTGTTCTTCTGACATAAATTTACCCCGCTTTTTAATGTAAGCAATATCCTGATATTATTCAACGGTAAAATACGGTTTATATTCTGTTCGGATTTTGAGGGATGGAAATTAGAAAAGGCCGCCTGCCATATCGACGGACGGCCTTTTTGGTTTTCAGAAATATAAACGTTATTTCGGCGAATTTTCCTTTACAGCATCAGAAACAGGTTTATCGATATTTCCGGCCAACCGTCCGATCGGAGGACAATCTCCGCAGGGAATCGGGCTGGGGCCTCCCTTAAGGTAGGCCACGCCGTAAGTGATATCGAGACCGTTGTAACTGCAGCTGCCGTTGACATCGCCTGATACAAACCAGGTGTTTCCGGGAGTGCACTCGCATTCGTACCCCGGAGGATTTCCTCCCTTGAAGTAGAGTACTCCAAAGGTAATATCCAAACCGTTGTAAGTGCCGCTGCCATTAACATCACCGATAAAGTAATCGCACCCGGCCAGGACATTCATCAAAACCACGATGTCCGTGGTTTCATCGGCTACAACAATAAGACCGGTTACGGTTGTATCGGCATATCCCGCCTTGGAAAAGGCCAGGGAATACGTACCCGGATCGAGAGTAAAGCTGAATAAACCGTCCCCGTCGGTATTATCGGAACCGACCAGATTGTTGCCGCTGTCATAAGCGGAAACAGCGACATCGGATATCGGCGTTGTATCGTCTATTTCTTTGACAGTCCCGGATAATGTTCCTGATGGGCTGGCTCCAAGATACCACTTGATTGCCAGGCCGTTCTGAAGCCTGTTGGCAGGGTTGCCGTCATTGCAGTTGTAGCTGATACCCGCGGGGAGAACATCATACTCCATGCCGGTTGTGGCCCCCTGGCCGCGGCCGTTGCTGCCGTCGTTGACATACTTGTACTGGTAGACAATATCCCCATTCTGATGAAGGATAGCCTCGAAAATGACCGAATCGGCTCCGGCGGATCCTACCTTGGCTTCCCACTGAACCACGAAATAATCATTTTCACCCTGATCGAAATACTGGTAATAAACTCCCTGACCAATTTCATGATGGACATATAGAAGGTCCCAGAATACCGCCAGAAGAGGGGCATGCGGAGTGGATGGGTCTGGCAGAGGGCAGTCATTGGCGCTAAGCCAGCTGTCCCTGACACCCAAGTGCAGCTCTCCGTGTGAGTTTATCCAGATCGAGTTATGAGTAACACCGTACAGATCGAACGGGAAACCTATCGATATTTCAGGCGACATGAAATAGTGGTCCGTCGGATTGGTTTGGACGCCTGTCTCGGAAATTTCGATCCAGTTATAAACCGGACCGCCTGCCTCGGTGTTATCGATGAACATATATCCGAAATCGTCAGGTCCGCCTGTGCCTTCATGCTGATAGGCAGGGACAATCGCGCCGGTAGTGTCATCGGACAGGTCCTCGTCACCGGGATTAATTACAACAGCAACGAATTCGTGATTGCCTGTGGTTGCCGGGATAAACGCCTGACCTATAGTTACCTGGAGTATCTCCAGGGCGGCCATCGCAATACCTGTCTCCGTATAATTGTACACCTCTACGTCGCCGGCATCGGTTACCGTCAGGTTCAAACTGACCGTTTGCGGATTAGTGCTTAGATTTTGCAATGTGATCATTGGATCGTAGGAGGTGCCCACGACAACGAATCCTTCAGGATAATCGAATGATATTGCGGCCACGTTGTCGTTACCGACCGAGGCTTCATATACTGTTAGATCGTCGAAAAACCACCATCCGATATATGAAGGATCGTCTTTGATGTAATGAAAACCAAGCTTGACATTGCTCTGCCCCTGCGCCCAGGAGCTGATATCGAACCCGCGCCAGCTCTGTCCGCGGTTGGTGCTTCTATCATCCCCAGCGCCATAGGATACAACAAGATGATCCCAGGTCGCTCCACCGTTGGTGGAACCGAGAACGAAAGCCGAATCGGACGGATCAGCCGAATCGTCCCAATAGCTGTTATAGTACGTTAGGCTGCAGATGGCGTTAGCGCTAAATGATAGTGTCGGGCTGATAAACCACTCATTGGCCGTCTGATTGTTGGCGTTATCGTAGGCCAACGCGACCGTATCCGGCCAGGTGGAATAATACCAGCGGCTCCAGTCGTTGGCATTGGGCGCGTCAGGAGTAATCTCGTTGATTATCGACCATCCGGCGGGAGGATTATTGCCGAATTCGCCCCAGACCCCGTTGAAATCCTCGTACATAATCGTGTCGTTGACATTGCCCTGGATATAAGGCTCGTCGAGATACCAGGTCAAAACGTTGTTGCCTTTGAAGTAGAAAGCGATCCGAACGTTGCTCTGGCCGCCGGCCCAGGAACTGATATCCTGGATTACTGTATCCGGAGCATTTAGAGCTCCCCTGGTTTCGGTCGACATATAAATGGTCTCGCTCCAGGTCGCTCCCCCGTTGGTCGATCCATATACAAAGATGGTGTCATTATCGCTTGTCGATCTGTTGGAGTGACTTTGCTTGAATGAGAAAGTCAGGACATTATCGGATGAACAATCGAATGAAGGAGTGATCAGCCAGTCGCCTATCGCTCCGGTGCCGGAAAACAGAACCCGCGCCAAGTCGCCGTTCCAGTATTGCGGATAAGGCGTATTATAGTACCTCGACCAGGATGTCGCGTCCCATTCGGAGACACCGCTGTCGATTACTGTCCATTCAGGAAGGGGATTGTTGACAAACGGCCCTTCCGGCCCGTTGAAATTCTCAAATAGCAACGTATCGACTGTGGTAATAGTCGGAGGATTGCTTTCGCCGTCAGACGCCAAAGCGGTCCCAAATTGTAATAGCAATACGAACGTAAGGCAGATTAACGGGAATGACAGAAAATAACCGCCCTTTTTCATCCGGGAACTCCTTTCAGTGAATACCAAAACATTAGAAAATCGATTAAATTTCATTTTTTCCTCTTCACTATCTTACTAAACAAAATTACTTTGCTTTTAACTCCAGAATTTTAGTCTCATTTCCCATTAGAAGACAAAAACTCGGGCTCTAATGAACTCCAAATCCCCGTCCCTATAAAAGAATCCATATGACCAATTCCAACACCACACTACAGACAATAAAGTCCGTGAAGACAATCTATTGATAAATATAGCTTTACTGTCATTAAAGTCAAGAGATATACGATACGATTCCGAACAAAATCAGCTTAAATTATATTCTTATATCATTGAAGAGCAATAACTTAAGAGATCAGCCGCCCTGAACATCCTGTGCCCGGCTCGAAAGCGGCCGGATTTTATTATCTTTGATATCAATTTACCCCGTTTCCGTTTCGGGTATCGGATTCGATTATTCCATCCCTGATTTTAATTATCCGATGGCAGCGTTTGGCTATAGACATATCGTGGGTAATTGTAATAATCGATCTACCCTGCTCATTGAGATTCTCAAAGACCCGGATAATCTCGTCACCGGACCTGGAATCGAGATTTCCGGTCGGCTCATCGGCAAGAATAACTTCCGGATCGTTGGCCAGGGCTCTGGCTATGGCGACCCTCTGCATCTCGCCGCCCGAAAGTTCAGTGGGCTTGTGATCTGCCCTATCGGATAGACCGACCATTGCCAGGTTGCTCATGATCTTTTCCTTACGGTGATTGCCGGGCAATCCGGCAAAAATCATCGGCAGTTCGACATTTTCGTAGGCCGTTGCGTACGGCAGCAAATTAAAATTCTGGAAAATGAAGCCGATTTTCTTATTTCTGATTCCGGCCAGTTGATGGATCCCCATTTCGGCCACGGAATGACCGTCCAGAAGATACGCTCCGCCGCTGGGAGTATCGAGGCAGCCGATAATATTCATCAGAGTCGATTTCCCCGATCCTGACGGGCCTATAATGGCGATAAACTCCCCCCTTCCGAAATCGAGATTAATTTCATCTAGGGCGGTAACCTTGACTTTCCCCGTATTATAGATTTTACTGATGCCTTTTAGCGATACTAAATTTCCATTTCTCATTATTCATACCTCAATGCTTCGACAGGGTTAATCGACGCGGCTTTGCGGGCCGGGAAAAATCCTGATATAAATCCGATAGCTGAAAGTGTCCCGACAGTTATCAGGGCCACCGGCCAGTTGACCGTGGGATTGCTCAATAATTCCAGATCGCCGTCCATTGGAAGCATTCTGAAAATCGCTGTAACAGCCAGGCTGATCATAATTCCGAGGAAACCGCCGGCCAATGATATAGCCATAGCCTCCGTCATAAATTGGAAAATAATCTGACCGCCTCTGGCCCCGAGAGCCATTTTAGCTCCGATTTCCCGGGTTCTTTCGCGGACGGCCACATACATGATATTGGCCACTCCGATACCGGCGATAAACAGGGTCATGCCCCCGATGAACCACATAAAAATCGTAATCCCTAAAAACACTTTTTTGAACATCTCGGCCCCTTCGATCGTATCCCAAATCCAAAGGGCGCTCTCATCTGCCGGGTCGAAACGGTATTTGGCTCCGAGAGTCCGAAAGAGATCCTTCTCTACAGATTTGGAATTGATTCCATCCCTAACTTTGTAGACAAGGTTATCGAAAAAGGGATCCCCATACATTAATAAAAAAGTTGAAGCCGGAATAACTACATAATCCTCATCCGGGCCGTGGTAGTTGGAATCCTGCATTTTGTCGATCATGACACCGATCACCGTAAACGGCATACCGTTGATATTAACTATCTCCCCGACGGGATTGACTCTTTCCCCGAAAACCTCATCCGCGACATTGGTTCCGAGGTAAACCACCCTCCGCTTCAGCTCGATATCATTCCGATTAATGAATCTTCCGCCCGGCTTGGCGTAATGAGCCCGCATTTTTTCGTATTCCGGATAGGTACCGCAAACAAGCTTGTTAATTTGTTGGCCTTTATATTCGATAGCCTGTCCCCAACGCAGGAATTCTCCGGCGATCATCTCGATACCCGATACCCGGGATCGGATTAGCTCGATTATTCCCGATTCGGATCTGAACCGTATCCGCCGGCCCTGCGGCAAACCCTGGTAGGGCATGGTGGTCTGGCCTCCCCAGACAATGACAATTCCGTCTCCGAGTCCGGCGTTGGCTTTGTTCATCTGCTTTTCCAGGCCGACACTGAAAGCCATAAGCAGCGTGATGGAAATAGTGCCCCAGGTTATGGCCAGGACAGTCAGGCTCATCCGAAGCTTCTGGGCCTTGAACTCCCTGCCTATCAGTTTCAGAAAAAGGAGAATCTTATAAGTTAGAAGTTTCATATCACAGCCTCAACGCTTCCACAGGATTCAATCGCGACGCCCGTCGGGCAGGGAAAAAACCGGCCAGAAACCCCATGCCGCCGATAAT
This sequence comes from Candidatus Zixiibacteriota bacterium, assembly GCA_024641335.1. Classification (GTDB taxonomy): domain Bacteria; phylum Zixibacteria; class MSB-5A5; order UBA10806; family UBA10806; genus JAHEDG01. The sequence continues at coordinate 7,957 of JAHEDG010000005.1, forward strand.
ACTGATAGTCACGATTACCGCGTCGGCCGCTATTATGGGATCGCCAACATACTCTCCCAAGCCGAATTTCGGAAAAATAAACTCGAAGAACTTGGCCACGAAAAATCCTAATGTACCCCCGGCGGCCGTAATCAAAAGCGATTCGAAAATAATCTGCCCCATAATATGCGCCCTGGTAGCGCCCAGAGCGATCTTGACACCGATCTCCCTGGTTCGTTCCTTGACCACGACATACATAATATTAGCGGTTCCTATCCCTCCGACTATCAGAGTAAAAACGCCGATAATACCGAGGAATAATTTAAATCCTTCGAAAAACGGTTTCCATTGTTCCTCGGATTTGACGGTATCCCAAACCATAAGGGCTTCTTCGTCATCAGGATCGAATTTGTATTTTCTCCCCAGCGATGAATAGACTTTTTTCAGGACCGCCCCGGAACTGACTCCTTCGGCAACCTGGTACACCATATTATTCGGGTAACGGCGATCGAACATGGTCTGAAATGTCGTGGACGCTACGAACATCTTATGACGGTCTCGGCCACTATAAGATGAATTTTGGGATTTATCCTTCATCACCCCGATCACCAGAAAGGGGACGCCCTTAATAGTAACATACTCCCCGACCGGATTTACCCCTTCGCCGAATAAATTATCCCGCACCTTGGTACCCAAAAAAACCACTCTTTTCCGATATTCCTGATCGATTTCGTCGATAAATCTCCCTCCGGCCTCGGGAATGATATTTCTGGCGATACCCCATTCGGGGTAAATCCCCAGCAGGTCCTGGTTGAACGTTTTTCTCTTATAAGTGATTGAAGCGCTGCGGGAATACTCGGGGGAAGCGACGGATATACCATGAACTTCTCTTTTCAGCATATCGACATCTTCATCGGTGAAACGGATTCGCCGGTTCTTGGGCAGGCCGTTGTACGGCCGGGATGTCCTGCCGGACCAGATAATAGTTATTCGGTCTCCGAGCCCGTGGAATCTCTTCTGCTGATATTTATACAGACCCTCTCCGAACGCTACCAGAATAATGGTCGCGGCCGTGCCCCAGATAATCCCGAAGGTAGTGAGGAATGTCCGGAGTTTCTGCTTCCTGATATCCTGGAGGAACTGTTTGAGTACTATCAGTAATCTCAATTATTCGATCTCCTTGGGAGGACGTTCGACTATTTTATCTCCGAGAGCCAGGCCGCTGACTACCTCTATATTCAGACCGTCTGACAAACCTACTTCAATATCCCTGAATTCTACTACACTGGTTGTAGTATCCTGAACCTCCACCCGGGCCGTATCGCCCGCGAATGTTACCAGCCGTTCGGGGATAACCAGAATACTATCTTTCCGGTTGATGAAAATATCGGCGTTGGCCGAATACCCGGCCCGAAGAGCCTTCTGCCCGAATTCGGTAATATCGATTTCGAGATCGAATAAAGTAGTATTATCCTGCTTTTTCGCCTTCGGGGAGATTTTCGAAAGAGCTCCTTTCAGTTTCTCGTTGGGCAGGGCTCCTACTTTCAGATCGCAAGTCATCCCCTCAACTAACTTGCCCACGTCAATTTCGTCGACAGTCCCCTTGAACAGCAGATCTCCGACAGGAGCCAGGGTCAACAGGGGAGTACCTGCCTGATATGAGGTCAGTGGTACCACCGGATCTCCCTCGTTTACCAGTTTCTCTAATATCGTTCCGTTTATGGGAGAAACTATGGTATTCTCGTTCTTGCCTGTGGATGTGACTCCTTTTTGCAGAAGATCGAATTTCTCCTGGGCTAACTGCATGTTCAATTTAGCGTTATCAAATTCGGCCTGGCTCATGTCAAACTGCTGCTGGCTGGTCAGATTTTTCTCGAACAGTTCCTTTTGTCTGTTGTAAATCTTCTCCGCGTTCTTGAAATCGACCTGGGTCAGCTCGAGCCGTCGTTTGGCCTCGGAAAACTCCAAAGGAGTCGGGTTCGGGGCAACGGTTATCAGAGGGTCTCCTGCCTTTACATCATCACCGGTATCTACATGCAGAGTTTTAACGATCCCTGAAATTTTGGATTTCACCTGGATCTCCTGCCGAGGCTCCAACTGTCCCACCGCCAACGCCTTTTCGACAATCGTGTCCCTGGTGACATCGACAAGCTTAAATTCAGCCTTGTCACCCTTGGTGGAACCGACAGCCAGGTAAACACCCCCTCCGATTACCGCGGCGATTACCGTAAAAATGATAATTTTCTTCATCTTGGTATACTCCCTGTATTTAATTTTCAAATACCGCTATTTCGATTACGAAAAAGCGGCCGATTGGTTACAGTTTTTCATCCGGCTCCCAAACTGGTCCGCAGAAACCACTGTCAGCTCTAAAACTCCGCTAAAAATAATTTGCTTGCGAAAGGACAGTATTTTATGTAATTATAGCGGCGGTGAAAGGAACCGCTGGCCGGGGGTTTTTACCGCGTCTTTGAAAATAGAACAGGCTTTCTTAGGCTATTTGATACGCGCCCATAGCTCAACTGGATAGAGCGTCTGACTACGGATCAGAAGGTTGGGGGTTCAACTCCTCCTGGGCGTACTTTTTTATGGGATCTAAGATCGCTGTAAGAACAGTCGGGAACCAAACTTCTCTCGTCAGATCCGCAGGACTGGGCGTATTTCTTGCGAGAGAAATGACTTAATAATCACTCCTTACCAGGAAAAACTCTGCCGGCTTCACCCTTAGAAGTATCTTTCCGGGTTTCGAACCGATTCGAATTAAACTATATATCTTGGAAAATCCTGCTATAGATAGGTTCCGTCGGTAATGATAACCGTTACAATTCCATCTTGACAATTCCTCTTATGATATTTATCATGTATACTTGACGGAATCGATCCGTATCGGCTTTTATAATGCCGAAGGTCGAATTTAGTTTTTCTATTATCCATATTCTGAATAAGGAGATGCTCCGTGAAACAGTTTATCATTCTATCATCTCTGACAACGGCCGTTCTACTGGCCTTTGTATCCCCTGCTTCGGCAATCGATCCGCCGATCATCAGCTATCAGGGTGTCTTGAGCGACGATTCCGGCAGTCCGCCTCCTGATGATTCATATCAGATAACCGTGCGGCTTTTCGATGAGATGACCGAAGGGACATTGCTGTGGACAGAGGCCCATCGGAACGTAGCGGTTACCCAGGGCCGATTCCGTATTCAGTTAGGCAGCGTTATACCGTTCGACATGGCCACGCTGGCGACAGACCCGTTATACCTGGAGATACAGGTCGGCAGCGATACGCCGATGACTCCTCGGGCATTGTTGACATCGGCCCCCAGGAGTGTGATTTCCCGAAGAGTTCGCGGGGATATTTTGACAGAACAAGGAACCATCCAGATCCATCCGCCCGATCCGGGCTCCCAGGGCGGAATTCAAATCAGCGCTGAAGACAGTATAAACTACATACATTTGAATCCTATCCATCCCCCGGAACCGGGATTACCTCCGGTCATCGCCTTTAACACCACCCTATCCAGCGGAGCTAATCTGTTTATGTTCAACCCGCAGCCGGAACCTCCGGCCATCGGAGATCCCTGGATCGCTATGCATACAGGAGTCGGCACCGGGGCGTCGCTGCTGATGTTCAACCCTCAACCGGAACCCCCGGCTTACCCTCTTTTGGAAATGAATACCCAGCTCAATAGGGCCAGTTTCGAGATGACTTCGAATCAAGCGGCCGGCGCGGGCTCGGAGATAGTCAATCCGATGCTGGAGGCAATCGTCGATTCGCTGGGAGTGAAACTCAATCTGCAAAAATCGTTCATGGATGATACCGGACTGCCCGATAAAACCGGAATCAGGCTGTCCGCCGATTCTCTGGCGGCCAAAGCAATGATGTTCGGTCCGGGCTTCGAAAACAGCCCCACATTGCAGATTATCAGTGACGCCGACGGTTCCCGTCTCGGACTCGATACTACTCCAACTAATGTTATAACCGTAGGTCGAAGCTCCCCCACAAATCCGATAGCTACCGCCTGGACCGTCTACAGCTCCAAAAGATGGAAAACCAATATTAAGACGATTGAGAATCCTCTGAAAATGATAATGAATTTAAGAGGCGTATCATACGACAGGAAATCGGACGGTAAACACGATATCGGGCTGATCGCCGAGGAAGTTGGCGAAGTAATACCCGAAATCGTGGAATACGAAGTCAACGGAACCGACGCGAAATCTGTTGACTATTCCAGACTTGTGGCCATCTTAATAGAAGCGGCCAAGGAACAACAGACGACAATCGACGAATTGAAAACGGAACTTAGAGAGCTGAAAAGACTTTATGGCGATTTGGCAGTAGAACTCGACAAGTCGCCGCGTATAAAACACGCGAGCCATACCCCTGACTTAAACTAAAAAGGATAGAGATATGAGGCGTTTGAATTTCATTATCGCGATCTTACTGCTATCATCGGTTTCCTGGGCCCAGAATTACTCCGTCGACTGGTACGTTATCGCCTCTGGCGGGGAGCACTCCGAATCCGGCAGCTATCAAATAGATGGAACAATCGGGCAGGCCATTACCGGTCTTTCGTCGTCGCCCAATTATTCTCTTGAATCAGGATTCTGGGTAGGATTACCGGCTGTCGCCGGAGGCTGCGTCTACGCCGTCGGCGATGTTAATGGAAGCAATAACTTCAACGGTCTGGATATTACCTACGGGGTCGCCTATCTGAAGGGTGGAAATCCTCCGGTATACGAATGCGAATGCACATCGGGGAATATCTGGTTCGTATCAGGCGATATAAACGCCAGCTGTTCGTACAACGGTCTGGATGTTACTTACGGAGTAAATTACCTCAAAGGCGGACCGGGATTGAACCCCTGCGCAGACTGCCCTCCCGGAGGAGGCCTATTGGCTGGACCCTATAACCGGAACACCTATCCCGCGAGACAGCCCCGGTTGAAATCCGATCAGGGAGCGGAAGTATCCAGTACTGAGTAACAGCCACTAAAGTAAACAGCGCGCGATTTCCTTGATAACAAGGCCGGCCATTGGTCGGCTTTTTTTATCCGGACATTTATTATTCTGGCAGGAACCCTACAATAATATTGCAGGTTTAAAAAATCGAAACCGCTAAAATGAGCTAAGGTAGATTATACCAAAGGGAGGAGATTCAAATGTTAAGGAAAGCTACTGCCGCGCTGGCAATGACCGTAATCGTCTGCTACGGGGGGAATCTGACGGCCGATCCCTGGTCAAAATCGTTAGATACCGATTTTACCATGACCCAAAGCACCTATTCGGACAGCTGGGCAGGAGGCGAAACAGGAAATATCAGCTGGACCTGGAACGCCGGCGGAATTTTCGAAAAGCAATTCAGTCCGATCTTCAAATTCAGAAACAACTCCAAACTGTCTTTCGGACAAACTCATATTCAGAATAAAGACACGAAAAACTGGCTCTCTCCGCAAAAATCCACAGACCTTATCGATATAGAAAATCTGGGCCTCTTTACTTTGCATTCCTATGTCGACCCATTTATCGGGCTTAGATTGGAATCGCAGTTTTTCGATGCCAGCGTGCCCGGAATAAATCGATATCTTTCGCCAGCCAAACTAACTGAATCGGCCGGATTGGCCCGGACTTTTTACAAAGAGGATAAGAAAGAACTGATCAGCCGCCTGGGATTCGCCCTCCGGCAGATAATGACCCAGTCCGTAGCCGACACGCTGGCCGGACTAACCGAGAGCTCCACCACCAACGACGGCGGTTTCGAATCGGTGAGCGACTTGAAATGGACCCTATCGCAATCCTTGAACTACACGTCCAAGTTGTCCATTTACAAAGCCCTGTTTTATTCCAAAGCGGAGGATCTCAAGGGCACTCCTGCCGAAGACTATTGGAAAGCTGTCGATATCAGCTGGGAGAACAAAGTAACGGCTTCCGTAAATAAATTCATCACCGTTTCGCTATATACGCAGATTCTCTACGATAAGGAGATCAGCCTCAAAGGAAGATTCAAACAAACGCTGGCGTTGGGGATTACCTACAAGCTAATTTAGCCTGAATCAGGGGTTTGGCCCTGTTTTTCGGAGTTTTGGCCAGGAGATATTTTTTAAAATTATCTTGCCAAAACTAAAATGAATGGTTGACTAATCGGAATTATTCGTTTAATTGTACTTGTTGAAGGAGCTGTTCTTTTCCCTCGAGAGCGGACTTCTGGTTAAAATGAGGGAGATTACATTAATACATGGCCCATTTTCGGGCCTAAGGAGAAACTTGTGGCAACAGGCACAGTAAAATGGTTCAATGAGCAGAAGGGATTTGGATTTATCATCCCCGATGACGGCGGCAAGGATTTGTTCGTCCATCACTCCAATATCCTTGGCGAGGGATTCAAATCTCTCGAAGAAGGTCAAAAAGTCGAATATGAGGCTGGACAGGGAGTAAAAGGTCCGGAAGCGACCAAGGTTCGCCCTGCCTAAGCAGGACCCATAGATTGGACACATTGGCCCCGAAGTTATCTCCGGGGCCTTTTTTATTATCGATTAGGCTCTAACTTCCACGATTTTCGAAAAAAATAGTTTGATCCCCAGGAAGATTAGCTATATTTTAACTGACAGTACTAATACAGCATCCGGTAAATAACATAAATGGGCGGGAATAGCATCCCGGCCGATCTATCTCCATGATCCTGCCTAACGATAAAAGGAGGATTTTATGCCGGTCAAAAAACTGAAGGAATTCCTGGATAAGGAGGGAGTAAAGTACATTTCCATCGGCCATTCTACCGCTTTCACCGCCCAGCAGATCGCCGCTTCAGCCCATATCCCGGGAAAAGAGCTGGCCAAAACCGTGATCGTGAAAATCAACAGCAAAATCGCCATGGCGGTACTTCCCGCTTCCAACAAGATAGATTTCGACCTGCTGAGAGATACCGTGGGCGCTGATGATGTGGAACTCGCTTCGGAACAGGAATTCAAGGACATGTTCCCTGAGTGCGAAGTTGGTGCCATGCCGCCTTTTGGGAACCTCTATGGAATGGATGTTTTCGTAGCCGAAAAACTGGCTGATGATATGGAGATCGCCTTTAACGCCGGAACACATACCGAGCTCATCAAAATGTCGTATATCGATTTCGAAAGACTGGTCAAACCGATAGTGATCCGGTTTTCGGCGACCTGAACCGGACGATATTTCTGATAAGGCAGTATTTCAGAAAACCTATATCCAGGATTTTGATAATCTTTCCCTATTATTATGGTTAAGCTATGCGGATTTAATTTATGGAATAATTTTTGATAAGGATGCGAGATTGAATTATCGCTGGGCCATCTGGGCTACTTCTTCCATCCCGAGGATTTCGTTTCCGTAGGCCTTGAATGTTGTATTCTGCCTTTCATTTTCCAGTTTCTTCTGTATTCCTGCGATTTTCATACTGACTCCGGGATATACTGTTTTATAGATCTTGATATAAGCGGTATTCCTGCGTTCCGCTAATTCCCTCTCCGCCAAATCGATTTCGGCCCTGGCGGTTTCAATAGCATGCTCGGTTGTGGCGGACTCCTTATCAAGCCTTCTGAACAGATCTTCATCTCTTTGGCTAAGACCCATTTTTTTCTTCTTCCTCATCAGGATTGTCATTTTCTGGGCTACTTCGTCGATACCGGATTCCAACTCGGCACATGCCTTTTGGCGGGTGGATATTTTTTGACAAAGTTCGTTGGAATCGGCTACCACGACTTCGGTATTAATATACTGTTCGCTTCCCAGAATATTCGCTTCGACCAATCTCCCGGCTCTGGCGTTCCCGCCTACCAGAATACCTTTACCTTTCTTAACCAGAATGGAGCCGCCGGCCAGCAGTTTGGACTGGACGGCCTCCTCGAATACCTCTATGTCGCCGCCAGCCTCGATATTCTGACGATCGACGAATTTCAGAAAGACATTTCCTCCAGCCTTAATCAAACCCTTCCCCTCACCGACAAAGCCGCCCTTAACTACAACCGAACCTCCGGCTATCACCTGGGCGTCCTCAATAGTCCCCCCTACTTCTATATTGCCCGATGCGGCAACCTTGAAACCGGCTTTGACATCCCCTTTGATAATAAGATCTCCCTTTATATCGAGATTGCCGGTACTTAAATCTATATCTCCGGAGACGGCAAACGACGGCGAAACTTCGATTGTACCGTCAGCCCGGATCCTTATCACCCCTTCGATCTCGGCTATCAAAAAGGTCTTGGATTCATCATAAGTAGTGTTTTTCCCTCTCAAAAGCTTTACCGGTTTCCCTTTGACTGGTGGAATAGGTTCGCCGAATACATTTGTTCCATTCTGACCATCCGTGGCCGGAATCAACTTGGCGATTTGATCCCCTTTACAGACGTTTTGCGTTATATTCAAATCATAGAAATCAAGGCTGCCGTCTTTTCGCTCTCTCGGACTGTTTTTTCTTTCAATATTGAAAAAATATTCCAGTTTTCCATCCACCCCGTCGGTAACCGGGCTTCCCTGAGCCGCCATAAACTCCTCACCATACTTTTCCTGCTCGATAATACATCGTATACCGTCGTCAATTCTGCCGAAAACCACTCTATTTTCTTCAAGGTATTTTACGACCTTTTCGAATGTTGTTGGCTCTTCTCCGGAGGACCGGAAGATAGTCAAATAGGCCGACATCTTGTCCGGGCTGATTCTAAGGATAAATTCTTCCATTAATGATCGCCCTTCATTTGTTTTTCGTCCTGGTTATTTTCATGCAAACTTCAAGCGTAAACGGATGGCTGTTGAACTTCATGGGAACTACGATAACAGGTTCGTCAATATTCTGATTAATCCGATGATCTTGTCCCAGGATAACAGTAGGTATAGAAAGATGAAACGACAGTCCGCTTTCAGCGAATTCGGCCTTGGCCCCGCCGGCGACGATGTTAGCCATCTCCCCTATAGCGTCCTGAACCTTGGAGCTTATCCTCGATACCGATTCTCCCATAAGAGCCTCATAGATATTGAGCGCCGTCCGGACCGGGAAACTGAGAATAACTGTTCCCTTGCAATTGATATCGGCAAACCCGATAACCCCGGATACGTCTCCCGACGTCAAACCGTTTTCTTTCACGAAAGGAGAAGCACGCTCAGGCATTACATTCATCATTGTACCCATCATATTGTCAACTGACTTAAGAAAGGGATTTATGTATTCAACATTTACCATTGCCCCACCAGATTCGTCGATTTGCCCTATTTATAGAAAGACCAGGATCAGTACATTCCATTTCGTTTTCAATTCAATCCCAATAAAATGACGAGTTGTTATCAGTAAAACCAGTCGCCAGATATACTGAACTCTCATTCGTTTATATCGGAAGATCCAAACAGTTGTTTAGCCTGTTCTAATCCCCGAGACCTGAAAAAACACCAAGATAGCCGGAAAAACCGGAATACGATTAAACCAAAAATCCGGTCGCTTCCCATAACCGGGTAGATATCGGGTTAATATGTTGTCAGGTAATAAGTTACTTCTATGGCGAGTAGTCTCGAGAAATTTCACTGGTCAATATTAATTAGTAGGCAGAATTGGATTGCAGCTATAAGCTGTTGTGAAGTAAAGTTTTGACTATTGACGAAGGCTACAAAGACAGCCTGTTCAATTTTTCAAGGTCAGATTCGGCCCGTTCCGCTATCTTAAGATCCTCATCGGCATCCTTGAGAACAGAAAGCAATCTTATTAAGGCCTCTTTTTGGTCTTTTCTATTTCCTTGATGCTTGTAGGCCTCGGCTAAAGACATCAAACATAACGGGTAATTTGGATTATGCTTGAGCGATTCGGTCAAAAGGCTCACGGCGCTATCCGGCATACCGGCACGGATATAAGTACCAGCTAAAAGATGGTCATAATAGAATCTTTCGGGATAAGATAATTCGGTCACGATATCCGAGTAAATGGAAATCGCCTGATCATATTGGCCTTTATAAGACGCTATTTGAGCCTGAAGCAGCATCGAAGGAGTAACCCGCAGGGTGGCCACCGAATCATCAGACGCGGATTCCGTCCGATTTTTCGTCTCCAGAGCTTTGACAGTGCCCAATTGAATTAAGGCGTCTTCGATCGATCCTGTTGAAACGTAGTAAACTCCCAAAAAGGTTTGAGCCGAAAGAGCGTCCGGCATTCTCTCGATAGTTTCTTTCAGGATCTTTATCGATTCATCCACTCTATCCGAATAGTAGTAGCCGTTGGCGATCCTGACATCGTATTCCGCCCTAAGACGATCATTGGCGGCCAGATCCCTGGATTTAAGATAAGCCCCTATGGCATTACGCATCATCCCTTTTTCCATATAGGTATCACCCATATGGGCTATGACAAAAGCCAGATCGGATTTTATGCTGTCGGCCCGTTGAAACTCACTTAGGGCCTCATCGTAACGACCCAGGCTGAGCAGAATCTCGCCATGCGAATCATGGGGATTGGCCTGATCCGGCGCTATCTGGGTATATTTATTTATGTAGTCGAGGGCCAGGTCGTATTCACCTTTATTATAATAAAGATAACCGAGCATATTATAGCCTAAAGCGTAGTTAGGGTCGATAGTCAGGAGCTTAAGGTTGACCTCTATAGCCTTATCGACCTCTTTTTTATCAAAATATCGTGACGATAAAAATCGGAGGCTTTCGATATTATCGGGATATTTGGTGGTAAGCTCTTTCGAGAATTTGTCAACATCTTCGATGTTTCTCTCAACGCCCGCGAAAATCAGTTGTATCTGGATTTTTTCAATATCCTTGATTTTATCAAGACGAGCCAGAGTCCGTTCCTTAGCCTGTTTGTAATCTTCCATCCGATCAAAACCATAATAAAGAGCCGCCATTCTGGCCAGGGCCATAGCAAACTGAGGATCTAGTTCGACAGCTCTTTCGAATTCCTGGAGGGCTTCTTTATCATATAGCTTCATCAGGTAAGCCGTGCCGGAACGATATGCCTTATATGCCTGATCGGATGACGTGGTTACTTCTTTTCGGTCGATTAGCGCGTAAATGGCCGAACTTACAACCAATATACCGAATATTATCAAAACCGCCTTACGGTACATAATATCTCCTTATCTTCAAATAAATACGATGATTCGGGGGCCAAGGTTTCGAGTATATTATCCCAAAAGCGAAATATATGAACTAAATTTTCCAATTTTGCAGGTCCCTGGAAAAATCCCTGTTAGTCAGATCGATATCCAGCGGGGTAACCGATATGTAATTATTGGCCAGGGCTCCGTAATCAGTATCCGGTCCTTTGCTCTTAACTATATAATGCCCGCCGATCCAGAAATAAGGCTCCCCTCTGGGATCGATTTTCTCGGTAATGACATCCCGATATTCTCGTTCTCCCAAGTGGGTTACCCGGTACCGACGGGAATCTGCTTTCTTCGCTTCCGGGACGTTGACATTGAGCAGGGTACCCTTGGGAATACCCTTGTCCCGGACAGCCTTAACCAGCCGGACAGCAAACCGGGCCGCCTTATCGAACCGCCGCCGGTCCGGAACCAGTCCGTTTCCGTGAGACTCCTGTGAAATAGCGATCGATGGTATTCCGAGTATGGTTCCTTCCATAGCGGCGGCTACTGTTCCGGAATAAGTGACATCATCACCTAAGTTCGGGCCATGATTTATCCCTGAAACCAATATATCCGGTTTTTTTTTCAGAATACAGTAAACCGCGATCATTACCGCGTCGGTCGGAGTGCCGGTTACCCCGTAGACGTCTCTGGAGATTTTCCTGGTCCTCAAGGGACGATGCAGGGTCAGCGAGTGGCTGGTCCCGGACTGTTCCCACATCGGCGCGACCACCACTACCCGGCCTATTTTACTTAAAGCGTTGGCCAGAGCCCGGATTCCGTCGGCCTGGTAGCCGTCGTCGTTGGAGACAAGAATCAGCATGATTACTAACTTAAGGGCGTAATGGTCAACCCCGCAAGGTTTTTGTTCCGATTAATTTAAGAACCAGGCGGCACCAACGAACCGTATCGGCCGGTCCGCTGATATGAGTCGGAAACTGCTTTCCATAAAGCACTCTGATCGGCAGAAATTCGAGATTGAAACCTGCCCGAACAGCCTTGATAATTATCTCGGTTTCAAGCTCGAAATGATCGCTTTCGAGGGTGATTCCCGCCAGAACTCGACGGCTTATCAAACGGTAGCCGCATTGGGAGTCCTCTATCTTTTTCTGAAGAATCAGCGAAAGAAATTTCGAGGTTATCGTATTGGAGAACCGCCTGGCCAACGGCATATCCGCCCGATCATCGAGTCGCGATCCGATGATCAGTTCCGAGCCGGTTTTTTCGAAAGCCCGGAGAAATGTCCGGATGAAAGCCGGATCGTGCTGACCGTCGGAATCGATGGTAATTACCGAATCGAAACTGTTATCCAGGGCGTAGGCAAATCCGGTTTTGAGAGCGGCCCCTTTGCCGCGGGTCCGTTCATGGCGAATTATCTTCACTCCGAATCGAGAGGCTAATTCCGGATCGCTTTCGACAGAACCGTCATCTACCACCAAAACATCTTCGATATGTGCTTTCACAGCCGGAAGCAGTTTCGACAAAGTATCGAATGCGTTGAGCGCGGGTATCACGGCCAGGATTCTCATTGAATTCATTATAGGGGATCGGTCTGCCCGGGTTAAAGCGGTTTATGCGAGCTGGGATATGCAGCCATAACTGTTCGCGACGGAAATATTACTTGCTAACAATCGGCTATTTGCTATATTTATGTACTTCAATAAACTGCTTCTTTCGCGGGGGTTTAATTTAAAATCGAAAAGAGGAAAAGATGAAACAGATGTTGAACCTTGTCGGCATTGTGTTTTTGGCGTCATTGATCTCCTTTGGCTGTCAGAACAGCCTGACACCGTTGGGACTCGATAACCCGGGGCTATCCAATCTGGCGTTGCAGAACGCGGCGATCGGTAACTTTGTCTGGAATGACGAAGACATGGATGGAATACAGGACGATGGTGAATCCGGGCTGAGTAACGTTACGGTGAATCTCTATGACTGCAATGATAGCCTGATCGCGGTGGATACGACCGACAGCGAAGGCCATTATATTTTTGAAGGTTTGGACGCCGGCAGCTATTACCTGGCATTCGCGGCGCCGGACAGTTTTCAATTCTCTCCACAGGACCAGGGTGACAGCGACCTGATCGACAGTGACCCGAATCCTGATAACGGAACAACCGAATGTTTCGAACTGGCCGAAGACGCGGAGGATGTGACCAGAGACGCAGGACTATATATGATGGAATACGATGGCTGCACTCGCGGCAAGGGATTCTGGAAGAATCATTGCGGCATGGGTCCGCAGGATGATCTGGTATCAGATCTTTTGCCTTTGTGGCTCGGCAACGAGGACGGCGAGCATTCAATGAATATCGAAACGGTTCAGATGGCTTATGAAATTCTGGGCCAGCAAACCTACGGCACTCCGTCGAACGGTATAACCAAGCTCTACGCCCATTTCCTGACCGCCAAATTGAATATCGCCAATGGGGCCAATGACGAGGATATCGCCGAATTAATAGGCGAGGTCGATACTTTCCTGGCCGAACATGACTACGAGGGTTGGAGCGACTTATCCCGGGAAGACAAGCAGATGGTCAATCAATGGAAAGGGATGTTGGAAGGTTACGACGAGGGTGAAATCGGCCCCGGGTCCTGCGGCGATCATTTATCGGAAGATCGCTAATACCGGTTAGTTTAAATTCCAAAGCCGGCGGGGTTTCTCCTGCCGGCTTTTTATTTTGATTCCCGATGAGCGAATTTGGCTGCGGGTGAAGAAGCGAACGCGGACGGGCGGATCGGCAGTCCTATTCACTTGTTAAATATGAGGCTCGACCTTCTTGAAACTCAGGTTCGAATTTTCTCAAGCGATATGTCATAAGCTATTCCGCAAATAATCGTAACAATCACGGAGATTGCAGCCAGGTAAAAGCTATATAAAAACAATTGCGAATCGACCGGAGCGAAGAAATAAACGGCTATAATATGCCCGATCACCAGGAAAACACCGTTTGCCGCGGAAATGCCGAAGATCCAGGGCCACGACGCGGCGACCATCTTTCGAAAACCGTCATGCAAATAAGCGCGCCACCATGAGTATGAGGCATTTATCCCAAGCCCCGAAATACCGGCGAGTATTCCCAGTACGGGAGGACCTACACCCGCTCCGACAAACAATCCTGCCAGAAAAAGCAAAAGTAAAACTGCTCCCCCTCGCCTTCCTTTTATAAACACCGCTGACCATACAACAGCCGTAAGGGAGAATAATAACGTAAAAATCCCGGAAAATAAAAAGCTGGGAATAACGGTTATCGCGGGATCGCCATCCATATATACGGCTATCGGGCCTTGAGCCCATGATCTGATAAAGTACCCGTCGGGAGTATCATTTCCCTGAAGCACCTCTCCTATTCCATGAACGATTCCGCCCAACCCGGCCAGCACACCGAAAGTAGAGGCGGTAATCCGGGCCGCGCTTTTATCGATTAGAGTATTTAGGGCTGACATTTTACCTCTTCTCCCCCAATAGGAATTCTGCCATTATAAATCTTATTATTTTCGGATTGACGTTTATTGGTAAAAAGATATCTAAAAATCGGAAACCCATAATAGACTTACTTATCAATATTCGTGTTTGATGTCAATCTATATAATGTTCATGCAAGGAGAACGGTTCGAAAAGCGATTACAAAAGCGGGCGATGGGGGTCGAACCCACGACGTCCAGCTTGGGAAGCTGACATTCTACCACTGAATTACGCCCGCATTTTATTCAAAGACCAGTTTCTCTGGTAACTGACCTGTTTTCAATTTAATATATTCTGGTGGGATGGGCAGGTCAAGCCAAATGCAATTGCTATTGGTCGGTTAAACAGACTCGATATTCCAGAATTTCATAATTTCAGTCTGACAGCGGATTCGCAATTTGGATTACTTATTTGCTGGTATTTCGCCGTCCAGAGGTTAAGTTCTTTTTCTTCTTGACACCTACACATATGTGCAGTATTTTAGAGTATGAAAAGGGGCGCGTTTGGATAGACAACGAATAATCGCTTTGGTCGATATGAACGCTTTTTTAGCGTCAGTGGAGCAGGCTTTGAACCCGGATTTGATCGGCAAGCCGGTCATCGTGGGGGGCGAGCCGGGAACGCGGGGGATCGTGATCTGCGCGTCTTATGAGGCCCGCAAGTTAGGGGTCGGATTCGGGTTGCCGTTGAGCGAGGCGTATCGTCGGTTGCCCAAAGCGACATTTATTAAGGGTGATATCAAGATCTATCTCGACTACTGGCGACAGGTGCAATCGATACTCGAGGCCTATACTCCCCTGGTTGAGCCGGTTTCCATGGACGAGGCTTATCTCGACCTGACCGGGTGCAAGAACAAATTCGATACGGTGAAAAAGCTGGGATCGGCCTTGAAATACGAGATTAAGGGCCGATTGAATATCCGTTGCTCGATGGGAATATCGACATCCAAGATGTTCGCCAAGATCGCCTGCAATATGCGTAAACCGGACGGCCTGACTGTGATCAACCGAGAGCGGGCGCTGGCCATGCTGCCATTGCTGCCGGTGGGTAAAATCGTCAATATCGGGCATAAGAGCGAGAAGCTCTTAGCCAAACTCGGGGTCCTTACCGCCGGGGATCTGAGAGGCATCC
This sequence comes from Candidatus Zixiibacteriota bacterium, assembly GCA_024641335.1. GTDB lineage: Bacteria > Zixibacteria > MSB-5A5 > UBA10806 > UBA10806 > JAHEDG01. The sequence goes on from JAHEDG010000005.1 coordinate 23,631, forward strand.
CTCTCCCCGTTCTGACCGACCTGTTTGGAGTGCGGGGCAAGGAATGGCATAGCTACGCCCGGGGTATCGATAAGCGCAAAGTCAGGCAGATCGTGAATCCCAGGACCATCAGCAGGGAGACCACATTCAACGCCGACTCGGTCGATCGGGGATTCCTCGACGGGACCCTCTATTATCTCCTCGAACGAGTCTGTCAGAAACTTCGGGAGTTGGGGCTCGTGGCGGGACGGATCGGGGTTAAGATTCGCTATGTTGATTACTCGTCGATCGATGATTTCAAGACCCTGCGGATGCCATCGAGCGCCGAAGGGGAGATTCATCCGTATGTAACAACGCTGTTTGATCAGCTCTATGCCCGCAAGGTGGGAGTGCGGCATCTCGGAGTAAGCGCCGTCAGGCTCTCCCCTTTATTCCGCCAGATACGGATGTTTGAGAGCGAGCGGCCGTATGATCTGGCCAAAGGGCTCGACAATATCCGGGCCAGTCTCGGTTATCACGCTGTGTTCACCGGGCGCACTATGCTGTTAGCTGACAAATTCCGCGAGGTTGTCGATGGTTACGAACTTCGTACCCCTTCGCTGTCGCAGTAACTATTCATTTTTGCACGGTGTCTGCCGGATCGATCAACTGCTCGAACATGCCGCTCGGAATGGTATCGGCGCGTTGGGACTGGCCGAGTTGGGCGGGCTGTATGGTACAATACAATTCTATCAGAAAGCGAAAGAGTATAGTATCAGCCCCATTGTCGGATTGGAAATAGAGACCGAAACCGGGCTGATGTTATTCATCGCAAGGGATTTCCGCGGTTACGGTAACCTCTGCCGCTTGTCGACAACCGGGAAGCTCCATAAACAAACGCCGTCGATTGACCAGATAGCAGAATACTCTAAAAACCTGATCGCGGTCTCTTTTGAAGCGGATAAAATCGAAACGCTAAAAGAGATGTTCGGAGAGAACCTCTATTTCGGACTGGTTAATCATGGAGATATAACAAATCGAACCAGGATACAGAAGCAATTACGTGTTATCCGAAATTCGAACATACAGGTTGTCGCCGCCAACCCTATTGCTTTCATGGAAAAAGACGACTACCCGCTCCATCGCGTCCTGCGGGCGATCGGCGAGATCGTACCGCCGGAGCAATTGGACAGCGACAGGCCCGCGCCCTCTGTCGCGAGTCGTCCCTTCCTCCGTCCTAAAGGACGAGGAAGGGACAACGAAGCAATCTCTCACCTGTCATATAGCGGCGATGAGAGATTGCTTCGCCCCTCCGCCGAAGGCGGAGGGACTCGCGACAACCGAGGTACGATGGAATCGCCGCGCGCCTGGTTCCGGGAGACAGCCGAATACATGCGTCTTTTCGCCGAATTCCCCGAAGCGATCGGGGCGACCGGGGAGATCGCGGAGAAATGCGATCTGCGGCTTCCTGTGGGAAAACTGAATTTCCCTCTATATAATATAAATCAGACCGACAAACCTAACGAGCGCATTCTCTACGAAAGGGCGCTTAACGGCCTTCGTCATCGCTATAAGAAGATCACCGGCGAGGTGATATCACGGATAGAATACGAGATCAACGTGATCGAGCGGGCCGGGTTTGTTGATTATTTCCTGATTGTCGGCGAGATAATCGAGTTCTGTCAACGTGAACATATCCCCTGCGTCGGACGGGGGTCGGCGGCATCATCGATCGTATCATATTGCCTGGGGATCACTGAGGTCTGCCCGATCGAGCAGAATTTATATTTTCAGCGGTTTTTAAACGAAGCCCGCACCAGCCCGCCTGATATCGATCTCGATTTGTGCTGGAAACGGCGTGACGACGTCCTGGAATTCGTTTACGAGAAATACGGGCGCGACCGGGTGGCCATGATCTGCACCACCAACACATTCGGTTTGCGCGGGGCGATCCGGGAGACGGCCAAGACCTTCGGGCTTTCGGGCGATGAGATCTCCGATTTTACCAAACGTCTCCCCTACGGCGGCAGCGTGGGCAACTTGCGTACATACATGCAAACCAATCCCGAATGCAAACATCTCCCTATAGATAAGGAACCGTACAGATCCATACTCGGGATTGCGGAAAAAATCGAGGGATACCCGCGTCATTTAGGAATACATGCCGGCGGGATTGTGATCGCCCCGGGGAATATCTTAGACTGGACCCCCCTGCAGATGTCGGCTAAGAAGTTAGGCCCGTATGGTGGGATCGCCATCACGCAGTATGATATGCATTCAATCGACGATCTCGGGCTGGTCAAGATCGATCTTTTGGGCCAGCGTGGGCTCTCAACCATCGAGGAGGCCCGCGATATGATCGAGACTAAAACCAAACGCCGTCCGAACCGTTTCCCCGATCACGATTCAAGGACGGCGGATCTGTTACAAAACGGCAAAACCATCGGCGTCTTCCAGATCGAGTCCCCCGGGTTGCGGGCGCTGTTGATATCGATGAAAGTGAAATGTATCAGCGATCTCACGCTGGCGCTGTCGCTGATACGCCCAGGAGCGTCGGAATCGGGGATGAAACGGATTTTCTTAGAACGGCTGGCCGGGCGATTACCGGTTGAATATCCGCATCCGTCGCTGGAGCCGGTGCTCAAGGAGACGCTGGGCAATATCATATATCAGGAGCAGGTGCTGCGGGTGGCCGAGGCGATGGCCGGATTCACCCCCGAACAGGCGGATATACTTCGTCGGGCAATGACCAAAGAGCGGGGCCGTGACGAGTTCGCCGAGATGAAACAAAAGTTTATCAATCAATCCAAACGGCGCGGGGTGCCGGGTAAAACGGCGGTGTTCGTTTTCGGGATGATCGCCCAGTTCGCCGGGTACGGGTTCTGTAAGGCGCATGCCGCTACTTATGCCATGCTTAGTTATCGCGGGGCCTGGCTCAAGGCTCGTCACCCGATAGAATACATGGCCGCCATGCTCAATAACTTCGCCGGGTACTACCATTCGGCCGTTTATGCACAGGAGGCGAGGCGGTTCGGGGCGGTATTACATCCACCGACCGTTGACAGACCATCGCATGGCTGCTTTGTAGATTCGAAGAACCCGCGAGGCGGAACTGACCTCTATATCGGGCTGGCCTTTGTGCGCAACCTATCGTCATATACGATAGAACGGATTATCAAGGCTCGCATTGACGGCCCGTTTACCAATCTGTTCGATTTCCTGCGTCGGGCCAGGCCATCCAGCGACGAGGCGGCCAACCTGATCAGATGCGGCGCGCTCGATTGCATGAGAATGACCCGGCCCCAGCTTCTCTGGCTGTTCAAGGTGTACGGCGAGAAACGGCTTAAACGGCAAGATAACGATCCCACTCTGGCCGGGCTTGTCGTGTCAGAGCCGGAGCTGGCTTTCACCCCGGATCTGCCCGACTACAGCCTCGACCAGCGTCTGACCGCCGAAACGGAGATTCTGGAGATGGCGGTGTCCTGTCATCCTATCGAGCGGCTTGGTTCGTACAACGGGCATGTAAAGAGCATCGATTTGCCGAGGTTAGAAAACCGGCGGGTGAAAATCGTGGGGCTGGTAGACGACCGCAAGCGGATCAAGACGCAGAACGGCAAGAATATGGTCTTCCTGACCATGGAGGACGAGTTCGATATGTTCGAGGTGACCATGTTCCCGGAGGTCTACCGTCGTTACGGCGAACGGATCTTCCGGAAACCGATTTTGAGTATTGAGGGAACGGTGCGGAGAGATATCAGCGGGTTGACGGTGGTGGCGGAGCGGCTGACGGTAGTAAGTTGAACAATGGACAGCGCCCTCAAACTTCTTTGAGGGTGTTCATTGACTACATTCAATCCCAAACGAGTTTGGGATTGCCACACCTGCCGTTGGAGGATGCATTCCACTTGCAATTACACGTGCCGTCAGATCTCCCCGCCTGACCGAAACATAGCGGTCAAGTACGGAGAATTGACTTCAGAGGCTGTCATGCCGAGTACGGGCAAAACACTTCACTCCCCAGACGCAATATGATAACTCTGATGAGGTAAAATTAATGGTCGGGGCGAGCCGATTTGAACGGCCGACCCCTTGCACCCCAAGCAAGTGCGCTAACCAGGCTGCGCTACGCCCCGACTCGGACTCATAATAATAAAGGATGGTTTTAAATCAAGGGAAAAGTTTTAGAAGCTCTTCTAACTCTTCTCTTATCTCCCGAAGCATAGCCTTGACTCTGGCCGCTGCCGGGTCGACACCGTTGCCGTTGCCATCTCGTTTGAGAAGATTACGGGCCCCTTCGATTGTGTACCCCTCATCATGGAGGAGCCGTTTTACCTGCATGACCTTCTGAATATCCTTAGGCTGATAGATCCTGTTACCGGCCCTGTTCTTTTTGGGTCTCAAATGACCGAATTCCTTCTCCCAGAAACGCAGAACATAAGGCTCCACGCCGACCATTCCGGCCACCTCCGAGATGGAATAATACATTTTGCCCTGAAATTCCTTGGCCATCCTAGCCTTTACCTTTCGGCTTTTTGAGAATATCGGGGTCAATCCTGGTCACCCTGGACTGCAGACCTCCGTCATACAGAATAATATCGATTTTATCGTCGATTGCAACCTGTTTGAAGCTTTTTACCGTATTTCCTTTTTCGTCGCGGCAATAGGAATACCCCCGTTTCATGATACCTCCGGGAGAAACCATTTCGAGTTTCTCAAAAATCGAATCAGATTCGCGCCTGAACGATTTCATTCCGTGGGAAAGATGGATATTCAACAGGCGGGACGTTTCATCCAGCCCCTGGGCCCGCTGGACAATAATCTCCAATGGCTTGCGTAATCCGTAACGCCCCTTAACCTCTGTAAGACGGCCGCTTAACCTCTCTATTCTATCGAATACCGATTCGCTCAGCGAGACAAAATTCTGATTTAACCGAGCAAGCAGCTCGACGCCATCCGGCACAGCTATTTCGGCGGCGGCTGACGGGGTCGGAGCGCGCAGATCAGCGACGAAATCGGATATGGTGAAATCTATCTCATGCCCTACCGCCGATATCACCGGGAGCTTCGAGGCGTACACCGCCCTGGCGACTATCTCCTCATTGAACGCCCAAAGATCCTCGAGCGATCCTCCGCCCCGACCTATGATAATAAAATCGACCAGATCCAGTTCATTAAATCGGTTTATCGCGTGAGCGATCCTCTCGGCGGCTCCTTCTCCCTGTACAGGTACCGGCCAGAGAATGATCTCCACCCATGGGGCACGTCTGCGAGTGATATTCAATATATCGCGGATAGCCGCGCCTGTGGGGGATGTCACCACTCCGATTTTGGCGGGAAAACGTGGGATCGGTCTCTTTCGCTCCTGATTAAACAACCCCTCTTCGGCTAATTTTCGCTTCAACTCCTGGAAAGCCAGTTCCAGTTCGCCTATTCCGGCCGGTTGTATGGAGGTAACAACCAGCTGATACTGCCCCGATTTTTCATAGACTGTTATCTGCCCCGATCCCCTGATCTTCATACCGTCCCGCGGCTCGAAGAAAAGATGCTGGCCGGTCCAGCGCCACATAACGCAGCGGATCTGAGCCCCCTGGTCCTTCAATGTGAAATACCGATGCCCCGATGAATGATGAATATAATTGGAGATCTCCCCCTCGACCCAGATCTTCGGGAATGATCCTTCGAGAAGAGCCTTGAGTTCCTTTGTTATCTCCGAGATTGTATAAATCTTATCGGGCATAAAATCAGCTGATACCCCGCCTTATCCGGCAGGCTTTGACTGTGTTCTTCAAAAGAGCGGCGATAGTCATCGGGCCAACTCCACCAGGGACCGGAGTAATGGCTCCGGCAACCTCTTTGACCGAATCGAAATCAACGTCGCCGACAACCCTTTTCCCTTTCGGATGGGTCGGATCATCGATCTGATTGGTGCCGACATCGACTACAACCGCTCCGGGCTTGATCATATCTCCGGTGAGAAAACGTGCTTTGCCCATGGCGGCAACGATTATATCGGCCCGCCTGGTATGCGCGGCTATATTTTTGGTGCCAGTATGGCAAACAGTCACCGTAGCGTTAGCTATATTTGATTTGACCGAAAGCATGACGGCCAGCGGCCTGCCGACCAAAAGACCCCGTCCCAAAACCACTACTTCCTTGCCTGACGGATTATTGCCTGAGCGGTCTAGAAGCTCCAGAATACCTAACGGTGTAGCCGGTTCGAAAACCGGTCGTCCGGCTAGTACCAGGCCCTGATTCACCGGATGAAAGCCGTCAACATCCTTTCCCGGATCTATACGAAATGTTACAGCCGGTTCATCTATCTGACCGGGCAGCGGCGATTGCACCAAGATGCCGTCGATATCATCTCTGTTGTTTAAATCATCAACCAGATCGATCATCCGGGCGTGAGTGAAATTATTATCTTTGATTATTACATCTGAAAAAATACCCACCTGCTGGCAGGCCCTGGCTTTCATTTTGACATACAGAGCAGATGCCGGGTTGCTTCCCACCAATACCGCGGCCAGGCCCGGAACAATCCCTTTGCTTTTCAGTTGATCGATCTCTGCTTTCAGCTCCGCCTTAATCTCGTCGGAGATCTTTTTGCCGTCGATAATTACCGCGCCCATCGGGATCAGCGCCTGTTTCTTGTATATTGATCCTCAACCATCATAGGCCGGAAAATCCGCTCGATGGAATTTGCCTTTCCGGTTTCAGGATCGATATCGATGACTACGGCTGCCAGACGGATATCATTTTTGGCTACCGTAAACCTGTTGGGCAGGCCGGTAATCATCCGGTAGAGAGCGTCCTCAACCTCGATCCCGATGACCGAATCGTATGGTCCGGTCATTCCAACGTCGGTTATGAAAGCCGTGCCCCCTGGAAGAATTCTCTCGTCGACCGTCTGGACATGGGTATGAGTTCCGACTACAGCCGATACCCTGCCGTCGAGGTATCGTCCCAGGCCCTGTTTTTCAGACGTGGCCTCGGCATGGAAATCGATAAAAATAACATCGGCCTGATCGCCTATCTCTTCCACAATCCTGTCGGCGGTTTTATAGGGGCAATCGATATTCCACATGAAAATCCGCCCCTGCATATTTATCACCGCGACTTTAACCCCGTCTCTGCTTTTATAAATATTGTAACCCAATCCGGGAGCGCCCGACGGGTAGTTGGCCGGCCGAAGCAGACGGGGCTCGACTTCGAAAAACGAATAGATCTCTTTTTTATCCCAGATATGATTCCCGGTGGTCTGACAATCGACCCCCAAATCAAAAATCGATTGAGATATCTCTTTGGTCAGGCCGAAACCGGCCGCGGCGTTCTCGGTGTTGACTATAATAAAATCATACCGGATATTATTCTCTTTGCATTCGGCCAAATAATGCTCCAGGCAGTCTCTCCCCGGCTTGGCATTGATATCGCCGACAAACAGTAATTTCACTTTGCCCCCCCGGCAAACAACTCCTTGAAAGATCCATTCAGCTTAAAAGAAAAGGGTGTTCCGGGAAGAAAAATAAAAATACAGTCCGACCTGGACATGCCCGAAACAACGAAATTTTCTGGGCTGCAAAATTCCGCGATTCGGTTATCTGGCATAATCAACCGACCTGACTTCTCTGATCACTGTTACTTTGATAGTGCCGGGATATTCCATTTCCGATTCGATTCTTCTGGCGATATCGCTGGCCAGGGTGGCGGTACCGACATCATCCAGCTGTCCGGATTCTACAATAACTCGAATCTCGCGGCCTGCCTGTATGGCATACGCTTTTCCAACGCCTTTGAAACCGTCGGCCATCTCCTCGAGCTTCTCAAGCCTCTTGATATACCCTTCGAGCGTTTCCCGCCGGGCGCCCGGCCTTGCTCCGGAGATAGCGTCGGCCGCCTGCACCAAAACCGCGAACGGTGTCTCCATAGGCACATCCTCGTGATGGCTGGCTATAGCATTAAGGACGATATTGTTCTCATTGAACTTGGAGACAAAATCGACACCTAATTCCGTATGGGTTCCCTCGGTTTCGCGATCTATCGCTTTGCCGATATCATGAAGCAATCCGGCTCTCTTGGCCATATTGCCGTCAAGATCGAGTTCGGCGGCCATGATACCGCAAATGGTGGAAACCTCTTTGGAATGCTGAAGCACATTCTGTCCGTAGCTGGTTCTGAAATGCAATTTCCCCAGCAATCTTACTATTTCGGGATGAACGCCGTGCACGCCCACGTCAAAACAAGCCTGTTCACCGTTCTCCCTGATTATTACTTCCATCTCTTTTTCTGCCTTACCGACCACCTCTTCGATCCTGGAAGGATGAATGCGGCCGTCCACAATCAGCTTCTCGAGGGCCATTCTGGCGACTTCCCTGCGAATCGGATCATAGCCCGAGAGAATAACCGCTTCAGGGGTGTCATCGACTATCACGTCGATACCCGTAGCGGTCTCGAACGCCCTGATATTCCTTCCCTCTCGACCGATGATTCTGCCCTTCATTTCGTCTGATGGCAAAGTAACCACCGAGACACATGATTCGGCTGCATGATCCGCGGCGCACCGTTGAATAGCCTGAATGATGATATTCTTGGCTTCCTTTTCAGCGTTTCGTTCCGCTTCGTCCTTGATTTCCTTGATCATGGCAGCCGCTTCCCGACGGGCCTCGGCCTCGAGATTGGATATCAGCAGTTTTTTGGCTTCCTCAGAAGTCATTCCGGCGATTTTTTCGAGCTTGATATTCTGCTCGTTGACCAGGCTGTCGAGATCTTTTTCCTTGGTCTCGATTGCTTTTTCCTTAATCATCAAAGCCTTATCGCGCGACGAGACTTCCTTCTCTTTTTTATCGAGAATATCTACCTTGCGGTTTAAATTCCCTTCCTTGGTAGACAGCACCTGCTCGAGCTTGGTAATCTCGAGTCTTTTGGCCTGAGTGTCTTTTTCGAATTTCTGTTTGGCCTTGAACCACTCATCCTTGGCTTCAAGCAAGGCCTCTTTTTTCTTGATTTCCGCCGATTTCTCGGCTTCGGCGATGATTTTGGCGGCGAAGGCCTCGGCTTTCGTAACCCTTCCCTCTCCCGCTTTACGGGAGATTAAAAGGCCGATAGTCAAAGCCAATACAAATATTCCGGCCCCAATCACGTAGTAAATCGGTTCCATAGTTCCTCCATCAGGGGCGGACGCTTATATCAAATTACAAAATTTCGGAGAGTTTTCGAGTAAGCTCACCAATCCTGTCGTTTGTCTCTATTCCGCCGGTAGAATCCGATCGGGTTTGAAACAACTCGCCGGTGATATTCAGAGCCGCCAATACCGCGATCTTGGCTTCCGGGATGCCAGGGTAGCTTCCCGCTACCTCTCTCATCCTGGTATCAAGATATTCCGCAGCCCTTTTTATATTCTCCGGATCGACATCGGAAACAATAGAATAATCTCTCCCGAAAATCGAAACCGTTACTCTAACTTTCTCCATTACAGCGCCCGCTATATATTAAGTCCAGCTGTCCTCCAAAGCGGCCAGTTTTCCAGCCAGTTTCAAAAGCCGCTTTTTTATCTCGCGGCCGTCAAAACCAGGGGGAGGATTATTCTCAACTGCTGCCGAAATCGAAGGCTCTTTCCTGTGCCTGTCGAACTCCGCACGCAAATCCCCCAACTGTCTGCCCAGAGACTCGTTCATCCTCTCCAGTTTAAGTTTATCTTCTCTCAAACAGGCGATCACTTCTATCGCCTTGTTTATTTTATCCTCCAATTCGATTAAACTCCTATTATCCATACAGGCTTAAGCTCTTAACCTGGCGCTGAATTTAGTTTCCAGCGATCCGGCTATATTATTATGGGCCTGATCGACTTCGCTGTCGGTCAATGTCCTGTCATTCAGACGGTACTTAATGCCATAGGCCAGACTCTTCATGCCGGCCGGTATATTCTTGCCGCGGTACATATCGAAAAGCCAAACATCCTCGACCAGCCCCCCGCCGTTCTTTATTATCTCGGAGAGAATATCATCCGATTTTACTTTCTCGTCCACAACAATGGCGATATCTCTGTTGGCCGACGGAAACCTGGCCAATTCGCCGAACTCCGGATTTTCCGGAATCAAAGCGGCTAATTTTTCAAAATCGATTTCAGAGATATAAATATCCCCCTTGATATCGGCAATCGAGCAGGCCTTTTCGGAAAGCCCGCCGAGACACCCGATCCTGTCCTGACCTGAATATACATCAAAAGAGCGGGAATGATCAAACGCGAAATGAGGGGCCGGCGTAAGTTTCGGTTTTTCTATTCCCAGATAATCGGCAAGATTCTCCAGTATACCTTTTAACGAGAAGATATCGGCGGCCCGCCGGATACCGTCCCAGAATACCGGGCTTTCATGACCGGTCATAGCGATTATCAGGTTGGTATTCTGCGATGGCAATTCCCCTTTGACGCCCGGTTGATAAACGTCGCCCAATTCGAACATCAGCAGGTCTTTTTCCCGAAAATTGATATTTCTCCTGATAATCGGCAGCATAGTCAAAATCAGATTTGGCCGCATCACGGCCATTTCCTCCGAAATAGGATTCATCAGTCTTATAGAATTTTTATCGAGATCGAACTCCCTGATCAGCCTGGAATCCGCCAGAGTGAGAGGGAAAATCTCTGCTCCCCCGTACCCGACAAGATATGATCTGACCCGGTCGGCTATTATCCGCTGACGATTTTCGGACGCCCCGAGCATTCCACCGGGACGAAAAGAGGGCGGGATATTATCGTAACCGTAAATTCTGGCCAATTCCTCTATCAGATCGATCTCCCTGACAAGATCAGGGCGGAAACTCGGCTGCTCAACACTGATATTCCCATCCAATTCGGCTTTCATATCCAAACCTTCGAGAATTCGACGCATTTTCTCAGCGGAAATTTCCGTGCCTAAAAAGCTGTTTGCCCTGGAAGGGCGAAGCTCGATCGTCACCGGTTCGAACGGCCTGAGATGCGCGTCGACTACCCCTTTGAGAATCCGACCGCCGGCGATTTCACCGATTAATTTGCAGGCACGGTCATTGGCCCGATCAGCCATATTCTGATCGGCTCCCCGCTCGAATCTGCGGGATGATTCGGTGGATAGTCCAAGGGCTTTCGAACCCCTCCTGATAACCACCGGGTCGAAGTACGCGGACTCCAGCAGGATATTCGACGTCTTATCGCCAACCTCGGATCTGGATCCGCCCATAATACCGGCGATAGCCACCCCGGACAAACCGTCGGTGATCAGCAAATGCCCCTTATTCAACGTCCGCCTGGCATCATCCAGAGTTATAAAAACCTCGCCGTCTGCCGCCCGTCTGACCACGACCTCCGGTTTGCCGAAAAGGTCATAGTCAAATGCATGGAGCGGATGCCCTAATTCCAGCATTACATAGTTGGTGATATCAACCGCGTTGTTGATCGGCCTCATTCCGAGATAATATACGGTCATCTTGAGCCAGAGCGGCGACGGCCCGATATTAACGCCGCGCACAACGCGGCCTGTGTACCTGGGACAGGCAATAGGATCATCTATGGTGATTTTAACTGCGCCGGATGCCAGCTCTGAAATTTCATTCAGTTCCGTATTGGGAAAAACCAGGCGGCCGCCGCCCATGGCCTGAATTTCCCTGGCGATACCCAAATGCGAAAGGCAGTCCGGACGGTTGGGGGTGATTTCCAGCTCGAAAACCGTATCATTATAATCTACGATGGATGCAAGCGGCGTTCCCGGCTTGATATCCCCGGGCAATACCGTTATCTCATCTCCATTGTCGGAAAACCCGAGTTCGGCTTCCGAGAGAATCATGCCGTTGGATTCGACCCCATGAATAACCGTCTTCTGCAGAGTCATACCGGGGATAGTCGAACCGGTCGGGGCAAAAAGTATTATCTGATCCGCGGCCACGTTAGGGGCGCCGCAGACTGCCTGAATCTTGTCCGAACCATTATGAACAGAACATATACTCAGCTTGTCCGACCCTTTGATTTTCTCGGCCGAGAGAACTCTGGCGGCCATTATCCCTGTTATATCGCGTCCCTTATGCTCTATAGCTTCGATCTCACTGCCAGACATGGTCAGCTTCTCGGCCAGTTGATCCACCGGCCAGTCGAAATCGATCATTTTACGCAAAAGGTTGTAGGAGATCTTCATCTAAAACTGCCTTAAAAACCTGATATCGTTATCGTAAAGCAATCTGATATCTCCGATCCTGTATCGGAGCATGGTAATTCTATCCACGCCCATACCGAAAGCATAACCGGTGTAGATCTCAGGATCGTACCCGACCGCCTTGAAGACTTCCGGATCGACCATGCCGGCTCCGGATATTTCGAGCCAGCCGTTATATTTGCAAACCCGGCAGCCTTTGCCGCCGCACAAAATACAGGAGAAATCATACTCGGCCGATGGTTCGGTAAAGGGGAAAAAATGAGGTCTGAAACGAACTTTGATCCTGGGGCCGAACAACTCCTTGGCAAAAGTAATAATCGCCCCTTTCATATCTCCGAATGTCACGCCGTTATCAACAAACAAACCCTCGCATTGATAGAATACGGGCGAATGAGATGCGTCAAAAGCGTCCGAACGGTAGCACCGCCCCGGGGCTATCACTCTTACCGGAGGCTTCTTGCTCTGCATAGTCCGGATCTGGACAGTGGAAGTATGGGTCCGCAGCAAAACTCCTTTTTCAATATAAAAAGTGTCCGAAAGATCCCTGGCCGGATGATCCTCAGGAGTATTCAGAGCGTCAAAATTATAAAAATCGGTTTCGATATCCGGTCCTGAAGCTACCGAAAAGCCCATTCCCCGAAAAATTCGGACAATTTCGTCAACGGTCTGTAAAAGAGGATGTTTTCGGCCGACCAGTCTTCTTCGGCCCGGCAGAGAATAATCGAACGATTGATCGGCGGCGCCGGAGACGGTTAAATCGTTGAGCCTCTTCTCGGCAGAATCAGTCAATTTGGTTTTTAGTTGATTCAGCCGAGCCCCGACCTGGGGTCTGGTTTCGGGAGCAACCTGCCCCATCCCCTTAGAAATATCAGCCAGCTTGCCTTTTCGCCCCAAATATGAGACCAAGATCGCGTCAACCGCGGCCTTATCGGCGGATTGTCCGAGGGCGGTTATCGCTTCCTGCTCTATTTTATCGAGAAATTTTAATATATCGTCCATAATGGCAAGACGGGCTTTTGGTTAAAAAGCCCGCCAGAAAATCTATGGGTTAATGCGATCTGTATCGAATCACACGCCCCTGGCCAGCTCTGCCAACCTGGTAAACGCGACAGAATCTCTGGCGGCGATATCAGCCAGCATTTTCCTGTTTAAAACTACGCCGGCTTTGCCCAAACCGTTGATAAAGGCCGAATATGACATGCCATTCAGCCTGGCGGCAGCGTTGATTCTAATGATCCATAATCTTCTGAATTCACGTTTTCTGTTACGGCGGTCCCGATAGGCGTAAGTCAGCCCCTTCTGGACTGTCTCCTTCGCTGTTCTATAAAGATTACCTCTTCCGCCGAAATTACCGCTGGCGGCGTTGAGCACTCTTTTCCGGCGCCTGTGAGCGGTTACGTTATTTGTGGCCCTTGACATCTTCTACTCCATTGAATTTTAATCAACTCTAATAAGGAATCATCCGGCTGACCCTGTCCATATCGGATTTATGAACCAGAGTGGCCTGACGAAGCTTCCTTTTGCGTTTAGTCGTTTTTTTTGTTAAGATATGACTGGCATTAGGCTTATGTCTCTTAACCTTTCCCGTTCCAGTCTTCTTAAATCTTTTCGCCGCTGAGCGATTGGTCTTTATTTTAGGCATCAGTTCTCCTTTGGAGCGACAATATATCTAAATCAACCTCGTTAGGCAACAAAAAAGTATAACGATTTATTAAACAATCTCGTTAATAGCCCGATCCGGTCCGGAACTCCCAGCTCCTACTTTTTCTTGGCGTTAAACATCAAGGAAAGACTCCGGCCTTCCATCTTAGACTGATTCTCAGGTTCGGCCAGATCAGCCAAATCTACTTTCAGCCGTTCGATGATCTGGTAGCCTCTCTCCTTATGCACCATCTCCCGGCCCCGGAAGATCACGAAAACCTTTACTTTGGAGCCCTGCTCCAGAAATTCCCGGACATGCTTTAGCTTAAACAGATAATCATGTTCCTCGGTCTTCGGCCTGAATCTCATCTCTTTGAGGTTCACGGTATGCTGTTTTTTCTTGGCGGCTTTGGTTTTCTTGGATTGCTCGTAGAGATACTTACCGTAATCCATAATCCGGCATACGGGAGGCTTGGCGCCGGCGGCCACCTCCACCAGATCCAATCCCCTGCTTTCCGCTATTTCGAGAGCTTCCCGAATAGGGACAATACCCAACTGCGAGCCGTCGTCGTCAATAAGTCTGACTTCCGGGACCCGTATCCGATTGTTAATTCTCGTGCTAGGTTCGCGAACTATTACACCACCTCCAGGTAAATTTTCCTGTTAATCTATCTTCTTTGATCTGTTCTCTTCGTCAAGCGACATGATAGCCTTCCCTACCTCAATGCTCCCCATGTCTCCTATCTTATGTTTTCGGATCGAAATCGACGCGTCTTCAGCCTCTTTTTTTCCCACGATAGCCATATAAGGGATTTTCATGTTTTCAGCCTCCCTTATTTTCTTGCCGATTTTCTCGCTGGAACTATCAATACCTACCCGGAACCCGGCCTGCCTGAACCGCTCCGCGATAACTCCCGCGTAATCATTAATCTGGTCGGTCACCGGCAAAATACGGATCTGCTCCGGGGCCAGCCACAACGGGAAATTCCCGGCATAATGCTCCACCAGCACACCAAAGAAACGCTCCAGAGACCCTAAAAGCGCCCGGTGAATCATGATCGGCTGACGGCGCGAACCGTCCTGGTCAATATACTCGATATCGAACCTTTCGGGAAGATTGAAATCCACCTGAATTGTAGTGCATTGCCACGACCTGCCCAGATTATCCTTGATCTTGATATCGATTTTCGGGCCGTAAAACACACCCTCTCCGGGATCGACCTCATAAGCCAGTTCGGTTGCCTCCAGAGATTCCTTCAATGCATCGGTAGCGGCCTGCCAGTTCTCCGGAGAGCCGACAAATTTTTCCGGCCGGGTCGAAAGATAAACATCGAAATCCTCGAAGCCGAACGTTTTCAGGAAAAAGAGGTTGAATTTGATTGTTCTTTCCAACTCCTCGCGAAGCTGTTCGGGTCTGCAGAAAATATGAGCGTCGTCCTGGGTAAATCCCCGCACGCGCATCAGGCCGTGCAGAACCCCCGATCGTTCATAACGGTAGACAGTACCCAACTCGGCCCAACGGAACGGCAACTCCCTGTAGCTTCTGGTTCTGGCGCGATAAATTTGAATATGAAAAGGGCAATTCATCGGTTTTAGCTCATATTCAATATTATCCACGATCATCGGCGAGTACATATTCTCGGAGTAAAAATTGGTGTGTCCCGATTTATTCCAGAGCTCGAGCTTGGCGATATGAGGCGAATATACGATATCGTAACCGTTTTTCAGATGTTCCTCTTTCCAGAAAGTCTCGATCAAATGCCTGATCAAAGAACCTTTGGGATGCCACAGCACCAACCCGGAACCTATTGAATCGGCAATGGAGAAAAGATCCAGATCCCGCCCGAGAAAACGATGATCGCGCTTTTTGGCTTCTTCGATTTTCGCCAGATGCTCATCGAGCAGTTTTTTATCAGGGTAAGATACTCCGTAAATGCGCTGGAGCATCTTGTTCTTCTCGTCTCCGCGCCAGTATGCCCCGGCAACGGATATCAGCTTGACCGCCTTAATGAAGCTGGTGGACGGCAGATGAGGACCTCTGCACATATCCACGAAATTGCCGTGCCTGTAGAATGACAGGTTATTATCCGCCATCTCGGAAGCCATCTCGGCCTTGTATATATCGCCGGCCTTATTAAACTCCTCGATCGCTTTAATCCGGTCTTTTTCATCTCTTTCGAAGGGCAGATTTTTAGCCGCGATTTCGTACATTTTTTTCTCGATCGACTCGAGATCGGCTTCGGAGAGTTTCTCGGCCATATCAAGATCATAATAAAACCGCGATGAAAAATCATCGGGAATGGGGGGGCCAATAGCCAGCCTGGTATCGGGGAAGAGCTCCAGAACCGCCGAGGCCATGAGGTGCGACGACGAATGCCAGAATACTTCCTGCCCTTCGGGATCGTCGAAAGTCAGTATCTTGACCCGGCTATCAGCGGTTATGGGAAAAGACAGATCGACGACCTTATCATCGACTTTGGCTGCCAGGGCCTTCTTAGCCAGCGATTTGGAGATCGATTCGGCGATGGCCGCAGGGTTAACCGGGGCCTGATATTCTCTTGCCGAATCGTCCGGAAATTTAATTTTGATCATTGCCATAAATAAAACGGACCGCTTCCCATAAGCGGCCTTAACCATAAAGCCTCATTCAGGAATACCAGCCGCTCCGAGAATAATGGTGGGCGATACTGGAATCGAACCAGTGACCCCTTGCATGTCAAGCAAGTACTCTAACCATCTGAGCTAATCGCCCCGTGACCATCAATCGGCATCAAATCCTGAAATATCGTTAATTTTTCTAACCTACACTACCTATCCGCAAAACGGGCCGGAACCTGGCCGTCGGCAAGAGAACCTCGCCGCCCGCTCCGCAAAAAACAACGTTCGTGAATATAGCGTCAACAGTTCCCGCGGGCAAGCGAAAAATGGAGATATACAATTTCGAATCGTGTTCAGAAATTGGGCTTATCAGCTGGCCAGTCCCTGGGCCATCTTGACGAAAGTCTCGGCTTTGCCATATTCAGTGCGGAGCTGATCCAGCATCGATTCGCTGGTGGACGAATCGAGATTGAGGGTTGCCCAGGCAGTATCATAGAATTCGCTGGCGTTGGGGTGTGAAATTTCCTCGGAGATATCCAGTTCGTGGGCCAGGAAGTTAGCCAAATGAATCAAAGAGGTCTCCGGCTCGTCTTTTAGGGCCGATTGGGTATGATGGTTCAGAATGGCTTTGCAGATATTTTCCGGCAGGTTCCACTTGGCGGCCAGATAGCTGCCCAGATCCGCGTGGGAAAATCCCATTACCTCGGATTCGGCAAGATGCTCGGGGATTGTCGGATCGCTGATCAGATAAGTTTTTATTTCCTGATGTTCCCTGGCCAAATGAGAAATAATAATCAGCTTGCCGATATCATGAAGCAATCCGGCCGAGAATGCCATTTCGGTATCCAGGAGCGACGGTGAGTTCTTCTGCCTGGATATAATTTTGGACATAAAAGCCACCGACAATGAATGCCTCCAGAAATTTTCCAGGTAATCCGTATCGAGATTGGAGTTTTTGGAGAAAGTATCGAAGACCGACGCCGATATCACCAGAGATTTAACCGCCTCCAAACCTAATATGACTATCGCCTGCTTGACATTGGTAATTGTCCTGGGAATTCCATAAAACGACGAATTAGTCAGCTTCAGGACCTTGGCCGTCAGAGCCGGGTCTTCGGAGATAATCGAGCCTACTTCATAAGCCGAAGTATTGGGATCGTTGATAACTTTAGTAATCTGAGTAAAAACAATCGGTGGAGTAGGCAGATTATGAACTTTATCAATAATCAGCTTGAGTTTGTTTTCGCTGGTAGCTGTGGACTGGGTCATTTTATCTTCTCATCGCTTATTTCAATTTGAATCTCTTTAAAAGAGCTTCAGCCAATTCATCGAGATGATCCGGTTTACTATAATATCCATCGGCGATTTTTTCCCGAACCTTTGCCAGTTTTTTCGATCTGTCCTCTGTTTCATCGATTCGAGCAACATCGTTACCGGCAGAAACCGCTAAATTCCCATATCCGGCCGATTTTCCGTCCAGGCTGATAATAATAGCGTCATGGGCCGATTTCCCCTTATTGTTCCCTCTTGAATTCTTCTGTGAAGCCTGATTTCCCGCCAGTTCGATTCTCTCAATGTCCTTTTCGAGCCCTTTAGCGGAGGATATCTTATCGGTTTTCGACCGGCCTTGATCCTCTCCGCCGCTCGATATCTCTATTCTATCAGACAAAACTCCTTCAGTCTTCCTGGTTTTTTCAGGCTTGTATTCCCTATTTATCTCGCCGGGAATCAAAGGCTTCGTACCGCGAATCATCATAATACACTACCTCTTTAGCTATATCGGCATCCGATCTTGAAAACTTTAGCTCTTCTGATCGAAGAATACCGGCGCTGTAGCGGTATGAAACAGATATCCTTTGATTCTATTCATGGCAACCGTCTCTCCGAGCTCCAGCCTGATCTTATCTCGGGCTTCGGCCAGATTATCGGCTATCTTTCCCAGAATCGTCTGGTTTCTTCGAGCCAGGTCGTTTATTCTATCCGGTACATTATCGAGCCGGTTAACGCGATCGGATGTCCCGGACACTTCCGAGATCTCTCCCGTCGACTCAATCATGGCCATTTCGTAATCCAGGTTCTTGATCTCGGAAATCACCTTTTCTACCTCGTCGCTCTTTTCATTCAGCTTTTGGAACTCGCCGTCGGCCAGAAGAGATTCCTGCTCCAAAAGGAGTTTTTCCATGGTTTCGAAAAGAGCCTGTTTGGATCGCATCAAATTTTCATACTTGATTACGGAGCTTCTCACTATGCCTCCACAGAGATAAAACTATCGGTTTTGTTCCCCCCGCCGGGATTCTCCCCGGGCTCCTGCTCATATTTCATTTCCATCCAGGCTTCTTTGATCTCATTGATCAGAGGAACAATATCATCGAGTTCCCTGGTTTCTTTGGTCACGTTGGCCACGGTAATTTTCTCGATGAAGAAGGAATATAGGGCCGATAGTTTGAGAGCGAATTCACCGCCCGCCTCCAGGTTGAGAGTGGAGATCAGATGGATAAATATCTGTCTGGCTCTATCCAGTTTCTCGTGCGTGCCCACCACGTTTCCGGCTTTGATTGTTTCTCTGCTTTCTTCTATCGAGGCCAGCGCCGAATCATATAGAAATATGATCAGCTCCTGCTGGTTCATATCGGTGATTTTCATCTTTCGGTAGACATTCAATCCTCTGTTGGACATTTTCCATCCCTTATTTAGATTGTTGCTCGAAAATACCAACGACCCGCTGGTTATTATTAAAGGCCGTTTGAGGGCAAACTGGCTATAGCTGAAGTAAGGTAGGTCTGCTGGCTCTGAATCTTGCCCATCGCTTCTTCCATCGCCAAAAACTGCAGGTAGAGACTCTCCCTTTTTTTCTCCAGCTGTTCCTGCATTCTGACCAATTGATCTTTTATATTATCTATCTGTTTCTCTATGCCCCTGGTTCTGTAACTCAAAATGCCCGAATTTGCGTCGGTATAACGGTTTATTTTTTCGTCGAGAAGCGAAGCTATTCCTTTTGTCAGGAACACTTTGCCCTCTGCCCCATCGACCACCTGATCTGACGTCAGATTAATTTTCAACTTCAGGCCGGCCGTGTTCTCATTTTCATCATCACCTGTCAGTATCTGTCCCACTCCCTTGGCGGTTTCGCCGTTAATCGTCCCCTCGATGTCGACACCGCTGGTTGATACGCCACCGTCGAAACCCAGAATAGCGTGGGCGCTGGAGGTCGGCTCCAGGCCGATCTCTACCCTGGAATTGGAACCCCATAATGTGGAATTTATGGTGAAATGACCGCTAACGCCTTCATCCACCCAAACCACCTCGACCTCATTGCCTCCGAGATCGTTATTGGAGTTGATTTTATCCTGGATCTCCTGGGCCAGTTCCGCGCCGGAAGTGTAAGTCTTTGCCGTTAACGATATAGACCCGGACTGTGCCCCGTTGACTTTTATCCGAATATTGTTATTACCGCTATTTAGAACCAGGTTTTCCGTGCTGGGATTAGTTATCGATCCGGTGCTGAATATTCCATGAGTAGCGGCCTGTGTGACATCAACGTCATACCCCGATGTTGACGGAACCGTTTTGGCCCCTGAGGCAAGGAAAGTTATGTAACCGCTGTCGGAAGAGCCTGAAGCCAGGAACAGCTTCTTGATACCCTCGGGATCCTCGCTTAATTTCTGGTTCAGGACTGTATTGTCAACTTTCAATTTACCGTAAATATCAAATTTGATTCCGATATCGGACAATTTGGTCAAGCCACCGGTCAGACCTTTGATTTTTTGGGTAATTGCCAAACGAACATCCGATAACATTGATACCAGAGATGTTTCTCCAAGAAGAACTCCGGCTTGCTTGGTTTTGGAATCGAACTTCATCTGATCTTCGACAAACTCCGCGAACTCATTGTATTTGGTTACGAATTCGCTGATAGTCGAAGTTATGCTGGAGGTGTTCTGCTGAACCGAAATACTCACCGGAGTGGCCGAGGTCTTTTTCAGATTTAGAGTTACACCATCAATCAAGCCGGTCACCGTATTTGTGCTTGAAGTCACGCTGATGGGCGATCCGCTGTTGCCGGAGGAGCCGAGCCTGATTATAGCGTCCTGCCCCTGCTGCAGAGTAGGAGCCATAGCCTGGACCTGGAACGTATCCCCGGCGACCAAATCGCCGGCGCCGAACGATAATGTCAGTCCGTCCGAACCGGTTCCGGACAAAGCGACCTCGGTTAGAGCCGAGTCTACTGTAATAGTCCCGGAATTGGTTCCGTCGCTCCAGTTGATATCTATGGAACCGCCGCCGACAGTCTGTGTACCGGAACCGCCTACGGTAAAAGTGTAAACTTTATTGGCGCTGCCGGTATAATCGGCTGAGGAACCGAGAACCGCGCTGGATGTCGATTCGGCAGACCAGCGCATTGTTTCCGGAGAATCGAAGTAGTTGTCGATAAAATCGGGAGGTTCTCCGCCGACCAGGCTGGAGGTAAACGTAATCTCGCTTTCGGCCCCGGTTTCATTTGATGTCAGAATCAGACGGTACGGATTGTTTGAAGATCCGTCATTGATAATAGCGGCCGATACACCGGCATCGGAATCGTTGATAGCATATTTCAGCGCCGAAAGGCTGTTGCTGCCGGCTTCCAACGTAATTGTGATCGGGGACGAATTACCGACCTGTATCTCAATGGTTCCCTCCCCGACAATGTCATTCACGCTGGAGTATCCCTGACTGGCGATCTGATGATTCTGGGCCAGCTGATCGACCGAGAGAAGATAAGTGCCTGTCGCTGAACTGCCGGTAGAAGACGCCGCGATTACCGTATCGTCAGACGATGTGACTGATATGGAATCCCAGATGGATGATTTGGAGAGGACATCCGACTGAGTTTTAAATGCCAGTAAAAATGAATTTATCGATTGCCATGAAGTTACTTTCTGAGTGTATTCCGCCTGGCGGGCCAGATACACATCCATCTTCCTGGCTTCGGATTTCATTACATTTTCGATGATACCCGTGGTATCCATCCCGGAGAAGATACCGTCTATTCTTCCGAACATTCCCATTTTAAAAACCTCCTGAAAATCCCCCGGGACATTTTCCCCTATGGTTTGATCCCGCCTGATATTTATACAGAAGACGGAATCCGTCCCTCGATAATATTATCGGTATATTTCCGAATCTGTTTAGCATGAGAAACATGGAGTAAGAACAATTTACTCCCGGGGAAGCCTTTTCAGAGAAATCAGTTATTTTTTAACCAATAAAAAAGGGGGATGGCTCGTTCCATCCCCCTTCCATCAAAGAGATTGAATTATCTGAACAACGAGAGTATGACCTGAGGAATCTGGTTGGCTTGAGCCAACATGGCCGTACCGGCCTGCATCAGGATCTGATGCTTCACGAAGGTTGACATCTCCTTAGCCATATCGGTATCACGGATATTCGATTCGGAAGCGGTCAGGTTCTGAGCCGCGATCCTGAGGTTGGTCAGGTTCGACTGCAGAGTGTTCTTCTGGAACGATCCGAGTTTACCGCGAATATTGGTGACTTCGTTGATGGCCTGGTCGATGATCTTCTGTGTATCCTGAGCGCCCTGCGACGTGGTAACGTCGATGTCGGCCAGACTCGAGAACGTAACGTTATCGAGACCGGTGCCCAGATACGAGGCCGAAAGATTATCGATACCGATTTTAGCCGTCTGTCCCACGTTAGCGCCGATCTGGAAGACCAGGCTTCTGTCGGTGACATAAAGCTGCTCGGTGCCGCCGTCTGATTTCAAAGAATAACGCACTTTGAGATATTGATCTCTCTGGGCGTTGAAGACTGTGGCTTCTTTGCCGGCCACTACGGTGGTCTCCTGACCGCCATCCAGTCTCACGGCATAGGTTCTGGCTTTGACGCTCAACAGCATGTTACCGATGTTAATTCCGCCGTTGGTTTTGGCCATGGCCACGTCCAAAGTTATGGAACCGCGAGCTTCGGCATCCTGGCTGGAATAGAATGTCTTGGAATCGCTGGTGTATTCGGCAGTGAAGTAATAACGAACGTCGTCAACGTTATTGTTGTAACCGTCGAGCCGAACTATGGCGTCCAAACCCTTGTTGGCGGTCTGGTCAACGGACAATCCGATAGCGTTGAAAAGCGCGGTAGCCGTACCACCGGTGGTTTCGACTTTCAGCGAGTACTTGGAGCCTTCATCCATGGTGTAGAGTTTCAGTTTCTGGAATCCGCCCTGGGTAACCACTGTCGCAAATACTCTCGACGTGGTGCCGTCGCCGACATCCCCGAAGCTGGCGAGCAGCTGGGTGTTAATGGAAGCCACTAAAGCCGAAAGAGTGGAGTATGTGCTATTGCCGACTTCGAATGTTCTGGTGGCTGAAACCGCCGCAATCTGGGCGCCGGTAGCGTATTCAGCGGTAATGCTCAGGAAGCTGCTGGAAACGCCGCGGTCGTTCTGGCTGGCCAAACTGCCGAGGCTGGTCTGGACGGTAGCATTGGTAGCTGTGATCGAACCGACTGCTATCGAATAGTTCGTGCCAACGTTGGTTGACTTGATAGCGATCGAATCGGGAGCTCCGACATCGGCCGAAGCCTGCATCTTACCGGCCAGGTAAGTGTTGGCGTTGATGGCCGCGTTCAGCTTGGCAACAATATTGGCTGCCAGGTCACCTGTAGCTACGCCGGTATCGGTCCGGATTGTCAGGGACTGCATACCAACAGCATTGGTGCCGGCTTCCTGGAAATTAAGCTGGAAGGTGATGGTGAACTGCTGGGCAGCCGCCAGAGAGTCAAAGTTTGTGACCGCACGGACCTTAGCCTCGCGGACACTGGCTTGGGTGCTATTGACCTTGATTCCATTGCCCCAGGCATCCAGAGCGCTGACCGCGGTACCGACTTTGGCGGCTCCTGACGAAGCCTGGATGACGTCGATATTATGAACGCCATCGGAAAGGTTATAGGGACCGGTCGGATTGGTCAGGCCGAAACTGGTAACGTCCAGAGTGGCTTCGGATTCGGTCAACAAAACGCTGGAAACACTGTGAGAACCCTCGGCAAGAGAGGATTCACCGATTCTCAATCCGGAGACATTGCTGGTGGTTATGGCGGCAACGTTGGCAGCCGAACCATCAATCAACTTCTTGGTTCCAAATTGAGTATTGGCCGCGATTCTATCGATGGTACGAATCGCGTTTGTAATTTCAGCCTGGTCGGCAGCCAACTGGTTCTCGTCGTTAACGCCTTCGTTAGCGGCGTGAATAGCCAGTTCTCTCATACCAACCAAAAGATTGTTAATCTCGTTGAGGGCGCCTTCCGCGGTCTGGATCATGTTGATCGAAGCCTCGGAGTTCTGTACCGCGCGATTTAACGCCGCGATTTGAGCGCGAAACTGCTCTGAAATTACCAATCCGGCCGGATCGTCGGCTGCTCTGTTTACTCTGAAACCGGATGACAGCTTCTCCATTGTCGAAGACATCGAACCGGTCGTAACCGTCAGGTTTCTCCAGGCATCCAACGCCGTAATGTTGTGGTTAATTCTTAACGCCATTTAACTTCCTCCTTGAATTTGTGCTAACGTTCCTTTGTCAGCATTGTTTATGGTTAGTGCGATAAATTATCTTTGGTAATGCACCTCCTTATGGAATTACAGCTAATTCAATCGCTTTAATCTCTTTTCACTGGCTATATGATCGACAGAAAAAGAATAGCTCTTTAGTTTATAACGTTTTTTTTTGAAACAGTCGGCTATCGAATGGTTGGCATTTTGCCATACTCGTCTATGTCACGCAAACGATTGCTCGCCAATTGGTTGCCGGGATTTATCTGAAGTACGGCCTTATAGCCGGCCATAGCCGAGCTGATTTTTCCCAGATTCAGATAGCAATCCGCCAGTCGAAGCAAAGCTTCGAACTGTTTGGGGTTCTTTCTAATGTATCTTTCATAGAAAGGAATGGCTGTCCAATAGTTTTTGTTGTTGTAATGAAGATCTCCAAGAACGGCTTGAACCTCTGTATCGCCGGGAATCAAAGTAAGGTATTTTTCAAAGTAGGAAATCGACTCTTCATTCTTGTTTTGTTTCATCAGGGAAACAGCCAGATTCCGATATCCGAAAGGAAAGTCCGGTTGATTCTCCAATGACATTCTATAACATTCCTCGGCTGACGAAAAATTGCTCTGCTTAAGAAAACAGTTTCCGAGATTATTCCATGACGCGTAATCATTCGGATTCTGCCGGGATTGAGTCTGATAGCTTCCGGCGGCGGAAGCGTAATTGCCGAATTCGTATAAAAGATCGCCTTTGGCCATTAACACCTGTGGAGCGGTGGGGTATTTTTCCAGCAGCCGGTTAACCAGCTTGAGCGATTTCTCGTTATCGCCGTCGAGCGACGCCGCCGAGGCCAGCCCCAGCAATGACGGATAATATTCGGTATCGAATTCCAGAGATTTATTGAAACATTCGGCGGCTTTATCGGCCAATTTTTGATTCAAATATGTTTCACCCTTCAAAAGATAAATCTCCGCGTCGGTATGACCGTGCCCTATGGCCTGATCGCAGTGAAAGTGAATTTTTTCCAAATTCTTTTTAGCCCTATAGCATCGAGCTAGAAGATGATGGGTGAACTCATAATCCCCGCGCATTTCGATGACCGTATTCAGATATTCGATAGCTTTATCGATCTTGCCGGCCATAAACATCGAAAGACCCATACCGTAATAGGCCGAAAACTGGCTGTTGAGGTTATTCAGAATAAGCCCGTGCCATTCCCGATGTTCCGAGTAGCAGTCTCTGGCGGTCAGATATCGATGAAACGCCTCCACCGCTTTATCGTACTCTCCCCCCTTGGCGAAAACATAACCGAGGTTGAACATGGGATCGAGGTAATCCTCTTTTATCTCCAGGGCTTTATAAAAATATTCCCTGGATTTTTCGAGCTGGTTTAATCCTTCGTATCCGCAGCCGATCTGATCGAGGGCCATTATATAAACATGCCTGTGATCCACATCATCGGGGCCGATCAGCTCTATGGCTTTCAAGGCATGTTCCACACTCAAATCGGGCCTGGACATACCTCGATAAATCTGAGCCAGATTAAAATGGGAAAAGGCGTTATCCGGATCTTCCTCCAGCTGTTTTAGAAGAAGAGCCTCGGTTCTTTTGGCTTTGGCCTTCATCTGATCGTCGGAAAGCCCGTAACCATGATGATATACTTTCAGGGGGCTCGCCAGAGAAACACCCTCCATCTTCAGCTGATTATGCACGATACCGTCATAACGGAATTCGGGACGGTTGCGAAACAGCCGGTGAGAGTTTAAAAATCCGGTGCGTCCCTGCTGTATTTTGTTCAAAACCACAAACGAGACAGCGTCGATATCCTTGCGTTTGGCGGCGTTTCTGATCATATCATGTTCCGAAACTTCCAATTCCTCATCGGCGTCCAGGATCAGAATCCAGTTGCCTGTGGCATAATCGATCGATTGGTTGCGATGCAGCGAGAAATCGTTCTGCCAGGGATGCTGATAAATTTTAGCGCCGTATTGGGCGGCGATTTCCATGGTACGGTCGGTTGAGCCGGTATCGACCAGTATTATTTCATCCGCGAGATCCTTAGCGCTTTCAAGGCATTGCGGAAGGAACTTCTCTTCATTCTTTACTATCATGCAAAGCGATATTTTTTGAGGATTCTTATCTATTGTGTTTTTCAAATGGCGCAGGTTGGATACCGCGACTTCATGTTTGGGATCGATAGCGATAGCTTTGTTGTAATATTGCTCCGCCCCGTCGTAGTCTCCCCGCTTTTCAAGGGTCACGCCGTAGTTTACCAGGGCGTCGACATCCTTAGGATGTTTTTTTAGTATATTCGAGAGAACCTCGAAGGCCTGATCGAACATCTCGCCGTCACCGTATACCAGAGCCTTGGCGTTCTCAAAAGCTATTTCATGAGGATATAACTTTGATCCTTCTTCGAGGACCTCGATAGCCGCTTCTATTCTTCCGTCTTTGCCCAGGTTGGTGGCGAAGACAATCCGGCGGAAATGATGGCCGGGATCGATTTTGACCGCTTTCTTCTGGTATTCCAGCGACTCCTTGATATTCAGAGTCCGCCTGGCAGCCTCGGACGCCATCCAGAGTGCGTCATTGAGATTATTATATGTCTGAGTCAAATATGATTCGTATTCAGTGTCTTTCTTGTCCCGTTCGGAAAGAAAGGATCTGGCCGATTCCAGAGCCTTTTCGAAATCGGAAAGATCGTTATATACCGCTGTTTCCAGAAAATAAAGATCCGGATAACCCCCGAATTCGGCTCGCGCTTCCGCCAGTACCCCGACCGCCTCGGCCGATTGTTTTTTATTCAAAAGCGACAATACAAGACCATAATAAGCCAATGCCAGGCTTTCGCGCTGACCAGCCGCCTTGGCCTGACGCAACGCTTCTCTGAAATATTTCCCGGACTGCGAGATATCGTCCTTCTTGATATTTTCCCGCGCCAGTTTTAGAAGATCCCCGGTTTTTACCGTGAGCTTTTTATTTTCCGATTTTTTTTGTTTCTTGCCCATATTATCATTCTCGTCTTTCAGGTTTAATTCAGGGAACGCGACCCCAACTCCGCCAGTCGGTCCTCTATAGCTTTATCTTCCGGATGTATTGCCAGATATTTCTCATAAATTCCGATCGAATTCTCGGATTCGCCCAATTCCTCCAGGGCCTGCGCCCACATTAACAGCACCTCGCCGGCTTTTTCTCTGGTGTTTATCCCGTAATCACGCTTTTCAAGATCAATAGCCGCGTGAAGTTCAGCAAAGCTTTCGGCGAATTTAGGGACTCTGGCGGTTTCGCCGTTTACCGCGGCGATAACCAGTTCGAAATATACTATGTCGAGATAATTTCCAAGCTGACGCCGGGCGTCATAGCAGACCTGCCGGGCTTCATCGAATTTATTCTGCTGCAGATTCGCCAGGCACCAGAGATAATATGCCTCCGACGCTATCCTGGGCATCCGAAGGCTGATAGCGTCGCCAACCGTTGTTCGGCAATAATCGACAGTTATAGCGAAATTACGTTTGCCGAAACTGGTTTTGGCCAGCTTCATGAATTTGTCCAGATCGGCGGCCTGAGGAACCCTGGCAGGAAGTTCATTTTTGATTTTTGCGATTTTCTGTTTTATCATATTTATTTTCTCTTTCTAATCACCCTGGCTGGTGTTCCCACGGCCACGGCGAAATCAGGAATGTCCTTATTTACCACGCTTCCAGCTCCTATCTGCGCCCCGCGCCCGATATTTACTCCCGGCAAAATAACGCTTAAGGCCCCGATATCGGCGCCATCGCCGATAACCACACGACCGTGCCGCAGCGGGGAATGAAGTATCGGTATTTCCGAATCGTCGATATCATGCTGGGATGTTATTATCGATACCCCCGGCCCTATTCCGACATGCTCCCCTATTTCAATATCGCCGGACGCATATATAAAGCATCGGGGTCCGATCCAGGTCCCGGAACCTATGACCAATTTACGATCATAATATCCCTTTATTATAGCGTCATGTCCGACATAAACATCATCTCCTATCTCGACATAACGGGCCAGGAATACACGGACGCCATCCTCGATCACCACTCCCTCGCCCAGCCGCCGAAAATCGCGGTCATCGCCAGGTCCGTGGCTGTTCCATTTCTTGCTTGTTATCTCCTGCGTTTCCGGATTCAATTCCCCTCCCGATCAACCCTTGAATTCACGCGACACCGTCACTTTTTCGTCAAGTTTCGGGATTGCGATAGTAAGATAGTTTTTTATAACCGCGATTACTTTATCCTGTTCTTTTTCGGTTATCCCCTCATAGAGCGGTAAACTGATCAGATTGCGGTATGCCTTCAACGATTGTGGATATTGAGTCTCGTCGATCTTGTATTTTTCGGCGTAATACGATGTATGCGGAATCGAATATGTCCCGATCCCTGCCTCGATACCGTTTTCCCCGAGATACTTTATCAGCGAATCTCTGTGACCGTCGGAGACAGAGCCGATATAGGTCTGATAATTTACTTTACAGGTACCTTGGGGTTCCGGCGGACTGATAATCCTTGAGTCGCCGAGGTTTTCATTATAATATTTTCCGGCCGTTATTCGCGCCCGCAGAACCGCGTTAAAACGCTTCATCTGCGAAACCCCTAACGCGGCCTGAAATTCTGTCATCCTGTAATTAAATCCCGGCGCCCTGAAATCAGGACCCGGATTATACTGCTGCCCGTGATTGCGAAGTTCTTTTATTCTTTCGGAGATCCGGGAATCATCGGTGACCACAACCCCGCCTTCGCCGGTAGTCAGGATCTTCCTGGGATGAAAACTGAACCCGGCCAGTCTCCCGAAATTTCCGCAGCGGGATCCTCCCACGCTCGATCCAAGGGCACAGGCGGCATCTTCAATTATCGGCAGATCATGCCTGGCGGCGATGCTTTGAATTTTATTAATATCCATCGGCCAGCCGAAATTATGGACGACCATTATCGCCCTGGTTCGGGATGTTATCTTGTTTTCGATCGCGCCCGTATCGATATTGAACCCGCCGAATTCCGAATCGACGAAAACAACTTTCGCTCCGGTCAGCTCTACGGAATTAGCGCTGGCTGGATAACTAAATGCGGGTACTATTACCTCGTCGCCGGCCCTGATTCCCATCGCCAGTAAACCGAGATGCAAAGCGGCTGTCCCCGACGAGACACATACGGCGTATCGGACCTTCAGATAGGTGGCCAGCTGACGTTCGAACGTTTCTACCGTTTTTCCGCTGATTAATTTGCCGGATTTCAATACCTCGACGGCTGAAGCGATGTCATCATCCGACAAGCTCAGCCTGACGAGGGGTATGCTGGATTTTGTCATAGTACCAATCCGCGGTCTTTTTGAGACCTTCCTCTAAATCTATCAAAGGGTTGAAATTCAATATTGTCATGGCTTTGTCTATGTTGGGAATACGCAGCTCCACGTCGGCCTCGTCCTTGGGAACAAAGACTATTTTCGATTTGGAATAGGTGACGCGAATTACCGCTAACGCCAGTCCGTAAATGGTAACAGTGCCGCGAGGATTACCGATGTTAAAGCACTCTCCTATCGATTTTTCGTTCTCCAGCGAAAGCAGGATTGCGTCGGCGATATCGTCGATATAGCACCAGGAACGGATCTGATCGCCGTTGCCCCTGATGACCAGATCCTCTCCTCGTAAAGCTCTGGTAATAAAATGATGTACCGCCCCCTCGCCTACCTGGCCGGGGCCGTAAATGTTAAACGGTCTTATCGTTGTGGTGGGCAGGCTCTTCTCTGAAAAATAGCTGTAGGAAAGATGTTCTCCGGCCAGTTTCGATACCGCGTATGTCCAGCGCGCGTTCCCCACCGCGCCGAGCGATGTGGTATCGCCTTCCTCCGAACGAAACGCGTATGAGCCGAATACCTCCGAAGTGGAAAAATCCACGAACCGCTCCAGCGATGAAAGCTCCTCGGCCGCTTCGAGCATATTGGCGGTCCCCAGCATGTTGACTTTCATGGTATTAATCGGAGATTTGATGACCGTATCGATCCCGGCGACTGCAGCCAGATGAATAACTATATTCGCCTGCCCGATATGGCTCTTGATTCTCTCCAGATCGAGTATATCTCCCCGCACCGACGCCAGATTCGGGTGATTGCGGAGTTTCTGGCCGTTCAGGCTGTACCTGTTGAAGGTATCGTAGATCGTAATCTTATTGTTGTCGATAAGCCTGCTCACCAGGGCCGATCCTATGAAACCCGCTCCCCCGGAGATAAATATGTTCTTACCCTTGATCGCCACTGATCCTCCTATTTCAACAGATACGCGTCGTTGTCCTCGGCGTATCTGTGGCCATTCATTACAAAATCGTACATCCAGAGATATTGACGAATAATCTTCATTGGGTCATGATGAGTCCTGGCCCAACTCCTGCCCTGCTGACCGATTCTGGTGATCTCGCCTTTGTTTTTCAAAAGATGCTCCAATTTTTCGTAGAGATTGCCCTCGTTAACATAGACAATCGGGTTTTCCGGATGATAGCTGGCGGCAAAATTGGAGATCCCGCAAAGCACCGCATGCCCGGCGGCCATCGATTCGATAGCCGATAACCCGTAGATACCCACCGATATCTGATCGTAGGTGATATGGCAGCGGCTCTTGATATCCAGACATTCATCGTTGGATTTACCCTCGATCAATTCCACTTCGACCGGATACTTTTCCTTCAGTTTTTCCACAGTAGAAAGAAACAGATCGGTTTTCTTAAATTGCCGATTGGTGGGAGGATGACAAATCCGTACGACATCGGCAGGAGGAGACGCCGGTTTTATGCGCGAGATATCGCACATCATATTTATATGGTAAAAAAGCGGGGCCTTTTCCAGCATGGTGTGATCCCAGGCGGAAAGGCCGGTTATTTTATTTTCATTATGCCATTTATATATATCAGCCCCGTGAGCCCTGATCTCCGAACCGTAATACTGAACCAGAGAGTTATTTGGCTTTAGATACTTGCCCCAGTCGAGATCGTTGAAATTTTTCGGGAAACGTCCGATATGGTAAAAATCAGCCTTTTCGATTATCTTGACCGCCTCTTCGAAATCATCGCTGTTCCCGTTGGAAAGTATCAGATCCTTATCGTAAGAAAGATAATCGCCATTGAGAATAATGAGCCTGGCCTTGTGTATGGTGTAACGGTTGAGCATCCTGAATAGCAGCGATAACTGTCCGGCGATATTGAAATCCGCGACCACGGCGATATTTTGGCCGGTCTTCTTCTCCCATAATTCCTCGGGCACATGTTTTAAAAATATGTCATCGGTTTTGGCCGGTTGTTTCTTGGTGATCGTCAATGTTCCCTTGGGCTGCTTTGTCTCTGGTACAACCGGGGCAGCCGCCGCTTCGAGTATTAGAGATTTATCGTCGGAAGGCTGGTCAACCGGAACGATACGGTTTGTTTTTTTCGCCGGGACATTATTCAGATATTTTTCTATCCACTCCAGAGCCTCGGAGTAGTTTTCGTTTTCCCAGCAGATCTCGAAAAGATTCATCAGCGCTCTCTTATAAAGAGGATTCGCGCCAAGGGCTTTGATAAAATGCCCTCTGGCCAGATGCTCTTTGCCCTGAGAGTGGTAAAGCACACCGAGGTCATTGTGAGCCGCGAAATCGCCCGGATTCAGCTCTACGGCCTTGAGGAAGTTCTCCACCGACTCGGAAAATCGGGATTGCTTGCTGTGAACCAGGCCCAGGTTGTAATAAGCGTCGCAGTTATCGGGATTATTGTTAAGAACGGATCCGAAAGCGTTTTCGGCCTTATAATAATCACCGCGTTCGGCATATATGGTACCCTGGGTGTTTAACAACTGAGGGTCGTTGGGATTATTTTCGAGAAGATAACGAACGGATTCCTCCGCTTTATCCAAATCGCCGTCAGCTAACTCCTGGGCCAGCTGCTCATAAGAAATAACCTGTTTTTTTTCGGTATCGATTGTTTCCGCCATGATCAGGCCTCTTCCAATTTTACTATTCTTGTTTTTTTCGAATGTCCCGTTGATCCGGCAGGCCGGCCATTTCGTTGAACTTCCTGACAAATGGCCTTTGAAAACGTTAACCCGGCCGGGAATTTTACTAACTGATACTCAAACCGATTTGCTCATCAATCTGCTTTCCAAGTCCGCGAATATATAGTGCTCCACACCGTATTCGCTGTCCGCGAGTATTAGCTGAGCGGCGTGCTTGTTGCCGGAATTCATGACCACAGGCGCCTGAAGATTAGCCGACATTTTTTCAGGACGCCCTGCGGGAATAGTAATCAAAACAAAAATACCCGCCTCGGCGATCTTAGTAATACCCAGAACTTTCAGATCCTTGGGATTAATGTCCACCACGTAATCAGGCTTAAAGAAAAGAGGTTCCAGCATAAGAAAAGCCAACTCGGAATTTTCCACTGATTGCAGCCATTTGAACGGCTCCTGCCCTTCCACGGCCACGATGATAAATCTCTTCAGATCCTCAAAACCGAGTATGCCGCGCACCATCAAGATTATATCCGATTTTTTATATTCGATTTCCCCGAATTTGGCTGTTTCCAGTATCACTCTTTCCTCCCTTTGCCTACCTCAAAAATTGCAGTAATGACGGCTGAAGCATTTTCGAGGCCGATGCCAGCGCCGCCTGGTAAGCCGCTTCCGCGGTAGCCAGATCGGTGATTATTCTGGCAAAATCGGCATCTTCGATTTCAGACAGCTGGTTGGTAACCTGTATCTCGAACGAAAGGAGCCGGTATGATGCCGTCTCGCCCCTGTTAACTCTCGATCCGACGTCCGCTCTCTCATTGAGAACCTTATCCAGAGAGCCGTCAAATGTCTCCAGACATAAGCCGATCTCTTCGGTTTCGTTATTTTCAAGCGATCTGGATAGTACCATCATATTTCCCAAAATATCGGGGGAACCGAATATCCCGAGATCCTTGGCCGTTCGTCCGCCATCGGCCTCTATCACCATCAGAGATTGTCCCTCGACTTTGGAGAATAGCACGATTCCTGTTTTCTGTTCGTTTATCCTCGCCTCGACATCGACCCCCGATGAGTTGATAAGATTGATAACATCCATAATTGTAGCGTCGGGATTACTGGTCATCGGAGAAAGATCGATATCCTTGGAGTTATGCCCGTTAGTTATTCTGAATTTCCCAAGGGGAAATCCCTGACCGTTGTTTAAAGCTGTCAGCTTGGTGAAGTAGGCGATTTCCGGGTCGAGATCATTTCCATCCAGGTAATTGAATTCGGCCTGCTTCAAAAGCCCCAAATTCTTGGCCGTGTTCTCGCCTGGAGCGTTTTCGACCACCTGAATATGCAAAGGAGCCAGATCCGTGCCTTCCATGCTCGATAATACCTCGCCCAGAATGCCCAAATCGGCCGCCGTATGGCTGCCCGACGCAACTTCTGTTATTACAATATCCAAAGGCGCGACATTGGTATCTGTTATATGAAGAGCGTTTTTCTCCAGGTCTATCGACGCCGTGACATTGTTTATACCTCCGGCGGGCAGTTGCGTATTGATAGCCGTAAGGACGTCCCCGACCGTAACCGCCGCGGTTATATCCACATCGACCGCCACCCCTCCGGCGGTTTCGAAATGTATCAGCCCTGTCGATTGATCTATACCCAGGCCGCCGTTAAGCAGGCTCAATGGGGTATTGGGATTAATATGATGAAGCGACGTATCTTCGAAAGCGAAGCCGCTCCCGGCATTATTTATCGTCGCGGTCAGATTCGGGATAGCCAGGCCATTGACAGCGTCCATAATATCCTGAATATTCCTGGCCGCGGAAACGTCAACCACGTATTCGCCGTTTAGAGTTCTTATATTAAATAAGCCTGCCCCCAGATCGACACCGTTGCCGTTATAAAGATAATCGAGCCATAAAGTTGGTTGTATGCCGACACTTAAGTCATGACCGTCCCCCAATGTGCGGGATGGAGAAGTCAGAAAATCCGCGGCATTGGAGTTTATCCCCAGATATGAGGCCGATTCGGTTTCCAGTAGTATTTTGGAGAAATCCCCCTGGTAGACGATCCCCATGGCGTTGACATTAAACGGTTTGACATTGGTTCGGGTACCGGAGAAAATATAATTCCCCTCGAACTGCGTATTGGCGGCATCGATTATCTGATCGAACAAATCTCTGATTTGGGTAGCCCCGCCCCGCCTGGCATTTTCGTCATAAGTATCGTTGGCCAGCTGAACACCCAGCTCCTTGGCGCTGGAAACCAGATCATTTATATTGCCCAAAGCCTGATCGGAAAATCCGAGCCAGGATAAACCCTGGTCTATATTTTTTCTAAACTGGGCCAAATCGGCGAGGTCCGATCTGAATCCGAGATCCTTGGTTATTCCGATAGGGTCATCGGACGGACGGTTAATACGTCGACCGGAGCTGGCCAGGGTTTGTAACCGCAGGAACCGCGACTGCGCCAGAGATAAATTCCTGGTCACGGTGTTGTTGATCATGTTCGAGGTTATTCTCATAAATTCCCTCCGGAATTCTCATTATTCCGGCCGCCGGTCCATACGATTTTATCGCAATCGGAAGGCGCACCGAAAAAACTGATCCTGTCTCCCGTGATCTCCCATTCGATTAGCGGAGTATGATCCTGCCAGATACCGGGATCTTTCGATTTATATCCTATTCC
Source organism: Candidatus Zixiibacteriota bacterium (assembly GCA_024641335.1). GTDB lineage: Bacteria > Zixibacteria > MSB-5A5 > UBA10806 > UBA10806 > JAHEDG01. The sequence goes on from JAHEDG010000005.1 coordinate 58,200, forward strand.
CGTGTTTTCATCCGATACTTTTCTGCCCGGCATTTCCGACCTACTTCTTCTTTTTGGCTCTGATGATCCTGGCCATTTCCTGAAGGTCCTCTTTCAATGACATCGAAGCCTTCACATTTTCACTCTGTATCTTCCTGAAAATCTCTTCTCTATAAACCGAAACTCGTTCAGGGGCGGTAATTCCGATTTTTACCTGCTTACCCGATATCCCCAGCACAGCTATTTTAATATCGTCGCCGATGGCTATCGATTCCCCCGACTTCCGTGTCAGAATTAACATTGGGACCTCCCTGACCCAATTACATTATTAATAGCCCGAAACTCCCATTTGATTTATTACAGTATTCAACGCTGAATCCATTACCGTTATGATCCTCGCGGCAGCCTCGTAGGCATGCTGAAACTGAATCATATTGGCCATCTCTTCATCAAGCGATACACCGCTCAAGGATTCCTTCGAATTGGCGATCTGGGATACCAACGCCTGCTGATTCTGCTCCAGGTTCTGCGCTTCCTGCGACTGCACCCCGATTTTTCCTATTATCGAGTTGTAATATTCGCCGAATGTCGCCTGTCCGTTGTTCAACCGTAAAGCGTCGCGTAAAGCCGCGATATTCAAAGCGTTGGAATTGTCCCCTTCCTCTGAATTGAGACCCGCGGATATATGATTTACATCTTCCAAAATCAAATGATGCAGACCTATATCGTCGGCCCCGGTGGTATCGGGATCAAAAAAATCTATTCCGGTATTACCGTCAAGATCGACACCCAGACGGTGAATTTCGTTGACACCCTTAACCAATTCCCGCGCTAATATATCGAGTTGGTCCTGCTGATTGACCACTACCTCATCCCTGGCTTCGAGTAGACCTTCCATCTGTCCTCCGGGATGGGTAATGTCTATTCCAGTGTTTTCAAGAAATACCCTATGGGTAACATTAACCCCGTCCGATTGCGTCTCCGTACCCAAAGAGAGATACCCGGTCCCATCGACCAGGGCCATGCCTCCCAGGAGAACAGTATATGATCCTGAAGGTTGCGGTATTACCGAAACCGAAACCCATTGGGATACAGTATCCACCAGATAATCCCGCCGATCGCGAAGATCGTTGGCTTGATGCCCGGTCAATTCGGCAGAGGCTATCTGTCCGTTGAGATCCGCGATTTGAGCAGATATCGTGTTGATCTGCTCGGTCATTGTGGTTATTTCGGAATCCAGAGAATCTCTCAGGTCTTTAAGCTGGGTGGAAAGATGATGAAACGAATTGACCAATAACAGAGCCTGCTCGCGAAGCGCGACCCTGGCCGATTCACTTTGGGGATTATTGGCCAGATCCTGCCAGCCGTTCCAGAATTCGTCCAGTTGTGCCGACAACCCGGTGTCCTCCGGCTCGTTGACAATACCCTCGATCTGATTCCAGGTTTGAGATAAAAACTGCCAGCGTCCTAATTTATGGGATTCGCTCCTGAATTGCTGATCCAGGAATACGGATCTCATCCTTCTTATATCGGTGATCTGAACCCCGGTGCCGAGACTTCCGAATGTGGTCAACATCGGGTCGTTGTTGCTGAAAATTCCATCCTGACGGCTGAAACCCGGCGTGTTCACGTTGGCTACATTATGACCCGTCAGGTTCAGCGAAAGCTGTTGGGCTATTAGCGCCCGTCTGCCTATTTCCAGTCCTACATTCGGTCCGTACATTTTATACCGTCCTCGAAAGCAATGAACCTTTGTCGGAGACTCCGTAACTATTTTTTATCGGGTTCTCATAAGTCGCTTTGGGATTGTTCACGTCCCTTATGAAATTAACTGTCTGCCTGATTATGCTCATAGATTGATCGATAAGCAATTCATTGCGGTTCTTCTGCGTCGAGACTTTTTGATGAATATCCATAATAGTATTCTTCAGTCTCTCCAACTCCTCGAAATTGGGGCCTTTCAGACGTTCGAGTATACGGCTTACGGTCACTTCGTCGGGATTCATTTCCAGCTTCCTCGAGATTTTATCGACAATACCTCGTCGCCCGTTTTCCAGCGAGATCGCTTCCTGGGCCAGCATGTTGATTACTTCGACGCTCTTTCTTACTCCGTCGAGATTGTTGGCTATCAGAAAATCCTGCTGCTCTGTCAGTTTTTGAAGATATTGAACAAAAACCCTATGCTCGGCTTTCAGTACAGCAATCAGCTCTCTTAATTCTCTTTCCATCATTTATTCCATCGGCATAAGATCATTTTAAATAACCACTTTTATTCCGAGCTCATTGACGACATCACTTTTCGGACATAATTCCGGGTTTCCGGAAATGGCGGTATCCCGTCGTATCTTTCCACCATCGACGGCCCGGCATTATACGAAGCCAGAGCTTTCTGCAAATCTCCCCCAAACCGCTTCATCAGCATAGAGAGATATTTGGCCCCGCCCATAATATTCTGGACTGGATTAAATGGATCCTGAACCCCGACCATAGCGGCGGTGGAATCTATTAGCTGCATTAATCCTTTGGCTCCCTTACCCGAAACAGCTCTCGGATCTCCCGCGGACTCATGCTTGATAACCGCCTTGATCAGCTTGGGCTCCAACTCATATTTTTCGGCCGCCTGGTTGATAATATGATCGAATCGCGAGAGAGTATCATGATCGATAGGCTTAGCTCCGCCGCTTTGAACTCCTCTGCCCGAAATCTCCGTCAACATGGGTTCGACCACGGTCATATCAGGTTTGATTTCCATCTGTTTAATCTCCGGCTGCCTGATAATACTGGTATCCAGCCCTTTTCCCGCTTCGACCCCTTTTTGCCCGGTTACCAGTGACGCGTACTGATTGAACAATAAATCGCCGATCTTGAATTGGCTAGTTCTGGACATTTCCTCTGCCAGCTTGCCGTCAAACATTTCCTTATAAATATCGTTGCCCAGGCCTCCCCCGAACAAATCCGATTCCTCCGAGGCTTTTCTCATACTCTTGAGCATAAACGAGATAAAAATCGCCTCGAAATCCTTGCAGGCCTTCTGCAATTTCTCGAGCTTTACGTCCTGCTTGTCCTTAGCCGAAACCGGAGAACTTTGGGCCGCGGGCTTATCGGCCAGAAACTGAGAGATATTCGGATTGAATATTTTCATTACATGATCACCAGTTCCGCTCTCAACGCTCCCGCTAACTTTAAGGCCTGGAAAATGGCGATAATATCCCTGGGAGTAGCTCCGATCTGGTTCAGCGCTTCGGCCAGATCGCCTATGCTGGCTTTTTCCTCAAAATGAATTATCCGAGCTTCCTCCGCCTCGGCGGTTATTTCAGAATCGCGGGTTAATACCGTTTTGCCCTGCGAGAATGGCTGAGGCTGCGAGACCTGCGGAGTCGCCTTGATCTCAATCTTCAAATTGCCGTGCGCCAACGCTACGGCCGAGAGAGTCACGAACTCCCCGGCCACGATCGTGCCGGTTTTTTCATTGATAACCACTCGCGCCACCGCGTCCGGTATTATCTCCAGAGTTTCCACTCTGGAAATCAAATCGACCAGCCCGCCCGGAGTGCGAAATCCCGTCGGGATTCTTACTGTGACATTCCCCTCGTCCATAGCCACAGCCATACCGGGATCTACCGTCGCGTTGATCTTATCGGCCACTCTTTTCGACGTGGTAAAATCGGGATTGATGAGATTGATAGAGAGAACCTCCGGATTGATATCGAAATCCCTCTGGGCTTCGACAATCGCCCCGCCCGGGATTCTGCCCACCAGAGTGTAATTTTCGCTGATCTTATCTCCTCCGCTGGTCTGGGCGTTGAAACCTCCTATGGAAATAGGCCCTTGAGCCATAGCGTAAACGGTTCCATCGGTCCCTGTTAACGGTGTCACCAGGAGCATTCCGCCCTGAAGAGACGACGCGTCCCCCATCGATGATACGGTGCAATCGAGATTAGAACCTATCCTGGCGTATGACGGTATCCGTCCGGTAACCATAACCGCGGCGACATTTTTCACCTTTACCTGACCGGCCGAAAGCGTTATTCCCATTCTCTCCATCATATTGGTCAACGACTGCATGGTAAAACCGGCGCTTTTGGAATCACCTGTGCCGTCAAGCCCGACAACCAGTCCGTAGCCGATCAGCTGCATGTCGTTATCGAGCTGAAAAGAAGCGATATCTTTTAGCCGGACAGTCGATGCCTGACTACTGACTAAAGCGGTCGTTAAGACCGCGCTCATCGCTACAAACGCTGCAATTATCTTTTTCATATCAAAATATCCAGTTTACTATTCTTGTGATTAACCCGGGTCGAGCCGCGTCATGGGTCTGCCCTTTGCCGTTAAACGATACCTGGGCGTCAGCTATCTGATAGGAATATATCGTGTTTTCCGAAGTAACATCCTTGACCCGGACAATACCGGAAAGATGCAAAGTCTCTTTATCCGAGTTGATATTCATGACCCGGCTGCCCTCTATGATCAAATCCCCGTTTTCAGAAATTCCTATTATGCGAACCGTCATCTTCGCCCTGATACTGCCGTTTTTCTCCAGACGACCTTCACCGTCAAACTCGTTCTTGTCCTCGGCCGACATGCCGAAAGGCGCGAAGAATTTCAACCCCCCCATGCCGGGACCTCCGGCCACCTCGCCTTTGGTCGATTTTTTCGTTGTCGCTTTGGCTTTGTTGCTGGCGCTGGCGTCCTCTACTATAAAGACCGTTATCAGATCCCCTATCTTATGGGCTTTGATATCTGTGAACATCGACTTGCTTTTCGCCTCAGTGAACGTATCGCCGATGGCTATGCTCGAGGTCATTAGAAACGGCAAAACCGATAATAGAATCAATCTTTTCAATTTTCCTCCTTATTGGGATATGACCACGGTCAGCGAATCGGCTACCAGCGCGTACACGACTTTTCTCGTGTCGGTATTCATCACCCGCACACGGTCGCCCTCCGACCCCGGCTGCTTGACTATGCCGTTGGCCTTGAGAGTCAACGATCCGCTGTTATAGATTATCTCGACTTTATCGCCCGGACGAACTGCCGGATGATCTCCCGCCAGGGACGCCGTAATTATCCGTCCCGACGGTATATAGTTTAACGCTACTTTATTAATTAGCTGTTCGGACAAGACCAGCGGTTCCTCGTTCAATTCGGAGATATCCCTTTGCTGAAAGATCAAATTCTCCATATCCAGAGGCATGCCGGATTTGATCGGCGTTGATGCCGTCAGCACGTTCTTGAGAATGCCGACCTTGACCGTTCCATTGGTTTTGTAAATTCTTTCGCCACGGTTGAAAAAGGAAAACCGTACCACAACCTGCCCTCTGGGCAGATCTTTGCCGTAGCCGTCGATCGCTACGCTGTCGAATTCCGGAACCTGCCGCAAATTCAACCTGGAAAAATCGCAGATATATTCGGCTTTTTCCAACGGGTAATGAGCTTTCAGATGATCGGTTACCGCTCTTTCGATATCGGCGGCGCCTAACGAAATCAGGACTAACGGATAAAGAAATATCTTCATCTTACCTCTTCAGATTATTGGCGATCTCTGTCATCTGTTCGGATGTCTGTATGGCCTTGGAGTTGATTTCGTATGCCCTTTGGGCGATAATCATATTGACCATCTCCTCAACTATCTCCACGTTGGACATCTCCAGATAACCCTGGTTGATTCTTCCGAACCCCTCTAATGTAGGACTCCCGAGAATCGGCGCTCCGGCGGCGGATGTCTCCAGGTAAAGGTTATGACCTATAGCTTCGAGTCCGGACGGGTTGATGAATTTGGCCAGTTCGAGCTGACCTACTTCCTGCGGATCAGGATCGCCGGCAATTCTTACGCTTACTATGCCGTCCGCGCTGACACTGAAATAATCGGCATCGGCGGGAATAGTAATTCCCGGCTGCAGATAAAAACCGTCAGCCGTAACTAACTGCCCGTCGGCCGATAGCTTGAAGGAACCGTCGCGGGTATAGGCTGTCGCGCCGTTAGGCATAAGTACCTGAAAAAAACCGTTCCCCTCTATAGCCAGATCCATCGGATTACCGCTTTGCTGAAGATTCCCTTCGGTAAATGAACGCTGGGTTGCCACCGGCCGGACTCCGTAACCGACATCCAACCCTACGGGGGTGCTGTTGCCGGCGGCCGATTCCGCCCCCGCGCTTCTTAGCCGCTGATATAAAACGTCCTGAAATTCGACTTTTGATTTTTTATATCCGGTGGTATTCACATTGGCCAGGTTGTTGGCGATCGTATCGACATTGAGCTGCTGGGAGAACATTCCCGAAGCCGCTGTACGCATAGCTTTAATCATGAATTCCTCCTGTTTATACTATCCGCCCGAGATCGTTGACCGCTTTATCAAGGGTCTCGTCCTGGGCGCTGATCGCTTTCTGTCCGGCCTCGAAAGCCCGGAAAGATGCCAGCATATCGACCATCACGTCGACAACATTTACATTGGATTTCTCCAGATATCCCTGTCGAACCTGAAAATTATCGGCCGGTTTTTCCTGGCCGGTCGCCTGGGCCGCAGCGAAATAGGAATCTCCTTCCTTATTCAAAGCGTAAGGTTTCTCGAAATCCACGACTTTGATCTTACCCACTGTGGAACCATCGACAGAAACCGTACCGTCCATACCGACTGTGAAATTATCGCCTGAAACAGTCAATGGCCCCGATTCGGTCAATACCGGGTTACCATTGGGATCGCTGAGTATTCCCTGCGGCGAAAGCAGAAAATTCCCGGATCGGGTATACCTGGGACCGGCTTCGGTCTCGACAACAAAAAAGCCGTTCCCTTCCAAAGCGAGGTTCTTATCATTGCCTGTATCTTCCAGATCTCCCTGGCTGAAATCGGTATAAATACCATCAACCATCGGAGTCTCCCAGGGAACATCCGTTATCAGTGATTCTTTGGAGGCATCATTGAGAACCTGCAAGAATATGCCGTCCTTCTTGAATCCCGGAGTGTTCACATTCGCCATGTTGTTGGCGAAACTCTCCTGCTTCAGTATCCGGGGCAGCATCCCCGACGCCGAGCTGTAAATCCCTTTGATCATTCAAACCCCCAAATTGACAATAATACCCACCGGCACTAAAGCAATCCGTATGCCCTTTTGGCTGCTCTTTCAAAAAATAATCAGAGGCTTAAAAAGAGAACTTATTGGCCAGCCTAATCTCTTATAGTTTAACGAGATACGCTTACGCCGATCCTACGGACAAACAGCCGGGTCGAGAGCCCGCTTCGGTAAACCGAATTTCCAGCAGGAAAATCTTTCTGGTGAGTATGATTTTTTTTCCGGGTATCCTAATAATCCAATAGAAAATCGACCCCTCGATAGGAGTCGATTTTTGGGACTTTGGAATTTCAGCAAAATAGATCTTCAGGAATTGTAGGATACGGGCTGATCAGCGGTAGATTTATTGCGCGCCGAAAGCAGACGCCAATAAGCTCTCTCGATAATCAATGAGACCTCGTGGCTCTTGAACGGTTTGGAGAGATATTCATCAGCGCCCTTGGTCAAGGCTTCCTTGACAGTATAAGCGTCGCCATACCCGGTCATGACAATTACCGCCATATCCGGCCATTCCGATTTCACTTTTGTCAAAAGCTCAAAACCGTTCATTCCGGGCATTTTGACATCGGACACCAACAAATCGAATTTCTCTATACGCAGTTTTTCCAGTGCTTCCGTAGCCGAGGAAGCCAGCGTAACCTTGTATCCTTCGATCTCGAGGATTTTTAAAAGCAAATTCCTCATCATCGCTTCATCGTCCGCGACAAGGATCTTTACATGTTCTTTCATGCCCCTTTACTCCTTTATTAATATATCCGGGTCACGATGCATAGCAAGTTAGGTATCAGCTATTCTTAATATCGAATGTTTTCCCAGGATGTTTAATTATATTTTTGTGTTTTACTTGACAACAAATCCGAGATATTCTTCTTTATTTCGTTTAATTTGAAAGGTTTTCTCAATAACTTGTAATTGGTCAATACGTCCCAGTTTATGGAACTGCCCGATAAATCCACTCCGGCGGTCAAAATAACCGGAGTCTCGATAGACTGGTTTCTCATATTTATCAACAGCTCGTCCCCTCTCATTCTGGGTAATCCGATATCCGAAATAATCAAATCGAAACAGTCGGATTTCATCATCTTCCAGGCGTCCTCGCCGCTGGCGGCCAGATTTATATCATAGCCGAACCGCGTGACTATCTCGCCCACCACGTCCCTTACTTCCTTGACATCTTCGACAATCAATACTCTGCCCCTGGACATAAAACGCCTATCCCTTCTTCACATCGGTTAAAAGCCTGACTATTTTTTCCGAATCCTTGATTATTCCTCCCAGGGCAGTCTCGATATTATGGATCAGATCCTGATCGACTGTGCTCTCTTGAGGGTCGGAAAATATATTTTTCGGCTTTTTCTCGGTTTTGGCGGCGCTTAATATCTGGTTCATATGCTTGACCGCCTGAGTTGCCTGGTTTACCAGTTGCGATAACTTCTGATTGATTTCCACATTCAGGTTCTTTTTGTGAGACAGCTTGGCCGCCGCCACAGCTATATTCAATGCCAACAGCTGAATATCGCCGGAGACCGATTCCATATACTCCAGAAGCTCCTGACTGGTATATTCGACTTTATTTTTCAAAATGTAAGATACTCCCTTACTTTACTTTTCAATTCGGTCAGGTCTGACGATTTTACCAGGTAAGCATCGGCCAGCCACGACGTGAAATTGGCTTTATATGTGGAATACGCTGAATTTAATATGATCGGCACCCGGCCCGCCCTGCTCCTGATTACCTCGAGCACTTCCAGGCCGTCCATATCCTTCAATTTGATATCCAAAATAATCAGATCGACACTTGAATCATGATTCAATCGATCGAGCGCTTCCTCCCCCGATCCAACCGAAAATGTTTTATAACCTTCAATTCCGAATTCGCTTTCATATAAGCTGCGGATTCCGGCTTCATCGTCAACAATTAGAATGTTTTTCACTATTCCTCCTTGCATAATGGCAGCTCGATTGTCAACCAGCCATGCAAATTATCCGACGAGCCAATTCCGATATCTCCGCCGTAATGCTGAAGTATCTCCAGAGCTACGGCCATCTCCTGCGATCTTAAATCTCCGTGTCCATCTCTAAGCACTCTATAGAACATTTCGGCAAATTCCCGGTAATTATCACCTCCGCCGATAAATATTATAGCCGAGTCGAGACGTTTCTTTATCTCCATGGCGACTTTTTCGATACCGCCGACAATTCGCGCCGATTCACGCAAAATCACCATCATGGCTTCGTAAAACAATCCCTGATCCACAAATATCCTCGCGCCCAGAATCTCGATATCTTCCGTAACAGAGGGAAATCCGTCCGTTTCCGAGTTCACCATCATACCCAGAGCTTCTTTTACCAAATCGGTAAGAACAAATTTGTCTTCTTTCTTTTCGCTAAGTGATACGATACTGGAAAAACGGTCGAGTGTCTGCTCGATTCGCGAGGATTGTTTGGAAATTATTTCCAGCGCCGCGTAAGCAGGATCGTCCGAACTCGATTTACGCAACTGAGCGTTGGCATAACCACCGATTATGGTCAGGGGATTACGAACCTGGTGAGCTACATCGAGCGCCATCTTGGAAATACTCGATAATTTTTCTGCCCTGATCAGGTTTTCACGTGATCTGATAATCTGCCTGTTGGCTTCTTTGAGACTGAAGATTTGCCTTCGTAGTTTTCCGTATAGCCGGGAATTCTCAATAGCGTCTGAAGCGTACCTGGCGAAAATCTCCAGAAATTTGACGTCCGTAGGCGAAATAGGTTTTCTGGTGACCATATTATCAGCGACTATCACTCCCAAACGTGATTCCATCGAGATAAACGGAACTACTGCCAATTCATCAACACCGAATTTCCTTCGAAGTTCAGGATCATTCCCCTCCAGCATCATATCCGGTCCGACTATAATAGATTTCTTTTCGAGGATCGCCCTCGACAGAAAATTGCTCCCCCCCGCTATGGGGATCTGAAGCGATACCACCAGCTTATTAACATAACCGTCATGAATTTTGGGATCGGCTTTATAGAGCCGCAATACTTCCTCTAACGGCAACGGTCTGGCCGAAAGGCTTTGCCAGATAGCTCCGGCGTCTTCACTGGATGATGGCCCCGTAGCCAGACAGCCATGTAATAATGTCTCGGAATCATCGGCCAAGAATATAAATCCCCTGTTGAATCCCAGGCCTGATCCGGAGGTCACCGCCAGCAGGACTATTCTCAGTATATCGGTCAGATTCTTCGTTTCTGAAAATGCCCTGACAGCCTGGTTAATTATATCCAGATCCCTTATTTTTGCCTGCAGCTTTTCAGAAATCTCCTTTTCGACGCACGTTTCGGATATAACGCAATTTATCGAATCATCCCCCTGCTCTCCTGATGGGAAACAAAGCAGATTGAACGCGCAAAAGAGGCCGCTGTTGGAACGCCGCTGGAATTGAAATGACGACGATTCTCCGGCGAAAGATCTGTCCAGAGCCGCCCTGAGACCCGGGTCTTGCAGGGGCAGAAGTTCAGCCGAATTAATATCATCCGACCGCCTGGGAGCCCAGTCGGGTATCAAGCCATACCAGCTGAGCTTTTTAATCCTATGATCTTTTGTCAGGGTAAAATACGCTGCCAGCCGATCTATCGATTCGGATGTTTCTTCCTGTTCAGTCGATGAAATCATAATACTACGGCCATCTGTCAATTCCCGATATGCGATACGCGCCGACCGTTACTCGCCAACTTTCAGTGTAAATCTTCTTTCGGATCTGGCGGACGGTGAAACAAATTGCTGAGCGATCGACAAAATATTCGAGGCTTCTTTATCAATGGCTTTAAGACGTCGCAATACCGAGCTATTGGAATTCTTCATGGTCATGAGTAGAAACTGAGCGTTGCCGGCGATAATCGCCAGAGGATTGCTGATCTGCTGATTGAGCGTATCGGCCAGGTTACCGCCTGCCTTGATCTGTTCCATTTTGCTCATCTCAATATGGGTATTTTTCAATTTTTCATTCAAGCTGTGAATTTCATCCTTGAATTCGGATTCGTATTTGGTGTTGGCTATCCTTTCAGCCAGAAGCTCCATCAAAGTGGCCACGATAGCCACCAGTTCGACATCACGTTCGGTAAACGAGTCGGGTTCGTCATGGGCTAAGTTAATCACCCCGGTTATTTCACCCCCGAACAGCATCGGAACGGAAAGAAACGATTTTGTATGAGAACCGGCCCTGGATTTCCTCAAATTATTCAGCACAATAGGCCGTTTTTTTTGAGCCACCCAGGCAGAGATTCCGAAACCCATATCGAATTCGACAAAATCAATAAGATCCACCGTCCGCCCGATAGTGCAAATCTCTTCGAGCTTGCCGCTTATTTTGGAATTCAAAAAAAGCGAAGCGGAGCGGAAATCCACCATTTTCCCAAGGTGCTTTAAGATCCCTTCAAATGAGTCATCCGTTGCAGGCGAGCTTTGTATCTCGCCCGATATTTCACAAAGCAATTTCAGTTCGTTTTCGAAGCCTGTCATTCCGGATCTTTCTAAAGTTCGAGGCACTATTCCCTCCGTAGTTTCAACCGCCATATTTTCAAAGTACTTATTTGCAGTCTTCTATTTTTAGAACTTCCTTCAACGCCTTGATCATCGAGCTCATCCTGAACGGTTTTTTGAAAACTTCCGTGACACTGAAAGGTTTTATGGAATCCAATCTTCTCGATCCTTTGGCGATTGTGGCAAAAACAGGCAAACCGGGCATCATCGTTCTTATTATCCTGATAACCTCCGGCCCGAAGCACTCCGACTCGGACAGGTTGATTATCGCGGCGTCATGCCGCCCTGTAAGAGCTTCTGTTATGGCCATTTTGCCGTCTTCCACCGTAACCACCTCGAATTTCGATTTGTTCTTTAACGAGTATTTTATCAATCTTCGTACGAATTCGTTATCGTCTCCGACCAGAATCCTCTTTCCGGAAAACGCCGGCAATTCGTCGGGATTGTCATGTTCGTAAGCAATTTTTATTTCATGTTGGCCATCAGATACCCGGCCAGTTTCTCCGCTAATTTCCTGCATGTTTTCTCTTCGGTCATCAGTCGTTCGGTTTGACTTGGGTACAAATCGGCGTCGTATTTATCGTTGAAGATATACTGGGCGCGCACGCCTCCGGATGCATTCATCTTAAACAGCTTTGCCGGCTGACCATCGGCCGCCGACGGGATTTCCACATACGATTCCAGCTGATAATTTCTGGAATACCGGTTCAATATATATGGAATGGAAAAGGCCCTTTTAGTTTCCCACAAATTACGAGTAATTACGATATTTACGATATATTCCCCGGCCAACGGTTTATCGTCCGGGCCATTCAGGAGTCTGAACCTGCCGGGAAAACTGGCCAGACGCAGCTCTCTTTCCAAAGCCTCGGCCAAACGGTTCGAGGGATATTCGGCGACTTCGTTCAGGGATGTTATGGTTAATGCCAGATTGTCGGTTGGAATTTTCGAGCCCCAGGCAGAAATTCCGGGAATTCCTAAAAGCAATAACGATACAACTACTACCCGGGACACTCTACTCATGATCCCCGCCGCCTTGTTTCCTGGATTCCACCTGCTGTTTGTAAATATACTGTACTACCAACTTTTGAAGGTTCTCGTCGAATGTGCCGCTTCCTTCAGGTAGAAACTCGCCCAGCCTCTCGAGATTATATTTCGAGCTGTTAGCCTCATTTATGAATTCAGCCCCGACCAAAGACTTGCCGTCATCCAGAGATTCCACCCTCTTCACCACCGAAAGGATATTTTTCAGGGTATGATTGTCTCGCAGCCTTAAATTGACTACCAGGAGACTGCCCTCTTTATGCTTTTCCCCGGACTCGAACAGGATTCCTCCGGCGGAAATATTAAGAAGATCACCTTTAGCCTCGGCGCTCAAAGCCCCGGTCATGTTTTGAGGATCATCCAATATCCTGAAACTGATTTTACCCGAAATATCCAGCCTGACAAATTGCCGCCTCTGAACACGTTCCGTCTCGCTTATCTTTTCCAGTTCGGCAGAACTGCCCTCGCCAATAAACAAATCCTTTATGCTGGCCTTAAAAGTGTAGGCGGCGTCATGCTTATTATAGCTAACGTCCACTACGTCTCCTTTTGAAAGGTTAGTATTTCCACTCTGCTTTATGGGCATTTCGATGACGTATGAGCGCCTTTTTATATTTTCGATCCTGCTGAGATATTCCCCGGCCTGACCGCCACGGGTCACCCGGATGGCTATTTTATCCCAGAGGGAGATCGTATCTTTTTTAGTAGTATATTTCTTCATTATGCATTGACTTTATCAGATTTCTTAATCAGGCGGTTTTGTTCCAGCGACATCTCCAGGATCTTCTTGGCGTTGGCATAAAGTGACTTGTCGCCTTTGCTCCTGGTCATCATATCCTGCGATTGCCGAGTAGTAATTTTAAAATACTCATTGGCCTTTTCGAAGTCTCCGACTCTACGGGCGAGTTCGGCTATCATATAAGACGCCTGAAGCTGCTGCAGCCCGGGTTTGATCTCTCGGCTGTTCTGGTAGGCTTTCAGATAGTTTTCTAAAGCTAAAACCAAAGCCTCAGATTCGACGACCGGGATATCTGTCCATATTTCTCTGGCCTTGTACAAAAACTCCCTGAAACTCGGGAATTCGACGAAACCGTCCTGCGCCACCATAGCGCTCTTTTGAGCCAATACTTCCTTTTTCACATTATTGAATTGAGCCTGGAGATTTAAAATATCTTTTTGCATCGAACTCCAGACATTGTGCACGCTTTCTATCGCGGGAATCAGCTTGGTCGAGATCCCGGCCGTGGAGTTAATATTAACCGTCGGCTTGAAATCGGCCGAAATCATCTGGTGAAGCGACGGCAGGTTAGAGCCGAAATCCTCGACGTTCTTCTTTAGCCTGTCGATCTCCAACTGAATCTTACTCAACATCAGCTGCGCCGGATCGGAGGATTCTTCGCCGACATTCATGTCGCGATAGATCCAGGCAATTCTCAGATAGAATCGGGCGATATCAAGGGCGGTCGGACGGTCCAAAAGCAACTCGTCATAAATGGCTAAAAGCAGTTTGATTACGGCCGATTCGCTCGGAAATAATTCGTTGCTGATATGCGAGCCCAGGAATTTAATTATACCGTTATCTATCGCGTTGGCTTCCTGATGTTTGGCTTTCTGGCCTGGAAGTTTATAAGATTTGAAATTACTGTTATTCTGCCATTCTTTATACGTTGAATTCAATTCCCGCGAATAATAGCAGGAATTGCAGGTAGCTGTAAAATAAAGAAGAGGGTTATATTTTTGATAAACGGGATTGGCCCAGGCTCTGCCGGTTGGGGCGAAATCAGTGTCCCGACCCGATTCGGTATAGGCTCCCTGCTTGATTACCTCGAATACATTAAGATTCCCGCATATCGGACATTCGAGCTTGATGTTGAAAAAGGGTCTATTATCCGCGGACATTTTTGGCCTTTCATTTCATGGTTTACAATAATTCTATCGGCAATACCGATTTTTCCTGAAGGCCGTTTATAAGCTTTCCGCGACTTCCGCTATTTCCGCGCTCCGTCTGGCCGTAGCCAATAGAATTCCCATCTCCGATTGTGAATAGCCGTACTCTCTGCCAACCTCCTCCGGCGATTCTCCCATCTGAAGCATTTGCAAAGCTCCGGCGATCCGGTTTTCGACCGTGGCCTCCGGTTGGGGCTGTTCCTTTTCGGTCTGGGGAAGATCCGTCGCGATTTCTCGTTCCTCCAGCATTGTTAGCCTGCTTAGAAGATCGGAATAATCCCGTTCGGGCTGCTGAACGCGTTGATTATCTTGTTGACTACTTTTTGCCTTCGAGTCACGCATATAAGCCCGCAGCAAAATTGCCATCACTGCCAGATTCGCCAATGACACTATCGATGTTACTATCGTGGAAAACATTGCTCCTCCTGTATCAGGCCAGAAAATCTACGCTCTTGCCCTTAATATTATCGGGCGGGGACGTTTGCTGGCCGTTAGTCTTGTCCTTTTCATCATCTTCTTCTAATTCGTCGTTTTCATCCTCTGCCGCGGTTTCTTCTTCCTCTTCGTCCTTGTGCAGAATGATTTCGTCTTTTTCGTTTTTCCGTTTTTTCTTTTTCTTCTCTTCGGCGATTTTCCTGTCTAGCTCGGCCACAAATTGCTTTTTTGTGGCCTCCCCGGTGCTGCCTTTCTTGGTATGCCGAACCTCTCTTATCGGTTCGCTTCGGGCCAGGTCGTTGTTCATTTCCACCCGTTCAATCATGGGCCGCTCCAGTTAAAGCGTGATCTTTGTCTAAATTGCGAACTTGTCTCTAATGGATATCCTCAGACGGGAGACAGCGCGCGTATGAATCTGCGATACCCGGGATTCGGATATCAGCATAATATCACCTATTTCCTTGAGAGTCAGTTCCTCATAATAATAGAGAGAGACGACCAAACGTTCCTGCTCGGTCAGTCCGCTGATGGCCTGCATCAGGTACGCCTTCAGCTCTGTTTTTTCCATATCCGCTAATACATCGACCGTAGCCGTATTCTCTACTGTTTCGATTCGCGGCACCTGACGGTTATCGTCTTCGCGGCAAATCATCTCGTCCAGCGAAAGAAGCGATGAAAAACTCAAGTCTTTCTGGGCGCTGAAAAGCTCCTGAATCGAGATATCCAGAGTGGTGGCGATTTCATGGTTCGACGGACCGCGGCCGAGCTCGTTCTCTAACTTGCTTACCGCCCGGTCGATATTTCTTGCCTTGGCCCTGGTGGAACGCGGCACCCAGTCTAAAGCCCGAAGCTCATCAAGGATTGCTCCCCGGATACGCGGAACGGCGAAAGTTTCGAATTTCACGCCGCGGCCGGGATCGAAATTATTGAAAGCCTCGATCAAACCTATTACCCCTGTGTTAACCAGATCGTTCAAATCGACCGATTTGGGAAAAGTAGCCGCCATGCGTCCGGCCACATTTTTAACCAGGGGGAGATAATTGTTGAGGAGCTTATCCCGAACCTCGGAATCATTTGTTTCTTTGTAGTGTTCCCAGATTGCTGTAATTGCCATTTTTTATCCCGCCTCTTGGTTTTATCTTTATCCTATTATTTATCGTCCTGCGGAGCCGGAAATTGGAAGTAGTTCTATGCCGGTTTCAGGATCTGTTTCACTATGCAACACCCCGGACCTGTTCAAACTGATATTTTTCACGAATGAGATGAATTCGGCGGCGTTATTATCGATAACGAACTCTTCATATTCCCGCTCTGTTCGACGATACGTGTAACCGCCGTTGCCGACCTTCATCCCGAGAAATTGCCCCGTCAGAATATCAAACCTCTCCTTGAATGAAAGAGCGTGCTCCGGAGAATTGACAAACCCGAATACGGCTTTGACCCGTTCGGCCAGACCCTCCAAAGCCAGCGATTTCAACAGACAGTATGACGATGCCACCGCGGAAGCTTCCGGTTTAATCAGAAGGAATATTTCCTCGCACAAATCGGCGGCGGCCATGGCCAGCGGATGATTCCCCGCCGGTGGATCGATAACCATGACCCCATACTTCCGTCCAAGACCGTGAATACTCCTGACCAGATTTTCAAGATCCCTGCGTCCGGGGTTGAGAACATCCGGAGGATTACAGGTTAAAAGATCGAATCCCATACCGGTATTTGTCACCAGTTCCTCGAGTCCGTTGTCGGCCTGGAAAATCTGATGGTAATCCGGAATGGCGCCACCGACTATATTCAATCCGCCGGTCCCGAAACAGAAATCGATCAATAACGTTTTCTGTCCGTAACGGGCCATGCTGATGGCGCTTCCCAAAGCGGAAGCGGTTCTGCCTGAACCCCCGGCGCCAGAAAGGAATACGATACCTTTAGCCGTTTCGGTCATCTCTTCGCCCTACGCCGTTATCTTCTCTAAGGTCTTGCTTCTCTCCACAGGCATCAGTGACGCCGTGAATACGCCGGGATTGAACGATTCGAACATGCCCGGCAGCTCTCTCGACGAACTCTGATACGAAAATCTCAGACCGCGTTGAATAGCCGACCCGATGATCCCGCCGCGATAAGCGCTCTGATCGAGCTTAGTTACCAGAAGCCTGTCCAGCGACAAATCGGAGTGGTTTTCGAAAAAGGCGTTGAGATCTCCGGACGATATATCCGCCGGCACAACCAGGTGAACTTCGTGCGGATTGGCCGCGCCTATCATCGCGGTGAGTTCCCCTATCTCTTTTTGATTGGTGATCCCGCTGGTATCGATTAAGACGACTCCCTCCTTGAAAGTCTTCATTAATACGGCCATTTCCTGCGGGGTCGAGATAGCCGAGAAAGAACAGCCTATTACATTGGCCAGTGACATCAGCTGTTCATGCGAATCGGCCCGGAATTTATCGGTCGTAATCAGGGATACGCTGCAGTCGTTCTCTAAGCTGAAATGGAACGCCAGACGGGCGGCCGCGGATGTTTTGCCGCCACCGGTAGGTCCCACCAGCATAATCACCGTCGGACCGCTTTCGGCCAGCTTGATCGGCTCGCCGGTATTCAGCATGCCGGTAATATTCTTCACTATCTGGGTCCAGCCGGCCTGCCTGTCATTGGAACGGAGATTTTCGACCGGAATATTCTTTATTATTTCAAGCGCGATATGCTCGGGCAGATGTTTCTCCACCAGGCCGCGGGCGTAATCCAGCTGGGAACCCAAAGGCTCGCCAAAAAGAGATCTTTCGGCCCTGTTGGCCAGACTCGAACGTAATTCGTGAATTTCGTTCTTTATTCCGTCGAGAGCGTCGTCGGATAAACCGCTTTCCTCGCGGGGAGCGTCGGCCCGTTCGAGCTTTTCATGGAGATCCTTCTTCATCTGCAGAATCTCGCTTCTTATCTCTCCGAGAATCTCGCTGGGAAGAGGGCGAGGTTCCATGACCGACCCTGATTTTATCGGAGTCTGTTTTTCCGCCTCTATTATTCTGGGAGGAGTTTTCTCCTCGGTCAGACGGTTCTTAATCGGCTGCGGAATCGCGGTTTTTTCGACAACCTGGGTTTGGGTGGACGGAATCCTGACCGGCTTGACCGCGTTATTATCGATAGCGGCGGTGACTTCAACCAGCTTCTGGTCCTTCTTCAACGGATTGCTCGAATTGCTGAAACGGGTCTTCAAAATGACCGCGTCTTCCCCAAAGTCTTTCTTGACCTTGGTCAGAGCTTCGGGCAGGCTCTTGGCGATAAACTTCTTAATTACCATTCGACAACCTCACTGTTTTAATGCTCTCAACTTCTATGTTTGGAATTAATTCATTAAATGATATAACCGCGACTTTCGGCAGGGCGGCCGAGATCAACCTCCTTAGGGCCAGCCTTACATTGGGACCGGCCAGCAATAGCGGCGTGTAACCGGCGATGGACATTTCCTCGGTCGTCTCGGAAATTTCGCCGATTATCCGCTGGGCGATCTCCGGGGGCAATACTGCCAGGATCCCTTGCTTTGTGTTTTGTATGGATTCGCTTATCAGCTTCTCTATTTCGCCATCAAGAGTAGCCACTTTCATCTTCCCATCATCATTGATGTATAATGATGAGATCGACCGGGCCAGAGACTGACGGACGTATTCGGCCAATATGTCGGTTTCTTTGACACTCGGAGCGTAATCGGCCAGCGTTTCTAAAATCGTTCCCAGATCCTTAATCGGAATTCTCTCGTCGAGAAGATTCTGCAATACATGCTGGATCTGCCCGATATTCAATAGGCCGGGAATTAATTCATCGATTAAAGACTGATGGTCGGCCTTGATATTCTCGACCAGCTTGGAAACCTCCTGACGGGTCAAAAACTCCGCGGCGTGGGATTTGATAATCTCGGTCAGGTGAGTCGCCAGGACCGCCGTCGGCTCCACGACTGTATATCCCCGCTTCTCGGCGATTTGCCTCTGGTTTTCCTCGATCCAGATCGCCGGTAATTCGAACGCAGGCTCCGTAGTGGCCATCCCGGCAATCGGATTGGTGATGGTACCGGGGTTTATAGCCAGCAACTGACCATGATAGAGTTCCGACGACGCCATACTGACGCCTCGGATCTTAATCTGATATTCATTGGGCCTTAATCCGACATTATCTCTTATTCTTATAGCCGGGACAATAATCCCCAATTCGGCTGCTATTTGACGTCTAATAATTGAAATTCGGTCCAGCAGATCATTCCCTTGAGCGGAATTGACCAGCGGTATCAATCCATAGCCGATTTCGACTTCCAGCGTATCGACCCTTAGAAAATCCTCGATTCTTTCCGGCGGAGCGGGAGCATCGCCTGCCGCCTCTTCGGCTTCATCTAATTCGGTTTTTATCGATTTCATCGCCGAATAAGCGATAACTCCGGTTACCCCTCCCAAAAGCATGAATGGCATCGTCGGCAGACCGGGAATCATCCCGAATAAAAAGAGCATGGCCGAGGCTACGAATATCGCTCTGGGATAAGTGGTTATCTGGCGGGTCAGGTCTTTTCCGAGGTTCGAATCCGAAGCCGCGCGGGTTACCAAAATACCGGCTGACGTGGCGATAATCAGGGCCGGTATCTGGCTGACCAGGCCATCACCTACCGTTAGTATGGTATATGTTTTCAAGGCGTCGGTTATGGACATGCCCATTTGAACCGTGCCTATTATAAATCCGCCTATAACATTGATAATTGTGATTAAAATACCGGCGATAGCGTCGCCCCGAACGAACTTTGAGGCGCCATCCATAGCTCCGTGAAAATCGGCTTCCGCGGAGATCATCTCTCTGCGTTTCCGGGCAGCTTCCTCGGTGATAAGACCGGCGTTCAGATCGGCGTCGATAGCCATCTGCTTCCCGGGCATGGCGTCCAGGGTAAAACGGGCCGCCACCTCGGCGATTCTGCCGGCGCCCTTGGTGATAACCACAAACTGAATAATCACCAGAATGGCGAAAATGATAAATCCGACAACATAATTCCCGGCCACCACGAAATTCCCGAACGATTCGATAACCTCCCCTGCATAGGCGCTTCCCAGAATAAGCCTGGTGGAAGCCACGTTCAGAGATAGGCGAAATAGAGTCAGAATCAAAAGCAGACCGGGAAATACCGACAACTCCATCGGACGAGTGATATACATGGTCACCAGCAATACTACCAACGCCAGGGTGATATTAAAGGCCAGCAGGAAATCCAGAATAGTCGGAGGAAGCGGCAGAACCAGCAGCCCTATAATACCGACCAGCATAACCGCCAAAACTATATCGGAATGCTTGGTGATTTTCAGGAGAAACGGCTGATTGCCGGTGGGATTTTCCGAAGGGGCCATTAGATATTGCCTTTCTCTTTATAGACATGGGCCAGTACCTCGGCCACTGCGCGGTAAAGCTTGGCCGGAATCTGCATACCGATCTCGGTCAATTCGAAAAGTGTTCGGGCCAATGGTTTGTTTTCCACGATCGGAATATTGAATTTTTTGGCCACTTCCTTTATTCTCTCTGCCACCAGTCTGGCTCCTTTGGCCACGACTGTGGGAGCGTCGTCTTTTTCCATATCATATCTGAGCGCCACGGCTATGTGAGTCGGGTTGGTGATAACCACGTCGGCGGTTTCCACCTCGCTGAGCATTCTCTTGCGGGACATCTCCCGCTGGATTCTTCTGATGCGCGATTTAATCTGCGGATCACCCTCATGCTCCTTGAACTCCTCCCTGATCTCCTGCTTGGTCATGCGAAGCCCTTTCTCAAACTCATATTTCTGAAATGAGAAATCGAGAATGGCCAGAATAAGCAGGGCCAGCGATGCCCTCAGACCTATTTTCAGGGTCACTCCGGCGCCAAACTTGAGAGTCTGGGCCAGATCCTTATCCGCCAGATTAAAAATATCAGGCAGTTCCGATTTTATAGTCATGTAGGCGATGATTCCTATTATGGAGATCTTTATAATATCCCTGAGCAGTTCGACGGCGGTTTTCTTGGAAAATATTTTCTTGGCTCCCTTGGTAAAATCGAATCTCTCGGCTTTGGGAGTGATCGGCTCCAATGTGAAATTGGCCCCGACCTGAACAAAATTGATAATTATGCCGGTAACCATCAACACAATCATGACCGGCAGCACGGTCTGAAGAATCCTCAAGCCGTTTTCGGCGAAAATCTGCCTGGCCATCAACGGCGTAATATCGAAGTTGGGAATTAAGTTGAAATTGGAGATGAATCCGTCGACCATCTGCTGATAGATCCAGCCCGAAAAAAAAGAAAGTGACAGCATTCCGAAAAACAGAATAGCCACCGAATTCAACTCGGCCGATTTGGCTACCTGCCCCCGCTTGCGTGCGTCTTCCTGCCGCTTCGGAGTTGCCTGTTCTGATTTTTCCTGGTATGACGAATCCGACAATTATAATCTCCCCGATAATGCGACCATGAGCTCCGTGAGATTCCTGTCCATGCCGTGCATCAGCTTGGTGAATACATAACTGATAAAGGGAAACGATACCGCCATGGCCATGAAACCGCCGGCGATCTTGAGAGGAAATCCTACTATAAAGACGTTCATCTGGGGTACAGTGCGAGCGATTATTCCCAGGGCAACGTCGGTTAAAAACAGGGTTATCACCATCGGCGCGCCTATCTTGATGGCTATCGCAAAGATGTCCACACAAATTCTCATAATCATATCCGTAGGCACTCCGCCCAGGCTCATTTCTCCGATCGGGACTATATTGAAACTTCCGGCTACCGCGTTGATAATCAAATGATGACCGTCCACCGCCAGGAATATCAGAAGAGCCAGAATAAACTGAAACTGACCTAAAAGAGATACCTGCTGGCCGCTCGATGGGTCAATAACCTGGGCCACCATAAAGCCCATCTGAAAACCCATGATATGCCCGGCCATTTGCACCCCCATGAAGAGCACGGACGCCGAAAAACCGAGAATCAAACCCATAACCACTTCCTTGACCGCCACTGAAAAAATCGAGCCGAGGCTGGCCGATATCTCGATTTGCGGAGCCGGAACAACCGGCAGGAGTACCAAAGTCAGCAAACCGGCAAAACCGATTTTGATGACATTAGGGATATTTCTGTGTCCGAAAAGGGGGGCTATAACCATTATTCCGCTCACACGAAGCAGGATGAACAGAAATTTCTCAAATTGCATTGCTGAAAAGTCGAGTATCGGCATTAATTTACATTCCCTTCCGGATATCATCTAAAGCAAGCCCTGTGCCGTCAATCAGGCTGATTATGGAAAGTTGTAAGGTGTTGGTAATCTATTGGTTACGATATTATTCGAATTTTCCGGATTGGTCTGTGCCAATTAAATGGGAAAAATATTCCCACCCTGCACTAAAAAAGTACCCTCTATCCCGGTAGTGCCGGAATAATGGCGAATATCTGGCTGGTGAAATTGACCACAGTAGTGATCATCCAGGGCAGAAAAATCACCAATGCTATGGCTACTCCGAATATTTTTGGTATAAACGTCAAGGTCATTTCCTGTATTTGGGTAATGGCCTGCAGTAGAGATATCGACAGCCCGACGACCAGAGCCAGCAGAAGCATCGGCGCTGAAACCAGCAAAGTCGTGTATATCGAGCTTCTGGCTATTTCCACCACAAATTGGGTGTCCACGAAATACTCTCCCCGGTTAAATTGTGCTTTCCAAAAAGATCATAAATATAATTTCACGCTCCACGCGATCAGGCATTAATGAAAACTGGCCACAATCGATTTGACTATCAGGTACCAGCCGTCGACCAGCACGAAAAGAAGAATCTTAAACGGCAGCGAAACCATAATCGGCGGCAGCATCAGCATACCCATAGACATAAGCACCGAGGCTACAACCATATCGATTACCAAAAACGGGATATAAAGCAGAAAACCGATCTGAAAAGCGATTCTAAATTCTGAAATCACGAATCCCGGAACAATCAAATGTATCGGAAGATCATCCTGCGTTTCAGGCTGTGGGATATTTGAAAGTGATACAAACAGCGCCAGATCCTTTTCCCTGACCTGTCTTAGCATAAATTCTCTAAGCGGTTTAATGCCGGCTTCAAAAGCCTCGGTCTGATTTATCTCGCCCGCCATATACGGTTGGACGGCGGTTTTGTTAATCGTTTCGATAGCCGGAGCCATTACGAATGCCGTCAGGATCAGCGCCATACCTATCAGGAGCTGATTGGGAGGCATCTGATGAGTTCCCACCGCCTGTCTCAAAAATGAAAAAACCACTACAATCCTTATAAACGATGTCAGCATTATAATTATCGCCGGAGCCAGCGTCAGAACGGTCAGAAGTATTAGTATCTGCAGGGCCACCGACATCTCTTCAGGCGAGTCGGCCTTATCGAGCTGGATGGTGATCTTCGGCACTCCCTGAGCCATCGCCTGATCTGGGACCATCATCAGTATGACTGCTGCCATGCCGATAATAACCAAAAAGGTTTTCATTGCCTGATTATCCCTTTTAGTATCTCGGCGAATCTGCCGCCTGATGATTCGATCCCGGTCTTGTTCGGCAGGTTTTCGAGCTTGTGGGCTTCTTCATCGTCAAGCTGGCTGATCATATTTATGCTGCTCTCGGTAGCGCCGAGCACGCTGTACTTCCCCCCGATCTTCACCAGGTACAGGATCTGTTTAGGAGAAAGATATGTCCGGCCGATTATTTTTATGGTATCGCCTATCGCCCCGCCCCCTGAAACCCGTCCGTTCAGTTTTTTGAAAAGATAAGTAAACAGGTAGATCAAGCCGACAATCAACACCATCGAGATAATCAATTTCACGACTATCCCGAACAAAGACGGTGAATAATTAAATTCCGGAAGAACCGCTGTCGAATCCGGAGATGATGTCTGAGCGAGAACACTGCCCGACATTAGCGAACCAAAGAATATCGCTGTTTTTACTACGCCCCATTTCATCCTAAACTCTTAATTCTCTCTTCCTGAGATACCATCGATGTTACCCTGATTCCGAAATTCTCGTCAACCACCACCACCTCGCCTTTAGCGATAAGCTTGTTGTTGACAAGTAAATCCACCGGCTCTCCGGCCAGCCTGTTGAGTTCGACCACCGAACCGGGACCCAGATTCAGGATATCCTGGATCGGCATGGAAGTTCTGCCCAGTTCTATTGAGATCGGCAGAGTAACATCCAAAAGCATATTAATATTCTGAGCTTCGCCGGACGCGATATCGTCGGAAAGCTGATCAAAATCCTTAACTCTGACCGTGCTCATATTTTCATGAGTGCTATTCTGGTTTACTTCTGCCGGCGCCCTGGTCGGAGCTGGCTGGCTGACCGGTGGCGGTTCAGGAGAAGCCGCGACATCCTGAGAGTTATCCTCGCTCGGTTCCTCGTCATAACTGCCCGTACCGTTTTCTCCCCTGAACGCCGCCTCGATCTCCTCCTGCGAAAGCTCTACCGAATCGTCCATGGACGGTTCCTTGATATCGTCCGGGCCGGTTCCCTGGACAGATTCGGAATCATCCGATGCTTCCGGCAAATCTCCGGGCGCCCCGTTTAGGGCATCGTCGGACATATCCGAGTTTTCGTTATTGAGTTCTTCATCTGGCATGATAGTCCCCCGCTATTGAAAATTGGTTATCTTTACCGCTTTGTTATGTCCCACTTTGCCTGGCTGTGCCTGGAATTTCATTCTATCTCCTACCAGCAAAGTAATATCTTCGTTCTCGCTCAAATCGAGCCTGATAACATCCCCGCTTCTAAGCCGAAGCAGTTCCTTGATAGTTATATCGGTTCGGCCAAGAATAGCTATCAGCTGAGTGGTCACTCCGGAAAGCTCTATTGCGTTTTTCTCGGCGCGGTTATGGTCATCTCCTTTTTTCCTGGCTTCGATCCAGTGCTGGGCCGATAGTTTATCCATAATAGATTCTAGAGTCAGATATGGATAGCATACTGTTATCAGGCCTGACGCCGAAAGCATCTTGATCTGAAGAGATACTACTATTACAGTTTCCCCCGGAGGTACGATTTGAATAAACTGAGGGTTGCTTTCGAAAGCCGACTGAGTGAATTCCATCTTCTCGACATGCTCCCAGGCCCTGGATAAACCCTGAAACGCCCTGCTGATTATCTTGGACATGATCGATTTCTCGATCCCGGTCAATTCCCTTTCGGTATTTAAAGCCTTCCCCCGGCCGCCGAACATCCTGTCTACGAATGAAAAGGCGATCGACGGATTAAAATCCAATATCCCCGCCCCCTCCAGCGGATCAAGCGAGAATACGTATGTACACGAGGGAGTGGCCAATGACATGACGAACTCCGAGTAGGTTATCTGATCAACCGATATGAGATCCACGTCCACAACCGATCTGGTGAATGTGGAAAGGGTCGAGCCGAATTGGTTGGCGAAGTTGTCGTGGATCGATTCCAGCGAACGCAGCTGATCCTTGGAAACCCGGTTGGGATGCTTAAAATCGTATAGAAGAGCCTTGCGTGCGCCCTCTACCCGAGAAGGCGCCTCGACAGTTTCGACCGGCTCCGCTGTCTGTACATTAGAAAGTAGAGCGTCGATTTCGTCTTGTGAAAGTACCTGTGCCATAATTATTGCAGAACGTAGTCCACGAAATAAATCCGGTAAACTGAATCCGGTTTGATCGCGGTATTCACGTTTGTCAGGATCTCCTCCCTGAGCTTTTCTTTCCCTTCGATTGAACTTAATTGATCCATTGTCTTAGATGTCAATAAGGCGATCAGCACATCACGGATTACGGGGGTCACACTTTCCAGGCCGGCTTCATGACCTTTCTCTTTCGATACCTTATACTCCAGCCCTATCGAGGTCGATAGATATCTGGTGCCGTTGGTACCGGCGGGATTGACTACGATATCGTCAATCATATGAATCTTGCTGTCTCCCCGCTCCGGGGCCGCGTTTTCTTCGACCGGCATTCCCGACGCCAACTGCAGCCGCGGCGTCAGGTATGACCTGACGAAAAAGAACGCTCCAACTGCCATAACTATCTGCATTGCCGCCATAATCAGGAGCATACTTAGTAAACCTCCCGATTTCTTGGGACCATCCGCTTTCGCGCCGATTTCCTCGTCGAGAGGCTCGCCGATATCGTCCATTTGTGATGCCGTAGCGGTATCAGGCATATCTCACCTGTCTTTCTCCGAACCGATTAGTTCTTCGGTTTTCAATCAAGTTTAGTTTTTTATTTTTCATCATTTTATCCGGGCCGGAGGGAATCGAATTCCCCCCGGCCTGTCAGGTCTAACTCTTAAGGTTAACCAGTTCGTTCAGCATAGCGTCCGAGGTTGTGATAACCCGGGCGTTCGCCTGAAATCCGCGCTGGGATACGATCATATTGGTGAATTCCTGAGCTAAGTCCACATTGGATATTTCGAGAGCGCCCGACGAAATTGTCGATGATGTCGTCTCCCCCGGAATATTCATAATGGCCGCGCCGGTGTTGGCCGACTCCTGGTAAAGGTTATTGCCGGCCTTCAAAAGGCCGCCGTTGTTGTTGAATTCGGCGACATATATCTGCGCCAATACCCTCGATACGCCGTTGGTGAATATACCGGTAATCGTCCCGCGGGGATCGATGCTGATATTGGAAAGAATACCCATCCCGTAACCGTCCTGACTGCGAGCGGCAGCCGTGGAGCTGGATGCGAAACCGGTCAACCCGTCAAATCCCCCGGAAGTCCCGGCAAAGAGCTGGATACTCATATCCAGAGCCCCGTTGTCCGGATCGATATTCAATGAGGAAACTCCTCCATTATAATCGAAAGAACTTAACGAACCATCAGGATTGAAATTGGCCGTGCCAGTGCCGCCCGAACGGACTATTTCGCCTTGCGCAAGCGAAGCTTCCCAAAACCATTGGTTCGGCAGCCATGATTTGGTAAAGGTAATGGTCAGATTGTGTTTGCCGCCCTGCGAATCATAGGCCGCTATCGACGTGGAATGCTGGGTTTCTTCGGTATCGATTACCAGCATCGATGAGGTCAGCGGACCTGTGCCGTCGGGATCTCCGATCAATCCGCCGTTACCGGCTGATATGGTGACACCGCCACCGCCCAGTTCGCTGATACCCGTGACAATGCCCGTATTGGGATTGAAAACCAGGTCGAGAATCTCCGGGGCTAGCGACGGACGATTGGTAGGCGTAAATACATCGGTAGCTATCAGCGTAGACGCCGAACCGTTATTGACATTGAATAGGCCCGATCCGAAAACCTGGCCGGCTACGTCCGATGTGCCGGTATCCTCGAAGACTACGTTATAGACCGAGGCGCTGCCGGCGTAATTCCTCTTGATATGAATCTCGCCGCTATCCAGCGACGCGGTGAGACCTTGCGCGTTGGAATTGATGGCTGATATTAACTCGTCTATTGTCGATGTCAGCGACAGCTGGGGCAGCGTTATCCAGGCTCCGCCATCGACTCTCATTCTGAATCCGTTGACATCGGTTACTCCCAGAGACGAAAGCTGATTTCCTCCGGAAAGAGATAATGTAGTGTTGATAGACGGAGGAGGAACACCGTCTCCGCTGATCAACCCGTCATCAGTCCATAAAAGCGGACCGGGCGCGGCATAAGCCATTTCGCTCAAACGGCCCCCAAGAACACCTTCATACGTTCCGCCCGCCGTTCTGCGATAGACTCTTATCGAGGTGACATCGGGATCGGCATAATTGACCGTCAAATCGATCGAACCGCTAGCCGGTACTCCAACCACGTTGATCTCCTGACCAATCGATTCGCCCAACGAGTTGATCGCTATTACCGTATAGACATAGTCACCGGCCGGAAGAGTACCTGTCCCCGCGCCGCCAACCGCCGTACCTATATCGGCGACTACAACGTCATCCAGAACCATAGCATGAGACCCGGAAAGCTCCGAGAAACGGGCGTTATCACCCAGGATTGTTATATCATGCTGCCCGCCGGAACCGTTGGTGGCTCTACCCGATACCGATGTGATATTAGATGTTCCGGCCGAAACGAGCGATGCTGTCGAATCAGTAGCCGCGGCGTTTAGGTTCATTCCCAATTGGATCTCTGTTGTCATTCTGGCCGGGTCCTGCTGGCCGAATGGAAGAGTTACATTCCCAATTGCCGCGTTAGCCGGGATGGTTCCGTCGACATCAGCCATTTTACCCTGCAGAACAAGTCCAGTGGATGGGCTGACCATATTGGAATCGGCGTCAAAACCGAACGCTCCGGCTCTGGTGTAATATTCCTGCTGACCGTCGGAAACAACAAAGAACGCCGAACCCTGAATCGCCAGATCAGTCACCTGGCCGGTGGTCTCCAGACCTCCCTGCAAAAATAGGTTGTCTACGGTGGCCACACTCATACCCAGTCCCAATTGAAGCGGGTTGGTTCCGCCCGACGTGCTTGACGGACGTCCCGCGCCGCGCAATGTCTGCACCAACGCTTCCTGAAATGTGGTACGCCCGGATTTATATCCGATTGTGTTGACGTTCGCGATATTATCGCCGACTACATTCATCCTGACCTGGTGATTCTTCAGGCCGCTGACGCCGGCGAAAAGTGATGCCATCATATTGAAATCCCTCCTGACCGCGGGCCTCTGGCCATCGCGGCAAACCGCGCCGATAAGACACGGGTAATGGCTCCCCCTGACGGGGTCCAGCCGTTGTTATTAACCCAATACTGCGCTGTCAATTTTAGTGAATACTCCCTCTTTGATACCTTGAGTGTCGCAGGCAGTGATTACGGTTCTGTTCTTTACGGAAACTACGAATGCTAATTCATCCAAAAGAACCAGCGATTCTTTCGAGCCTTTCTCCTGAGCGGCGTCTACCGCCTTTATCAACCGTATGGCTTTATCCTGCGTCATCTCCACACCACGGTCGGCTAATCTTTCCGCCGCGTGCCCGGAAAACTTGATTCCACCCGGGCTGTCCAGAAAACGGTTTAGCTGGTTCTTGAATTCGAGCTTCGCCGATTTTTCAGCCTGCCCGGGCTTGCCGGCGTAATCCGCCGGCTTTATCTGACCGATGCCTGCGGCGTCGATCCCGTTACTTCTCATTATCACCTCCCCGTAAATTCGATTTTTCTGTTAATAACATATTGTTTTATGCTCCGCCTTCTTCTTCCGATTCATTCGAGTTTCCACCGCCGATATCGGCCATATTGATCTGGATGATATCCGACATGGAAACACGTAAACCGCCTATCATCAGATAACCCTGGCCCCCTTCATACCTGACTGATTCGACAAGTCCGACTACTCGCGTTACCACATTGATATCGTCCCCCGCGCCGTTCCTGGCGCTGACTTCGAAGTAGTACTCCCCTTCGGCGACATTGCTTCCGTCCTCATTCCTGCCGTCCCAGCTTACCGAATTGTCTCCAGCCTCGAAATTCCGGGCGTTTATAGTCTTGATCAGCGCTCCATCGGAATTAAATACCTTTACTTCGACATCGGAAGCGGGCCCCCCGAGATCGAAATTCAAATCGCTGGATGATCCCGGCGTATGGTAGATTGTGTTGCCGTCAGCCACTACCTCTTTACCTATTATTGTGGTAGCCATAGTATTGGCGATTGTCTGACTCATCAGATAATCGAGCTCAGACGAATATCCCAATGACGTGTTGATACTGGATAGCTGTTCCAGCGACGAAAACTGCGCCAGCTGAGCGACAAAATCGCTGTCCTTCAACGGCTCCATGGGATCCTGGTAGCGCAGCTGGGTGACCAGGAGATTCAGAAAATCCTCTTTTCCCAAATTCGCGTTGCCTGTCTCGGATACGTTTTGATTCAAACCCGGTATATTGCCTATCGATGAAATGCTCGGCATAATATCCCCCTATGCTTTCATATCAATCCAGCCCCTGTGACTGGAATGTGTAGATCCTGATACGGCTTTTTGGTTCTTGCTGTCCATATTTTCCGGCTGATCGTTTTTCATTCGATCAGACCGCCGGCCCTGGTTCCATCTTCTGCCCTCGCCGAAAAAGTCGGGACGATGATGAGATCTCTGGCCGAGATCGGATAAATCGGCGTTCCTATCAATAATAATATTCAGATTTTCAACCTTGAGCTTCTGATCCTCGAGCCCGGCTCGCAGCTTCGGCATTGACGAGGTCAAAATCTTTACCGCTTCGTCCTTTTCGACTTTGAATTCGGCGGAGAGAATTCCCTTCTTCCAGGTCATCTTGATTTCTAAATTGCCCAAATTCTCCGGATGAAGCTTCATCTTAACATGAGTCAATCCCCTGGCAATACCGGCCGTCATGCGGGCTTGAATCTCCTCAATATTTCGCTCGGCCTCGACTGGCGCGGCAGGCAATTCGAAGAATAGCTTCTCGGTCGACGCCCCTTTTACCGAATTCCCCATAACTATAGGTTCCGTTATCTGCCTAACAGCGGGCTCCCGCCCGAAAGATTCTGAAGCGCCGTTGGAACCGGAAGAGAAACCCGATAACCCGGAGGAATTATCCTGTTCCGAAGATCTAATTCTTCCGGTTCCGACGCTTTCGTTTTCGTTGAGCGCTTCTGATGACAGATCAGAAACTGTTATATCCTGCTTGATATTATATCCGTTGTTTCTCATATGATTGGGAAACTCGAAATTCATCGCTTTGCCCGATTCCATGGAACTTAACGTCCCGAACATAATCGGCGCTGGAATCGCCTTATCCCGGTTATTGCTGTCAGCCACGGTAAAATTTGTCTCGCCGTTCTTCAATTCCGGCCATGTTGACGGCAATTTTCCCGGCATATCGAATATTGCCATTTTTTGTCCGGGTATCATCAACTGGGAATTTGACCCGGGCTTATCAGCTGCTCTTGTCTTCCCAGCGGAAAAAACCAGCAGCCCCTCGATACCTTTGCCGTCTTTCATCCCCTCCGACTGAGATAATCTGCGAAGATCCATTTTGAAAGAGGGTTTGAAATCGCCTGCCGAATTCTCCAGGAGCCCGTCGAACCAGTCAGCGCTCTCACTTTCGGGTAAAATCGAGATCTCCAACTGAACCGGCTCCTGACGGTTCCTTATCAAATCCATCAGCTTGGAAAGATCGACTGTTTCAACTCGTCCTTCCGAACCTGCTCCCTCCAACGATACCGGGATACTCTTTTCAACGAATGAAAACCGGTCGTCAATCAGGTCCGAAGGATTGAATTTCAGATTATAGACTTCTTTATTCGATACGCTCTCAAATGAATATCCATCTTGACCAATCCCGAACAACGTACCCGGATTCTCCGAAATACCGCCTGCTGCCTCTTGATTATAGCCTGCCAACGGATTCATCGCCTTCAAGCCTGGTGATAGATCTAAAAGGGACAGGGCTTCTTCACCCGATATCTCCAGGGTTATCTGGTTGTCGCATTTGCTCAACAACAGCTTGACCGTATCCATATCCAGGGTTATCGGTTCCACCGATTCAAGTCCGTTGCTCTTCTTTTGCGGAGCGGCTGTATTGCCGAAAGAGTTCAGAATCGAATGAAAATCGAAAACGCCGGATGGCGATTCGGTTGATTTCCCCGCCGTCGGCTTTTGTCCCCGAGCCTCGTTAACCAGGAATCCGGCCAATTGATCGATGTTATTAAACAAAAATCCCATCTATTTCTTTCCCAACAATTTGGATGAAATCCTGGCCGATCTGTCGGGAGGCAGCATCTCTAAAATTCTGCTGGCCTGCTGGTTCTTCATTTTCGGTAAAATGGCGATCACCAGAGTATCATCCATATCATTGATTACACTCGCTAATTGGGTCGGATCCATATCGTTGTAGATTTTGGCCAGCTTGTAAAGCCTGTCGCTGCTCGATTTTTCCCAGGTTTCCATCATTTGAGCCAATTCCAGTTTCTGCTGGTCCAGTTCCGCTTTTTCAGTCCTGATATTGGCAAGTTCCTGTTTTAAGGAGTCTTCCTGTGCCGAATAAAGCCCTGTTATTTCGGCGTTTATCGAGTCGGCGGCGGCAATTGTCTTTTTGTATTCCTCCAATGGATTATATTCCAGTTCGCCGGTCATGAGCAAAGACACAGTATTGTGCGGCTCGAGACCTAACGCCATAGCGAACACCAGAGTGTAGGCAGCGAAGCCGATGATTGTCGTAATTAAAAACGCTACTGCTTTAAGCATAAATCGATATTCTCCCGCCTGTGATAAAGCAACACCCATGCCCGCCATCTCAAGATACGAAATAAAATGATAATGCCTTGATTCACAGAAGTTTAAGAAGCCCGAAATAGTTCGCCTTCGATCACCGTTCCGCGGCTATCAGGCAATTTTTTCATTCGATATGGTATTTTTTTCCGCTTCAAAGCTTGATTTTTCGCTTTGTTAGGGCAATAATATGTTTATGTCCTTCTCGATTGATGTGCGATAAATGCCATCCGGGGATAATTGGATTAAAAGGGAGCTTTCTGCAAATAAGGATTATCATTCCATAAACTCTAAGGAGATGTTATGATCAGACTAATTCTCAGCAGCGTTCTTCTCTTTAATATCTCTATCTCATGGTCGCCTGTCAATGCGGCCACTATTGTATCCCCTCTTGATAAAATCATCGAAGAAAGCGGCCCGGACGACCTGATAGGGGTTATAGCGGTACTTGAGGATAAAGTCGATAACGTCCTACTAAACCAGCGCTTAAAAACCGATAAAGCTACTCTTGCGGAAAGACATTACATTGTCGTTTCATCCCTGATGAACAAAGCGGTTCAAACCCAGGGACCGATCCTGGAGCTTCTCGACCAACTGGAATCGCAGGGCAAAATCGAGAGGATCAGGCCGTTCTGGATCTCCAATCTGATCGCCTTCAAGGGCACAAAAGAAGCCATATTATCGGTCGCCCGGCTGGAGCAGATCGAGAAGATATTATTCGATATGCCGGTTGAATCGGTCAAACCGATTATCTCTGATAAAACACTCCCGATGATTACAAGCAGATCGCAGGGATTGGATGTCATTAACGCCCCCCAGGTCTGGGCTATGGGATATACGGGCGCCGGACGAATTGTCTCTAATATCGATACCGGAGTCGACGGCGCCCATCCGGCTCTTTCCGCACGCTGGAGAGGCAACAACGGCCACCCCCAGGCCGAATGCTGGTTCGATCCGATTGACGGGAATTCCACGCCCCATGATCACGGTCAGCACGGAACTCATACCATGGGTACCATCTGCGGACGAAGCTCGACCACCTATGATACGATCGGTGTGGCTATTGAGGCCCAATGGATCGGATGCGCCTCCATCGATCCCGGCTCCACGTCCGATGTAATCGCGTCGTTTCAGTTCATCGCTGATCCGGACGGCAATCCCAGTACCACCGACGATGTCCCCGACGCCGTCGGCAATTCCTGGGGCTGGTCACCTTTCTTCCACGGTGTACCTCATTGCGATAATACATTCTGGGCGGTTATGGACGGCTGCGAGAATGCCGGAGTAGCGGTAATCTTCTCCGCCGGAAACGAAGGCAGCTACGGCGCTAATTCGCTGCGGACTCCCGCCGACCGCGCTACCACATATTTCAACGCTTTTTCGGTCGGGGCCATAGACGGCCATAATCCGTCTTACCCTATCGCCGGTTTCTCGTCACTGGGACCATGCGACTGCGCCAGCGGCGACATGGCTATCAAGCCCGAATGTGTCGCGCCGGGAGTCAATGTCTATAGTTCCATTCCGGGAGGCGGCTACGCCGGCAATTGGAGCGGTACATCGATGGCCTCCCCGCATGTCACCGGCTCTATCGCCATCCTGAGACAGGTCAATCCCAACCTCGACGTGGACACTATCAGGGATATCCTGCTCCAGACATCGGTCGATCTCGGCCCTGCCGGTGAAGAGAATACCTACGGCCATGGAGTCATAGATTTATACCAGGCGGTTCTGCTGGCTATGTCCGGTTCCGGATATGTCGATGGTTATGTCACCGACGCTTCTAACTCCAATCCGCTGGCGGCCACAGTCGAAGTGGTCGGCGACGCGCGGTCGGCCGACGCTAACTCATCCGGATATTATTTCCTCTCCTTAAACGCGGATACGACATTTACTCTTAGAGCTACCCATTTCGGCTATCTGCCCCAGGAATATTCTGTTTATATAATCCCCGATGATACGGTCAGCCAGGATTTCCAGCTTACGCCGGCGCCTTCGGCCGTACTGCAGGGAACGGTTACATCAATTGGAGGCGGTTTCGTGGGCGGCGCGGAGGTGGCCATTATGGGCACTCCTCTCACTCCGGATACTACCGATTCCCAGGGTTTCTACCATTTCCCCTCGGTACCCTCAGGCTCAACCTACCAGGTCCGTGTAAAGGCTATCGGATTCAGTCAGGGATTGGATAGCGTCTATATACAGGACGGCGTTACCAATGAATTGAATTTCCAACTCTATTCGGCTGAATCGTTCGAAAACTCTAACGGAGGATACAGCGGATCAGGGGTCTGGCAATGGGGTGTGCCGACATCAGGCCCGTCGGGAGCCTGGTCAGGGGTTAAGCTCTGGGGTACTGTCCTGAATGGCATCTATCCAAATAACGCCGACGATCCTCTTTATAGTATTGATTACCAGATATCCGACCCGACTGCCAGCCTCGAGTTTTACCATTGGTTTTCCATTGAAAGCAACTATGATGGCGGGAACGTCTCCATCAGTACCAACGGCGGAGGCAGCTGGACGCTAATAAATCCCATAGGAGGTTATCCGTACGGTTCTTTGCCCGGTCTGGATGACCTTCCCGGTTACAGCGGCGAATCGGGATGGACTCTGGCTCAATTCGATCTGTCTTCATATTATGGGCAAACCGTCAGGTTTAAGTGGAGATTCGGATCCGACGCCTTCGTTGTAAGTTACGGATGGTATATCGACGACGTAGTTGTTATCGGCACTATCCCCCCTGAGCCGCCGGATATCGCGGTTAATCCGGAATTGTTCAATGTCTCGGCCCAGCCGGGAGATATAACAACTCGCGATCTGACCATCAATAACAACGGCAACGGCCCTCTTGTTTATTCTATCCAACCCGAGACTACAGATAGCAGATTGATTTTCGATAACGGCAGGGAAATCGCCGCCCGGATCAGTTTAAGAGAACCAACTCCGATCGGCTACCATCCGGCCGATCAGTCCAAACCCGGATCCGATAGAGAGCCTTTTTATCCTCCTGTAATTGCCGGCAGCGGAGGACCTGATAATTACGGCCATTCCTGGATCGACTCCGATGAGCCGGGAGGACCGTCGTACAATTGGGTCGATATCACCGGCGTAGGCACCCAGATTACAGGCTTGAGCGACGACACTAATGTCGGCCCTTATTATTTAGGTTTCAACTTTGATTTCTACGGCCAGACCTTCAATTCCATCAACTTTTGCACCAACGGATTTCTTTCTTTCACTTCAACCTCTACTCTCTATAGCAATACCGCTATTCCATCCTCGTCAGAACCGTTTAACCTAATCGCTCCCATGTGGGACGACCTTAATTTCACTTCAAGCGGAACCGCCTATTTCTATACCAACAACACCGATTCATCCGTTATCTCCTGGATTAATGTTCCTCATTTCGGAACCGGCGGTCCATACACATTCCAGGCAATACTATTGGCCAACGGCAGAATTTTCTTCCAGTATCAGTTGATCAACACTCCCGATAATTCCGCTACCGCGGGAATTCAAAACTCTGACGGAACCGACGGATTGCAGATAGTCCACAACGCCGGATACCTTCACAATAACTTAGCCGTAAAGATCGACGCGGGAATCTGGCTTTCAGTAAACTCGGGAGGAGGGATTATTGCTCCCAATAGCTTCGCCGCTTGTGTAGTTACTTTCGACGCCTCCGATCTGGCTTCCGGGGTCTATAACGGCAGCATAATCATCGACTCCAACGATCCTGATACCCCGCATATTGTTATTCCTGTTGTGTTCAGTGTAGGCGAAGCGGGAACTCCCCAGATATTCCAAACCCCTTCGAGTATTACCGAAACCCTGATAACCGGAAATTCGGTTGTCGATACCCTCAAAGTAAAAAATACCGGAACGGCAATCCTGACTGTATCATTCTCCGAAACTATACCCTGGTTGGATATCGGAACCGGACCTTTTGATATACCCCAGGGAGACAGCCTGCTAACGGAGGTATTCATAAACGCCGCCGGATTGCCGGGCGGATCGTATACCGGTTCTATCGTAACCAACACCAACGACCCGGTAACACCGGTAATCACAACTCCAGTGACTTTGAATGTCCTGGCTCCTGTAATTAATCCCGCCCAATCATCCATCGCCCAATCTTTGCAGGAAGGCGCTCAAACGACTTTCGATCTGGTCATCCGGAATACCGGTACGGCGGATCTCTCCCTGACCCTCGATGCCATCGAGACGGCGCTCATAAGCAAAGGAAATGATCAGAACCATCCATCCCCGATCGCCGGACTAAAAGGTATTTCGGCGGAAACCATACTATCGCGGGCTAAAGACGACG
>JAHEDG010000006.1:0-38348 GCA_024641335.1 Candidatus Zixiibacteriota bacterium
CTGGAGCGCCGATTTCAAAACCGATTCTCTCTACGCTATCGACCCGAACAGCGGCTCAGTGGTCAAATCCATGGAATCGCCATCATATCGCCCATATGGCCTGGCCTGGGATGGTTCCGGTCTCTGGGTTGTCGACGCCGGCGAGAACACCCTGATCAAGCTTGACACTAAGACAGGCGTGAATGTTAAGACTATACCGTCGCCTGTTGACGCTCCCACAGGACTTACCTGGGACGGTAAGGATCTCTGGCTGGCCGACGCCTCGTCGATACAGAAAATCTCCGCTGAGGACGGCACCACGATCAAGACCTTCAAAGCCCCATCGAGAAACACCACCGATCTGGCCTTCGACGGCGCTTATCTCTGGTCCGCTGACAGGGGCAGCAACCGGATCTACATGATCTATCCCGCCACCGGCGAGGTGGTCATGATTCTCGACGCCCCGGGCCCGTACGCCTGGGGCCTGGCCTTTGCCAACGGCAAGCTCTATAACTCCGATTACCAGAACGATTCGCTCTATCAGATCGTCACCGACGACGGCCGGTTCTTCTCGAAATCGAAAAGCCAGCGCCAGAATATGAATTTCACTCACGAGGTTCGCAACTACGGACCCGGCATGCTGACCTCGCTCGATATCTACCTGGCCATCCCGGAGAACTCCGATCATCAGACATTGAACGGCGATCCGATGTTCTTCGCTGATGTCATTCCTGAACATGTGACCGACAAATGGGGCCAGTCGTTCGCCGCGTTTCATTTCGAGGATATACCGTCGGGAGGAAGAGCCCGGGCTTCGTATTACGCCACGGCCGATCTCTACGAGACACGTTACTATATCCGGCCGGAGAAGGTCGGCGCGCTTAAGGATGTACCCAAAACTATCCGCGATAAATTTCTGGCCGATAATACCAAGTTCGATATGACCAATCCGATCATCGCCGACGGAGTCAGGGAAGCGGTCGGCGCCGAGACGAATATGTACTGGAAGGCCCGACGAATCTACCGTTGGATTATAGATCATCTCTTTTACGAACGGGTCGGCGGCTGGAACGTGGCCCCGGCGGTCGTGGAACGAGGCAACGGAAGCTGTTCGGAGTACACCTTCGTATTCATATCCATGTGCCGCGCGGCGGGAGTTCCGGCCCGCTATACCGGCGCCATCACCGTACGTGGAGACAGGGCCTCCGAGGACGACGTTTATCATCGCTGGTGCGAGATATATCTTCCGCCCTACGGCTGGATACCGGTCGATCCGTCCGGAGGGGATACCGACTCGCCCGAGGGACAGGCCAACCGGTTCGGCTATGTTGGCAACGCTTATCTGGTGACCACCACCGGCGCCGGATCGGAGTATATCGGCTGGAACTACAACAGCGGCGAGCGATGGCAATCGACCGGCAAGTGCAAGGTGATCTCGGAATCTATCGGCGAATGGACCCCGGCCGATACGACGTCGCAAACGTCAGCAACCCCCATGCCCGGCGGGATGATGTGCAAGCCGCGGTAGGCGGCGGGGAATCAATAGTAACGTTGACAATACCGCTTAAATCATCAGTCGGTGCCCCATCGCTTGCGGTGAGATTGTAAGACCCCGGTGTCGGCGCGACGGGATTTCCAGGCCTTCGCGATCGGATAAATTGACCCCATTTCAGGATAATAAACCCTGCTCAAAATATATACATGTCAACTCCATTATCCATAGATATGGGGAAATCCCCATACTTTTCTATCTTACCCGGCCCAACCGCTCGACAGCCTTGCCCGAAATATCTGTTTATAACCTCTTGTAATTCAACGTGGTATATGTTTTTATCGCGGCCGGATAACATTTCGGCCGAAAGGCATAGCTATTGCTGATTTATCTATTGAAAAAATGATAAAAGAAACGGGGTGGATAAAATGACCAGGTTACGAAAAAATACGGAAAACGGCTTTACGCTGATCGAGGTATTGGCCGGTATGCTGATCATATCATTGGGACTGGTTCTACTGCTGCCCATGATGGTAACGTCCATGCAGGCCAATGATCTGGCCCGTGGCTCCACCGAAGCGTCCATGCTTATCAAAGACAAAATGGAGCAGTTGAAAAACACCGATTCTCCTGTCTCCGGCTCCGATACGGTCGGACTTGTAGACAGAATTTGGAGAGTTACCGCCGTCAGCAGTAACCTTATTCAGCTGGAAGTGACAATTAACTGGACCGATCGTCATGGTTTGGATCACACGAATACGGTCACATCATATATGTCGACAAGGTAGGTTAAGAATATGCGAAACAAAACCGGAAATAATAAGAAAGTATCCGCCATATCAGCGGGGTTTACCATGATCGAGCTGGTAGTCGCCCTCTTTTTGGCGGGCGTGGTAACATCGGCGGCTATGGCCCTGTATATTACCCAACACAAGCAGATGATAGTCCAGGACCAGATTTCCGATATGCAGGCGTCCATCAGGGCGTCGGCCGTGGAACTGTCGACAAAAATCCGTTTGGCGGGATATAGAGTACCCGAGGGAGTACCCAAAATCGAGGCCAGCAATACCAACCCCGATACTATAACCATCACCTACGACGCCGGCGGTCTCGAGAACGTGATCCTCGAGCATGATATGCCGCAGCCTTCGGCCGAGCTTCGCTGC
Organism: Candidatus Zixiibacteriota bacterium; assembly: GCA_024641335.1. Taxonomy (GTDB): domain Bacteria; phylum Zixibacteria; class MSB-5A5; order UBA10806; family UBA10806; genus JAHEDG01. The sequence continues at coordinate 2,638 of JAHEDG010000006.1, forward strand.
GACGGACATGATATTTCCGCTTTGTTCGATGATGACTGGGTATACATCTATGATCCGGTTGCCCATAGCGGGGAATTTTTCCACGTTACGCAGGTTCAGTACGCCTCATCTCATATTCAGCATAATGATATGGCGCTTGGGAGAATCTACACTGTCGGCGCCAGGCTGATAAGGATGAATCAATTCAAATATTTTATCGATCAAACCGACCGTGATCATCCCAAACTAATGGTGCAGCGTCCCGGACGGCCGGCCGAGATATTCGCCGAGAACATAACCAGCCTTAATTTCTCCTATGTTCTGTCATCCGGCGCGGTGGTCGATGTTCCCCCGGACGACGATATGGTCCGGGAAGTAATTATATCATTGGACGGCAGGACTGATAAAGCGGACGACGAGTTCGCAGAAGATTATCGGACTCGCTCTATAGATACCAGAGTGAAGGTTCGTAATATAGGTATGCAATAAAGACTCTTGGCAGACTTTAGGATAGCTTTTTTGAAAAACACAGGAGGAGTATATGTGGATAGCGATAAATAGAACGAAAAATCAGGAATCCGGTATGGTTCTGGTTGTCTGCCTGATCCTGTTGCTGATGCTGTCGCTGATAGGCATTGCCTCTATCACGACTTCAACCACCGATATGCAGGTGGCCGGCAACGAGATGCACAATACCGGCGCGTTCTACGCGGCCGAAGCCGGACTCGAGGAAGCCTCAGCCGCTGTTATCGTCAGCTATGAAGATACCGGCGCTCCTCCCAGTCCATTGCCTACGGGCCGGCGGACGTTAAACGCCTTTCAATATATTTACGGTGTAGTCGATCTCGGGCCGGCGGTCAATACCACCCTGCAATACGGCTCCTATAAAGGATTGTACGGCGCTGTCAAATCATTTACAGTTAACTCAACCGGCGCGGATAACAATTACGAAAGCGGCGTAGCTCTGAAAATGGGGATTCAGGACGCCCTGATACCTCTGTTCCAGTTCGCCGCCTTTTACGAAAACGATCTGGAATTATCGCCCGGAAGAGCAATGACACTGGGAGGAAGGGTTCACTCCAACGGCAATATATACATTCAATCGGAAACCGACCTGTACATCAACTCCTTTATGACTTCTTCGGGTAACATCATTCATGGAAGCAAACCGGGTAGCGGATTGGGCGTAACCACCGGAAATGTATTCGTTATGGATAACGCCGGAACTTATCAGAATATGAAGAACGCGGATGGTACTTTCCTGGACGCCAGTTCCACCGATTGGGTCAACGGCTCTCTTTCCAGATGGGGCGGTAACGTAGAGGACGCCAATCACGGGATCACTGAATTGTACATGCCGGTCGTAACCGACGGTCCCGCTACAGATATGATAGACCGTGGAGCCGGCAATCCCGATAGCTACGAAAATAAATCGGGGCTTAAGTTTGTCGACGGCCAGGCGCTGTATCGCCAGGTCGATGGCACCTGGCTGGATGTGACCGCGAACCTGATCTCCAGCGGAGCGATAACGTTCACAACTTTCCGGGATTCCAGGGAACAGGCCGATATCTACGCTTTGGATCTCGATATGAATATTTTATCGTCGTCCGGATATTATCCGCCCAACGGCATAATATATTCATCCCAGCCGAATGCCGGGTTGCAGCCTGCTCTGCGATTGAAAAACGGCCAGGAGCTGCCCAGAGCGCTGACGGTGGCCACCGATAATCCCCTTTACACTATCGGGGATTATAATACCATAAACAAAAAGTCAGCCTCGCTCATAGCCGACGCGGTAACCGTGCTATCCAACAACTGGGACGATACCCGCAGCAGCCAGGGCCTCGGAAGCAGGCCGGCTACAGCCACTCAAGTTAATGCCTGCTATGTAACCGGTAATACAGAAACCGGAGACCCGGGGCATGATTATAACGGCGGATTGGAAAATCTCCCGAGATTCCTCGAGGAATGGACCGGAGTTACCTTTACCTGGAGAGGCTCCATGGCAGCCTTATGGAATTCCCGTCAGGCTATCTCGCCCTGGTCATATGGCTCATTCTATAGAGCCCCAGACAGGGATTGGGCTTACGATCCGGCTCTGGCAGATCTGTCCAACCTGCCTCCCGGAACTCCGGTAGTTAATATTGTTATGAAGACATCGTGGACGCAGAGCACAGTGGTCGATTTCAGCCCGTTCCATGCTCAGCCGTCCGGGCCGATAAATTAATAATCGGTCGACATAATCAGCCTATATTCTGAAAGGCGGTCCCGTAAAGACCGCCTTTTTTTCATAATTCGGGAAAATCTCTTTTCTAAAATCAAAGATAATGCTAAATTATTATCGATGAGAAGAGGATCGATGCTGATAGGTCTGTTTTTTATATGTCTCGGTATCCTGTTTATCCTCGATAATATGGGCATACTCGGCGGCAGGGTCTGGGAATTCGCCTGGCCGATATTCCTGATTCTGCTCGGATCATCGATCATAATCAGAAGATACCGGGGAGATGATAATTAGAATACCTCCGCGTGTGGCGGCAATGATTCTATTGATTCTATTTCGGATCAATAAACATGTTGGTATCAATAGCATTGCGATGAACATACCGGTCGGATAAATTGAAACTATATTCAGGTAGAATATTGTTATTATCCGCGGAGAGTAAAATCATAATCGGTCCGAACGAATAGAGTGAAACTCATTCAAGGAAGAAAAATGAATCGATCTTTTGATCTGACAATCCGTATTCTCCTGGTAATCGCGGGAGTTCTGCTATCCTGCGATCGACGGACAGCCATTAATCGTACCCGCGATCCGATTTCCTTTGGAGCGGATGTAACCGTAATTAAAGACTATTCCACCGGAATGAACTTAGCAGATATTTCCTTTACCCGCGAAAACGCGGCCTTTTCCGACGGCATAATTACCGTGGGCGACACGGAAATTCCCAATGTCGGCGGATCCCTGTATTTTCTTCAAAGCAGCCTGTTTTCTCTTTCTACCGGGTTGAACGAGATAACCTTCGAAAGCCCCGACGATCAATACCTGCAGGCCATATCTTTCGATCTGCCAGACAGCTTCGGCGTAACCGATATCACTCCCCAAATTAATTATAACGCCGATAATGTTTTCGTACAGTGGTCCTCGTCCGGCTCCGCTACCCGGTATATCCTGGCCGTGGCTACCTTCAACTACGGAGCGGACGGCACCGAACCGTTCAGGAAATTGCTCGCCGAACAGGATAGTTCTTACGTTATTCCCGACACTACATTCGAGAACGCTAGCGGCGATATCGTACCGGGAACCTATTATATTTATTTGATAGCTTTCAACCGGGGATTCGGCCCGTATTTCGATATTCAGTTCCCGGTTCCGGAGGGCTTGTCGCCAAGAGCCATTTCCGATCCCAACGGTTCGTTCATCTACGGTACCGTGGCGCCACTCGATTCAATTATGGTTCCGGTCATTTGAAAACTGATCCCCGGCATAATAAAAAAGCGCGGGGTGGACGGGCGGTATTCGAGGAACTTTCGAACCTGGTAACCGAGAAAGCCAATCCGGCCACGAAAAATATTGACCGCCTGTCGACCACGGCAGTGTTACGCTTGATTAATCGCGAAGACCAGTTGATAGCCGAGGCGGTGGCCAAAGAGATAAGTTATATCTCCAAAGCGGTCGAAATGGCGGTCATGACTTTCAAAAAAAAGGGCCGGCTGTTTTATATCGGGGCCGGCACATCGGGACGGCTCGGTGTTCTGGACGCTTCAGAATGCCCGCCGACTTTCGGCACCGATCCGGATATGATAGTCGGTATTATCGCCGGAGGATACAAATCTCTGATTCGCTCCAGGGAGGGAGTCGAGGATAATACTGCCGCGGCGGCCGCGGAAATAGCGAAACATAGGATCGATAAAAAGGACCTGGTCATCGGAATCACGGCCTCAAAAAGAACTCCCTTTGTTATCGAGGGTTTGAGGCGGGCGGCCCAAACGGGGGCAAAAACAATATTTATCTGCTGCAATCCCAGAAAATATGCACCCCAGGATTTCGATCTGGCTATATGCCCGGTTCTCGGCCCGGAGGTCATCGCCGGATCCTCCAGAATGAAAGCCGGCACCGCCCAAAAGATGATCCTGAATATGATAACTACCGCCGCCATGATTAAATCCGGCCGGGTATTCGGCAACAGAATGGTCGATCTTAAGGCCACTTCGGAAAAACTCAAAGAGCGCTCCAAAAAAATAATCATGGATTTATGCGGCCTGGATTATCCCGAAGCGGAGAAAATCCTCAAATCTGCCGGGGGATCTGTCAAAACCGGCATTGTAATGACAAAAACCGGAATTTCGAAAAAGGCGGCCGAGGATCGCCTAAAAAAAGCGGAAGGCTTTGTCTACAAAGCGATTAGAAAAGTATAGCTTGGTAAAAAACACTTTTGATTCCCATAATTATCCCAGAACAAGCCGCGGCGGTCATGGTTCCAATTTGAAAATTTCTTCTATTCCGGGCTAATTTTCGGTCATAAGAGAACCGAAATCTATCCATATAGAGATGTTTTACTAGAAGTCATCGCCAGGCGGCGCGGTGACCAGGGGAGCGTTATGCAGGAATTTATAGAAATAACTGATTCCGATCTGAACGATATTTCGGCGTCCACCAAAAATATGGTCGGGGACGTTTTTAATCAATTATTGAAAACAACCAAAGCCAAACTGGTCTACCCGTCCTCTTCGAAACTTCCACAGCAGTTTATAGACAAGTTGTATATAGATTTTAAGGTTCTCCTCGACGAACTGGGGGACGTTCGTTTCAAAGTAGAATCCGACGGCATTCTTTATAATAATCAACCGGTTTATAAAGCCAGAAACAAAGCGGAAAACTTCGCCCATCCGTTTTTCCGGGACGGTATCCTCGAGCTTGAATTTAGAAAGGGGATTACCGAAGAGGAATTAGAGAAGTTTGTGGATATATTAACTATGATAATGCGTTCCGCCCTGGTTGACGATGATCTGGCGACACTTTTGTGGGAAGCTGGTTTCGAGCATTTTTCATACAAACTTATGGACGATTCCATAGACTTGGAGACTTTCGAATATGGTACCGGGGCTCTCAAAACCAGCATAGATCCGTCTCCCGAAAACTATAAGAACATCTTCGATACAAGCCAGGACCTGGATTTCACCGAAGAGGATTTCGACCTCGAATCTGAAAAGAATAACCCGCAAAAACGTCCGGCCGGCTATAAAAGCCTAGTCAATAATGTCGCCGAATATATAAACAGAATAACCGAGTATAGCGAATCCGAAAAAGCCGCCATCAATGATATTCTGGCATCCGATAATGAATTCAACTATAGAAATTACATTACTGATATAATGTTTGAACTTCTCGGTATGGAGGATGATAACGCCGGTTATAGAGAAACCCTGGATTTGATCGGTAAGGTGCGCGACGATTTCATCAGGTCAGGCGACATGAGAAGCGCTACAGTCATTTTCAAAAGATCAATCGAACTTCATGAAGCCATCGAGCACCTAAATGACGAAAAAGCCAAAAGGCTCGGCGAATTCATACATAAATTCGGAGCCTCGGAAAAGATAAGAGTTATTGTCGACATGCTCAATACTTCCAAGGACATCGAATATGACTTGATTTCCGAATATGTCAAGCTGTTCACCTGGCATGCTGTCGACCCGTTGATCTGGGCGCTCGGCGAACTCAACCATTATCCGGCCAGACGGGCTATCTGCCAGGGGCTCGAGGTTATCGCGGTGGATAATGTCGAGATGCTGGGCAAGGGAACTGAAAATCCCCGATGGTATGTGGTCCGCAACGTGGTCTCGGTACTGGGGAAAATCGGCAGTCCCAAGGCTCTTTCATATTTCAAGCGAACCATTACTCATTCCGATATCAGGGTGCGCAAGGAAACAGTAGTATCAGCGGCCAAAATAGGCGGCGATCAGGCCGCGGCTTTTCTAATCGAAGCGCTCAAAGACGAAAACGAGAACCTGCAAACTCTGGCATTGAGAGAGCTGGTTAAGCAAAAAGCCAACAAAGCTTTTGATTATTTGAAAGTTATGATCTCGGATAAGAATTTCAAAAATCGCCCGGTGGAGCAAATTCGTGAGATTCTCGAAGGATTCGCCAGGCTTGGCGGGCAGAACGCGTTCGAGCAGCTTAAAAATCAGGTTACCCGCAAAACCCTGTTTCCGTCGGAAAAACAGGATCGTGTTCGGGTTTATGCTACCAGAGCGTTGGGTTATATCTCCATTCCGCAGGCGATCCGCCTGTTGGACAAGATTTCCAAATCGCGAAACAAAAGTATGGCTGACGCCGCCAAGAGGGCTCTCTTAAGAAGAACCCGGGGAGATGACTTTGTTTAATAATTCGATTAAAGATATAAAAGAAAAACAGGCGGTATTTGAAGCGGTTTTCGAGGAGTTGGGGCGACATTTCGTCAATTTGCTTTTCGCCGCTTTCAAGGTCGCCGGAATGTACGAAGCCAACAACAACCGTTATATCGACCAGAGCAATAAACTGCGGGCCATCATGCAGAAAATATTCGACGAAGAATCAGAATTTACGGTAACCGCCAAAGGGGGATACCTCTTTTTATCCGATGTACGGCTGAAAGCGGATCGCGACAGCGAAGCCGCTATGACCTATTTTCTCGAACGTTGGCCAATTCTGGGAATATCAGGACTGTCTTTCAGCAAGAACCTCGATCCTCGCGAGCTGGATAAATTCGTGTTTTTCATGTCAGGCTTTGAACCGGGCGAGAACCGGGACGAAAATCATAACGCTATCAAAGAGCGTCTTAATGATTTGAAAATCGAGAACGTCGCCACAGTCAGATATTCCCAGCAGGAAGAAGACGAGATGGACGAGGATAGGACTCGGGCCATCAGAGTTCAGGCCAGGAAAACTTTTTTCTCGGCCTTATCTCTCGTTCAGAACACTACCGCCCAGGCCAGATTAAACGATTCCATCAATATCGCCAAAACCAAACGGGTCGTTCAAAACCTGATCGATATAATAATCGAAGACGAATCGGCGCTTCTGGAAATGACCGCCCTGCGTAATTTCGACGATTACACCTACGTGCATTCGGTCAATGTCTGCGTACTCTCCCTGATCTTGGGATATCATATCGGATTGGACCGCAAGAGGCTGTCTAATCTCGGAGTCGGCGCTCTTCTCCACGATATCGGCAAGACCAAACTGCCCATCGATCTGGTCAACAAGCCCGACGCCTTCAATGATTTCGACTGGGAATTGATGCGCAAACATCCGGTCTTCGGCACGAAATTCCTTTTGAAAACAAGAATCGTGGATGAGACTACGGCACGCGCCGCCTCCGCTGTTTTCGAACATCACATTACTTTCGAGGGTACCGGCTATCCGCCGCTTAGCAGCAAGCGGCGCCCCTCGTTATTCGCCAGAATTGTCTCAATAACCGATACTTACAACGCAATGGCCTCCGACCGGGTTTATCACAAGAAAGTCACCAAGCCTGATGAAGTGATAACCAATATGGTCAACCGGGCCGGAACCTCATTCGATCCCATCCTGCTCAAGGTCTTTATTAACGCTATCGGTATTTATCCAGTCGGAATGGTAGTAGCCTTATCATCCAACCAAATCGGTATCGTGGCCCGTAATAATGCCGACGATCTTGAAAATCCCCAGGTCAAGGTTATCGGCGATGAAAACGGGCTGATTCCGGTGGAAGACGTAAGGGTAATCGATCTTTCGAAGGAACCGGGGATCTCGGTTAAGAAAATTATCGACGGCGATGAATACAAAATAAATAACGGCAATTATCTGGAAATCGGATAACCGCCCGGCTTATTCGGCCCGCCCCTGGATTTTCTTTCGGATAAAGTTGACAAATCGCGAATTCCCTCGAATATTATCGTATCATGAGTGTTTCGGACCTACTCGACAGGTATCTGCGTAAAGCGACAGAGAAAACCAGAATTTCTGAAAATACATATCTTATATTCCTGTCGTTTTTGGTGGGAATATCCACCGGCCTGGGAGCGGTGGCTTTCCGCTGGCTAATCCTCACTTTCAGAGATATCTTTTTCGGCCATGGCATCGCCTGGTTGGTGCCGCTGGTGCCTATGGCCGGCGGACTCCTGGTCGGACCGATCGTTTATTTTTTCGCCACTGAGGCCAAGGGGCATGGGGTTCCCGAGGTCATGGCCGCTGTCGCTTTGAAATCAGGGGTTATTCGCCCTCGAGTAGCTGTCGCCAAATCGGTAGCTTCGGCTATCTGTATCGGTTCCGGCGGTTCTGCGGGCCGTGAGGGGCCGATTGTTCAAATCGGCGCGGCAGTCGGTTCCACTATCGGACAGCTGTTCAAGCTTTCCGCCGACCGCGTTAAGGTCCTGGTGGGATGCGGCGCGGCGGCCGGTATCTCCGCGGTATTCAACGCTCCGATAGCCGGAGTGATTTTCGCGCTGGAAGTTATCCTCGGCGATTTCACCATAAAAACATTCTCGCCGGTTATCTTAGCCTCGGTATTATCATCGGTGGTATCCAGGGCCATTCTACGCGATTCCCCGGCCTTTATCGTCCCCGCCTATGAATTGGTTTCAGCCTGGGAAATCCCCATGTATATCGTTTTAGGAGGTCTGGCCGGAATAGTGGCGGTGATATTTACCAAAACACTCTATAAAACCGAAGACTTTTTCGATTACAAACTAAATATTCCGGGCTATCTTAAGCCGGCCCTGGGCGGATTATTGCTGGGATTTACCGGGCTTGTCGCCCTTAAGTTAAATTACACCGGATTTTTATCTCTTTCGGCTCCGGCAGTCTTTGCTGACGGTTATGAGGCGGTAAGTTCGGTATTGGGCGGCGTCGGCCTCTGGCACACTCTACTGGCTTTAATTGTTCTTAAAATCCTGGCCACTAACCTGACTCTGGGATCTGGCAATTCCGGCGGAATCTTCGCCCCGTCGCTGTTCATGGGGGCTATGACCGGAGGCCTGTTCGGAGTCATTGTGCATTCCCTTTTCCCCACCGTTACGGCACATCCCGGAGCTTATGCCCTGGTCGGCATGGCGGCCGTGGTAGCGGGAACGACCCACGCCACTATCACTTCCATCCTGATCGTATTCGAGATGACCAAAGACTATCGTATCATGCTGGCGCTTATGGTCGCCTGCGTTTTTTCCACCCTGGTCGCTCGACGGTTCCTTAAATCGTCGATCTATTCTCTAAAACTGGAACGCAAAGGGATCAATATCAGCGGCGGCCGCGATGTTCATTTGTTGGATGTACTCAAGGTCCGAGAGGTTATGAGAACGAAATTTACAACCATCCCCCTGAACACCAATCTCGATATGATCTATCATTTCCTCGAGGAATCGAGAGAGACCACCATGCCGGTGGTGGCCGCCGATGGAAGCCTCTACGGAGTAATTTCATTTCAGGATCTGAGAACAGTGCTTACCAAGCATGACGTCGATTCGCTGATTATCGCCTCCGATATCGCCAGCCGCGATATCGTCTCGGTCACCGAAGACGAAAATCTCAATCAGGCTCTGGAGAAATTCGGACGTAGAGATTTCGATCTTCTGCCGGTCGTCTCACATCTCAACCCGTCCAAAATACTGGGAGTTCTCTATAGACAGGATTTGATTAACTACTATAATAAACAGTTGATGAGACGCATGGTCGGCGGAGAAGACGACCGTACTATTATCGCCTGAATCCCGGTTTCAATTATACTTCACCCGGATAGAAAATCCATAATAACACTGTTAAACTCCTCGGGCTTTTCCAGGTTTACCATATGTCCGGCCCCCTCTATTACGCGCAATTCCGAGTTGGGAATTGTCCGCTGGAGATAATTCGCGCCGTCGATGAATTTGGTATCCTCCTCGCCGTTTACGATCAGGGTCTGCTGCGTTATTTCCCCCAGCCGCGAACGCCAGTCGATCAACGACGAGCTGTTTTGCCGGGCTTTCATCATTCCAAGCAGGTAATCCGGGTTGTGACGTTCGAAAATCCTTTCCCAGACCGGCCGGGCTTGCGGATTAACCTTGAATATGCGGCTGACCAGCGGACCGCTCTCAAGACCGGTGGCCTCCGCCCAGGCGCGGGGGCCGCGCAGACGGAGAATCTCCATCTCTTTGTCATGACGTCGGCTTTCTTTTTCAGCTCTCGGACGGCCCTTTGATGGCAGTATTGACGATACCATAACCAGTCCGGTCACAATACCGGGAAGGCTGTGGGCCGCTCTGAATGCCGCCGGACCGCTCAAGGAAAACCCCATAATCGCGACATTTTCCAACCCAAGAGATTTGATCAAACCAATGATATCGTCGGCCATAACATTGCCCGACCATTCCTGGCCGCAAGATGATTTCCCAAAACCTCGCAGATCCACAGAAAATACCGTGTTGCTTTTGGCGAATTCAGGAATTTGAAATTCCCACATAAGGCTGTTGAGAGCGTAGCCATGAAGCATCACCAGCGGCGGACCATTACCGGTTATATCATAATGTATGGCGGCGTCGCCGGTATCGTAATACGGCATCAGATATCCTTCCGATCTCCCTCGATAATGTCGGCGATAACAGGACCGATAACCCCCCAGGAAAAACCTCTTCCTTTAAGGAAATTAACCAGTCTCACTTTGGCTTTCTCGTCCGGGAGATGTTTTAACGTCTTGAATTTCTTCAAAGCCAATTCCCTGATCGCCGAACCGTCGTCAAAATCGCTTAGTTCTGTTTCCATGGCCCGGGCCGCTGTTTCGCCGTCTATTCCCTTTTCCCAGAGTTTCTTTTTCAGATAGAGTCTCGATTTGGCTCCCCTGGACATTTGATACCTGATATAGGCCGCCGCGTACTTGAGATCGTCGACATAACCGATACGCTTAAGATAGGAGATAGCCTCATCCCTCGCCAAAGACGGTCTTCTTTCGGCCGCGAGTTTTCGACTTAAATCACGCTCTGAAATCATCCTTGATGATAATATCTGTCCGGCGCGGTATTTTAGCCAGGCCAGGTCCGCTTCACGTTTTATAACCTCTATCAGGCTATCGGTCAGGATCTCTCCGGCGCGAAGGCTGTGCCTGAAAACTATTTCCTCGTCAATTAAAAAAGGGGATTTGCCCTTGATATCAAGTTCAAACCACCCTTTTTTTCGCTTAACCGGTTCCAACCCGGCTATCTGGAATTCGGCCATCTAAAATACGCGGATACCTGGTTATTTTCTGGCCTTGACTTCCGCCTTTTTCTCCTGCGCGGCTTCTTCCTTCGCCGGAGCGGGAGCCGGTGGAGTAAGCGGACCTATGCCTAACTTCTGACGAATCTGACTGTAAAGATCTCTGGTTATCTCGCGGTTTTCCAAAAGATAGGCGATGGAGTTATCCCGTCCCTGACCCAATCGTTCCTCACCGTAGGAATACCATGTACCCGATTTTTCGACTATACCGTGATTCGAGCCGATATCGATTAATTCACCCACCCGGGAGATTCCTCGTCCGTAGACAATATCGAATTCGGCTTCCCTGAACGGCGGAGCTACCTTGTTTTTCACCACCCTTACCCTAGTTCTCGAACCCGTAATATCGCCCGCGGTTTTTAGCGTAGCGATTTTACGGATATCCATCCGAATCGATGAGTAGAATTTTAGAGCGTTGCCGCCGGGCGTGGTTTCCGGATTACCGAACATGACCCCTATTTTCATCCTGATCTGATTGATAAAAATTACGCAGGTTTTCGATTTGGAAATGGTACCGGTCAGTTTTCTCATAGCCTGCGACATCAAGCGAGCCTGCAAACCCATATGAGAATCTCCCATCTCCCCTTCAATTTCCGCCTTAGGCACCAACGCCGCCACCGAATCAACCACCACGATATCGACAGCCCCCGAGCGAACCAAAGTCTCGGTTATATCCAGAGCCTGCTCGCCGGTGTCCGGCTGACTGATAAGCAGATTCTCGATATCGACACCCAGATTACGGGCATAGGATGGATCCATAGCATGCTCGGCGTCAATAAACGCCGCCACTCCGCCCTGCTTCTGGGCTTCTGCAAGGATATGAAGCGCCAGGGTCGTCTTACCCGATGATTCCGGACCGAAAATCTCAACTACACGGCCCCGGGGAACCCCGCCTATCCCTAAAGCGATATCAAGACCGATGGAGCCGGTGGAAATCGACGGTATACTCATCTCGCCGGGATTGTCCCCCAGCCTCATTATCGCACCCTTGCCAAATTGCCGCTCTATGGATGTTATGGCGGTTTCCAGAGCCTTTTTCTTCTGATCGTTGTTGGCTGACATTTATACCTCTTTGCTTAATATTATTCTCAAATAACCATGAATATATTTACGGCATACTGTTCAGATGTGCAAGTATTTTTTTCGTAAACACCCCCGATTAAGCCAAAAAACCGTGACAGGAACTGTCAGTCAAGCTTGCCTTACATCGGGTCCGAATAGCGGAGATCGGGCTAAAGAGAGATAGTTTCCAGTTTCGTGTAGCTTGGGCCCGAAGGCGACAGATCCGATTTGAAAATCACGATCTCCCCGACCTTGAAAACAGGCGATTCATAAATCGTTTTGCCTACCACCGTTGTCAGCTCGGATAGCCCTTTGGTGCTCTTTATCCGGCCTATAGTTATATGCGACGAGAATCGTTTATCGCTTCTGCCGAATTTGGCCTCGATACAGGACATCTCCACCTGCACCGCCAGCTCCTTGAGTTTTTCAGCGCCCCAGCCTGTACCGACCCATATTACCTGCGGTATCTTCAAGCTGGGAAATCCGCCCAGCGATTTTAAGGAAAGATCGAATCCGCCAAAACCATAAATATTATCCTTAATCGTCTTAATCAGGTGCGGCAACGATTCTTCCGCTATATCGCCCAAAAAACGCAAAGTCACATGCAGATTGGCCGCTTTGACCCAGCGAACCCCGAAATCCCCGTCCCTAAAACCGCCGATTACTTTGTCCAGTTCCATCTTGATCTCCTGCGGGAGATCGACAGCGATAAATGTACGAATGTCAGCCATAAATTTACTATATTATCATTCGACTAATAATACAAGGAGAAAAGAAGAAAACATGGAAAACTCCCGGGGCTGTCTTCCGATATCGCTTGAAGACAGATATTCACCCGCCGCTAACAGTAATAAAAATAGTTTATCAATAGAGATCTCCTGAAAACAAGGCTGTATTTCATGACACACAACACAACATCTGTACCGAATTATCGATACAAAAAAACCTGTGTCACGGCTATCGCGCCTATCATAGAAAAAGCCCCGTGAATCCGGGGCTTTGCCTTTCCGATATCAGTGAGAAAATAAGTTGTCTTATTTCTCTCCCTTGTCTTTTTCGGCTTTTCTCTCTTCGGCTTTCTTCTCGGAAATAACTTCCGGCTCGGCGCCAGTTTCGCCGCCGGCCAACGCTTCTCCCACGGCCCCTTCGGCAGTTTCGGCTTCCTTAATAATCGTCGGAGGAATAACCGATACCAGAGTTTCCGCCGGATCGCTGAGTATCTCCACTTTATCCAGAACAATATCGCGAACATGAATCGAATCATGTATCTTCAAATTGGTGACGTCCAGCGTTACCTTATCCGGGATATCGGTGGGCAGACACAAAACCATGATACTGCGGATTGTCCAGGATAGAACCCCGCCGAATGTCTTAACCCCTTCCGCGATTCCTTCGAGTTGAATAGGCACCTCGATTTTGATCTTTTCGGTCAGTGAAACATGCTGAAAATCGACATGCAGCATCTTGCCGCTTACCGGATCTCTTTGTATCTCCTTGATCAAAGCCTTTTTCCCGGAATCCTTGCCGTCGACATTCAAGTCGATCAGAAGTTTCTCTCCGGCTGCCTGTCTCATGGTGGCGTTGAATCTTTCGTGATCCAGCTCGATGGCCATCGGTTCCTCGCCGTGGCCGTAAATTACCGCCGGCAATTTGCCCGATTGCCGCAGTTTCCTGGCCACCCCTTTGCCGATATCCTTGCGGGCGTGAACATCAATGGTTATTTCTTTCATTTCCTACTCCTGAAATTAAGTTAATTCCTATCCCGGTCGGTCCGGACTCGCCGCTTGTAATTTGACCGAGTCACGGATTGCCCTCAACAAATCCTTAATTCTTCTCGATAATTATTCGAACAGGCTTGAAAGTGATTTCTCCTCGTGAATCTTGTTAATCGCTTCGGCAAATATCTCCGATACCGTAAGAACCTCGACCTTGGGGCTTAAGTTCTCCGGCTTCTGAAATATCGTGTCGGAAACATAAATCTTCTCGATAGGAGAATCATCGATTCTCTTTATAGCCTCCCCCGATAAAACGGCGTGAGTACAGGCCGCCACGATCCGGTTGGCTCCTTTCGCCTTAAGAGCGACCGCCGCCTTGGTGAGAGTCCCGGCCGTATCTACCAAATCGTCACGGATCACCACGTCCCGGCCGTCGACCTCGCCGATAATATTCATAACCTCAGCCTGGTTTATATCCGGACGGCGCTTATCCACAATACTAAGGCTGAAATTCAGGGCTTTGGCGAACGCCCTGACCAGTTTTACCGAGCCGACATCAGGCGATACCGCCACACCGTTCTTAAAATTCAACTTACGCAAATAAGCGTTGAATACCTTCGATGAGTAAAGGTGGTCCGACGGACAGTCGAAAAAACCCTGTATCTGCGACGCGTGCAGGTCCATCAGAACGACCCTATCCACTCCGGCGTTGGTAATAAGATTGGCCACTAATTTGGCCGCGATGGCTACCCGCGGCTGATCCTTGCGGTCCTGACGGGCATAACCGTAATACGGAATAACCGCGGTGATTCTTCGGGCTGACGCTCTCCGGCAGGCGTCAACCATAATGAACAGCTCCATCAGGTTGGACGCCGGGGTATTGGTGGACTGGATAATGAAAACATCCATCCCCCTGATATTTTCGTCGATCTGAAAAAATATCTCGCCGTCGGAAAATCTCTTCAATGTACAATTGGATACCGGCTTGCCGAGCCTGGCGGCAATCTTTTCGGACAGCGGCCAATTGGAACTTCCCGAAAACAGTTTGAGATCGTTAACCATCAAATACCCCGTTTCAGTTTCGCCGGTCTCCCCGAAGACCACCAATTACAAAATCATCAAAACTGGGGCGCCAGGATTCGAACCTGGGAATGCCAGCTCCAAAGGCTGGTGACTTACCGCTTGTCGACGCCCCAAAAACCAGTGTCAAACCTTTGAAAATATTAAAATTCAGACGAAAGTCAAGATTTGAATGAATACTCGAAGCCTATTTCTCCGAACCGCTTGACTGGAATCAATGAACCAGCTCACCAACCAAAACCTCTGCCCGGCCAAATCGAAACTGTCAGGGAAACGAAAAGCGCCGATATATAGATACGATTATCTTCTTAAGTCTATATTCAGCATGAGATTCCGGACTATCTTCCGGCTCGATTTTGTCGAAAGATAAGAGATTCTCGCATATGGCCCCAGACAATCTCCTGATCATAAGCTGCCTTGCCCGGTTAAATAATATTTACTTTGTCCCTTATTTCGATAATCTGCAGGTACGATGACCCGCGCCCGCAACGCTGCTCTTGACGAACCGCAGACGTTTTCACTTGAATATCATCGTCAAATCCATATCTTGCCAAATTATATGACGATAGGCTTGAATTAACCGGGAAGGGAGACGGCCATGCTTCTAGGGGCGCACATGTCGATAGCCGGCGGGGCTTTTAACGCTTTCGCCCGGGGAGAACAGTTCGGCTGTAACTGTCTTCAGATCTTCACCAAGTCATCCAACCAATGGAAAGCCAAAGAATTGACAGATGAAGATATCGAAAAATATCACTCCGAACAGAAACGGACTAAAATTGACCCGGTCATCGCCCACGATTCCTATCTTATAAATCTCGGCTCCCCCGATCCGGCCCTTATCAAAAAATCGCGGGAAGCGTTTTTAGTGGAGATGCGGCGATGCGAAAAACTGAATATCCCTTTCCTGGTAACCCATCCGGGCAGTCATATCGATAAAGGGGAGGATTGGGGAGTCGCCCGAATCGCCGAATCATTAAGCTGGCTCCACGAAAAAACCGACGGCTTCAAAGTCAAGATCGCCCTGGAAACCACTGCCGGCCAGGGTTCGAACTTAGGATATAAATTCGAACAAATAGCCTCCATGATAGATCAGGCCGAAGCCCCCCAACGGCTGACGGTCTGCATGGATACCTGTCACATCTTCGCCGCCGGTTACGATATCACCACCGAGGACGCTTACAATCAAACGATCTCAGATTTCGACCGTATAATAGGGCTGGACAGGCTGGCGGTCATCCATCTAAATGACGCCAAAAAAGGACTGGGCTCGAGAGTCGACCGCCATGAGCATATCGGTAAAGGGGAGATAGGCGAGCAAGCGTTCGGTTTCTTCATGCGCGATAAAAGATTCTCCAAAATCCCCAAGCTCCTGGAAACCCCCAAGGGTGACGATGGTGAAATGGACCGAGTTAACATGAGTATCTTAAGAAAGCTGGCCGAAAAATGAAAAATATATCCCGCGTTTTATTATTTCTTCTGCTTATAACCGGGCCCGCTCATTCGCGGGTTTTAAAGCTCGGTATCGACGCCGAACTGATCGGCGAGGCTTCCATGCCGATTTTCCATGGCGAAATCTTCATACCGGTCGGAGAAAACCGGCAGATTTTCACCGGACCGTACACCCTTAAAATCGCAGCCGCTGAAAAATCCGCCGGACTTTATCAATTATCGATAGACCTTATCGGCCTGGGTCCGGATTTCAAATTTTACAGCTTCGATCTCGAACTTTCTCCAAAAGAAAATACTCTCGTTCCAAACATGCCGGTTAAAAAAGATATCAGCGCTAATTTCAAAATCGTTCTCCTTGATGATACGGGGAATGTCAATAACGGTATTTACCCTTTGGCAGATACGAGTCTCTGGAGTATTTCCCCAAGCATCCATTACCAAACTCATTGGATCAGAGGATCCCTGATCGATTTTTTCTGGAATATGAAAATGGGGTACCTGGAGAATATCTATAACAGGTTCCGGGAGAGCTTCCAGCTTTCCGTATCCGATAGAATCGATATTTACTTTCATCCTGAACCGACCGATCAGGTTTTCATCGATCCTGAAAAAAATTACTCCATTCTCCCGTCCTCACCGAGAATCGATCTGATTTACGGGCACTATATCGACGCTATCAGCCCAGTCCCCGGAGCGGAGCTCCTGATTTATCGTCTCTGGGGCTACGGGCCGCGATGGATGGTAGCGGGCCTGGCCAATTATTACCTCGATAACAATCTAACCTTGCGGAATTTTAAAGACTCGCTGGATAAAAACAGGCTCATAAAAAACCTGGCTGATGAATCCTGGGTTCGAAGCGATACCGGGGCGGTTGTCTGCGGTTCCTTTGTCAACTGGCTTCTTTCCATACACAGCCAGTCGGAATTTATCAATCTTTATAAGACCTCGACATCTCTCGATTTTATCAAAATATTCCGCGATATTTACGGAATCGATTTCGATGAGGTCATCGATGATTATTTGATCTTCATGCGAAACTATCAGCCGTCGCCGCAGGAACTCGGATACTATGCCTCGGTTTATTTCGGCCAGAATAATATAAACAGGGCGCTGCCCTACTACCGGGAACTGGCCGAAATGGACAGTGACGACAGATTGATAAACCTGAACTATCTGGCTACCTGTCTCTTCTGGCTGGGACAATACAGCCAGGCCGATTCCGTATATGATATCATGCTTCGACTGGGTGGAAGAAAGCCCGAGGTTCTCTATATGAAAGGGGATATTCAACTGGCCCTGGGACGGACGAATGACGGCAAACGGCTGTTTCTGGAATCGTATAACGGTGGATTTGCCACCGCCGGAGTAAAACTCGTGTCCATTCTCCTGGATCAGGGAAAAATCGATTCGGCCTCTGTCTTCTCCCAAAAACTTGCCGAATCCGCCGGCCAGCTGTTGGAAAATCTAATCGAAAAAGGACGGCTCATGCGAATTCGCAATCAGCCCTGCGATTCGATCATGACACAGGCCGCCGCCCGCGCCCTTTCAAGCGGAATGCAATCTCCGGAAGATCCACGGCCTTATTTTGCCGCCGGGAAAGCCTTCGCCATTATGAAAGATTACGGCAAGGCTATGGAGAATCTCGATATCGCTTACTTTTTGGAAATCAACCCGTACTTTCAATCATCGGTTTTGCTGGAGACAGGACGGGTCCGCGATTTAACGGGTGATCGCCCCGGCGCTGAAGATTATTACCGCCGGGTGATATCGTCGCCCGGAGGACAGTATCAAAAATCGCTGGCTGAAAAATATATCCGGGCTCCCTACGCCCCGGGGAATTAACTGACGACGGGATATAAATGACCTTCTTAAATTCGGCTTTCCTGTTTGCCCTCTCCGCTATGTCCATACCGCTTATTATTCATTTTCTCTCCAGACGGCGTATTAAGATCGTGGAATTTTCGTCATTGAGGTTCCTCGAGCAAATGCAAAAAAGCCGCATGAAATGGTTGAAAATAAAAGAGCTTCTGCTTCTGCTTTTACGGATGCTCATCATCGGTCTTATCGTGATGGCCTTTGCCCGTCCGACATTGAGCGGATTTTTAGGCTCGTCAAAGGCCGCCTCGTCGGTGGTAATTATCCTCGATCGTTCCGCCTCAATGGATGCCGAAGGAGAAACCGGTAGCATATTCGACGAGGCCAAACGTCTGGCCATGCGTTTGATAGACAGCCTCGAACCGAACGATATGGTCACCATATTGGCGTATCCGGAAAGCGGATCATCCCTGACTTTCGGTCCGGTCAATCCTGGTCCGTCGATCAAGGAGCGGTTGAGCGATATCGAATTGTCTTATCAATCAGGGAATATCGGCCAGTCGCTGAAAACCGGTCTGGAAATATTGAGCAAAAGCCCTGATCTCAATCGGGAAATTTACATTTTCTCCGATATGCAGCAGACCGGCTGGAAAAATCTGCCGCCGGAAGTATTAACCGGAGAAACATGGAAAAATATCCACCTGTTCGGCATGATCCCCCCTCCTGCGGGCGCCGACAATATCGGAATTACAAATATCCTGATGCCGCCCCAGCTGCTGGTTCCCGGTGAGAATTTCGGCCTTGAGGTTCGTTTGGCCAACTACGGCAAAGGAACATTGGAAAACCTGCTGGTCGGAGTGGTGGTCGACGGTGAACGCAAAGCGCAAACCTCCGCGACGCTAAGCCCCGGTCAACCGGCCGAATTGAGGTTCGCTTTCAAGATAGATTCCTCCGGCGATCATGACGGTTACGTGGAGATAGATTATGACCGTTATGGATTGGATAACAGAAGGTACTTCAGTCTGCATATCCCTGGCAGAATTAAAATCCTGGCTGTGGGACAAACTGAAAACGACCTGAAGCTTTTGGCCCTGGCGCTCGACCGAAGAGAGGCGGGTCAGATTAATTATAAAGGGATCGGAGCCGCCGGTCTTCTGCGTGAGAATCTCGAAGATTACGATGTTTTGCTTCTTTCCGATATAAGATCGCTGGATCAGGCCCGCGATGCGGCCGTTAAGAGATATCTCGACAACGGAGGACGTCTTTTCGTCTCCCTGGGAAAACAATCCGACGATCAATACTGGGATCGTTTCCTCGTAGAAACAGCCGGGATTAACGTGGGAAAAGCCGAAGGAGGATCGGGGCAGTATATTGTCTGGGATGGTTTCGATTACGAGCATCCGATCTTCAATGTCTATTCTTCCGATAAAAACGACCGTTCCCGACCGGCGATTCCCCAAATACAACTCGGCTGGTACAGGAATATCGGCGGCGGAATAACTCTCGGCTCGAGCGCCGACGGCGCCGGTCTGCTGGTCGAATCGACCAAAAAACCGGTTATTGTCTATTCCAGCGGATTCGATTTTTATTCCGGCGATCTTCCGGCTCATTCCTTTTATCTACCGTTCCTGGTAAGGAGTATCGAATATCTCGGCTCCCGCGACGCCGATATCGACCTTAATGGAATCGTAGGCGAGCAGTTCCAATGGAAACTCAAACAAAATATCAACGGCGATATTGTTCTCGTCTCCCCGTCCGGCGGAGTGGAGAATCTGTTCACGGTTAATACTTCCATCGGTTACGCCGTCAGATTGGCCGAGTACGGCCCTCCCGGAATCTATTCTCTCGAATCAGGCAATAGCAAACTCGGCCTCATTGCGTTCAATGTCGATCCGGTCGAATCCGAACCGGAGACTATCTCTCCTGATAACATCACCGCCGCCCTGGGAGCGAAATTCAAGGCTATCGATCCCGATTCCGATCTTGGGATCGTTGTCAAGGAAGCCCGATTCGGTCGGGAGCTCTGGAAGGAATTCCTGATATTGGCCTTGATTCTCCTGATATTGGAATCGATTCTCGGAAAAACATCCCCACCGGCAAAGGCAGAAGGCTAATAATGAAAACCGCAGCCGCCGTGATCGTTATTTTGGTTTCATCTCTTTCCTGCGGAGGCTCCGCCCGAATTGTCAATATGACCAGGCCGGGAGGGTACGCCCTCGGTGAGCGAATCCAACTGATTTTCGCTATTGAAAATTCAAACCGGGCCCCGGACTCGATCAGGGTGAATGTCATGGAACAGAAAAACAAATATGTTTATGAAATCTGGGCGCCCAAAGACGCGGATCGCTATTCGGTCGCGTGGGACGGCCGCAAACCTGACGGAAGCTGGCCCGCCGGAGGACGGTACCTGGTGTACGCCTTTATCGATTCAGGGAAAATCGCCCGCTCCGATACTGTTGAATTCGGGTTGACCGATTGATTGAAAAAAATAAAATTAATCCGATAAACCGCTTGACCTCCTATGAAGCAATATGATAAAAAACCGTTGTCAGCGGCGTTTCGAGGAGGGGGCGCCGTTGATTTTTTGTGATAGGGGTATTTTATGAAAGATAAGAAAAGCCGTCTGAAAGAAAAACTATTCGAAAAAGCGGTCAGGTTTGGCGATTTCACTCTCGCCTCGGGATTGAAATCGACCTATTATATCAACGGCAAAATGGCCACGCTCGATTCCGAGGGGCTTAATATGATTTCCGAGGTTATGCTCGATATGCTTGAAAATACCGAATGTGACGCGGTCGGCGGACCGACCCTCGGCGCCGATCCCATGGTCGGAGGCATCATCGCGCTGGCCCATAACCGCGGCCGGAAACTCACCGGCTTTATCGTCAGAAAAGAATCCAAAGACCACGGAACCAAAAATCTGATCGAGGGCCCCCTCGAACCGGGGATGAAGACTATAGTTATCGAAGACGTGGCCACTACCGGCGGTTCGGCCAAAAAAGCCATTGACGCTGTCAGGGCGTTCGGCTGCGATGTGGTCGGGGTTCTGGTGATAGTCGATCGCGATCAGGGAGCGAAAGAACTGCTTAACGAAATGGGTATTCCGTTCGAACCAATCTTCACCAAAGCCGAGTTAGGGCTATAAACAGGATGAGCATTCCGGCTTAATACTGCCACAGGCCAGGATCATCCTACATAAACGCGAACAGCCGCAAGAAATCGAAATAATCGACGCACTCATACCGCACCGTCAGCTTGTTCTCCAATCGCGCTCCGGGGTAGAACGAAAGCCTGTATGCCTTTTTGTAATCCTTGAATTCTATGGCGATATCGAATTTCGACGGCAGTTTAAATTTGCATTTGGCCAAATCGCCGCTCAATATTCTATCCGCCTCTTCTCTGATCCGTCTGACCGCCAGTGCCGGATGAATGCTGATCGACGCCGACCCGATGCCCTCGTTGACCGCGACCGTGGCAATACCGGGATTGACCTCCTTCACCTCATCGCATAACCCCTTATCACCGGTAACCAAGACCACAGGCACACCCACCGAGGCCGCAGCGTAGGCGTTGATTAGAAATTCCGAGGCATACCGCTCGTTGATTTTCACGCGATAGATCGACCCGGTAAATGTATGAGCTAACGGATTACTGTCCGATCCCGCGCGGGAGTGATAGCCGGTGAATATGGCGGCATCGAACGATCTATCCAAACCGAAAACCATGGAAAACGGATGGCCGCTCCACTCCCTGATCATCTTCACCCTTTCGGGCAAATCCGCGGCTATGATATTCCGCCCCGAATCGTGAGCGTCTTTAATATATATCTCGTCCGCTCCTGCCTCGATGGCCCCTTCGCAAACCGCCCCCACCTCGGCGGTCATCTGTTTTTGAAATTCAGCATAATCCGGTTTATTTTTAGTAGCCTCGTCAAAATGAACAATCCCGGTGGTCCCCTCGATATCCGCGCTGATAAATATTTTCAATTTCCATCCCCTTCCTTTCTGTCCGCGCCGGGTCTTCATTCCGGCCGGATAAATATCGATTCTTCGTACTGATGGGTCGTTTCGAACCCGAGCCCTTTGTAGCATCGTATGGCCGGCTCGTTGTCGGCTTTGACATTTAAAGTGATCAGTTTTCCCTCGGATATTAATTCTCTCACCAGAACGCCGGTTACCGCCTTAGCCAGCCCCCTGCCTCGGTAGTCGGGATCGGTGACAATATTCCCCAAAACCGCGATATTATATTTATCCGAATAGACATGGACGCCGCTTACCGAGACAATCTTGCCGTCCTCGATATAGCCGAAATATTTCCCGGTCTCGAGCATCCGCCGATCGAAATAATTGCCGGGATACGATTTGTCGTATAGCAGCTGGAGATCCAGGATATGACCCCGCTTGAGTCTGACAACCTCCCTTTCGGGTAAATCCGGGGACAATGCCCGCGGAATCTCCTGTTTCATTTTCAGATGATTTCCCAGATATTCCTCATTGAAATTATCGCGAAATATCGGTCTGAGCTGTTTTTGGTAATGGCAGTAGAACCTCGGCGGAAGTTCTGGTATAAGCTCGGCCAGAAGAGCGCTTATATGTTCGCTTTGTCCCAACGCTAAAACAGTCGGAACGGACACGCCGTTATATATCAATACGATTTCCTCGATTCCCCCGCCGCCGTTGATCGCGGCCGCCCATCGGCAATGTGAAAAATAGAAATCATCCAGATCCCCCAGATGGTATCCGAACAATACCGGGTCTTTCATGAAGTGATCATAAAGTGAAATTTTATCGACAATGTAATTCATTCGCTTTTCCCGACCCAACCGTACTATTTTGATCACAATATGCCGATCCTCCGGTTCCAAGTCAATCTCTCAGTTGGACTGCTTTGCCCTTGACTTTCCAGCCCGGCCCCGATAGTATTTTGTAGTGAATTCGCTTCGGTCTTTTGGAACTTATTCAGGGGGAGATATGAAAAACAAAATCGCCGTTCGGTTTATTGCGGTAATTGCCGTCTTATTATTGATCGCCTGCGCCACCGCGCCTATCACCGGACGGCGTCAGCTGACCTTGATCCCCGCTTCCGAACTCAATGGCATGAGTTTTCAGCAGTATTCGCAATTCCTGTCCGAACACAAGTTAAGCGATAACGTCGCCGAAACGGAGATGGTCAAACGGATAGGAAGCCGTATCCAGGGTGCGGTGGAACAGTATTTCGCTGATCATGGTATGTCTGGCAGCCTCGCGGGATACAGCTGGGAATTCAATCTGGTGATCGATTCCCAGATTAACGCCTGGTGCATGCCCGGCGGGAAAGTAGTGGTCTATACAGGCATCTTGCCGGTAACCCAAAACGAAGCCGGACTGGCGGTGGTCATGGGCCATGAGATTGCCCATGCGGTCGCTAATCACGGCAACGAACGGATGAGTCAGGGGCTTCTAACCCAGCTCGGAGGTATCGCTCTCGCCGAAGCGTTGAAGAGCAAAAAGGAGGAAACCCGCAACCTCTTCATGACAGCTTATGGAGTCGGGGCGACAGTGGGCCTATTGCTTCCCTACAGCCGTACTCATGAGTCGGAGGCCGATCATCTGGGATTGATATTTATGGCAATGGCCGGTTACAATCCCAACGAGGCGGTCTCGTTCTGGGAGAGAATGGCGGCCGGAAAGAAAGGCGCTCCGCCGGAGTTCTTGAGCACTCACCCGTCCGACGAAACCCGCATAAGAAAAATCAAGGATGAGATCCCCGAGGCGATGGGGTATTATAAGCCGTTATAATAGCCGATTTCAGCCGGCTTTCTATAATAGTATTCAGAAAATAAGGGTCGGCAGGGATCTCTTCAATTTCTGGAATCGAGTATCAAACCGCGTCGGGCGTTCTTTATCATAGCCGACTGTTTCAGTTTTCTGCGGAGCCTCGGCCAGTGATCCTCGGCTAATATATACCCGATACATTTGGGCGATCCGCACTTGCAGGGATGATCAGCCCAGGATTCGAAATCGTAGCCGTAATTATACGATATCTCATCGCCTTTCCTGATATCCTTGATAGCGATAATCCAGATTCGTCCCCGGATGATATCGGTTTCGCTGTTGGGATCGCAGGAATGGTTGATATACTTAGCCGTATTCCACGATACATCGCCGTCTATGTCATGACGTTTATTAAGAGTGAAAATGTAGACAATACCCTTCTTGCCGTTGCCGTTCTCCGCCCTTTCCCAGGCCGCCTGGTAGCGGCGATCCGATTCCTTCTTGGTTATCCTATCGCCGATATATTCGATGATTCTGGTTCCGCTCGGAATATCGGTCTTGGCGAATACGCCGGTGCCGTGGATGCGGGATTTTCTGACTACGATGTAAGGGGAAATTGTAATTTTCATTTTTTAAGCCGTTCTTCTCACTCAGACAAATGTTAACCGTTGATCTTTCATTAGCTTAACTTAGCCCTATAGAACCATGATCGATCAGAATATAACGAAAAACTACAAAAAAACAAGGTCCAAATATAGATTTGGCCGCTTTCCGCTGTTTATTCGAATAGGCCCGTAGATTTGTGTCGGCCACTCGGCGCGACGCACATTGGATTTTCGAATCATCCCCATTGACCGAAATCTCACTCTATCGTATCTTGAAATTATCGTGGAGCTTTCAAAATCTCAAAGACAGGCGGTCGAATATATCGCCGGCCCTCAAATAATCCTGGCCGGAGCCGGTTCGGGCAAGACACGGGTTATCGTGGCTAAAACGCGTTACCTGATAGAACAAAAAGGGTATCGGCCTGATTCGCTGCTGATAATCACTTACTCTCGAAAAACCCAGGAGGAGTTGGAAGAACGCATGTCGGCTCTGGGGAAATCCGCCCCGGAGATAAAAACATTCCACGCCCTCGGCCTTGATATCATCAGCGAATTCGGCGCCAGGCTGGGGATAGCCGGCGATATCGAGATGGCCGGCGGCTTCCGCATTAAGCGGGTCCTCAAAAACGCTATCGCCGAATTGAGAGAATCGATACTGCTCTCCGGAAACCGCTCCGAACAGGTTTATGGAGATCTGGATCGCTTTATCAGCCGGGCCAAAGACGAACTGGCCGGCCCCGATGAGATCATCGCCAAAGCGGAAGAGGCGTTAAAATCGATTCCGGTCGGAAGCGATGATGACGATGAGATTATCAGAAAAGACAGATGGATCAAGACACTGGAAGCGGGACGGATCTATAAATCATACGAGCGGATCAAGGCCGAAAACGGCAATCTTATCGATTACGGCGATATGATTTTTCTCGCCCACCGCCTGCTTTCCGCCGACAAGCTCGCTGGAGCGTCGATTAGGCAAAGGGTAAAATATATTCTGGTGGATGAATTCCAGGACTCCAATTTCGCCCAGGTAGAGCTTTTGCATCATTTGGCGGGCAGTCATACCGGTATCACAGTGGTCGGCGACGACGACCAGGCGATCTATCGTTTTCGAGGCGCCAGCTTCGGGTCGTTCAAGCTTTTCCTGAAACTTTTCCCCGGAACCAAAGCCTTCAGCCTCGAAGAAAACTATCGTTCCTCTGGCAATATTGTCCGCGTGGCCCAATCGGTGATAGAGACCGATCCCAAGGCCCGGTTCGATTCCAATAAAAAAATGACTCCGGTTTCCGATCCGGGAGAAAAGGTGATTGCGCGATTCTGTCCCGACGATGTAACCGAGGCGGAATCCGCGGCAGCCGAGATAGAACGGCTTCTATCATTCGATCAATACGGGAAGCCCCGCTCGATCGCCGTGCTTTTCAGAGGCCGACGGCATAAAAATATCCTCGAGAACATTCTCCGTCGCCGCGGAATAAAATTCCATTACGACAGGAAAACCGAAGAAACATCGTCGCGCCCCGCCCGCTTGTTAATGGCATTTTACGGGTTGACGGTCGATAGCGGACGTAAAGAACTATTGATACTGATAATTCGCCACCTGCTCCCCCAACTCGATCCCGGCCTGGAACGCGAGATAGGCTATCGGCTCAGCCGTGTGAGCGACGATCCATTTGAAATTCTGCTTTCGATGAAAAGCGATCTCGATGATAAGACGGCGGAAAGCCTTTCCGCCATGATAGGTCTATTGATCGATTTCAGAGCGATGAAGGAGGGTAAAGATCCTGTTTGTCTTCTCGAGCGGATTATCTCCAGGGCGGGAATATTGTCGTCGGTTATAGTCGACGGCCGCATAAACGACAGGCAGGCTCTCGCCGAGATAGCCGGAATCCTCAAAGCTGCCGATTCATTCGGACAGGAAAGCGATTCGGGGTCCCACTCCGATTTTTTGGAATACCTGGATTGGCAAAAAGGGGCCGGGGATAATGGCAATGATTCCTCCGCCGAGCATATTGAGACGCCCGTGATACTCCAGACCGTGCATGCTTCCAAGGGGCTGGAGTACCCGGCGGTATTCGTCATCGGCCTGACCAACAGGAAATTCCCGTCTCCGGACAGGGGACCGGCTGTCGATTTCCCGCCGGAGCTTTATAAAGACGAGCTTCCGCCGGGGGATTTTCACATACAGGAGGAACGCCGTCTTTTCTATGTGGCCATGACCAGGGCCAAAGAAAGGCTCTATCTCTACGGCGTAAAGAAAAAAGGCGTGAAAATATCTAAGTTCGTAGATGAGCTTTTGGGTACGGAGATTTTCGAGCAGGCGGGTTTAAAAGAGGAAATTGCCGAATCCGGCGTCTCGATTGAAAAGCTGATCGGACCGGAGATGGCGATAGATCTGCCAAAGGCGATTATTCTGCCAATAACCGATCAGCCGAACCGGACTCCGGTGATATCAGACGGTTTGCATTCGCTCTGGAAAGCCATAAGTTCCCGGATCGAATCCGCTGAAGATTTTGAGAAGGAGAAAACGGAATTCCGCCGGAATATCGAGTCGGCGGTTTCAACGTTGTATAAAAAAATAGATGAGGATATTTACAATCCTCACCCGGTTTCTTCGGGGTATCAAGTCACCAGTCTGTCGTATTCCGATCTGGGCGCGTTCGATACCTGTCCCTTGCAGTTTTATTACAGGAAAGCTCTCAATATGCCGTCGCCATCGAGACCTATTATGACTTTCGGCTCGATACTGCATTCCGTTTTGGAGACCGCCGCCCGGCTTTTAATGACCGGCGGAGATATAACTCTCGATAATTTGAAAAGCGATTTTCAATCGCGCTGGGGCAGAGTGCGGCTCGACGATCCCGACCAGAAAGATCGTATGGGCCAAACCGCTACTGAACTTTTGGAGTACTTCATGGACGCTCAATCGAAACTGGGCGGACAACCGATGGAGCTCGAACAGAAATTCGCTCTGGAGTTAGGCGGAATCAAACTAACCGGCCGGATAGACAGGGTGGATAAATCGCCCGTCGGCCTGGAGATAATCGATTACAAAACCGGCCGGATGGACAAGAAAGCGCTCAAGGACGATCTTCAGCTTCCCATTTACTCTCTGGCCTGCAAGGAGCTTTACGGCGAATATCCCATAAGACTTATGTATATGTTTCTGAAAAGCAAAGAGGTTTTCGAAAAATCGTTCGATCCCGAGGGTATGGACGAAATCGAAAATATCATTGTTGATAAAATAGAAAAGATAAAATCATCCGATTTCACGGCCACTCCCGGCTTCCAATGCGGGAATTGCGGGTATAATCAAATCTGCCCGGCGTCCAGCCCCTGAGGCCGTGATCTCTTATTCCCCACCTCACGGTATCTGAAACATGTTACCAGATGATCGTTGACCATGCCCGCCGCCTGCATGAACGCGTAGCAGATGGTCGAACCTGCAAATTTAAACCCTCGTTGTTTGAGTTCCTTACTCATAGCGTCCGATTCCGGGCTGGTCGGATTTACATCGGCGTGTGATTTCCATTTATTGACAATCGGCCTGCCATCGACAAATCCCCAGATGAATTTATCGAACGATCCGAATTCTCTTACCAAGTCAAGAAACATTTTAGCGTTGACCACAGTCGATTCGATTTTCAGTCTGTTTCTGATTATCCCGGGATCGGCGATGAGTCCGGTTATTTTTTTCTGGCCATACTTCGCGATCTTCACCGGGTCGAAATTATCGAACGCCTGACGGAAGCTCTCCCGCTTTTTCAGGATAATCGACCAACTGAGCCCGGCCTGGAACGCGTCCAGGACTAGAAATTCGAACAGCTTTCTGTCGTCATGAAGAGGCGTTCCCCATTCGGTATCGTGGTATTCGATCATCAGCTCGTCATTGCCCGGCCAGAGACAGCGAGTTTTCATATCCGATCTCCTGTTGTTTAAAAAGTGTTAAAATAATCGCGCCGTAAAAGTAGGGAACGATTGACTATTAGTCAAGGTTTGATAGATTAGCTTCGAGCTTCCATTAAGTAATAGACAGGATCGAGTCATGATTGACGATGGCAATTCAGAAGATTACACACAAATACGAAGACGGGGCCGGGCGGTATCCGACGATGTCTGGATCAAGGCTTTCCTCAACCGGGCCGCTCACGGAACATTGGCCACCGCCGACAACAACCGGCCGTTTCTCAATTTTCTCACTTTTTTCTATGACGAAAACGAAAATTCCATCTATTTCCATACGGCGGGGAAAGGACAAACCCGGATCAACATCGAAAACAATCCCAAAGTCTGTTTCGGCATCGCCGAGATAGGACGATTCTACCCCGGCGAGACCGCTATGGAGTTTTCCAATGAGTACTCCAGCGTAATGGTCTACGGACACGCGGAGATTATCGCCGACAGGCATCAGGCCGGAGAAGCTCTGCAAAAGCTTTTGGATAAATATTTCCCTCATCTGAGGCCCGGCCGGGACTATAGAGCCATAACAGACCGCGAGACCGCGATAACATCGGTTTACCGGCTGAAAATCGAGCAATGGATCGGCAAGGAAAACAGCCAGCCGGACGATAAACCCGGGGCGTTTTCTTTTGAGGATATGAACAAGCCGGCGCCGGAAGATAAATGACGTCCATCCCTTCGCGATTGACAGCCGTCCGCAAAAACCCCTATTGAGTTATCTATGATCTATTTCTGGGTGATAATTTCTTATCTCGTATTGCTGATAGCTGTCGGCGCGTATCGCAGTAATCTGGTAAAAACTCAGGACGATTTCATGGTCGCCGGGCGAAAGCTCTCAACCGGAGTTTTGGTAGGCACCCTGCTGGCCACCTGGATAGGCTCCGGCTCGATCATAGCCGGAGCGGGACTGGCCTAC
Source organism: Candidatus Zixiibacteriota bacterium (assembly GCA_024641335.1). Taxonomy (GTDB): domain Bacteria; phylum Zixibacteria; class MSB-5A5; order UBA10806; family UBA10806; genus JAHEDG01. The sequence continues at coordinate 32,208 of JAHEDG010000006.1, forward strand.
GAAAAAGGATTCCCGGCCTTATGGTTCGACGCCGGCGTCTGGGCGGCTATTATCATCCTTTACCTGATCGCCGGACGGGTTCGGGCTTTCGCTCAATATACCGTGCCCGATATTCTGGAAGCCCGATACAATCATTACGCCAGGATCCTCGGTACGATAGTCACTGTAATCGCCTACACCGCCATCGTCAGCTATCAGTTCCGGGCCGGAGGGATGGTATTGAATCTGGTTACAGGCATCTCGGTCGATCAGGGAATTATAATTACGGCTGTATTTGTTATCGGCTATACGGTACTGGCCGGGTTGATCTCAGTTGTATACACCGACGTGGTCAACGGTATCATCATGGTAATCGGGTTATTCATCTCTCTGCCCTTTCTTTTGAAAACCGCGGGCGGATGGGAAAATATAGCCTCGATCCTTCCCGCTGCTCATTTTCAGCCCCTGGGGAATATGACCCTTATGGAGGCGTTGGGCTATTCTCTTCCCACCATGCTTCTGCTTTTGGGAGAATCGGGAATGTACCAGCGTTTCTTCTCGGCTAAGGATGAAAAAACGGCGAAAAAATCGGTTGTCGGATGGATCGCCGGCACTATCGTTATAGAGACATTGATCGTGATTCTGGCGGTGATCGGAAGCGCCGTATTTGCGGATATATCGCCGGAGATGGTTATCCTGCACTCGGTGAAATTCGGCCTGCCCCTGGCTGTGGGATGTCTCTGCCTGGCCGCCATAGTCGCGGTGATAGTCTCAACAGCCGATTCGTTCCTGCTGGTGCCGTCGACCAATATCATCAGAGATATTTACCAGAGGTTTATCAATCCCGACGCTTCCCAGAAGAAAATCGTGCTTTATTCGAGGATCTCTGTTGTTCTGTTGGGAGTATTCGCCTTTATACAGGTTCGCTTTTTTACCCGCGTATTGGAGATGGCCCTCTACGCCTACACCATGTACGGCGTGGGAATCACTCCGGCAGTATTGGCGGCGTTTCTCTGGAAACGGGCCAACGCCTATGGCGGAGTATCGTCGATAGCGGGCGGGATGATAGCGACATTGATATGGGAGATCGGAAGCCAGCCGTTCGGAATCCCCACAGTTTACCCGGCGCTGGCGGTCTCATTGTTCGGATTAATCGTTATAAGTCTTATAACAAAAAAGCCGCCCGAAGAGAAGTGGCGGCCTTTTTATAAACCTAAAACTTAGTTTTTGACGAATCAACTTCCCTTTTTAATTATGATGTCGCCGTTGATCGTACTTATCTTAATTTTATTTCCGCCTCCGGCCACCGATCCGGTACCGTAAATAAATTTCCGCTTAGTCCCCCGGCCGCTCTCCCATTCCCTGGTTCTCTCGATCTTTATATCAAAATCGCTTTTGATATCGTAGTCCCGGGACGCGTTGCGGGTGTATGCCAATTCGATATCGAAATCCATGGAAAGGCCGTTGGGGACGGTTAAGAAAACATCGCCGGATTTGGAGATCAGCTCTACATCGTGACGCCCCGCTTTCGGATTGCCGGTCATATTAACTGAAATATCTCCACCCATCGTGGTCGCGCTCACCCAACCGTCGATATCATCAATGGTGATTTTGCCTCCCATGGTTCGAGCTTTGACATGCTGTTTCGCGGATAGGACCCTGATACTTCCCCCCTTGGTATCGAGATCCGCCCCGGAGGGCGCCTCGTCGATATTAATTCCTCCGCCCATTGTTTCGACACGCACCTCGTCGCCTGAACCGGTTTTCGAATCGGAACGTCCGGTTACATTTCTATAAGTGACACTTCCTCCCATAGTCGAACCCTTGATATCGCCTTCGACATCTTCTATCAAAATACTTCCGCCCATCGTACTGACTTCGCCGTTGGCCTTGCTGTCTGTCACCATGATCCCGCCGCCCATAGTGCTAAGATCGATGCGTCCCTCGACCTTTCTAACCTCTATACTGCCCCCCATGGTTTTGAAATCGATATCCCCTTTGATATCCTGAAAATCAATCCCTCCGCCGCCGGTTTTACCGTTTATTTCCCCCTCGACTTTTTCGATCTCGACCGAACCCCCACCCGATTCTATATCAATATCGAATTTCGCGGGGACTTTAATATAGAATTCGAGACTGCCTCCGCTCTTTCCCCATCTGTGCTTATCTTCGGAATGAATTTTTATATTCGACGAGCCGGCGTCGAAATCGAAATCGTAATCTTCGGCATCAGCCCGGTCGATATCGATCTTGACCGACACCTTATTCTCGTTCCATGAGGTGATATAAACAGCCCCGCCTGTTTCCAGATCGAGAATCAGTTTGTTCCCGGGAGCTATGCTGAATTCCTTCTTAACCGTATCTCCGGCCAATACCGGGATGGCCAAACCTATGGCCAGTACGATAGCCGTTATGATATTTTTCATGCCCGACTCCTTCCTGAAATAACAGATCCGTTTTCAAAACAACGCCGCGCCGATTCGAAGATGTCCTCTCTCTACAATACGGAATCATGCCGAAAAAGTTTTCTCGAATTTCTGGAGAAAAGTCGACAGGCCGGAGGCCGGCGAAATTACAATCCCGTTTTCAAAATAACCGGGGATTTCAATTTTTCTTCCGGAAATATAGAGCCGTCATCGTTAAAAGAGCCCCACTGGCTGTTGGCGATATAATAAAAACTCCCGTCTGCTATCACTCCCAGAGTCGGTTCATCGAAATTCGGATTGTTCATCTCTAGTATTTCAGACTTCACAACCATATCGGAATTATCGCTTAGGAACAGTCTGCTAACTCTATGCGGGACTATGCCGTTATAAATCGCTATCAGGCTGCTATTATAAAAATACAGGCCGTCGATTCCTGAAAGCGTAATATCTTCCGAATGCCCCAATTTCGAAATCGCTTTACTGCTGATATCTACTATGTAAATGCCGTCTCTGTAAGCGGCTATATAAAGACGAGATCCTTCGCCGCTTACGGCAATCCCTCCGGGAGCGTATATCGATCCGGGCGGAGTCAAAAGCTCCAGTTTATCCGTTAGAGGCGAGATAGAGTAAACGGCATGAATCCCGGTATCGGTAATATATATATTCCCGTCTTCAGCGATAACCAGATCGTTGAGATTATGCGGATCGGGATTACCGGAAAGAATGTACTTTTTTAAAAGCCTGCCGGTGTTAAGATCATATTTGAAAATCCCTGAACTTCCGGCGTCCGTTCCCGAATAATCGATTCCCTGCGGCAACGCCGCCGCGCAGGCCCAAAGAGTTTTCCTGGTACTATCGATCTTAATCGCCAATACCGACCAGATACCGTCCTGCCCGGAAGAAATAAAATCGATCGCCTTTCCCGTTTTATCGATTTTGACAATCTTGCGCAGATGCACACTGGAAACGTAAAATGAGCCGAAGCCAGGATCGAACGCTATTCCCTCGGTGAGCAGGTCTTTCCGGTCCAGCCTGAACGCTATCTGGCTATTTTCTACCGGTCTATGGATTTTTTCGAATACCGCCGATAGATTTCTGAATTCGTCGGTATCACGGATATTATCAAAGTCGCTGTCGCCGGCGACCCCGTAATCGACTCCAATATCGGCCAGTTTCTCAAGGTAAAAAAACGCCTTGGTCTTTTGCCCGGCTAAAGAATAGAAACAGGCCAGGTTATACATAGTACCGGGCCGTTCCGGGCCTAATTCCAACGCTTTCTCCATATAGTCGGCCGCTTTTGAAAAATCTTTCGCCTGGTATGATTCCCCGGCCTTGCGAGAATAGTACCGGATATCCCGCGGATGATTTTCCTGAGAGTATGAAACTCCCGTCTCGAATATTATCAGAACGATAAAAATAAATCTCGAAATCATCGAATTCCTCCGCTCCGCGTTTTCAGGTCCATTCTTAATACTGCGAACCCACCGGCAGACCGATCAACCCGCGGACAAGCCGATAGACTGTCAACCATAATACGAAAATTCGGTAGAATATGTTTCTTTGGGAAAACGAGCTTATCCGAAAGTAACTATGAACGCCCCGGCTATGCCGATCATAATCCCGGCCAGACGACGCGGCGTTATCGGCTCTTTCAGGAAAAGCGCCGCGAATACAAATATAAAAATATTGCTCGTCTGATTCAACGCCGCCGCTATCGAGGCCTGGGTGAATTTCATGCCGGCCAGCCAGAGTATCATGGCCGCATAGGCACCGAGAAACGATCCGGACAGCGTAAACTGCCATCCCCGGAGGGTCATGGGAGGCGATAGAATCTTTCTTCGTCCCGGATGAAAAAGAAGAACTATCAATAAGACCACTATACCTCCCGCCAGACGGAGTTCCGTCAGAAGCATCAGGGGAGAACGGTCCAGAAGCGGCTTTATGATGATAATTCCTACGGCCATGGTTCCCATGGCGATAGCGCCATAGAGTATGCCTGATAGCAGATTCCGTCCTGTTATTCCAACCTTCTCTTCGGTACGCGATATGGTCAGAACAGCCGAAATAATTACGATCACCCCAACTATCTGAAGTACGCTCAGTTTTTCCCCCAGCCAAAAGTAGGCCAGAATGATTATCGACGGGCTGTAAAGACAATCCACAATCGCGGTAAGTCCCGCGCCCAGAAGATTAAGGCTCTTGAAAAACAACGTATCGGCAATCCCTATTCCCAACGCTCCGCTGACCAATAGAAGAAAAATCTCACCCGAAGTAAACTGTCCGGTAAAATTTTCCCCGAAAAGATAAATGGTCGGAATTAGCAATACAAAACCCAGAAGATTTTTAAAGAGATTAAGGGCGATAGGATGGACGTTTTCACCGCTCTTCTTGAAAAAGATCACGGAGACAGCCCAAATCAGCGCGGTTACAAGGGCAAATATATGTCCGAGGTAGGGAAAATCTGGAGTCATCGTATCCAATCGTCTGAGCTTAAGAACGCTTTGAGCCCGAAACCGTCGGTTAAAGCCGCCAACCAAAGGTTTGCTCCGGTAACAGATCGGATAAAAGTAACATGCCTTCGCTTCCTGGACAAGCGATTAATAATGGCTTTTTCCGTGTTGATCAGGAGCCGGCCGTTAATAACCGGCCCCGTCAGATTATTTTAAAAGAAGGTGCCGACCGAAAGATATATATTCCGCCCGGCCGATGGCAGATTGGCGCGGCTCAAATGCTCGTAATATTCTCTATCGAATATGTTTTCTATCCCGCTGTAAATGTGCAGATGGCTGAATCCGGTATAACCGGCTCGCAGATCGAATACCTCGAAAGCCGGGGTCCGATCCTCCCCGGATAATATCGATACCCTGTTCTGACGAGCCGCGAAATGCCCGTCGAACTGAGCCCAGATGCCATTTTGAACGCTCGAGTACTTTACTCCCAAAGTCGCGTCAAGAGGCGGAATCTCCGGAAGTGGATCGCCGTTGCCATTGTTCTTACCGGTTATATATGACATATTCCCTAAAATCCGAAAACCCCATCCAACCGAGGCTCTCCAGTTACCCTCCACTCCTCTGATCTCGGCCTGCCCCAGATTTTCATAAGCCATTACTCCGGCCGCTCCCATCGTATGGGGCATGACCCCGGGTACTATCCTGCCGACAATAAAATTATCGATCAGATTGCGATAGCCGGAAATTTCCATCCCGAATCGATCATAATCTACATTCAGCAAAAGCTCGAGATTCAGATCAGTTTCGATTTCCAACCGCGGATCGCCTAAATACTCGTAATTGTCGAAGCGGTTCAGATAATAGAAAGAATAATATTCCGAAAACTCCGGGATTCTCGATCCTCTGGCTATGGATGCTCCTCCCGAAAAATGATCGTTGAACCGATAAGTCGACGAAAAGCTGGCCCCGATAGATACAGCGCTATTCGCCTGATCCGCGGTAATACCCCGGTAATTCAGAAGCTCTTGGGGGACCTTCTCGGCCGAGGCCCTGGAAAAATCGGCTCTCAATCCGGCTGTAAAAAGCAAATCGGTAAAGGCAAAACTCTGACACTCCGCGTATATCCCCAAATCGCTGATAGATGCCTCAGGCCAGAGAACCGAGGTCATCGGCATTCCTCCCGTCATCTTCATACTCTTCTCCGCCTCACCATAAGACCGATAATAATCTATCCCCGCCTTTAGGAGCCTGTCGGAGAATATAAAATCGGAACCGATATTTCCTCC
>JAHEDG010000006.1:38358-94567 GCA_024641335.1 Candidatus Zixiibacteriota bacterium
CCAGTGTCCTGGTATGGCCTTCCGCTTCCATCTGTGTCATGGCATGATTATCGCGGTTTTTGTTGCTCATCAAATGATCTACTTTATTGAAATAGAATTTCGACGACAGCCGCGACCAGTTTTTGTTCAGGTTCGTTTGCGTATACCCGATCGAAGATATAATCCCCTCGTCTTTATCCGCGTCCATCGGCAATGACGGATATCCCACATCCCTGCCGATATTAGCCAGAAAATTCAATTCGAGAGTCTTGTTGTCATCAGGATAAATATCGACATGGCTTCCGTAGCTGGTTCTTTCAAATCCGGAACCCTCTATTGTTTGCCCGTTGGAACTATAATCAGAATATTCCTGACGAGTGGCGTTAAACCTGAGACCGTAATAGCTGGAACCAGCGGAAAACTCCATCTTCCCCTTTTTACCGTCGGCCACGGAATAATAAGACGCTTCCGAACTTCCGCTTATGGTCAGTCTGTCGAATTGCCGCGGTCTTTTGGATATCAGATTAATGCTTCCTCCGAGATTATTGGCGCCCATAGTAACCGAGTTCGGTCCCTTGACAATATCTATATTTTCCAGTTCCCCGATCTCCAGGTATGTAGTGGGAGGATCCATCCGGCCGGGGCACGCTCCGACAATTTTAGCCCCGTCGATAGTGACATTGATCCTGCCTTCCTTCAGACCCCTGATGACCGGATCGGAATTGGTGTTTCCTCTCCTTACTACAGAGATCCCTTCCACCCCTTTTAAAAGTTCGTCGGTGTTGGATAGCTTCTCTTCCAGCAATTCCTCTACTTTCGATTGTTCGCCCCGTTTCCCTATCACCACTACCTTCTGCCCGAGCTTCAGAGCCTCCGGCTTCAGCCAGACCTCGATCCGCTCTCGCGAATCAGCCGTCATGGATAGCGCTTGGCGTTCGGTCCGGAAGCCTATCACTGAAAACTGAATCGTGCAGCCGTCGGAAATCAACCCGCTCAGCTTGAACGAGCCGTTTCTGTCGCTGATCGTTCTTGCCCCGATATCCTCCAGGAGCACGTTGACACCCTGAAGAGGTTCTAGGGTTTCGGCGCTGTAAATCACCCCGCTTATCTCACTCGCCGCTCCCGCTGCGGTCGCCGATACCGATAGTAAAACAGCAGCCAAATAAATCGCTCGCTTCATCTTGCATCTCCTTGCGTCAAAGGAATACGTTTAATGGTTTATATTTTATTTGCCCGAGGCTTTACAGATGAAGATACGCGATGCTAAAGCATCGGAGGACGCCTGTTACCTGCCGCTCATTTGAAAAAACTACGACGCCTTCCGCACATAAAGCCCTCACCGCAATATATGCCGAATAATGGTATTGAAATCCTTGACCAAAGTCAATGCCGTCGGCGAAAACTATCCTTAATGAAAATTGAAACTAATCGCGTTAAGATAACAGTCATTCCTTGCCTTTTGATATTGTATCTTGTAGGTTTATATAGATTACTTGATTATTCGTCCTTTGTAAATTACGGGGTGCAAAAATGAAAAAACGAAAGATCACCGCGGAAGATCTTCTGAAAATGAAGTTTATCCGGTCCGTAAGACTCTCGCCGGACGAATCCAAAATCATGTTCACAACCGAAACGACGTCGGACGATAAAAGGAAATACCACTCGCATATTTACATGGTCAATTCCGACGGGACCGGCTGCCGGCAATATACTTTCGGCGATGTCAGCGACTCCGGGCCGGTATTCTCGCCTGACGGCAAGTGGATATTTTTCACCTCCAAACGAGGCGGGAAAAAAGGATTATATAAAATGCCCACAGAGGGCGGCGAAGCCAGGCTTCTGGCCGGCGAAGACGGTTCATATTCGAGCCTTTCAGTTTCCCCTGACGGCAAAAAGATTCTCTGCGTATTCACCAAATCCGATGATGTTCCCAAAGATAAGGACGGTAAAAGGGAAGAACCGGTCTTTCGTCATATAACCCGCCTTTTCTACAAACTCGATAACTCCGGATTTTTACCGGGGGATCGAGGACATATCTACATTTATGACGCGGAAACCGGCCAGGGGAAACGAATCACCAACACCAGGAACGGTGAGAAATGCCCGATCTGGCTGGGAGACGGCAGGCATATCGCTTATATTGCTAATACCAGCCGCGACTCGGATATCGAACATATGCGCGACGATATTTTCATTATTTCCGCCAAAGGGGGCAAACCGCGCGAATTGAGCAAACCGCCCGGGCCGGTTGAAGCTCTTTCAGCCTCTCCCGACGGCAGGGAAATAGCTTTTTTTGGTCATGATGATCCCGATGACGCCTGGGGAGTGAGCAACCATCATATTTGGAAAGTGCCGGTAGCGGGCGGCAGGGCCGTGGATCTTACGCCTAAGCTCGATCGCATGACCGCCGATATAACAATTTCCGATACCGCCGAAGACCACACCGCCGAAGGTCCGGCCTGGTCGCAGGATGGAAAAACCATATATTTCCAGGTTTCGGAGAACGGTTCCACGCGGCTTTACAAAGTCAGATCAACAGGGAAAGAATACAGCCTGGTAATCGGCGGAAAAGCGCACCTGACTGCGTTCTCTCTTGGGAAAAGAAACCGGACGATAGCCTATGCCCTATCCGATTCCACCGTCCCAGCCGAGATTTTTATCACTAATATACCCGGCCAATCCAAGGCAAAACGGGTCAGCCATCTCAACGATACCCTTTTCAAGGAGATCGAGATCCCCAAACCGGAGGAGATGATAATTCGGGGGCATGACGGCTATCCGATTCACGCCTGGATTCTGAAACCGCCCGGATTTTCCACGAACAAAAAGTACCCATCCATAATGCAGGTCCACGGCGGGCCGAGAGTACAGTACGGCTACTCGTTTTTCCATGAGATGCAATACCTTGCCGCCAATGGTTATGTTGTTTACTACGGCAACCCCCGGGGCGGGCAGGGATACGGCAGAGAACACGCCGATTCGATTACAAACGCCTGGGGAACATTGGACTATAAAGACTGTATGTCTTTAGCCCAATTCATGGCCACTCAAAAATATATAAATAAAAACAGAATGGGCCTGACCGGCGGGAGCTACGGCGGCTATATGACCAACTGGATCGTAACCCATACGAGCTTTTTCAAGGCGGCTGTAACCCAGCGTTCCATATCCAATTTTATCTCCTTTTACGGATCGTCGGATATCGGATTCGATTTCGACAGGGAGATCAAAGGATCGCCATGGAAAAACCACGACAGCTGGTGGGAAATGTCACCCCTTAAGCACATAGCAAAAGTTACAACACCGCTTTTGATAATTCACTCCGAACAGGATCTGCGTTGTCCGATTGAACAAGGCGAACAATTCTTTACCGCTTTGAAAAAACTCGGCCGTAAAGTGGAGATGGTACGTTTTCCCGAAGAACCGCACGGTCTTTCCCGCTGCGGACGGCCCGACCGGCGAATCGCCCGGCTGGATTGGATTCTAAAATGGTTCGACCGTTATCTCAAAGGAAAGAAATAGATAGTTGATTTCGATTTAACTGAAGGCCGGGTTGATATTAAATCCCGGCCTTTTATTCTATTTGTCTTTTTTGTTGGCTGATGTCTTTCGGTCCAGAATCTCGCGAACCTTCAACGCGAAAGTCATCGGCCTGAACGGCTTCTGCAAATACGATATTCCGGTCTCCAATACGCCCTGGTGGATTATGGCGCTCTCAGTATAACCGGACATATACAATACAGCGATATCAGGCCAGTAATCGCGCAGTTTCTGGATAAGTTGAGGACCGCTCATGTTCGGCATAACTACATCGGTAACTATCAAATCGATCAGTTCTTCCATCCGTTCGCAAAGTATATAAGCGTCGCCGCCGGATTTGGCTTCTATCACCTTATACCCCTGCCTCTTTAAAATCTCGACAGCTATATCTCTGACAATCTCATCATCCTCCACGACCATTACCGTCTCATTTCCACGGGGCATTTCGCTCGGTTCTGGTACTGATTCGAAAAATTCCACTTCCCCCTCGACAGCCGGTAAATAGACTTTAAATGTCGTTCCCTGGCCAACCTCGCTGTATACCGAAACATGCCCGTCGCTCTGTTTGACAATGCCGTAAACTGTCGACAATCCCAATCCCGTTCCTTTACCCAGATCCTTGGTAGTAAAAAACGGTTCGAATATTCTGGCCTTGGTATTTTCGGGCATACCGATTCCGGTATCGCTGACCGATAAAACTACATATCTGCCCGGTTTCAAGTCCGGATTATGACCGATAAAATCCTCCGCCAACTCTAAATTCGATGTTTCTATAATAAGATCCCCACCCCCGGGCATAGCGTCACGGCCGTTAACGCAGAGGTTTACGATCACCTGTTCCATTTGGCTCGGATCCACTTTCGTCTTCCAGAGATCCGTGCCGGAAATCGATTTCAAATTAACATCCTCGCCGATAATCCGTTTCAGCATACCGCCCAGGTATACCAAAATGCTGTTCAGATCCACAACCTTGGGCGCCAGCGCCTGTTTACGGCTGAAAGCTAACAATTGCTTGGTCAGGTCGGCCGCCCGACCCGCGGCTTTTTGAATTATCTCGATATCTTCCAGCAGAGGATCGTCCGTTTTAAGACTCATAGCTGCCAGTTCGCTGTGACCGGTTATGGCCGTAAGAAGATTGTTAAAATCATGGGCTACTCCGCCGGCCAGCCTGCCTATCCCCTCCATCTTCTGAGATTGCCGCAGTTGGTCCTCGAGTTTTTTCCTCTCGGTTACATCATGCAATATCCCCTGCATAGCTTTCCTGCCTTCATATAATATAAAGGTCATCGATGCCTGGATATCGATCTCCCGACCGCTCTTATTCAGTATGGTCAGCTCTATCAGACCCGACGGCTGATTTGCGCCTGTTTTCGCGTCATTTATCATGCTTTTTACCTGTTCAATACTCGACGGCGCTATAAACTCCCAAAAATCGAATTTATCCGAGAGTATATCATTCTCTGAAACCGCCAGCATCTCGCAAAATCTGCGGTTAACCAGTTCGATTTTATTCTCTACCACAAGGAATATCCCGTCGTTCGATTGTTCTATCAGGCTGCGGTATTTCGATTCGGACTCCCTCAGCGCTATCTCCGCCTTTTTCCTCTCGGTGGTATCGAGCAATGTCCCTATCACTACAACCGGTTTTCCATCTTCATGCTCTACGATCTCCCCCTGAGCCTGAACTATCATCACATCTCCATTCTTCCGGACAAGCCTGTATTCGATGCCCTCGAAAGAATGTCCGTCCGCGATATTCGATGCCGCCCGGACAAAACCCTCCTTATCATCGGGATGAACATATGATATATAAGATTCCAGATTGAACCTGGTCGAATTGGGGTTCAAACCGAGCATTCGGTATAATTCATCGGAAATTGTCAGTTCATTGGTCTTCGGATACCATTCCCAGTTCCCCAAATGAGCGATTCGTTGAGCTTCGGCCAGACTCTTCTCGTTTTTTCTGATCGCTTCTTCGATCCGTATCCGTTCCCCGATCTCCCGGCGAAGCTGCTCGTTGGCCGAGATTATCTCCGCCGTTCGCTCCTGTACCAGATTTTCCAAATGATCCCGGTGTTTCCTGAGTTCTTCTTCTATTTTCTTGCTGTCGGTAATATCATGAATAGTACCCAGCATCATCAACGGTTTTCCATCGCTATCGTAATAAACCTCGCCCCTTCCGTACGTTACCCGGATAGTCTGGTTGGGCAGCATCATACGGAATTCCAATCCATACGGTTTCCCCCCATAAAGGGATTCATTAACCGCCTTTTGAACCATCTCTCTGTCATCATCGTGAATAAGAGATATGAACTTCTCGAAACTCGGCTTGAATTCCTGCGGCCTAAAGCCCAATATCCTGTAAACCTCATCCGACCAGTAAAGTTCATTCCCCTGGACTTCCCAGTTCCAATTCCCGAAATGAGCGATGCGCTGGGCCTCGGTCAGGAGCTTTCCGCTCTTTTTGAGCGATTCCTCCATCTCCTTTCGTTCGGTAATCTCGATCCAGTAGCCGGCCAGTTCCAACGGCTCCCCATTTTCGTCCCTGATCACCGCCAGCTCATCCCTCATCCAGATATAATGACCTTTCTTATGCCGGAAACGGTATTCGTGAGTATGATGGCCCCGCTCTAATAGGCCGTCAAGCCCGCTGAATACTGTTTCCCGGTCGTCAGGATGAATATTTCCCGCCCAGAAATTGGGATCGCTTATAAAATCATTCGGCTCATAATCCAAAAGCTGTTTTATATTTGGAGAAATAAAGGTAGCCGGATATGCGCCGCTGGATTCGCATGAATATATAACCGCGGGAGTAGCGAGCATAAGATGCTCCAACTGTGCCTTGGCCATTACCAAGGCCTTCTCGGCCTGCTTGCGTTGGGTTATATCAAGGATAGCGCCAAAAGTGCCTACGTAACGGCCATCCTTGAGCCGCGGTGAAATCGAGGCTAGTATCGTCCTGGAGAGTTTGGCCGCGGTGATAATCTCGAGCTCGTATTGCGAGCTTACTCCCCTGGCCCTTTTCTCGGATTCGGTTCGAATCATCTGATGATTTCTTTCAGGTATGAAATCCATAAGATTCCTGCCGATTATTTCTTCCGGCAGGTCAAAACCGAATATCCTGGCGAATGCCGGATTGCAGAAAATTATATTTTCATTTTCGTCAACCGATCCCAGGCCTTCCATTACAGTTACAAACAACTCATGATACCTGGCTTCTGATTCCGACAAGGCCTTTTCCGCTCGACGCCGCACTTCTATTTCGGCCCGAAGCTTCTCGTTGGTCCGTATTATCTCCGCCGAACGCTCCTGGACAAGCTCCTCGAGATGTTCCTTGTGATTCCTGAGCTCTTTCTCCGCCGTTTTCCGCCTCGTAACATCCATACCGTACACGTTGATATAGCCGGCCTCGACTATCGGAGTACATACCAACGAGAAAACACGCTCGCCGGCTTCAACCTCAATATTCCTTATGGAACCATCGCTGTTTATTTCATCGACAATCGATTTGATCGAGTCGGGCAGGGGTTTTCCGATATCGCATCGCCATAAATCGAGAAGCTCTCCGCTCGACTTGTTGGCATATAATAAAATCGCGTTATTGGACACTCTCAATACAGGCCCCGGGTTCTCATTAGGGAATCTGGCCAGGTTGTTAATTTCCCGCTCGGCGTTTACCTGTTCGGTGATATCTCTGGATATGATATGGAATCCCGTTACCTCACCATCTTCCATTATCAGGGAGGCGTTCTGGGAAAACCAGACTATATCTCCATTTTTGGATTTGAAAGCGTATTGAATATGGCTGGCCGGATCTTTTTTCAAATACTGCTTGATATAATGACGCTTTACGCGTTTCCTGTGTTCAGGAATTATCAGATCCTGATAGTTCATCCGGCGGAGCTCCTTAAGAGAGTATCCGGATAACCGTTGAACCGCCGGATTGGCGTAGACATAATTCCCCTTGATATCGGTGGTAAATATCATCTCCACCGCGTTTTCTATAACCTGCCGGTGCCGTTTCTCGGAATCGCGAAGAGCTTCCTCTGTCCGCTTTTTCACTGTAATGTCTCGGATGAACGAGGCGCTAAGGGCTGTATCTTCCGGTTTTATTCTCACGGTACTGACTTCGATATCTATGATACTGCCGTCTTTTTTGTGATGTCTGGTTTCCAGACGGCGATGCCCGTTTCCATCGCCGCTGTTATGAACTCCTGAATCGGAATCAAAATCATATTGTTTATCCAGATCCATGAGGTTCATACTCAGAAGCTCATTTCTTGAATATCCAACCATATCGCAGTAGGCCTGATTGACGCCGATTATTCTATCGTCGATATCGGCCAAAACAAACCCGTCGTTCATCGTCTCGAGAATCTGTTCGTTCCATCTGGTCTGTTCCCGTAACTTCTCATCGGCCTGTCTGCTGGCCGTGATATCACGGGAACTGATGACCGCGCGCAACCGGCCCCCGCCCCAATCGTGGATGCTCCCGATCGAACTCAAAATCCGCCAGCTGCCGTCTTTATGCCGAAAACGAAATATCTGAGATTGGATTTGTCCCGGGTTTTCGAATCCTTGTCTAATTGTTTTAATAGCCGCCTTTTGATCATCAGGGTGAACAAATTCGAATGCGCTTTTGCCTATCAATTCATCAGGCCTGTAGCCCAGAAGATTCCATATCGCGGGGCCCTCATACTCGATGGTGCTTTTTTCATCCAATACCGTGATGATATCATGAGTATGCTGAACCAGAAACCTGAACTGCTCTTCGTTTTTCTTGAGCGCGAACTCCAATTCCTTTTGGCTGGTAATGTCCTGAATCGTGCTTATTAATCTTGACGGCCTGCCGTCTTTATCTTCGAGCACGCTTCCGCGGCCGGCGATTATCCGCTCCTCGCCGGTCTGTTTCAATATTCTATACTCGGCGCTGAATTCGCCCCCATGACGGGAGTGTTTTTCAAAGGTCTTTCTCAAACTTTTCCGATAATCCGGATGAACATATCCGAAAAGAGCCTCCTGCGATGGTCGAATGGATCGAGGCTTTATGCCCAATATCAGATAGACGTTGTCAGACCATATCGATTCGCCGGTATCTATATCAACATCGATCGTCCCTATTCCCGCGATATGCTCGGCCTCGGCCAATCTGGCCTGGCTGACATGAAGTTCTGATTGGGCCAACACCCGATCAGATATATCTTCCAGAATACCTATCGTCCCGATGATTTCACCATCGTTGTCCCGCAGCGGAGCGGTCGATACGCTGATATCGATATAGATACCGTCTTTTCTTACTCGACGAGTTTCTTTGCCTAAAACGGTTTTTATATTGGATGTATCTTCTAATATACCAAGGAATTCTTCCCTGGCATTTTTAGGGATAATTGGGTTGAATCTGCCGATGACCTCTTTTTCGCTCCAGCCGAACATATTCTCGGCCGCCCGGCTCCAGGAAATTACGTGACCCTCAAGATCAACAGAAATGATGGCCAACGGAGATGCTTTTATAATAGATTCCAGATACTGAACAGTCTGCCGCTTGTCCACCAGGATCTGTTGGTCCTCGGTTATGTCCAGACCCGATCCCAATATGCCGGTAACATCGCCGTTCGAGTCAGAAGATGACGCCATCTGCCAGGCTATCAACCTCTCCTCGCCGGATTTCGAAACTAACGGATACTCGCAATACTCCAGTGATTGAGCTTCGCCCGAAAGCAATGTCCTGAACCGTTTTTTTACATCCGACTGAAAATCCTCGGAAATAAAATCATACCAGCTTTCGCCGATTAGTTCTTTCTCATCATATCCAAGCGCCTCGCAGCCGCCGCGGTTGATCATTATGATCCGGCCGCCGCTGTCCGCGGCGAATACTATGGTCTGGACTATATCAAGACATTGTTTGGAAAACCCCGCGCTCGAATCCGCCTTAAAGGATATTCCTCCCGCGGAGCTCCAGGGGGTTTTATTCCGCGGAATACCGACAATCCTGTCCGATTTCTTCAAGATCTTTGTTTTTTTCTTGCCCCTGCTCATGATCATCTATTCCCAATAAGCATACAACCATAGCGGCTATCCATAATGATAGTCCGCTTACCCAATCCCAAAAGCCTGATCAGCTGCTGACTACTGTATACTGAATCGGCATCAGCCCTTATAACTTAATTGTACGTCCCATTTGTTTCCGAAAAAACCGGACCCGTAACTCTATGAATATCTTGCCCTTAAAACAACAGATTATACGGCCGGATGACACCTCCGCGATTTTTTCCCGATGGATAAAATCCGTATAAAACCCAAGCGAGGAATTCTGTTGAAAATAACTTTTCTAATTACTAAATTGAATATAACGAAACTGGCTTTAATCTCATTCGGTTGGCGGTCACGGCCGATTCCGCGGGAGAAGATATTACTATGAAAAAAAACAACGATATCAAAACAATCCTTAACGAAAACCGCATGTTCGCCCCTTCGGATGAGTTCGCCTCCGGGAGCCATATAGGATCACGCGAAGAATACGATACTCTTTATCACCAAAGCATCGATAATCCCGAACAATTTTGGGACAGGATCGCCAATGAATTACACTGGTTTAAAAAATGGGACCGGGTCTTGAATTCCGAAAACGCTCCATTTTTCAGCTGGTTCGATAACGCCAAAACAAACCTGGCGTATAATTGCGTCGATCGTCATCTCGGTTCGGCTCTTCGCAATAAAGCCGCCCTGATATGGGAAGGCGAGCCGGGAGATCAGAGAATATTGAC
This sequence comes from Candidatus Zixiibacteriota bacterium, assembly GCA_024641335.1. GTDB lineage: Bacteria > Zixibacteria > MSB-5A5 > UBA10806 > UBA10806 > JAHEDG01. The sequence goes on from JAHEDG010000006.1 coordinate 48,642, forward strand.
CTATTGGGAGCTTTACCGGGAAGTTAATAAATTCGCCAATGCTTTGAAAAATCTGGGCATCAAAAAAGGTGACCGAATAGCCATCTATCTGCCCATGATCCCCGAGCTGGCTATCAGCATGCTGGCCTGCGCCAGGCTGGGAGCCGTTCATTCGGTCATATTCGCCGGATTCTCCGCCGAATCTATTCGTGACCGGGTAAACGATTGCCAGGCCAGAATGGTCATCACCTCCGACGCCTCCTGGCGCAAAGGGAATATTTTACCGCTGAAGAATATAGTCGATGAAGCGGTTGCCGAATGCCCCTCGATCAGAGATGTCGTCGTGGTACGGCGTTCCCCGGCCAGCACCTTTCCCTGCCATATAAAAGAAGGCCGCGATCACTGGTATCACCGTCTGATAGAAAGCGTATCCATGGTCTGCCCGGCCGAGGAGATGGATAGCGAGGATTTACTCTATCTGCTATACACCAGCGGAACCACCGGCAAACCGAAAGGGATCATACATACCACCGGCGGCTATATGGTTTACGCTTACCTGACCATGAAATATGTTTTCGATATCAAACCCGAAGATGTCTTCTGGTGCACCGCCGATATCGGCTGGGTCACCGGACACAGCTACGTGGTTTACGGCCCGCTGATCAACGGAGCCACCTGTGTCATGTATGAGGGCGCTCCGGACTGGCCCGATAGGGGACGATTCTGGGAGATCGTGGAAAAGTACGGTGTCAGCATTCTATACACCGCCCCCACCGCCATCAGAACATTTATGAAATGGGGAGCCGAATGGCCGGCCAAATTCGATCTGAAATCTCTGCGATTGCTCGGCACCGTGGGCGAACCGATCAATCCCGAAGCCTGGATCTGGTATCATAAAATCATCGGCGGTGAAAGATGCCCCATTGTGGATACCTGGTGGCAGACCGAAACAGGCGGAATCATGATTACGCCATTGCCCGGTTGTATCCCCGCGAAACCGGGAAGCGCCGGACTGCCGTTTTTCGGTATCGAAGTCGATATCCTGACCGATGAAGGCAAGCCGGCCGACGCCGGCTACCTGGTCATAAAAAAACCGTGGCCCGGTATGCTTCGAGGAATCTACGGCGATCAGGACCGCTACAAAAATACCTATTGGTCCAAATGGCCAAACGTCTATTTCCCGGCGGATGGAGCCAGGAGAGACGATGACGGGTATTTCTGGATACTCGGAAGAGTCGATGACGTGGTCAATGTTTCCGGACATAGAATCGGAACAGCCGAACTCGAAAGCGTCTTCGTGGAGCATAAAGGCGTTTGCGAATCGGCCGTAATCGGGGTCCGGCACGAGGTCAAGGGCCAGGCTCTGGTCGCTTTTGTGACCCTGCGCGAAGAATTCAAAGTTCATGAAGATTTCGAACAGGAACTGGCCGACTGGGTTACCGCCAAGATAGGCAAATTCGCCGTCCCGGAAAAAATCATCTTCACGGCCGATCTGCCCAAAACCCGTTCCGGCAAAATAATGCGGCGGCTTCTCCGCGATATTGCCGATGGAACCGCTCTGGGCAATATTACTACCCTGGCCGATCCGAGCGTGATAGCCTCGCTCAAAACTAAATACGAAGAAGATTAGGCCGAAAATCCGCCGGATCATCCGGGAATAATCGGACGCGACAGCTGTATATATAGAAGTTTAATTACAGGAGGTGATTATGAAAGGGCTTCTTTTCCGGTTTATACTGATTTCGTCGATACTGTCGGGAACTGTGTTCATCAGCGGCTGCTCGTTATTCGAAGATAACCACGGCAGGGGGATTCGTCCGATGTATCCGGTATCAGTTTCAATTGAGCAGACCGGTTCTCCGGATCATCTGATAACATTCACCATCGAATCCAATCTGAATGACGGCTGCAGCCTCTATTCGCACGCCACAACGATCCGCGATGGATATGATGTATATATAGGTCTCTTCCAGAAGAGGGATAGCCAACTATACTGCACAGATGCGATCGTGCGTACCACGGTTATCTGCAATTACAACCCCCCGGCCGGCGGCGATTACAAATTCCATTTCTGGCGCTCCGACAGTACGAGTCTGGATACGGTCGTAATGGTTCGCTGAGCGGATCTGAATAAATAATATAGCGCTATTTAAATTCCTTTAGATATCGCCTTAGCATATCCATCGCCGCCGTGGCCGCCCGTTCACGATTTGATTCGCGGTCGCCGCCGAAATGATACTCTTTTGTTTCGGTCTTTCCCGGTATGGCCAGCCCTATAAATACTGTGCCCACGGGTTTCTCCTCGGTTCCCCCCGATGGTCCGGCGATTCCGGTAATGGCCAATCCGATATTGGCCCCGAGTTTCTGTGCCGCTCCTTCGGCCATGTAAGAGACACATTCGGCGCTCACCGCCCCGTACTTCTCTAATATTATCTGCGGCACCGAAAGGAGATTCATTTTAAGATCGTTGGAATAGGCGATGACCCCACCTAAAAAATAACTCGATGAACCGGGAATATCGGTGATCATCTTGCTCACCAGTCCGCCCGTACATGATTCCGCCGCCGCCAGGGTCAGGTGCCTCTCTTTCAGAATATCACCGATCGTTCCGGCCATATCGTCGCGGTCGTAACCGAAAATATACTTGCCGATTCTCTCCGTGATTTTGCTTTCCAGTTCCCCGATATTTCTCCGCCCATGTTCCTCGTCATCGGTGATGGCGGTCAGCCTGATATCGACCCCTTTCCATGACGGCAAAAAGGCTACCGTGATTTTGCTTTCACGAGGCAACGCTTTAGGGTCGATCAGCTCGGCGATTTTCTCATACAACGCTGATTCTATTATCCCCACCGTCCTCAGCTTGCGGTGAATGGTGATATTGCTGCCGGCCCGTTTCCGTATAGTCTCGGTTATCCAGCCGTCAACCATGCCTCGCATCTCCGAAGGTACGCCCGGCACCGCGATGAAGAGCCTGCCGTCGTCCTCTATCGCGATTCCCAGCGCCGAGCCGAGTTGGTTCTCGATAAACTCCGCTCCCTGGGGGAGCAGGGCCTGGTTCTGGTTGACCGCGGGCATTCTTATCCCCCGCTTTTCAAATCGTTCCTCTAATTTCTTCAATACGCTGTCATAGAGAATCAATGGTCGTTTGAAATATCTGCAGATACCCTTCTTGGTTATATCATCATGGGTCGGACCCAGCCCCCCCGACGCTATAACGATATCGGCGCGCTGCATCGCCCGGGCGATAGCCTCGGTCATAGTCTCCAGATCATCCCCAACAGTCGTCCGCCAGATAACCCTGGCGCCCGCCTCGGTGATTTTTTCCGAAATATAGGCGGCGTTGGTATCTATGGTATGACCGTAGAGAAGCTCATCGCCGATCGTTATTATTTCCGCTTTCGTCATATCCTCAGAAATCCACCCTTTGCCGATCTTTGGCGTCAGATATAGCCGATCCCCCATTTATTCAGTAAAGCCAGGATCAGCTGCGCCGAGCAGGCGGCGTAAAACCCTGCCGCCAGATCATCGGCCATAACACCCCATCCCCGGCGCCATGATTCCCATGCTCTGCATGGCGGAGGTTTGAGTATATCGAACAATCGAAAAAATATAAATCCTAATATAAACGGCAAGAACTTGGGCGGGGCCATAAAGAGAGCGGCCATCTGCCCGGCTACCTCGTCGATTACTATATGCGGCGAATCGTGGCCCAGATAATTCTCCGCCTTGCCGCTGACCAGAATCCCGAAAAGATAAACCGCCGCTATCGCCGCCAACTGGATATACCACTCCCCGGGCCAGATGAAAAACAGAATCAACGTGGTTATTCCCGATGCCCAGGTGCCGGGGGCTTTCGGCAGATAGCCGGAAAAGAAAAATGTGGCCGAAACCCTCGCCAGAAAACCCTCGCCCGATATTCTCCTCTTGTCTTCCGTCATCTGAGCATTCCCTTAATCAGGTTACCTGACTTTAAAAGATAATCGATCCCCGTCCAGAGTGTCAGTGCCAGCGGGATAAAAATTATAACATCGAAAAGATTATATCTCCAGTGGAAAAGCGGCAACGACCATTCGATTATGAATGAATTACCGTAGTTTGCCGAGATCAAAAGAGGTTCCACTGTGGCATAGGCCATTATAACCACGATAGCGGTCATCTGGGTCACCGTTTTCCATTTGGCCAGTATCGACGATGTTATGACCATCCCCTTATAGGCGGCCATCGAACGCAGCCCGGTGATTAAAAACTCCCGCACAATGATTATAATGACCATCCAGTCCCGGACCAGTCCGAGGGGAATGAAGGTCAAAAAGGCGGTGGAGACCAGAATCTTATCGGCTAACGGGTCCATGAAACGTCCGAACCCGGTATGCCGTCCCATACGACGGGCCAGGTAACCGTCCACCAGATCGGTCAAAGCCGCAATGATAAAAACCAGCATAGCCGCCAAACGCCAGAAAAAATGATCGAATAGCATCAAAACCATGAAGACCGGCGAGAGCACTATTCGGGTTATTGTCAAAAGGTTCGGGAGATTCATCGGCGTCCTTTTGGGGTTTTCGGTTATGCCCGGTTTTCGGCCAAACCCGGACGGCTGGAGCAATTTAAGGCATTATTAGATGGCAGTCAAGGGCCAGGGTGAAGGAGGCCGAAGCGATTGTAAAATCAAACTACCTGCCTTTCGCGGCCCGAAAATGACACTAATCTAATCAGGTTAAAAGCACGCCTTCTCTTTTGGTATCCATGTTGTTCGGCCAGAGCCGATTTCTCTTGCTCCGATCCTCCGGATCGATTAATATCCTCAAATCAATAGCAACATGAGGAGACCGGGATGAATAATTTTTTGGATGGGATTTTTCGGCCGAAGTCGATCGCGGTAATCGGGGCATCGACTAAAAAAGGAACCATAGGCAGAGAGATTCTCCATAATCTGATAGAGTTCGAGTTTAACGGCAAGGTATTTCCGGTCAACCCCAAGGCCAGCGTAATTCACTCGATCAAATGCTATTCCACCATACTGGACGTTCCCGACGCGGTCGACCTGGCTATAATCGTGGTGCCCGGAGATCATGTCAAACATATATTGGAGCAATGCGGCGAAAAAGGGGTAAGCGGAGTAGTGGTCATCACCGCAGGATTCAAGGAAATCGGGCATGAAGGAGCCGTCAAAGAGCTCGAACTGGTGGAGATAATCAAAAAATACGGTATCCGCATGATCGGACCCAACTGTTTCGGAGTGCTGAACACCGCCCCCGAATACTCCATGAACGCTACCTTCTCAAAAATCCAGCCCCTCTCCGGCAACGTCGGATTTATGTCTCAATCCGGCGCTTTGGGCGAGGCTATTCTCGATTACGCCAACAGCCTGAACCTCGGCTTTTCCATGTTCGCTTCGGTAGGGAATAAAGCCGATATATCGGGCAATGACCTGCTGGCTTACTGGGAGGACGATCCCTATACCGAATTGATCCTGCTCTACCTTGAAAATTTCGGCGATCCCAGACGTTTCACCAAGATCGCCAGGGGTATCAGCAGAAAAAAACCGATTATCGCGGTTAAGGCCGGACGAACCGCCGCTGGAGCGAAAGCGGTCAGCTCGCATACCGGCGCCCTGGCGGGCCTCGATGTTGGCGCTGACGCGCTCTTCGATCAATGCGGTGTGCTGAGAGTCTCGTCGGTCAACGAGCTTTTCGACGTGGCCATCGCCTTCACCCATCAGCCGCTTCCCAAAGGCAACCGGATCGCTATTATCACCAACGCCGGAGGACCGGGGATTCTGGCGACCGACGCCGTCGTCAGCCTCGATATGGAGATGGCTAAGTTCGATGATAAAACCCTGCGATACCTTAAAGACAACCTGCCCTCTATCGCCTCCATCAATAACCCCATCGACGTTATCGCCGCCGGCGGCCCCGAATCATACTCGGTGGCTATGGATGCCGTACTCTCGGATAACAATGTCGACGCGGTAATAGTGATTTTCGTGCCGCCCGTCGTGGTCGACCACAGGGCTGTGGTCCAGGCCATCGTGGAAATGATCGAAAAGCACAAAAACAATAAAACTGTTTTGGGATGTTTCATGGGAGCTCCCGGTGGTATCGCCGGTTCGGAGGAAATGAAGAAACACAAAATACCGCTATACACATTCCCGGAATCGGCGGCCAAGGCCATGAAGGCCATGACCAGCTATCGTAAATGGATCGAGAGGCCGGAAGGCAGGATTGTCGATTTTCAGGTCCAAAAGGATATCGCTCAAAAGATCATTGATAAGGCCGTCAAATCCGGACAGGAGATTATTCTCGGCGGGGAGGCGCTGGAGATACTCGAAGCCTACGGAATCGGAATCGTGAGGTCGATCAAAGTGAAAACCGAAGCCGATCTCGAATCGGCCTCCTCAAAATTGAGTTTCCCGATGGTTATGAAAATCGATGATCCGCTGATCGCCCATAAGACCGATGTCGGCGGAGTCAAAACCGATATCCGCGATGAAAAAGAACTCGATGAGTCATTTAGTTCGATGAAAAAACGATTTTCCGCCGATGAAAAAAAATTCGCCGGCGTGATTATTCAGGATATGATCCATGGAGGCGTGGAAACCATAATGGGAATGCACCACGATCCGACCTTCGGCCCGCTCATGATGTTCGGCCTGGGCGGCATATATGTGGAGGTTATGAAGGATGTTTCGTTCAAGATTCAGCCGCTGACAGATTACGACGCCGAGGAGATGATCAAGGCGATCAAAGGATACCCTCTCCTGACCGGCTTCAGAGGCTCCCAGCCTGTCGATCTGAAAACATTGGAGGAAACTCTCCTGAGGCTATCGCAATTGAGCGCCGATTTCCCGATCATAGATTCGTTCGATGTTAACCCGTTTATCGCCGCTGATAAATCTCGCCAATCCAGGGCTGTCGACGCCCGATTCGTGCTGAAATCAAAATAGATCCATTTCGCCGTAAATCCGCTCCGGATCGAATAATAGCCGAGTGCCGAAATTTTTCTCATGGTAAGGGCCAAAATGGTCTGACTCATCCGATTTCCTCTTGCCCTGAGAATTCGATATTGCTATTTTATCCTTCGGAACAGCTCTTTTAAAAAAAAGGTACCTGGCAAAACTCCGGAATGCTATTTTAGCCGATACGAAACCACAATGAATTTTAAAATTAATATAAAATCAGGGAGGAATAAATGAACCCGTTCCAGCCAAAAGACGCGGCGGAGTATGGATTTAAAGAGGTACTCTATAAGAAAAAAGATTGGGTGGCCACTATTACCATCAACCGTCCCGATTTCTATAACGCTTACTCCACTAACTGCCTGAAAGAACTGACTACGGCTTTCACAGACGCGGCCTGGGACGACTCTGTCGGCGTGGTGATTTTCACAGGCGCCGGCGATAAAGCGTTCTGCACCGGAGGTGATGTCAAAGAATATGCCGCCTATTACACCCAAAAACCCCGCGACTATTTTAAGTATATGGGTATCTTCGCGGCCTATATCGAATCTATTTTGAAATGCGGCAAGCCGGTTATCTGCCGCTTGAACGGCATGGCGGTCGGTGGGGGCAATGAATCGCACATGGCCTGCGATCTCTCTATCATGGCCGACGATACTTATATCGGGCAGATCGGCACCAATGTCGGTTCGGTCGCCTGTGGCGGCGCCACCCAATGGCTGCCGATTTTCGTCGGAGACAGGCGCGCACGAGAGATCCTCTATCTCAATGAGAAAATCAAACCGGAGAAAGCGTTGGAGTGGGGCCTGGTCAACCAGGTTGTTCCGCGCGAAAAACTCGATGAGGCCTGTATGCAGATGGCCGAGAAGATGCTTAACAAATTCCCCGAATGCATGCGCTATACGAAAACTTCGGTGAACTATTGGAAAGAGCAGGTTTGGTTCCAGACAATCGGCCACGCCCGCGACTGGTTGACACTTCACTTCTCCTCCTGGGAGCCCAACGAGGGGATGCAGGCGTTTGTGGAGAAACGCAAGGCCGACTACATGGGCTTGCGCAAAATCGCCGCCGATGGTGGATCGTCGGAATTCAAATACGGACCGTATAAGCATACCTGTAAAGCCTGCGGATCGACCCAGCTTCCGGGCCTGCATAAATTCTGCGGTATGTGCGGGGCCAAACTGGAGGGATAGATGTCTAAAGATTCCGGCTGGTGGGATAATTTCTTCCCCGAGTTTCGACCGTTTTTCGGATTGGTTTCTCAGAGAGAGACGAACAACCATGTCCGCTATATTATGGAGAAGCTGAACCTGAAACCTGGAAAGAAGTTTCTCGATTGTCCCTGTGGTATCGGCAGGGTAGGGTTACCCCTGGCAAAAAAGGGGATAAAGGTTACCGGTGTCGATATCACTCAATCCTATCTCGACGAGTTCGGTTCGAAGGCCAAGAAGAGCGGGCTCAGTATCGATTTGAGTCGGGCGGATATGCGCCGGATAAATTTCAATTCGGAATTCGACGCCGCCGGCAACCTTTGGACGTCGTTCGGTTATTTTGAAAACGAATCCGACCATCAATTGGTTTTGAAAAAGATGTACAAGGCCTTGAAGCCGGGCGGAAAGTTCATGCTGCATGTAATCAACCGCGATTGGATCATGGCTAATTACCAATCCCACGGCTGGCAGGAAGTCGCCGGTGTCAAATCGATGGAAAAACGATATTTCGATTACCGCACATCGATTAATCACGGGACTTGGTATATCATCAAGGACGGCAGGGAGAAAACATTCGAGGCCAATATCAGGATGTATTCGTTTCATGAGCTAATCGCTATGTTCGAGAAGGTCGGTTTTATAGATATAGAGGGGTACGGTTCGATAAAAAACGAACCCATTTCGCGCGAACGGATGATGATGTTTATAACTGGCGCCAGGCCGAGGAGAAAGTAATGTTCGATTTGAAGAATAAAACCGCTATTGTCACCGGATCGTCTATGGGCATAGGCTCGGCCGCGGCGTTGTATCTGGCCAAATGCGGAGCGGATGTAGCTGTCAATTATCGCAGCCATGATAAAGAAGCCAAAGCGTTGGCTGCCCGGATCGAGAAGATGGGACGGCGCGCGCTGGTTATCAAATGCGATGTCTCGTCGTTCGAGCAGGCTCAAATGATGGTGACAGAGGTCATCGCCGAATTCGGGCGGCTGGATTTCCTGGTGAATAACGCCGGCATTAACCGGGACGGGGTAATCTGGAAGATGACTGAGGAGATGTGGGATACGGTCCTCGATACCGATCTTAAAGGATATTTCAATTTCATCAGAGCCGCCTCTTCTCATTTTCGCGAGCAGAAATCGGGCCGGATAATTAATGTAACATCGATTAACGGCCTGCGCGGGAAGTTCGGGCAGGCGAATTATTCGGCGGCCAAGGCGGGGATAATCGGGTTGACCAAGGCGGTGGCCCGGGAGCTGGGCAAATATTCTGTCAACGTGAACGCCGTTGCGCCGGGTATGATATTGACCGATATGATGAGCGATTTGCCCGATGATATCAAACAGAAAGCGGTGGATGAGACGGTATTGGGCCGATTAGGCACGCCCGAGGAGGTAGCGACAGTAATCGCGTTTTTGTGCGCCGAGGAGTCGCGCCATGTAACCGGCGAGGTGATCAAAATCGACGGCGGCCAGTATATATAGTAAGGTGAGCGAGAGAATTAAAAAAGTCATTGCGTAGGGGTTTGATTAATCAAACCCCTGCAACAATCAAAAACGTGGTGTTTCGGGAACAGTAATTCCCGAAACGAAAGCGCGATAAAAAAAGGAACCAAAATGAACTTAAACGACATTGTCTGTATCTCGGCCTGCCGTACCCCTATGGGGCGGTTCGGCGGGACATTGAAGGATATGGCCGCCTACGATATCGGGGCGGCGGCAATCAAAGAAGCGGTGAAGCGCTCGGGCGTGAATCCGGATGATCTCGACGATGTCGTCCTCGGCAGCTGCCGCCAGGCGGGCAACGGCCCCAACCCGTCTCGCACGGCTTCGATCAGAGGAGGAGTGCCGGAATCGGTGCCGACTCATACGATCAACATGGCTTGCCCATCGGGGATGAAAGCGATACAGGTGGCCAGTCAGGCCATCCGGCTCGGCGATTCGAAGATCGTGCTGGTCGGCGGATTCGATTCCATGTCGACCATCCCGTATCTGCTCAAGAACGCCCGTTGGGACGGTTTCAAGATGGGGGATAAAACCCTGCAGGACGGCTGGTCCGATTCGATAGATCCGTTGATTAATCAGGGGATGGGACAAACCGCCGAAAACCTGGTCGACAAATATAAGATCTCCCGCGAGGCGCAGGACGAGTTCGCGTTATCGTCGCATAAGAAAGCGGCCAAGGCTCAGAATGAAGGATGGTTCGATCAGGAGATCACTCCGGTCGATGTAGTATCTCGAAAAGAGACTATCCTGTTCGCGAAGGATGAGACAGTCCGCGCCGATTCGACCATGGAGCAGATGGCCAGACTCAAACCTGTGTTCCGCAAGGATGGCACAGTGACGGCGGCCAACGCCTGCGGTATGTCCGACGGCGCCTGCGCTTTGGTTTTCACCAGTCGTGAGCAGGCCAAAGCTATTGGCGCGAAAATTCTTTTCTCAATTCAAAGCATATCGTCCGTGGCGGTGTCACCGTCGACAATGGGCGAGGGGCCCGGCGTGGCCATACCGGCGGCCTTGAAGGCAGCGGGCATGACAATCAACGACGCCGATCTGATCGAGGTCAACGAGGCGTTCGCGGTGCAGATCCTGGCCAACGAGCAAGTATTGGGCTGGAACCGCGACAAGCTCAACGTGCATGGCGGGGCTATCGCCCTGGGCCATCCCACCGGCATATCCGGCGCCCGGATAATCGTGACGCTATATCACGCCTTGAAGACCCACAACGGCGAAACCGGGTTAGCGGCGATTTGCGGCGGCGGTGGCGTCTCCATGGGCATGGTCATAAAAAGGGAGTCATAAAATGGCCAACTACAAGCATATCGCCTGCGAAGAAAAGAATAAAACCGGCTATCTCACTCTGCAAAGGGACGACGATCTCAATATCATTAATATAGAGATGATGAACGAGATCAACGAGGCCCTCGAATCGCTCGATAGTTCGGCGTTGAAGGCGTTGGTCATCCGGGCAAAGGGGCGGGCGTTTTCGGCCGGTGTCGACGTGGCCGAGCATACCGAGGAGCTGGCCGAGAAGATGATCAAGACGTTCCACCTGATGTTTTTGCTTTTAGATCGCCTGGAATGCCCGACAATCGCTATTGTCCATGGCGCGGCGCTGGGCGGGGGATGCGAATTGGCTTGTTTCTGCGATATGGTGATCGCCCGCGAGGGTGTTAAGTTCGGCCAGCCGGAGATCAAGGTCGGGGTGTTTCCGCCGGTGGCGGCCGCCGCGTTCCCGCAATCCAGTCCTCTGAAAAAAATATATGAGCTTCTGATGATCGGCGACGTAATCTTAGCCGAGGAGGCCGAGCGGATCGGGCTGGTAAATCAGGTGTATCCCAAGGACGAATTTGAGAAGAAGGCGGAGGAGTTTATCTACCGGCTGACCTCGAACTCCGGCGCGATCTTGCGTTATTGCAAGAAGGCGATCAGGGAGAGTATCGGCAAACCGTTCGGGGAAGCGCTGGAATCATCGGAGGCGATTTATTTGAAGGAGATGATGAAATCGTACGACGCCCACGAGGGCTTGGCGGCGTTCATGGAGAAACGCAAGCCCGAGTGGCGGGATAGGTGAGACTAAAACTTTAATCGAATATAGAAATAAGAAAATTAAAAAACGGCGCCGTCGGTCTAAACGATTAGCAGACTATGACTATTCCAGGGACGGCGCTTATTTTATTACTATTTGTACAAAGAATCGAATTCCATCGCTTTCCATTATCAAAGATGGTCAGACTAATTTATCGGAAGAAGGTAAAATAGTCTTTAACCGATGGTCCGCGTTAATAGAAATATTCGACGAAGTTGAATTGGACGAATTTATAATAATGCCGAATCATTTTCATGGAATCGTTCATATTCGTAGGGGTTTGATTAATCAAACCCCTACGGCTACGGGGGACAAATCAATGGCGAGTTGGATCCTGATGGAAAATCCCCGACTCACTCTTGGAAAAATCGTGCGTCACTTTAAGGCAAATGCGACCCGTATTATTAGAAAGGGCGGAAATGTAGATTTTGCCTGGCAAAGAAATTATCATGACAGGATTATCCGTAACGAATGCGAACTGAATAAAGCGAGAGAGTATATTGTTAATAATCCCCTAAAATGGGAGCTTGATAGAGAAAACCCTGATTCTGTCAATTTCGGTCTGGTTCACGATGTATATTTCAAAGACCTGCTTAATTGAAAAATTATTTTAGATCAAAATAATTGGAATTAAATATTCCTTCGCCTCGGCTCGTAGCGAAGCGTGACCCGGCGCTTATGGCGTATCGGCATGAACGGATAATTGCTCGATCAGTTCATCGATCTGCCCCACGACCGATTCTTTTGTCTGCAACGGCTCTATCACGCCGACTGTTTTAGCCAGCTCCCTGGCCACCGTGGCCATGTACCCCGGCGCGCCCGGTCCGCCATGCACGACGGCAACTCGGTATGGATGATTGCCATATTTTCTGACTGTCCGGCCGCACATAACGCCCTTACTGCCTCTGCCCGATTCGATCGGTCAACTGCAAAGCTTCCGCTACCTCCGGGATTATCCCCTTGCGGATATAAATCGGGCGCACCATCTTGCGATAAACCGGCAGTTTCCGCATGAATACCGCAGCACCGATCATGCAGGAAAGCCCGCCCATGACAATTGTCCACGACGGTCCGATACTGCTGGCCAGACTCCCTGCTAACAGATTCCCCAGCGGCACCATGCCGAAAAACGACATGGCATAGAAACTCATGACCCGTCCCCGTTTGTCATCGTCGACGATGGTCTGTAGTATCGTATTACTGGCGGCCATCTGCACCATCATCCCCATGCCGGCGAAAAACAGCAGAATCATGGAAAGCCATGTCTGCCGCGATATCGAGAACAATATCAGTCCGCAGCCAAACAACGCCGCCGCCGTCGGAACCACTTTCCCCAAGCCGACCACTGTTTTACGTGAGGCCAGATAAAAGGCGCCGAGCAATGCCCCGGCTCCGGCGGAGGCCATCAAAAATCCCAGCGTATGCGCTCCGCCGCCTAAGATATCCCTGGCGAAAATCGGCATCAGCACCGTGTACGGCATCCCCATCAGGCTGATCAGCGAGATCAGCATAAGCACCGAGCGGATCGGAGGAAAGCCGAAAGCGTACTTGAAACCGTCCTTGAAATGCCCGAACAGGTCCTGTTTGGATCGAATACTTTCCACAATCTTCAAACGCATCCCCAGCAACGCGGCGATAACCGCGATATAGCTTATGGCGTTACTCAAAAAGCAAACTCCCTCGCCGAACGCGGCTATGAGAATGCCGGCAATCGACGGCCCTATAAGCCGGGCTCCATTGACCATGGATGAATTCAAGGCGATGGCGTTGCTGAGATCTGATCGATCCTCGATCATATCGACCATCAATGATTGCCGCGACGGTGTATCGAAAGCGTTGATAATCCCTAAAACGCTTCCAAGAACTACTATCTCCCAAACTCTGATGGTGTCTGTTAATACCAGTATGGCGAAAATAACTGCCTGAATCATGGCGAATATCTGCGTTATCAATAATATCCGATAACGGTTGAATCTGTCGGCCGCCACTCCGGCAATCGGCCCGAGCAGGAATGTCGGCATCTGGGTGGCGAACCCCACGAAACCGAGCAGGAACATAGAGTTGGTCAGCCGGTAAACAAGCCAGCTTATGGCGATCCGCTGCATCCAGGTGCCGATAAGGGAGATCCCCTGCCCCATAAAATAGAGACGATAATTTCTGAAACGCAGAGCCCGGAATATAAAGTGAATAGCTGATATACCGTTATTGGGTTTTTCGGAGGAATTCGATTTTTCTTCGCTGTTCATAATAAACAATAGAAATAAACTTATAGCATTGCGTATACCGGGTCAAATAAATTCGAAATATGATTCCCGCCGATAATGCTCGCTCAGAACTATAACCACTGTCAGGATCTATTTAGCTTACTGACCAATAGCCGTAGTCTCAGATCAGTCTCCTCTATGTTTTATAAATGTCCCGTCGCGGTATTCCTCCATCGCGATCTTCAGTTCGTCCTGGGTGTTCATGACAATCGGGCCGTACCAGGCTACCGGCTCCCGCAACGGCTTTCCGGAGATTAGCAGAAAGCGGACAGCTTCTTTTCCTGTCGCGGCAATAACTTCCTCGCCGTCATCAAATAAAACCAGATCCCCATTCGAACCCTTTTGCCCCATCGCGCCGAACAAGCCCGAACCGTCAATGATATAAGCGAATACGTTATGGCTTTCGGGTATATGATAAGTAAATTTCGATCCCGCCGGTACCGCGATGTCTAAGTATTCAGGCTCGATCACCACATCGGTTACCGGCCCGGCTATATCGCCGATTTTGCCGCAGATGATCCTGATCTTAGCGCCGCTCTCGTGGCTTACCTCCGGAATCGTATCCCGCAGAATATCCCGGTAGCGGGGGTTCATCATCTTATGCGATGCCGGCAGATTGGCCCAGAGCTGGAATCCGCCCATTCTGCCGTTTTTATCCCCTTTGGGCATTTCCTGATGGATAATCCCGTTTCCGGCGGTCATCCATTGCACGTCCCCCGGGCCGATCACTCCGCTATTGCCTATACTATCGCCATGCTCGGCGTACCCTTCGAGCATATAGGTGATCGTCTCGATTCCCCGGTGCGGATGCCAGGGAAATCCCTTGATATATTGATCCGGCTTATCCCCCCGGAAATCATCGAATAGCAGAAACGGATCGAAATCGGTGGTGTTGCCGAAACCGAAGGCCCTTTTGAGATGTACCCCGGCTCCCTCTATAGTGGGACGGCTGCTGGTGATTCGCTTGATGGCTCTGGTTTTGGGCATAATCCCCCCTATTCTGATTTTGTCTAACATAAATCATACGATAACAATCGAAAGAGCACAACTACTTGTTGGACTCGAAGGCTACAGCCGGACAAAAAGAATGGAACCGTTATTTCGCGGCTCCATTTTTCGATAAATCAAAATTAAGATCACCGGCTTTCAGGCCTAAGAGCAGAAAATCTTCACGCTCTCCTTGTCGCTCTCGATCTCGATCGGGTTGTCCTGCAACGCCCGCACCAACTGCTCGATCTTCTCCGAATCCATATTCTTCAGATCCAGATCGATCCCTTTATCCGCCAGGTGAGAGTGGAACTTATCCTTGGCCCTCTCCGGCATCAATGTCCCCAGCTTGATCCCGGCCTTAAGCAGCGCCAACGGCACCTTGATATCGACATTGCCATGCCCGTGCCCGCTTCCTTCCTCGGAGTTAACCTTGACATGAAGATATTTCGGTTTCTTCTCCCCATTTCCCCCGATCGGCACGGCATCCTCCGCGGCTCCCTCGTTCAACACGTCCAGTAGTCGTTCCGCCTCGTCGGCGCTGATCTTGCCCCCTCCAAGCATTTCCAGAATCTGCTTTCTCTGATCGTTCATTATTTTCTCCTTTTTTTCAGCAACTCTATAGCTTCATTGACATCGATCTCTCCCTTATCCAGACGGTCGAGGGCGTCGGACTCATCGACTTCCGTCTCCACCCGCGCAAAATCGAGTTTTTCGGCGATCCGGTTCAAACGATTTTTTATCGTCGGATAACTGACATTGAAATACTTCTCCATCTGTTTGATCGAGCCGTGGCATTTGATAAACACGGCCGCGAAAATCTGATCGTCACTATCGAGTTTAGCCAACGGCGGCAGTTCGAAATCCCCCTCGATCGCCACTTCATCCCCCTCGATAACTACCCTGACTATCCTGACCGGTTTATTGGCGGCCATCTTTGTTAAATAGGTCCAATCTTTTTTCATTTCAGCTCCATTTTTCCATTTCTATCTCAATATACTCAAATTATATTAATTATGTTTCATAAAAAAATAAGAATATTCAATTAAATCATGATAATATATTAACTATTTTAATGTCTATTTCTATTTACTTCGCGGGAGCCCGGCGCGGGACTGGCAGAAACAATCTAACATATTGATAAATATATAACTTACCTTATTGAATCGCTCACGGACCGGGGCGTGGTCAGTCTTGCGCTTGAAAATAAACCACGTCGCGAATCCTGACAATCCCGCCGCCAATATGCTTCCTACTCCGATCAACTCCCCTTTATGGCGAAGATCATCGGCTACAGTCAGAAATCCAACAATTCCAGCCAAGATAAGGATGACGCTAATCCATCTAATCTTGCCAATCATAAAATCCACCTTCTCTTTCGATGATCGGGACTCATCGGCGCTAATTGCCTTTGTTTATTCAGATCGATTGTCCTTCGCTTTGCGGTTAGCCCGAGCGACGGATGAAGAGAGCGTTGTAGATTTTTGACGGAATGCACAGATCCAGAAAAGTAACCAGAAACGCTGAAGTCAGAAGCCCGGAGCCTACGATATAAACCACGGTGAAATTTCCCTGATACGCGTAGTAGTTCATGGTCGCAAGCATGACGGTAGCCATGCTGCAGGCAAAACGACCCTGATTGGAACGGTGCGGAAGCTTGGGCCGGCCGATCAAATGCCTGAACGCGTAGTTATATAAATAATCAATCGGATGATACGGTGGCAAAATTCCCAGTAACGCGATGATATTCGCCAACAGCAAAATCTGTTGATTTTTCAAAAACAGACCTGTCATTACCACACTCATACAAATAAAATAGGCGAATCTGATCCCGAACCGATGATTCCCCAGCTCCACGTCAGAGAATCCGTAAAATCCCTGTTCCACGAGACGTTTTATTGACGTCGCGCCAATTGATTTCGCGCTATTCATAGCTTTCTCCAGAAGTTATTTTCCTGCCGACCAAACTGAATTCTCGTTAAACCTATTGAAATGAATAATCATTTTTAATAATACCATGACATTCGAATAATTCCAAGAAAATAAAGATCCGTTTAGTCCATAAATTACCAATCAGGGATATTTAATCAATAGTCGATTTTCTGTGTTTAGTTAACCGCCTGTAAATAAACAAGTTAGTTTGTAAGCTATAGGGTGGGGAACAGTCGTGTTGAGAATACAGATTCGGAAATATCTAATACACCGCCAATAATCCATTACTGCCATTGCCATAGGATAAACCGGCGCGCTGATAATGGTACGATCCGAATCCGGCAACGCTCCTGCCGCGCGTTTTCGGCTTTTGGCCCACTATTTTCTCCATAAGGCCATACAATCTTCGCGAATATGATCATCCTGTATCGCTTTAAAAATCCGCCCGCCACTCTTATCGGTTTCTTTGGTTTTCAATTCAGCGGTATTCCGAATTCTCATTTCATTGGTTCATAATGTTCGCTTCGCGGCCAGTTTTACTATTCCCTCCAGTTCCTTCTTAACCGCCGCGGCTGCCTGGAGTCCGGGTTTGATTGCCAGAGCCTGGTTGGCCGCCCCGATAGCTTCCTCGTACATCCCGGCATCCTTCGCCGTTTCGGCTAATTCGAGCCAGGTATCGGACCGATCGGGTATCATGACGGCGGATTCACGTAAATATTCGAGAGCGAGTTCCGGTTCGTTGATCGCCCGATAATACCAGGCTATTTGACGAAGAACAGAAGCTTTTTCAGAACCGTCGGTCTTTATTCCGGATAATATCGCCATCGCCTTTAAGCGAGCGGCTTGTAAAGATAAAAATTCGAAATCAGGGTTAATCTCGAACCCCTTTTCCCATAAGTCCGCCGCTTTTTCAAATTGCCCCAACGCTTCGTAAATAGTGGCCGCGTCAATATAGGCATGCAGATCGTCCGGTTTGCTTTGAGCTGATTTCTCAAACAATTTGGCCGCCCGCAGAAGATTCTTCGGATCGGCCGCTCCTTCGGGATCGACATCATTCCAAACAGCAAGCGCCTCGTCGCAGGTCGACGGGTGTTCCGCGGTATTCGTTTCCTGATCGATAGCGGCTATCCGCCCGTTTAGCCATTCGCGAAGTTCATCCGGGTCACTGGACAACGCGCTGAATTGGTCGCCTTTCGTCCTAAGAGCCATATCCGCGGGCCAGGAATCTGCCAGTTTTGTATATATCCTTGCGGCGCCTTCTACAAACTCGTGATTTTCGTAAATACGGGCGAGATTATAGATAATCTCCTGATCGTCGGGATCCAATTCGGCCGCCTTGCGATAGGCGCGTATAGCATCGAGAATACGGCCGTCGTTGTAATAGGCAATACCGAGCGAACGAGTTAATTCGGCGGATTCCGGTTGGTATTGAAGTTTTCTCAGTATTCTCTCTATAGCCAGCTGTCGCGAGACCGAGTTTAAAATTCTCTTGCTCGGGGAAAGCTCGCGAACCTCCAACAACCCGGAAACAGCCTTATCAAGATCGCCGTCGGCCAGCTGAGTCAGAGCCAGGTTGATTCTGGCGAAGGCATGGTCCGGCTTCAAATTAATCGTTGTATTGAATTCCCTTTCCGCCAATTCAAGGCTGCCCTCGAACAGATATATGTTCCCCAGCCAGTTGTGCGCGGTTAAATCGTCGGATGACGCCTTGACCCGTTCCATAAAATACCGTTTCTTTTCCGGACAATAATTCAGATGATGCGCCACGTTGGCGTCAGCCAGGCCCGCATCGGCGGAAGCAACAGCCGCCTCGGAATACCTGGTACTATTATCTGTCAAAAACCCGACATTGAGCCTCCTGGCGATATCTTCATAGGCAGTCATGGTCGGAAAAAACCTATCCGGTAAAGAGCTGTTATCCTTCATGTAGTTTTTAATTGATTCCTGGTACCGTACCAGATCCAGGCAGTTGTCGATCCCCTCGCGATCCTGAGATATTTTAAATTGGGCATGCGGAAGATCATCAGTGCTGATTTTATCGAATCCCTGAAGCATTTGCGAAATCCCGTCTTCACCGATGAGGAAAAAGCTTAGGAATTTCTCCACGCTGTTCACGCCATAATCGGCTAATCCGGCGTCATCCAAAAGTGGCCTGAGCCGGCTTTCTAAATCGACATAGTCTATTTCGAGCCGTTCCGGAGTTCCGAGCATCAACACCTGCGAAGAACCATAGATGGCCCAGAAGCTCATATGTGGAAAAACACTTCGGAAAGTATTGAGGACCACCTTGATAGCGTCGCCGGGAAGAGGAATCAGCGCCCATTGGCAGAAAACGCCGTCGGGTTCGAGCCGATCCTTGACCAGCTGGTAAAATTCCCGTGAGTACAATGTCCATGAGTCGAGCATCTTGGGATTGGTCGCGTCGGAAATGATCAGCGAGTATTTGCGGGGGCTGAGCATCAGCGCGTTACGGCCGTCATTTACAATTTGTTTAAAATTCGGCTGATTGATAACGTCGAGATTCTCGCGGGTGAACGCGGCGGCGATACCCTGTATATCGGGATTGAGATCGACACAGTCCAACGATTCCACATTGCGAGCGCAGGCGCCGGCCGACATACCTGCTCCAAATGCCACCATTAGGGCGTCGCTCGGATTTTTATGGACCAGAGTCGGCAAAAGCCCCAGCATTTTAAAAAGCTGTACGTGCCACAGCCTGGAGGAAGCTTCATTCACCGCGTTGAGATGGAAATCCTTGTATCCCAATTTCTTAAAATCGTAAACTAAAACATTAGCCACCTTGCCTTCTTTATAGTAGGCGATATCAGCGTTCGGATGAGCGTCCTGAAACAGGCCTCGAAACAGGTCCCGAGGGGCGGACAATACCATGACCACAATCACCATTGCGAAAACCGCGACCCAGGCGGGCCGCAGACGTTTCCTTGCGGTCGAGAATAGAGGCAGGAATCCCGCCAGAATGTTCAACACAGCCACGATAATCACCCCATAATGCAGGCCAACCGTCGGCAATAGAATAAAACCGGCTGTGAACGCGCCGAGAATCGCGCCCATAGTATTTACCGCGTATACCGTTCCTACGCTGGAACCCTCATGACTCTCGCCCCGCTGGCATATCTGTATCGCCAGAGGTACGGCGATTCCCATCATTATCGTCGGGCCGATCATAATTATCGACGTTTTAACCAGAGTCAGCGCCTCGCTGAAATCGCTGAATAGACCGCCGTGAAGCAAACGAAATATATACGGGGTGGCATACGAAATCAGGCCGATGCCTATCTGCAGCCCCACGAAAATTTTCACCTGATTATTTGAACGCGAAAGATAGCGGGCATAAATAAAACTTCCAACCGCGATGCCCACCAAAAATGTAGCCAGTATAGCGGTAAATGAATAAATATTATTGTTCAAAAAGAGATTCAGCATGCGGGTCCAGAAAACTTCGTAAGCCAGAGCGCAAAAACCCGAAAGACCGATTCCGATAAGAGTCATCCTGACTATTGTCCTGCTGTAAACCCGCTCGGCGGATCTTGTCGGGGAGATTATATCTTTTTCGTCGACAGGCTCTCTAAGAGATTCTTTCGCGCCGCCGCTTAGGATCCAGGCCGTCGCCGCTACGCCTAAGTTGATGGCCACGGCCACCCAGGTGGTCTTCTGCATACCTAAAAAACGAAGCAGAAAATAACCGCAGGCGATTGTGCCGATAACCGCTCCCGCCGTATTCAAGCCATATAAAAATCCGGTCGGACGACCGATAGAACTGCCCTTCCCGCAGAAACGTTTAATCAGTACAGGCAGCGTGCCGCCCATGAGGAATGTCGGTATGACTATAATCGCGAAACAAACGATAAACCTGACCAGGTTCAAAAGAACTATGTTGCCCTCTACCAGGTTATAAAGCCCGGCATAAATAGGGGTCACGACGCTCAAGATGGCCGGGAACAGCAAGGCGAATATTCCGATTCCCGCCTCAAGCATTGCGTATACCCGGATCAGAGGTCTGGGCCTTTTATCGATATATCGGCCGAAAACGAAACTTCCAGCCGCCAGTCCGCCCATGAAAGAGCTCAATACCGTGCTTGTCGCCAACATCGTATTGCCGAATACCAGAACAAGCATCCTGGTCCAGACTATCTGATAAACGAGTCCGGATACGCCCGAAAGAAGGAATAATGAATAGATAAGATATCGATAACTTCGTTGCTCGTTCATCAACGCCTCCGTAAAATGCCAAGCGCCCCATCGGCTTTTCGATAAAAACCGATACGAAAATTAGAAATATAGAGATCCAGACCGCCGGTTACAATAAAATTCTACCTTAAAAGAAACTATACTCCCGATCCATCCGCTATTGCCGACTGTTTATTCTCATATTATGCGAAATGGCGCTCGCCGCTGACCATCATATGCCGCTCTGAATGATCTTAATTTTATTTCGACGCTGTCAGGAAACCGTACCGGAAAACTGTAGTGTCTTGCATAGGCATATCAACCCTTTGACCCATACCATGACCTGCTTCATACTATATGGAATTTGTAAAACTATTTATGGGAAGAATCTTGACCGCCGGCATCAGGATTACCACCTAAGCCAGCTGTTTCTTCTCGACCTTCTTCCGTTCATCGATATCCAAAATCGATTTTCTTATCCTGATCGATTTCGGAGTTACCTCGACCAACTCATCCCCTCTGATCCATTCCATAGCCTGTTCCAACGACATCTTGCGGGGTACATCGAGCTTGACAGCGATATCTTTTGTACTCGATCGATGGTTAGTCAGGTTCTTGCGTTTGGTCGGGTTGCAGGTCATATCCATATTTCTGGAATTCTCACCGACAATCTGCCCGGTATAGATCTTATCCATCGGTTCGATAAATATAACCGAGCGCTCCTGAAGCCCTTCCAGGGCATAGGCTGTGGCGATTCCTGTTTCGATGCTGATAATAGAACCTTTGCTTCTCGAGACAATATCACCCCGCCACGAACCGTAACCGATAAAACGGGATGCCATGATACCCATACCCCGCGTGTCGGTTAAAAACTCCGTCCTGTATCCGATCAACCCACGCGTCGGAATTTCAAACTCGATACGAATGGTTTTCGTGCCGGCGTTATCGACCGTGATCAGCTCCCCTTTTCTCCTGGCGAGTTTCTCGATTATTATCCCCTGGTATTCCTCGGGAACATCGATAATCAGCTGTTCCAACGGCTCCAGCGTATCACCATGGCTGTCGAGACGAGTTATGACTTCCGGGCGGGAGATACAAAATTCGAGCCCTTCGCGCCGCATCTCTTCGATCAGGATCGCCAGGTGAAGTTCACCGCGGCCAGAAACCTTTACTCCGTCAGAACGACCGAGATCCTCCATTCGCAGGGCGACATTTACCCGAAGTTCTCTTACCAGCCGCTCTTTCAGCTGGCGGAGCATGATCGCCGTGCCTTCCTGCCCGGAGAACGGACCGTTGTTGACCAGGAAAAACATCGAAAGTGTAGGCTCTTCTATCTCCAGAGGTTTTAACGCTTCTTTTATATCGCTATTTTCAGAAAAAGTATCCCCTATGCCGATTTCAGAAGGTCCTGCCAGCCAGATTATATCGCCAGCGGAAATTTCGTCGGTTTCCACCCGCGTTAATCCGCGGGTAACCCACATCCGAACAGCCTGCGCCCTTGACGACGATTCCACGGCCCAACCTTTGTCTTGAGACAATGGATCTTTCTGTCTGGTAATTATGCGGGTAAACTCCTCCCCTTTTTTCAAACTGCCTCGCAATACCCGTCCGCAGCCTATTTGACCGATATAATCGCTCCAGTCGAGGGAGCTGACCTGCATCAGAAAGTCACCTTCCTGATCAACTTGCGGTGGAGGAACTTCATCAATAATCGTCTGAAAAAGAGCATCCATTCCGGTACCTTCGTGATCACCTAACTCATTGACAAACCATCCGTTGAGGCCTGAACCATACAATACAGGGAAATGAGCCTGCTCATCGGTTGCGCCCAAATCTATGAAAAGGTCGAATGTCTTATTCAAAGCGTAATCGGGGCGGGCGTTCGGACGATCTACTTTGTTTATAATTACGATCGGACGAAGACCGAGCTTTAACGCGCGCATGAGCACATAGCGGGTCTGCGGCATCGGGCCCTCGTTAGCGTCAACCAGCAATAAAACCGAATCAACCATGGAAAGCACCCGCTCTACCTCGCCGGAAAAATCAGCGTGGCCGGGAGTGTCTATTATATTTATGAGGTAGTCGTCCCATGATACCGTGCAATGCTTCGCCCGGATAGTTATGCCGCGTTCACGCTCCAGCACGTTGCTGTCCATAAGCCGTTCGGCGACCTCCTGGTTTTCGCGGAAAGTCCGAGTGGCTCTAAACACCGAATCTATAAGTGTCGTTTTACCGTGATCTATATGGGCTACAATTGCGAGATTTCGGATATTGGCGATATTGGCCATCGGTCATTTTACCTTTCGCGGCAGAATTACCCGCCGGCAACACATTTGAAAAATTTCTACAGATTAATCTTTAAGGGAATAATCACGCAGAAAAAAACCCGAACAGCCGCTTTGCCGTCCGGAACAGTCTTGGAATATACGGCAAATTCCAGTTTTGTCAACGGAATTTTGACGTCTGATGTTCCCGCTATTGATGAGGGGGGTCAAATCGTTGCCCTGATATAGAGGCTTTTGGAGATATTTAGCCGCGAATAGGGTGAGGCTAAGACTTTTCATAAACCGCTTGCAAACAGGACCTCGTCAAAAGCATGAAATTTTGGCAAAAACCGATAAAATATCTTGACAAAGTCTAAAATAGGACTTTATCTTAATAAAGTGAACGACAGCGTGACCCTACTTCGCGAATGCGGTATTCAGCCTACGCCGCAGAGAATAGCGGTAATTGAATTTATTCTCAATACCCGTTCTCATCCGTCGGCTGACCAGGCCCTGGAACAGGTGCGGTTGCAATGCCCCACTATTTCTCGCGCTACAGTTTACAACACACTGAATCTATTAGTCAAAAAAGGCTTGGTCAGAACGCAAATTATCAGGGAAGGTACGGTTGTCTTTGATTGTAATATTAATCAACATCATCATTTTATCGATGAGGAAACCGGAAATATTTATGATATCCCGTGGGATCAATTGGAAGTCAAAGGGAAGGACAGACTCAAGGATTTCGAGATTGTCGAGTTTCAAGTGATATTGAGAGGAAGAAGAAAGAAAAAATAGCTATTTTTTTACATGTGAATAAGACTATGTCTAATATTATACTTTTTCCACTTGATTGACAGGGGAAATGAATGAAAGTAATTCAAATTGTATTAATGATGCTGATAACTTGGTTGTAAATACGAACAAACTCGCGGAAACTATTTCGATTAGGGAGGAATTATGACTGATCAAAACAAGGATAACGCTGGCAGGTGCCCGGTGACAGGCATGGGTGCCGGCGGCGGTACTTCCAACCGGGACTGGTGGCCCAATCAACTGAATCTGAAAATTCTTCACCAGCATTCTGCCAAATCTAATCCCATGAATAAAAACTTCAACTACGTTGAAGAATTCAAGAAACTCGATTTAAAGGCCTTGAAGAAAGACCTCTATGCTCTGATGACTGACTCGCGAGACTGGTGGCCGGCCGATTACGGTCACTACGGTCCGCTTTTCATCCGGATGGCCTGGCACAGCGCGGGCACTTACCGTATGGGCGACGGCCGCGGCGGGGGAAATACCGGAAACCAGCGATTTGCGCCCTTAAACAGCTGGCCGGACAATGTACATCTCGACAAAGCCCGCCGACTTCTCTGGCCGGTCAAACAAAAATACGGCAAGAAGATCTCCTGGGCCGATCTTCTAATTCTCGCCGGTAACGTCGCCCTGGAATCGATGGGATTCAAGACCTTCGGTTTCGGCGGCGGACGCGCTGATATATGGGAACCGGAAGAGGATATTAACTGGGGTGATGAGACTAAGTGGCGCGATATCAAACGTTATTCCGGCGATAGAAAATTGGAAAATCCTCTGGCCGCGGTAGAGATGGGCCTGATCTACGTGAACCCGGAAGGCCCTGAAGGCAACCCTGACCCGGTCGCTTCCGGTAAGGACGTTCGCGAGACCTTCGGACGTATGGCTATGAACGATGAGGAAACAGTGGCTCTTGTTGCCGGCGGGCACACTTTCGGTAAGGCTCACGGTGCTGGTGACGCCGCTCTAGTTGGTCCGGAGCCGGAAGCCGCCCCCTTAGAGGAGCAGGGACTCGGCTGGCGAACCAAGTTCAAAAGCGGAATAGCCGGCGATACCATCGGCAGCGGCATCGAAGGCGCGTGGAAACCTAATCCTATCAAATGGGATATGGGGTATTTGAAAGTATTATTTAAATACGACTGGGAGCTGGTTAAAAGCCCGGCCGGCGCGAATCAGTGGCTGGCCAGGGACGTGGCCGAAGAGGACATGGTGGTCGACGCACATGACCCTTCGAAAAAACACCGTCCCATGATGACCACGGCGGATCTCTCATTGAAGTTCGATCCCATTTACGAGCCTATAGCGAGACGCTATCTGAACAATCCCAAGGAGTTCGCGGATGCTTTCGCCAGGGCGTGGTTCAAGCTGACCCACCGAGACATGGGTCCCCGCGCACGCTATCTCGGTCCGGAAGTCCCAAAAGAAGATCTTATTTGGCAAGATCCCATTCCTGCCGTTAAGCACAAGCTAATCAACAAGAAGGATATCGCTTCCATCAAAATCAAGATTCTGGATTCCGGTTTATCCGTATCCGAACTGGTTTCGACCGCCTGGGCATCGGCGTCAACCTTCCGTGGTTCCGATATGCGCGGAGGCGCCAACGGCGCGCGTATTCGCCTTGCCCCGCAGAAGGATTGGGAGGTTAACCAACCTGCTCAACTTGATAAAGCGCTTAAGGCTTTGGAGAAGATCCAGAAAGCGTTCAACAAATCTCAATCCGACGGCAAGAAGGTTTCGCTGGCTGATATGATCGTTCTGGGCGGCTGCGCGGCTGTCGAGCAGGCCGCGAAAAACGCCGGTTACAAGATCACCGTACCCTTCTCACCGGGACGCACCGACGCCACTGAGAAGCAGACCGATGTGGAATCATTCGGCGTTCTCGAACCGAAGGCTGACGGTTTCCGCAACTACCTGCCCAAAGAGTATGCCGTATGCTCAGAAGAGCTTCTGCTGGATCGGGCAAATCTTTTGACACTTACCGCCCCTGAAATGACTGTTCTTATCGGTGGAATGCGTGTTTTGAACGCCAACTTTGGAAAGTCCGCTCACGGCGTTTTTACCACGAAGCCCGAGACATTAACTAACGACTATTTTGTGAATCTACTCGACATGAATACTAAATGGCAAAAATCCTCGGCTAACGAAGATGTGTATGAGGGATACGATCGAAAATCGGACAAGCTCAAGTGGACCGGTACCCGAGTCGACCTCGTCTTCGGCTCGAACTCGCAGTTGCGCGCGGTTGCCGAAGTTTATGCCTGTAACGATGCGGAGGAAAAATTCGTGAATGATTTCGTGGCGGCTTGGGACAAGGTAATGAATCTCGATCGCTTCGATCTCAAATAGACCCTGCAAACAACGCTAACAAGCGGGAGGTCGATCAGATCGGCCTCCCTGTTTTATTGAGTTTCAGCCCGCCATCTATATCGAAGGGAATACCGGGATAAAACTTACGGGTCTTTCGACTCTGCAGCATATAAAGATGATTTGCGTCAAAAACAATGACAGTTTCGATCCCGTCGCGGACCGAAACTCGCGGCCCTGACCTGATCTATTGATCGCGGGATTTATTGGGCGAACGCTGAAGCTATCCTGATCGTAAAAGCCAGGGACTGCCGGTACAGTTTCCGCTTTTTCAATATTGGTTGTTAAGCCGCTTGCCCATATTTCGATATCCTCGATCTGCTTTCTTCCGATTACAAAAATCAAGCCACACATCAAAATCAACCCGCCGTTCGTTCGCGCTTCCCAAACCGATTTGCGGGGAGGTTTGAACTTGAGAGTAATGGCAAAGCCGTTTTGATTTTAGTCTCTTTTTGCATTTCGGATACCCTGCATCGCCGCTACTCTTGCTTCCGAATTATTCCCATGAGCTTTTACTAATTTCGACAATCCGATCCTGTCGATAACGCGGAATCAACGGGACATTTCGAAAAACGATCAACTTACTTTAGCAGCAACATCCTCATGGTCTTTGTATAATCTCCGGCTTTGATTTTGTAGAAATAGATACCGGATGTCTGCCCGTCTGCATCCCAAACGGCCTGATGATTGCCTGCCGACTCGATTCCTTCCGCAAGCGTTGTGATTTTGCGGCCGAGGATATCGAAGATATCGATCGAAACCATTGATTCCATTGGCAGCGCGTACTCAATTGTGGTCGATGGGTTGAATGGATTCGGGTAGTTCTGCGACAAAACAAATTCACGCGGTATACCTGAGATTCCATCTCCGGAAACTGATGTAACAATCTGGGTATACTTGATAACGGTAAGCATGTAATCGCCGGCCACGTAGACGCTGTTATCGCTTGATAGAACAAGGCCGACACCGCGCTGGGATGTCGCATAGTACGTCGCCGCCCAGGGATTGGAGCCGTCGGAATTGTAGCGAAGCGTTACCATCGATCTGTATTGGCAGCCGGCTGGAGGGCACGGCCCTCCGGCTCCGGTAAGATAAATTTCGTCAGCCGGCCCGATCGCGATGAATCCCGGAACTTCATCCCAGGAAGGATGCTCATTGTACACATCGGACCAAAGCAGATTCCCCTGGGGATCGGCCTTGAGGGTAATCCAGTTGGAGGGAATACTTTGTATCCCGGAAACTATGATATTTCCCTGTGAGTCGAGAGCGAGCTTTGTGCCATACTCGGATGCGGCCCCGAAATCGTAGCTTTGCTCCCAAATAAGATTTCCACTCAGATCGTATTTCAAAAGCCAGATGTCGTTACTTGTTTCACTGCTGTAATGGCTCCCCGTAAGATAGAAGAAACCATCCCCTGATAACCGCACCCAATTTGTCTTGTTGCCGGAACCTTCGATAACCCACTGACGGACACCATCAGTGTTGTATAGCGCCGTAATGAAACCACCGCTGTTTCCGACTCCGTTGATTATCAGATTTCCCTGCGGATCGAGATCCATGGAGTTGGGGGTGTGAAAGCCGGAATTCTGATCAAAGGTATCGACCCATAGCCTTGTCCCGTCGGGCGAGTACTTGATCGTAACAAAATCATAAGTCCCGAACCAGGCCCGTCCGGCTACGTAAATGTTGCCGTCGACATCCGAGATCCCCCTTATGGCCAACGCCCAGGTTCCCGAATAGGTATCGCTCCAGAGGAGGTTTCCCGCGCTGTCATATTTTATAGTCAATAGTCCTGTTTCCACAGGATTGGAGGAACGGGTTTGAGGATAACCGGTAATGACGATATTATCGAAAGGATCGACCAGAACCCAGGTCGCGACCGCCTGAAAATTGGGAACCTCGAAATGCTGTTCCCAAAGCATGTTGCCATCCGGATCGTATTTTTTTGTCACAATGTACGTACCAAGACGCCAGCCGGTAACAACAACGTTTTCCTGACTGTCGATGGCGATCATGCTTCCGTAGGGATATCCGTTGGCGTCGGATTGAACCCAGGCCTCGTTGAATGTCTGGGCTCTGGAGGGTGAAAATCCGAAGATAATCAGTCCGACAAGGACCACAATTCGGATATAATTCACCCATACTGAGAATGTCTTTTTAGTTGTCAGTAATTGCTTCATCATATTATGCTCCTCTCTCTAACCTTTATCCACGAGCTAAAGCCTGCTCCCGTATGCTGGAAATCGAAATGGGTATCATCCCGCATTCTCCATTTTTCGATATTTCCAAGAACCCTTCTCCAGTGATAATGGTTCCTGATATGAGCTGACGATTTATGCTTGGGGAAAAACAACTCTTCTTTGCATTTCAGAACCGCCCGAATGAAAAAAGCGGATAAATCAGTCGAGTTTTGCTATAATCGCATTATCTACTGGAAGCGTTAAAACAGTAAACCATAAAATAGCATAACATTCACATAAACAACGAGTTGCGACACTTACGGCTTCTGAAGGTGCCTCCCGGGCTATAGAGAGTTCTAAATCGATTATTTGATTGACCTATGCCTGCATTGGCCGAACGTCGTTTATACAATACTTCTATATACCCCGAATTAGCCAGGAAGGCTAAGTCAGCCAATATACGGAGGCAAAGGCAGCGATCCAGACGCCGACCTGCAGGGCCAGTATTCTCAATGCCTGTCTGGGGTGCCTGGACAAGTTTTTGAACACGAAGTACGCCGCTACTGGTATCTGGGCTACCATGAGAACCTGAAAAACATGGGCCGCGGTGCCTTCATCCGCTTCATGGACCACACCAAATATCGCGGCGCGCAATACAACCATTGCCAAAGACGCGAGCGACATGACAAGCGGTATAAAAGCGCTCGGCTGTTTTATCAACGACTGATTCCTGGCAACCGGTACGTTGCTCATATTAATTCTCCCCCGATTGAGCTATTGTCCAACAAAACAGATGCCATTAAGCCCTCCTCTTTCGAGCGGAATCGGTTCGTGACAAAACCTGTCCGCCCCCGGTCATAGATATGATATTGTAAATTTACTCAATTGTTTCAAAAAACTAAGCCCGATATCAGCGAATTCGCGGCTTTTTAATGATCAACGGGATAAGATGGTGGCGGGGAAACTTGCGGAATGTAATTATAGCGGGGTCGATCCCGTCGCGGACCGAAACTCGCGGCCTTTCCCGGCCGTAGACCGGGGAGGTTTTAATCCTGACGGATCCGAATGGACCAAACGGTTGATACGGTCGTGGCTATTCCAACCTTTTATCTCGCGTTCTCGTCTCATCGCCTCGATCCTCGTCGAAAATCGCTCGGTATAAACCAGTTCCTACGGATCATCCCTTTTCATGTATTTCGATCTGCCCGCGTTATGACGTTTCTACCTGTCATCCAAATCGGAAGTACTGCCCGTATAATACTTACCGGTAGACAGGCTTTGGAGTATATAAGAATATTCTGGCATCGAAATCAAATACGGGGTCGACGAGACTCGAACTCGCGGCCTCCTGCGTGACAGGCAGGCGTTCTAACCAAACTGAACTACGACCCCTTAATATTCTATTTTCAATATCTGGGCAGTGCTGGATTCGAACCAGCGACCCTCTGCGTGTAAGGCAGATGCTCTAACCAAACTGAGCTAACTGCCCGAATCCCCATTATCGCTAAGGAGCCGGGCTATCCCCTTCGCCCGCCAAACGCTCCCCCTCGGTCTTGCCCTTGGGCAATAAAATCCCCAATGGGATGACCACGCAATAGCCCAGAACCAGGAGAATCGGAGCAATAGTGATATCGCCGAAGCCCAGGAAGATGAAACCCACGATTATTACCAGAATACCAATCCCCAATGTCAGATAGTTATTCCGGCCTAAATCGATTCCATCCTGACTTTTCGCTCTTTTCACCACTACCATGTCTCCTTTTACGCCCCCGACCCGGGATTTCTCCCGATAATCAGAGCTTACCGGAAAAGCCCGGTAACGGCGGCTTGCCAGACGCCTAAGTTAACCCAAATCAATATAATGTCAAGCAGATTTTCTTCTGTTCGAATCCGATTTTCGAACCGCTTATGGGCCAGTCGGGCCTGCTTTCAGTAAGCCCCTGGACTCCTGGCTATGTTCCTGATTGTCAAAAGGATGATCTTTATATCGAATACCAGAGACCAGTTCTCCACGTAATACAAATCGTATTTGGTTCTTTCGCTTATAGATGTGTCTCCCCGCAAGCCGTTTACCTGTGCCCAGCCGGTTACACCCGATTTTACTTTATGACGCTGGAAATAGCGGGGAATATCGTCCCTGAATTTTTCAACATAGCCGGGCTGCTCCGGCCGAGGCCCGACAAGCGACATCTGACCCAAAAATACGTTCCAAAGCTGCGGCAATTCATCCAGACTATACTTCCTGATAAACTGGCCGACCGTGGTCCGCCGAGGATCGTTCTCCACTGTCCAGCACTCACCATCAGGATTTCCTACGCCATGTCTCATCGAGCGGAATTTGATCATACTGAATTCCCGGCCGTTTCGCCCGACACGACGTTGGATAAAAAACAACGGCCCCTTCGAATCGAGTTTCACCGCCAGACCGATAATCCCCAACGCTGGAAACAGCGCCAGCAAACCGGTCCCCGACAACACAATATCGAATACTCTTTTCAACAGACGAGAATACCCTTCTATCGATGTTCTGCCCCAACGCAGCACCGGGATACCCTCGATCTGTCCAGATTCCGATCTCGAAGTCATAATGCCCATAATATCCGCCGTCATCATATACTCGATCTTCAAATTCTCGCTCTTCATAACAAAATCGACTATAAAATCCTGCCTGGATGGCGGCAGGTTGAATATCACCATATCGATACCGAGGTTCTTCACTATTTTTTCGGAATCTTCCAGCCGACCAGGAAAATCGTCAGGATTGTCGTTCCCGCCGATAAACCCCACGGGGAAAATCCCCCAAGCCGGTTGATCCTTCAGCTTTTCAAAAAGACGACGTCCGCTCTTCTCGGCTCCGATGAAAACCGCCCTTTTTACCCCCAACCCCCGACGTAATGTTGCTAACTCGATTCTGTAAAATAACTCCCGCGTTAGATAAACTATCGCTATTCCCAATATCCATGCAAATACCATAACCAACCGCGAAAAACTCTCGCCGCGATAGAAAAAAGTCGTGGCGATTATCAATATCGCCCCGGACGATACCCCCCGCGCCGCTTCCCAGAAACGGTCGAATGACGATGGAGAGCGGCGGCGGTAATGCCCCATCAGGCCGAAAATAAAAATCCAGACCAATGCCACAAAAACAAGAGCCTGAAGATATAATCCCAGCC
This sequence comes from Candidatus Zixiibacteriota bacterium, assembly GCA_024641335.1. Classification (GTDB taxonomy): domain Bacteria; phylum Zixibacteria; class MSB-5A5; order UBA10806; family UBA10806; genus JAHEDG01. The sequence goes on from JAHEDG010000006.1 coordinate 80,537, forward strand.
TGGGGATACCCTTAGTGACTGGTATAAGCCGTGTGGCCGCCGAATAAAATCGGATCTCATAAGCCAGATAAAAACTCAAAAATATGCCGACGGCATCGGCAAAAATATAAAAAAGAGGCACTATATACGGGAATTTCGTTCTCATCTCAGCAACCGTTTCTCTAACGTTTTCTTGCCGTCTTTCCTGAATATCCCGATCGATTCTTCCAGGAATCCGTTGATCCGAGCCATAAATTTCTCCTTTGAGAAATTCAAGGCATGATCCCTGATCGCCGTCGAATCGAAGCTCGAGCTTTCGAATACCCGCAAGGCCTCCTGTATCGCCTCGGACGATTGAGTTCTGAAAAATATCCCCGATTTGAAACCCTCGAATCTGTCGGTTTCGTCGGAATACGGCCCGATAACCGTATCGAAAATTCCGCCCTGGCCGAACGCTATCACCGGCTTGCCGCAAGCCTGGGCCTCTACCGGTACAATGCCGAAATCCTCCACACCGGGAAACAGCAGAGCCTTACATCCCCGGTAACAATCCCGGAGAGTCTCCCGATCTATCCAGCCGGTAAACCGCACATTTTCCGGAGCGTTATTGGCCAACCGATAAAAATCGGGGCCGTCGCCTGTTACCACTAACTTCTCAGGAATACCTCTGAACGCCTCTATTGCCAGATCCGCTCTCTTATACGGAACCAGGGCCCCGCCCAGAAGATAATAATCCCCGTCCTTATTGACACCCGGAGTGTAGTACTTGGTATCCACCGGAGGATGAATTACTATCGACGGTCTTCCGTAGTAGTTTTGAATTCTCGATTTTACGAAATTCGAATCGGCGATGAAAAGATCGACCCGGCTGGACGATTCTCTATCCCATTTGCGCAATCTCGAGGCCGCCATCGATATGATCCTGTGCTTCATAAGATTCATCTTATCCTTCGGGAAATAATCGTCAAACCTGTCCCAGACATATCTCATGGGGGAAAAACAATAGCAGATATGCAGAGTAGAATCACCGGTTCTGGCCCCCTTGGCCACGCAATGAGAACATGAGATAACAATGTCGTAATCCTTAAACTCGAATCGTTCTATGGCCCGCGGGAAAAGAGGCAGATAGTAACGGTAATGAGTCAGCGCCTTCGGCATTTTCTGAATGAATGAAGTCTTGATCTCATGCCTTAAAAGATCAGCGGAGATTTTATCGGCCTCGCTGAAAAGGGTAAATATCCCGGCCCGAGGAAAAATGGATGCTATGGCCTCGAGAACCTTCTCCCCGCCGCGCATGCCGTTGAGCCAGTCGTGAACCAGCGCCGTTCTCATCGCTTGATTATTTCCTCTGCTACCCGAAGCAAAGCCCCGGCTGATTTCTCCCAGCTGTAAAGCCTGACTCTTTCCAATCCTCGCTCGATAAGGGTTTGCCTCAACTGATCATTAAAAAACAGTGTCTCGATTTTATCCGCAATATCTTTTTGGTTATATGGATCGCAGTAAAGGGCCGCCGGACCGCAGACCTCGGGCAGCGACGATACACCCGAGACTATACAGGGACACTTCCGGGCCATTGCCTCTATGGGCGGAAGCCCGAATCCCTCATAAAACGACGGATAAACCAGCATCCGGGCGCGGCTGTATAAATTCGCCAGTTCATCGGTATCCATAAACCCTGAAAAAAATATCCTCTTATCATCCCCGGCCAAATCTTTCAATCTTTGTTCGGCGAATATCTTCTCTTTCGATCCGGCTATCACCAGGTTCAGATTATCTATCTTCAGGCTTTTGAACGCTCCTATGATACCGGCGAAATTCTTTCTCGGATCTATCGATGACACCGCTAAGATATAATCGCCGAATTCGTTCGGCCGGTTAGTCCCCGGATTAATGGAAAATTCTTCGGAAATTCCGCAGGGAATTACCTCCACCATCCGCTCCTCGACCTTCAATAGCTCGATTATCTCCTTTTTCGAATGTTCACTGTCGGATACGATTTTTAGCGCTCGTTTTCCGATTATGGGCCAAAGAACCCTATAAGCGATCGAGAATTTTCTCGAATACCACTCAGGGTGACGCAACGGGGCCATATCGTGAATTACCGCGATATTTCTTCGGTAAAAAACAGGAGCCATGTTGCCCGGATTAATCAGGATCGATCCGGGAGCATGCCGCTTCAAAAACAGAGGCAACTCGATCTGCTCCCAGAAATATCCTTCGAAAAAACCGATCCTCTCCGCGCCAAGTTTCCCGGCGATTTCATGCTGGATTATATTCCGAGGAGCCAAAAACCTGATTCCCGGATGAAGCTCTTTTAGTTTCAGCGACATCTCTATGGAGTAACGTTGTACCCCGGTGATCTTCTGGGTAAGGAATCGCGCGTTGACTATCAACATTGCTCCGCCCGCGAACGCTTATAGGTTCTTGTAATCATATGCCCGGCTATAAACGTTCATCATGTCATCAGCCATTTTTCCCCAGGTGAAAGTCGAGGCCCGCAGACGTCCGGCGTTTTTTAATCTTTCACGAAGATCAGAATCGCCGGCCAGTCTTTTCAAACCATCGGCTATAGAGTCTATATCGAGTGGGTTTACCAGTAAAGCGGCGGCGCCGGCAACTTCCGGTATCGAGGAAGTATCCGAGGTCAGTACGGGACAGCCTGCCGACATAGCCTCCAGTATCGGAAGACCGAAGCCTTCAAAAAGCGATGGGTAGGCCAAAAATACCGCCCCGCCGTAAAGCGCCGCCAAATCCTCATCGGTAACATAATTCAGCCGCCTAATTCTGTCTTTGCATTCGAGAGAATTCCATTCCGCCCGCAGCTTATCGAAATACCATCCCTGCGGTCCGGCTAAGACCAGCTGAAAATCATTCGACAGGCCGCTCCGATCGAAAGCCATGAAAAGACGGGCCAGATTTTTCCTCGGTTCGAGGCTGCCTACAAACAGAATATAGGAGCCATCGAGTCCGAATTTGGCTTTCATCCGGCTGATATCATCTGCCGAAACCGCTTTTATCGGAATGGTACCCGGGTACACTACTTCCACCTTCTCCGATGGCACATGCAGATACTCTCTTATATCCGAGGCCGTAGCCAGCGAGTCGGCTACGATCATATCGGCTCTGCCGGCATAGTATTCCATCCGTCTTCGAAAATGACTTACCGCCGATGGAATTGCCATCTCTGGGTGAATAAGAAATACCAGATCGTGAATAGTTAAAACCAACGCGGCGTTCAAAGCCGGCGGAATTTGATAATTCAGAGAATGGAAAACGTCGATTTTACCGGTTAAAAAATCCACCGGTGGAATCGGCGAGTAGGCCCAGAGCAGATTCAGTACCTTGCTCGGAATCCTCGAGCGAACCAGCCGGAAATTGCGCTTCCCTTCGAATCCGTCGGGCATCTCCCCGCGCATGGCATTATAAAAAAGCAAATATTCGTCGCTTTCGTTTCGTGATCCCAGGGCTTCCAGATATTTCAGGATAAAACGTCCCACCCCGGTTCTGGTGCCCTTGAGAGCCCTTATATCAATCCCGATTTTCATCCCTGCCCGCTACTATACCGATACTGAATCTTAAATAGTCGCAAATATGCGATCTCTCGAACCGGCGCCATAACCGGCCAATCGGATTTCTCAAAAAACGGGGGATGACCGGATGACCAAACCGATTTTTCCCCAGGGTGTCTATCCTGTCCAGCAAGAGAAATCCCCTGAAATCAAATCCCCATCCGTACGCATCTATTGCCTGAAACCCCGCTTGCTCCAGCGTTCTTTTCAAGCGATGCGGCGTATATTGTGTTTCCCAACCGGCGAACCATTTCCCCCGCGCTATGGATATTTTTTTCTTTATCGTATATAGAGTAAATGTCTGCGGAACGTCCGCAATTATGCGCCCGGTCGTTTTCATCGTTCGCCTTTGTTCCGCCAAAAATCGATCAGGTTTCCTGAAATGCTCCAATACACCCTGATGATAAATTAAATCAACTGAACCGCTCTTGAACGGAAGATACAAAGCGTCCCCCCTGACCGCCAAAACCCTCGCTTTCGCTGCATACGCCTTGGATCGAATCAGCTTCAAAGATTCATCCGACATATCCAGAGCGATAACCGTCCTTCCGGCAAGGGCAATCTCGATAGCGTCGACCCCGGCGCCGGCGCCGATTTCGAGAATAACATCTTTATCCCCTCGGGTAAATCGAACCGCTCGATCGACGATTTCCTTGTGGGCGGTATACCCCGGATCTCCCCGGCTCCAATATTCATCCCAGGTTTTCTTCACCGGATCGCTCTTAGTCATTCTTCAAAATCTCCATAATCGGCTGCATGTCTACTCTGGTCAATCCTTTCAAAATGATCAGTACGGCAAAGTAGATAATAATCCCGGCCGGTATCCTGATAAACAACGACCACCCGGGGAATGTTATAAGAAATAAGTACATAATCCCGCCGGCCGCGAATGACCTGAGAACCACGGGGATCGCGTCTTTCAGCCGGTTCGATCGCCTTAATATGTAAAAACAGCCAGCCCCGGCGACTAACTCCGCGAGCACTGTGGCAGCGGCCGCGCCTTCCATTCCATAACGGGGAATCAAAATGAAGTTCATTATAATATTGGCCAGACAGGCCGCTCCGGTAATCCAGGGCATCAAACGCTGTTTGCCTATCGCTATTATCATATTCCCCTGCATGGAATTCACGAATATCAAAGCCAGTACCCAGATCAGGATATTCAACGCGGCATACGCCGGCTCATATTCCTGCGGGTAAATCCGCCTAATCAGCTGATATGAAACTCCTATGCCCCCGAATCCCAGACCGAAACCGGCGAAAAACAGATATTTAAAAGAAGCGCGGTAAATCAGCTCCAGCTTGGCCATGTTCTTTTCCAGAAAATAGGACATCTTCGGCAATAACGTCGATGAGATAGTCGATGGCAGGAATATCAGGGCATTGATTATTACATACGCCGCGTTATAAAAACCGACCTCCGCCTTTCCCCTGTAATATTCCAGAATCAAATAATCCGATTTATAGTAAATAACAACCAGAACCGCCGTCAGACCTATGGGAGCCGCTTCTCTAAAAAACGAATAGACATCGGCCCGCGTGATCCCTAATGACGGCCGATACAGCATTACCGATATAACCAGAGAATTCGCTATAAGAGAAACCAGCGACCAGCCGGAAAAAGCGAAACCGATACCGTAAAGACCGTATCCCAGGTACACCAGCAGACAGGCCGAACCGACGTTGAATACCTGCGATATCATGAATATTATTCCGTACAGACCGAAACGCTCGTGCCCGATCAGGCTGTTGATGAACGCTCCATTGATATTATTGAAAAACATCCCCGCGCCGAACAGAATTATCAGCCAGGCTCCCCCGGCGTCGTCCGATAATAACAACGCTATCGCCGTTACTATCGCCAGACCCAGAATACCCAGGACGATCCGGATGATCAACGAACTTGAAAGAATCGCCCGCCGGGAATCTATGTCGCTCAATATGGCTGTCTGTCGAACCTGATATGTATTCGAACCGAAATCGGCGGCCACACCCGCCATAGTTATTATCGCCATGATATAACCGTAGGCGCCGAACTGCTGAACCCCCAAAGCCCCGGCGATATACAGAGAAAAAAGAAGCGCCATTCCCCGCCCGAAAATCTGAACCAAAATCATCCACAAAGAGTCGCGGGCGAGCTTCCCTCCTGCCGATATCATTCCAATAGCCTTTTCTCCGCCGATTCTATTATTATATGACCCATGGCTATATGGGCTTCTTGTATTCGCTGGGTATCTAACGATGGAGCGGTTAAATTATAATCGGTCATTTTCAGAAGTCTACCGCCGTCCCCTCCCAAAAATCCGATGCTGATCATTCCTTTTTTCACCGCCGCTTCCACGGCCCTGATAACATTGGGAGAGTTACCTGACGTCGAGAAAACAATTAGAATGTCCCCTTTGTTTCCCAGGGCTTCGAGCTGACGGGAAAATACATATTCGAAACCGAAATCATTCGCGCAGGCAGTCAGAATAGAACTATCCGTGGTCAGCGCGATGGCTGGTAAGGCCTGACGGTTCCTGACCGCCGACAGACGAACCACAAGTTCCGCGGCCAGATGCTGGCTGTCGGCCGCCGAGCCGCCGTTGCCGCATAGTATCACCTTGTTCCCGCGCTTCAAAGCCCCGGAGAGTACTTCCGAAACCTCCAGAATTTTCTCCGATAACGTCTCCGCTATCTTTCTTTTTAGCTCAGCGGAATCCAGAAGCGATTTCTTTATGTTCTCGAGCGACATTATAAATTACCTTTCGAACCTTTCTAAGCTCTCCCGTTGGAGTGTATCGCCTCGGCAAACAACTCCGCCAGACGAATTGAATTGTCCCCTTCGAGAGCGTTGCCTATTACCACGAACGACGCTCCCGCACGGGCAATCCTGCGCGCGTGCGACGGTTCGGTGATTCCTCCGCCAACAATGATCGGAAGATTTATATAACCTTTGAGTTCGCTGACCGTCTTCGCCGAGACAGGTTCGGCCGCCCCGGAGCCTGCTTCCAGATATATCATCTTCATACCCAGATATTCCGCCGCTAACGCGTGCGCCTTAACTATCTCCGGCTTGTCGCGGGGAATCGGAACGGTATTGGAAAGGTACGATACCGACGTTATATTTCCCGATTCTATTAAAATATATCCTGTCGATATAGCCTCCAGTCCGAGCGATTTTATCGCCGGCGCCGCCTTGACTTGTTCCTCGATCAAGAGATTGGGATTCCGGCCGGAGATAAGCGATGTAAATAATATGGCGTCGGCCGAGCCGGACAACATACGGGAACCGTTGGGGAAAATTATCAACGGGATACTGACCGCTTTCTTAACCGCTTGAACCGCTTTCTCAAACGATGCCGACATCATCAGCGACGAGCCGATCAATAGACCGTCAGCCCCAGCCAACTCCATCGTTTTGGCGAATTTCGCCAGGGTCGACGGCGTTCCGCGGTCCGGATCGAGCAAAACCAGAAAACCGGTCCTCTTCTTTTTCCTGATCGATAGAAGCGTATCGTATATGCTCATCCTCAGGCAAACCTCTTCTTCAATCCGTCGATTACCTCATCAACCCGCTCCGGCGGCATACTCCCCCTGATAGTCGGCTTTCCTCCACCCCTGGCCCCTGATATGGAGGATATTTCCTTGAATACCGATTGAGATAACTCGTTATCGGACGATGTTATGGCAAACGCCCCCCCCTGACCGGAAATTGTTATAACTATCGATTGTTTATGAATCTCCTTGAAGCGGTCGGCAAAGACCATCAGGTCTTTGGCGTTATCGGTCGGAACAATATATATAAAAATCTTCCCCCGGCCGATCTCGGCCGTCGGGGTCAAATCGGAAGCTTTATCCGAAAGCTTACCCGCTTCCTCTTTTTCCTTTTGCTTCTGACTCTTATCTATCAGGCTCTGAAAATTCGATACCGCGTCGGCCAGATTCTCCCGCTCCAGAATACGACGATGGACATCCGATACCGCGTTCCTGAATAATGATATATCCTCGACGGCGAGACTATCCGGATCTTTGCCCAGGTAATCTCGTAACCGCCCCAGTATCTTATCTTGCTGAGCGAAGAATTCCGCCGCCGCCCTGCCGGTTACCGCCTCGATCCGCCGCATACCCGCGGCTATAGCCGTCTCCAGAGTAATAAAAAACCTACCGATATCGGCCGTGTGATCGACATGTGTACCACCGCACAGCTCCATGGAAAAAGGATCGTCCGGATCGCCGGTGGTGACCACTCGCACAGTCTCACCGTATTTCTCGCCGAAAAGAGCCATCGCGCCCATCTTCTTGGCTTCGCCAAGCGATTTATTTTCCCAGCAGACCTTTAGATCCTCTTTAATTTTCTTCCTGACTATCTCCTCGACCCTGCCGATCTCCTCTGTTGTCATCCCCTTGAAATGGGTGAAATCGAATCGCAGCTTATCGGGAGCGACCAGCGAACCGGCCTGATGAACATGATCGCCTAAGACGTCACGGAGCGCTTTATGTAACAGATGCGTGGCTGTGTGATTGCGTTTGATATCGGCGCGGCGGGCAGAATCTACGCGGGCCGTGACATTTTCATTATATAGATTTCCCGCTGATTCCCCGGGAGGCAAAATAGCGTAATTTCCATAATGAATAATATCATCGCCGATCTTCTTGGTATTCTCGACAATAAATTTCAGACGATTAGACTCGATAATACCCGTATCGCCGATTTGCCCTCCCGATTCGGCGTAGAACGGAGTCTGATCAAGATATACAATACGTTCATTTTCTGCCAGGATGACCGTATCAGCAACTTCATTTTCGTAACCGATGAATTCGGATCTTTTATCGGTCCTGGAGCGAATTGTTTCGCCATCATCAACCCATGCAAACCCTTCGACCGATTTCGATCTTTGCCGTTGCTTAGCCAGTTCCGTTTCGAATCCCTTCATATCCACACTTAATCCGCGTTCTTTAGCCATAACTTGTATGAGGTCTATAGGAAGACCATAAGTATCATATAATGGAAATGCCCATTCGCCGGGAATAACATTCAGTCCCATGGATTTACATTTTCGCACGATATCCTCAAACCTTTCAAGAGCAGCATCCAGTGTCCGCCCGAACTGCTCTTCCTCGCTTTGTAAAACAAGCTCGATATGTTTTCGCCTGGAGATGATCTCCGGGTACTGATCCCCCATCAAATCGGTCAGCGTGCCGACCAGCTTATGCAAAAACGGCTCGTGCATATCCAGAAGCCGTCCATGGCGGGCCGCGCGACGCAGGATGCGGCGTAGCACGTACCCCCGTCCCTCGTTGGAGATAATACCGCCGTCGGCGATGGCGAATGTCAAGGCCCGAATATGATCGGCGATTACGCGATGCGAAACGCCGGCTGCTTCAATCGAATATTCTTTCCCCGACAACTCGGCGACTTTTTCGATAAGCGGGATGAACAGATCGGTCTCGTAGTTGGAGTTGCCGTTCTGCAATATCAGGCAGAACCTCTCCAGCCCCGCGCCGGTATCCACCGATGGTTTCGGCAGGGGGGTCATCTTGCCGGAATCGTCGCGATTGAACTGCATAAAGACCAGGTTCCAGATCTCCATGAACCTGTCGCCGTCGCCATTAAGTTCGCCCGGGTATTTCTCCCCTCTATCGTAATGAATCTCCGAGCATGGCCCGCAGGGGCCGGTGTCACCCATCGACCAGTAGTTATCCTTCTCCCCGAATCGCAATACACGGTCACCCAGCTCCGGAGCGATCTTTTTCCAGAGCTTCTCGGCATCGTCATCCTCGTTGTATACCGTGGCATAGAGCCTTTTAGGATCGAGCCCGACTGTTTTGGTGACATATTCCCAGGCGAAGGCTATAGCCTCTTCCTTGAAATAATCGCCGAATGAGAAATTCCCCATCATCTCGAAAAAGGTATGATGCCGGGCAGTGAATCCGACATTTTCCAGATCATTATGTTTCCCGCCAGCTCTGATGCATTTTTGGGATGACGCCGCCCGGAAATAATCCCGTTTCTCCAGCCCCTGGAAAACTCCTTTGAACTGGTTCATCCCGGCGTTGGTGAAAAGAAGAGTCGGGTCGTCCCGGGGAATAAGGGGGGATGACGGCACGATTTTATGTCCCCGGTCGGCGAAATATCTCAGAAACGACGATCTGATTTCGCTGCTGAGCTTTACAGATCCTCCGGGCATGGGCGACATTGATTTCATATGGAGCTAAATAATCTATTTGACCCGGAAAATCAAGATCTAATGGGTTGCCCGCCGACCTGTTAAAGCCGTTTTTAGGCCGGTTAGACATTATTTTAAAAACCGTTTGTAAAATCAAAAGGCCCGTTATAGTTTTATGAATTGGATATTGTACCGTCGAACGCCCTCCAAACCGTGATCGGGGAAGATAATTGAGCTTTGTAACTCCTTCCAAAATACTCGAATTGGCCGAAAAATACCGGTCAGATTCTATCAGAATCGCTGCCGATCTTATCAGGATACCATCGTTTTCGGGCCGGGAAAGCGCGGCCGCACGGTACCTCGAAAAAGAGCTGGCCGCCAGAAACGCCGACGAGATACAGATCGACAACCTGGGCAATGTCATTGCCCGGATCGGATCACGGGGGCCGGTCATCGCTGTTGACGGTCATATCGATACGGTCGATATCGGCCGCCAAAGCCGATGGAATAAAGACCCATTCTCCGGCGATTTCCAGAGCGGACGAGTCTTCGGACGGGGAGCCGCCGATCAGAAAGGCGGACTGGCCGCCATGCTGACAGCCATGAGGATCCTCAAAGATATCGGCGACGATCTCCCATTCACCCTCTTTTTCGTCTTTTCGGTGCAGGAGGAGGAATGCGAAGGGATCTGCTGGCAGTACATCATCAAAGAGGACCGCATAGTCCCGGATATCGTCATACTTACCGAGCCTACCGATGGCCGGATCAATATCGGGCATCGGGGCAGAATGGAGATGGAGATTGTGGTCGAGGGGATCTCCTGCCACGGCTCCACCCCGGACCTCGGCGAGAACGCCATCTACAAGCTCAACCCGATTATCGCCGCCATACAAAAGCTGAACGATTCGTTGCCGGCCGATCCCTTCCTGGGCAAAGGCAGCCTGACAGCCACCCGTATCCGATCGGTGGCGCCGTCCCTCAACGCCGTGCCTGATCTGGCCGCTCTTTACATTGACCGGAGGCTGACCGGCGGCGAGACCCCCGATGACGCCCGCAGACAGATCGAGTCGATTCTCGATATCCAGATTGCCGGCGCCAGGGTGGAGATCCCGATCTACGAAACCCCCAGCTGGCGCGGCACCACTTATCCGACATCGAAAATCTTCCCCGCCTGGACCATCGATTCGGGGCATCACTTGATCGATTATGCCGGCAAGTGTCATAAGGGGCTGTTTGATCAATCGCCGAATACGGGCAAATGGAGTTTCTCCACCAATGGCGTGGCCACTATGGGATTGTTCGGCATTCCCACATTCGGTTTCGGACCGGGGGAGGAGAAGATGGCTCATGCTTCCAACGAGTCGGTGGCGGTGGATGACATAGTCCGTTGCGCGGCGTTTTACGCCTATTTCCCCTGGATCGTGGTGGGGCGGTAAGGCCGGAGGTTATACGGGATTTACGGGGTTGGTGCCCCACAGCTCGCTGTGGGCTAGGATGATAAAATAGCTAAATTAAGTTTTGTTGGGCTGTTTCCAGTTCGGATAGTTTTGACGGATGCAATTCGTCAAATACCTTTTGAGGAACTTTAATATATTTCCAAGATGAACCTGATAAATTCGTGGCGTTTTCGCACCAATTTGTAGCCGCTATATCTTTATATCGTACCCTATCATCCTCCTGCCCCTTTGTCTCTATAATCCAATTAACCCCGTCGACGTCAATAGCTATGAAATCAGGGTAGTAGAAGCGGATATTATTGGCGCTATCTGTATATTCGATGCTGAAAGCGAAAGCTTCTGGCAATTTCGCGAAAGATTTTATGTCTTTAGCGTTATCCAAAAACACAGCGAATCGCTTTTCAAAATCATTGTCGCAGGCAGCCAGATTAAATACGGTCTTTGCAGCTTCATATACAGGCCGATCCCAGGGGAAAGGAGGAGTGGAAGATAGCATACGTGATGGTTGGGAAATCGACGGTTCTATCTTCTCCAATGTCAATTTTTGTAATAATTTCACAATAGTATCTACACATACGTATTCGGACAATTTTGTACTCATCGCTTTGACAACCAGAGGATCGGTTAAATCGACAGTCCTGCCGAACGCCAAGAATTCGAAATAATCTCGTATTAATGGAGCAATAGCGGCAAACTGCGACGGAAATTTTATTCTATCAGCTACGCAACCGGCATAATAGCTAATAACTTCCTGCGCCGTCTGGGCCTCTTGAATCGGGTATTTTCGTGTCAGTAACTTGGCTTTGCTTATTATGTCAAATCCCTCATAAATAAATTCCTTAATGGCGTTTTCATCCGCTTCAAGTGGTAGTGAGCCGGATGGAATGCTCTTAATATCTATGGATACTATTTCCTGTGCCAGACTTTTTTTCCGCAAAAGTGTCGGGGAAATTACTGGAACACCAATATCGAATTCCGATTTTTCCGCAACGGGCATAACGGTAATGATTTTTAGCTTATCTTTTCCGACCCGGAATGTTTCAAACTCAATATCCTCGAGCTTCTCCAGGTCATCTACAAATTCGAGGAATGCCGGGGTACCGAGAACGTCTACACGTTCGACATAATTCCCAATGCCTGTAGGGAACATTTTGCGAAGACCCCTGCCTATTGTCTGTTCGGGCAATATATTGGCTTTTGACGTATATGGACGCAAACCGACAACAACAGTTACATTTCTTACATCCCATCCTTCGCGAAGCATCAGGACACTTACGATAGCATTGATCGGATTGTCATCGGAATCTACATCTCGCACGGCTTTCCTGGCTTCATCAAGTTCCTTTTTTGAGATTTCGCCCTTTCTATCGGTATGGATTATCTGCGTTTTGTCTCCACCGAAGTCCTCCGGATAAGTAACTCTTAGCCAATCGCCTATATCGTCGGCCTCTTCCGTTTTATTAAGCATGATAAAAAGAACAGGCTTCTTTTTCAGATCGGATAATTGTTTCCTGTATTCCTTCCACCGCTCGACACCCGCAGTTAGCCAGCCAACATATTTTTTGCGCGGCCGGGGAGATTTACCTATCTCGATATCGGCGATTCCCTTTATCGGCTTTTTCACATAGCCATCTATTATAGCTTGCTTGAGAGGATAGTCATAAATAGTCCAGGGGAATAGCGCACCCTTTTGGAAACGAGGCGTGGCCGTAAAATCCAATTGAACGCTTAATGGATTTTTATCATGCAATTCCCGAATTACCTCATTCCATTTTAGATCTTCGTCGTGAGTATGATGAGCCTCGTCATTTATCACCAATAGCGGCCCTGATCTCAAAGCAATTTGCTGTTTAAAATCGGCCATTTCTAATTTTTGCGCAGGTGGTCTTGAACCGAGCACTCCGGTCATCTGTTCGGGTTCGCCCTGATTTTTACGATCTGGTCTTTCGTGCAATTGTTGGATATTGGTTAAGAATAACATACCATCATAATAAGGCCTCTGTCCTTCGCCTCTCATGACGCAATCCAAGTCCCAGAATATTCCCATATCTTTGGGAATTAGCGGATCTAATTTAAAAATCCTGCCGGAATCGAAATCCTTTTTCAATCTCTCGAAAACGATCACGTTCGGAGCCAATATTAGAAATGTCTTGGCGTAATATTTTGCTATTTCGTTAGCTTCTCTTTTAGCATTCAAATACTGCCAGACAACGCAAAGCGACATGACTTTGGTTTTTCCGGAACCCGTAGCCATTTTAACGCAATAGCGGGGAAAATCATCATATTGCAAAAGGCGTAATGGTTCGCTCGATCTGGCATAGCGTTCTATTAAGTCTTTAGCTCTGTAAATCTTTTCATATTCCCAGAGATAGACGATGGTCTCCATCGCCTCGCGTTGGAAATCGTAATATTTGCTTATGCCGCTTTGTTTGGGCTTATGGTCCGTTTTGAACCAAAAATCAAATAGACGCCGAGTCGTATCGGTCATTCCTTTATATTTTCCGGCACGCCAGGCATTTACCGCTTCCCTGATCGCAGGAACACAAGGGGCAGTTTTCAGCTTTTCGGTTATGTCGATTAGTTCTTGCTGCGAAGGCGCAGGCTTTGTTTTTCTTTTGGCTGGCATTTTCAAAATTCCATTTAGGTTCTACCATTTTCGTGATGTCAGGAAAATGGTCATCCTATTCGTAATTAGCGATTTACCTGTTATTCCGGCCTATCCATAATAGGCCTAAGTAAGTGCCCGTTCGGCCTAAATTATTTTATCTCTACATCAACAGTCTTGGTCGTATCGTTGCCTAAAATATCGATAACCTTGATGACAATCGTATATTTGCCCTTGTTTTCATATTTATTCGTCATTTTATATTGCAGATC
>JAHEDG010000033.1 GCA_024641335.1 Candidatus Zixiibacteriota bacterium
TTACGTTCCCGCACCCCCGGCTTGCCGAATTCGCATATTCTCTGCTCGAACTCATAAGCCAGGACGATGGCTACGATGACATCCTTCATTGACGCGCCCACCAGTTCCCCCACATTGAGGGCGGCCGGGATGATGTCGGAGGGGTGCGAGGGGTCTTCTTTCCAGTAGATATCGTTGAAATCGAGGGCCCGGATCATCAGGGAGTTGACCAGGGTAGCGTTGACGGCCGGCATTTTGTCGCCGAAAGCGAGCAGGGTGGCCTCTCCTTTGCCGCCCATACCGGTGTAGATATCGCGTAGGATATTGACGTCTTTGGTGTGATAGCCGCCGTAGGCGCAGCCAACCGAATCGTAGAGGTAGCGTTTGACTTCGTTAACCACGTTTTCCGGGAGATCGTCGTATTGCAGGTTAACCGCGAACTCTGAGATTGTTTGAGAGATTGGTTTTGACATTTATTCAGCCCTCTTCTGTAGGTCGGCAGTTTATCTGCCAACACGGTGGCGCGGGCAGACAAGCTGCCCGCCTACATTTTACGTTTTCTCGCGGTAGGGGTTTGATTAATCAAACCCCTACGGCCGCCGGTAATTTGCGGGATTGGGGATGGGGAGTCAAGGGGGAATGCAAATGAATGTTTCATTAGAATGCCTGATGTAAGTTCCTATTTAATTATCACTCTCCTCCGGCGCCACTGGATAAACAGCCTGCGGGCGTCGGGATCGAGGAGCTCGAACATTGCCATCCGAAATCCGGGGTGTCGGCAGACGAGCTGCCGACCTGCATTTTACGTTTTCTCGCTGTAGGGGTTTGATTAATCAAACCCCTACGACCGCCTCATTTCCATCCGTAGGGGCGTTTAATTGAACGCCCGATCCAAGGGGGCGTTTTCACAAACGCCCCTACTGAATCCAATCGGTCTGTATTAGATTGCCGGGCCCTACGACTTCCCGGCAGGGACGTAGTCGGTCTTGGACCTCCTCGCAATGACCGGAAACAAAATTCGGGCGAATATCAATTCGACTCTACATGTTCGCCTTCACCCAATTCTCCAGTCCTTCGACCACTACCAACTCCTGGGCGGCGGCGCCGACCGGGCTGATGGAATAGGTTTTGCCGTCAGCCAGAAGAGTAGATTTTCTAAAATCGATTTTCGCCTGAATCGCGGTCTTGACTGTCAGCCTCTCTTTGCCGAAGCGAGCTTTCAGATCGTTCACCAGCTCCGGAGCCTCGATAACCAGGTAACCGTTGTTTATGGCGTTGCGCTTATATGTCTCCGAGAACGAACCTGCCAGAACAAGCTGAATACCCCGGTATTTCAGAGAGGTGGCCGCCTGTTCGCGCGAGCTTCCGGTGCCAAAATTGTATCCGCCGACAAGGATATCCCCCAGCTCCACTATTTTACCGAAATGCGGATCGTAGTTTTCCATGACCACTCCGGCCTGCTGTTCCGGTGTGAAATCGTCGATATAAGTGTACTTGCCGGGATAAATACCATCGGTGTTGAGATTATCCTGATGGCAGAATATCAGCTCGCCGGCCACGCTTGCCGGGAAACCGTCGACAATAGGGACCTCAGCGGTGGATACTTCCAGTTTCTTATTAACTTTGATCTTTCCGGAAAGCGGCATTGGTTCGAATTCAGTCGGACCGCTAATGTAACCGTTGATAGCCGATGCCGCGACCACAACCGGCGATCCCAGATATGCCTCGGCGTTCTTGGAGCCCATGCGCCCTTTGAAATTGCGGTTGGTGGCAGAGATGCCTATTTCGCCATCCTGTAATAACCCTATGCCCATGCCGATGCAGGGGCCGCAACCCGGGGGCAATGGTATAGCTCCTGAATCAAGCAGAGTTTTCCAATCGCCGCGTTTTTGGCTTTCGGCCTCTACCTCGTTAGAGGCGGCGGCGATATAGAACTCGACTCCGGCGGCGATCTTTTTGCCTTTGACAACGGCGGCCGCCTGGGTCAGATCCTCTGTCCTGCTGTTTACACAGGAGACGAGATAGGCTTTGTGCACCTTGATTTTCCGTTTACTTATTTCAGCTACAGCGGTCATCGTCTTGACATCGTTGGGCCCGGAGACATGGGGCTGAATCGATCCTAAATCGATGACAAGCTCTTTGGCGTAGAAAGCGTCGGGATCGGCGTGAGGGATCGATTTCTCGAGCGACGCGATCCGATCATGATTCATGCGGGGGTGCCTGCCATTGCCATCGCTATCAGAGGGCACGCCGGCTAATCCGCGTTTGGCAATATAATCGACTCGTGATTTGAGCCAGGCGATAGTGACGTCATCTACAGGGAAAACACCGGCTAACGCGCCCCATTCGGTGGTCATATTGGCGATTGTCAATCGCTGGTCGATAGATAACGCCGCTACCCCGTCTCCATCGAACTCGATGGCATGATTGAGAACCTCGTCTTTATTGAAAAAACCGCAGAGGGCGATGATAACGTCCTTGCCGGTTACACCCGGTTTGAGTTTCCCTGCAAGCTCGACCTTGGCGACCGGCGGGACCTGCCACCATGTCCGAGCCGTAGCCCATATCGCTGCCGCGTCGGTGCGGACGATAGGCGTGCCGAGGCATCCCAGCCCGCCGTACATGTTGGAATGTGAATCGGAGGCGACTGCCATGCTGCCGGGCCAGGCGTATCCCTCCTCGCACATAATCTGATGGCCGATACCTCGCCCGGCGGGGTAGAAATCGATCCCGTGCTGCTTGCCAAAGGCTTGGATTTTGGCGTACTTCTCGATGTTTTTGGAGTCTTTGTTCTGGATATCATGATCGAGAGTGTAAACCGGCTGACGCGGGTTGGCTATCTTGGATGCCCCGATCGAATTGAACTTGGGGATGACCGCGCCGGTGTTGTCGTGGGTCATTACGTGGGCCGGTTTGATGGAGATGTAATCGAGCGTTTTTACGACATGTCCGTTATCGAGCCCGACCGCGAAGGTTTGGGCTATTTTTTCGATCAGATTTTGGGCCATTTATTTTCGTCTCCTGGTTTATTGTCACCGATAAATGTCGGGAGCGCGGGGCTCCCGACCTACCTCTGGTTGTCGGCGGATCAACCGCCGACTACGACAGGGTAAATATATGGGAATTTTAGCCCGAAAAGCAAATGGGGAAGTTGTGTTCCGGCGGAAGTTGTCTGGATAATCGTGAGGCGAATCTTACGCAGCAAGTTCAATATTTCGAAATAATCGTTTTAATCTCCCTGGCAGCTAAATTAACCAACCCTGAGTTTAGTCATCGAAATTCAATTTCTGACCTATAATAAATTCAGGTCTGGCTTTGATTTCATCAAAAATACTTCCGATATACTCACCTAATACGCCAATCGTTAAAAGCTGAACGCCTCCGAAAAATATCACTGCTACTAACAGCGACGCCCAACCGGGGACGGTCTCGATGAGATTGGCTAACTTTCCGACAACGGCATATAGAATTAAAAACGCCCCGATAAGAATATTGAAAAACCCGAGGCTTATGGCTAATTTCAACGGTTTTTTGCTGAAATATAAAAGCCCGGTTGTGGCGAATTTCAGCATTTTTCGCAGAGGATATTTAGTTTCTCCTGCCAATCTCTCCTCTCGAATGTAATATAAAGGTACCTGTTTGAATCCTATCCAGCTGATAAGCCCTCTTATAAATTTGTTTTTCTCGGGGAGTTTGTTAAATTCATCGATGACGGTTCTATCTATTAACCTGAAATCTCCTGTGTCCAGCGGTATGGGACAATCAGAAAGAAAATTAATAATTCTATAAAAAGCCAGCGCAGTCAATTTTTTAAACGCGCTTTCTCCTTTTCGTTTCATTCGAACCGCGTAAACACCGTTGCACGATTCATTCCGATAAATTCTAGTCATTTCGAGTATGAGTTCAGGGGGGTCCTGCATATCAGCGTCTATTATGACAGCAACATCGCCCGTACAATAGCGTATGCCGGCAGAGACTGCCTGCTGATGACC
The DNA here is from genome assembly GCA_024641335.1 of Candidatus Zixiibacteriota bacterium. Taxonomy (GTDB): domain Bacteria; phylum Zixibacteria; class MSB-5A5; order UBA10806; family UBA10806; genus JAHEDG01. Next base: position 3,972 of record JAHEDG010000033.1, read on the forward strand.
GAAATTTCTGGAAAAGCTGATTACTTTCGCGTTTTTATCCCTGACGGCTATTGCCCTCAAATGATCAAGTGTGCGGTCTGAACTACCGTCATCGATAAATATGATCTCCTGTCCGTTATTGTCCGAATCGTCCAGGACTTTTTTAATTCTGGAATATGCTCGTTGAATGACTTCCTCTTCATTAAAGCACGGTACGATTACCGATATTTTCAGATCGGTCATATATTTACTCCTTGCGGAACGTAAGGCTTTTGTTTCCTATAAAGCTGATCACAGTATATAACATCATAGCTATTACCTGCGAGATTTCCGCCGAGATATCCAATACTTCTTTCATGAGGATAAGCATAAGAAACTGGATAGCGTAGGATATCAGAAAGATCAGAACGAAATACAGTATTTCTTTCGATGGATTTCCTTTGCTTTCAAATGTCCATATCTTATTTAAAATGAAACTGTTAACGAAACCTATAATATACCCGATAGCATTGGCCGCGATATAGTGAACGCCCAATAATTCCATCAGTATGAATATAGCCGACAGAGTTATAAGAGTATTTAAAACACCTACTATTCCATACTTAAGAAATTGCCGGAAATTTCCTTTCCAGCGAGAAATGTAACCTGTTTTGCTTTTATTCAAATTATTAAATCCTTATCCTACATGCGCCATTTTACGATTTAATTGGCTGACGAAAAGAGCTCCCGCCCCTCAAACGTCCCGGGATAATTCAAGACCCGTTCGCTTGAAACAGCTTAATGATATTATAATAAATGCCCGCTGCCATTTCAACCACTAGAATATCCGTTTTAAGGATCTATTCTTATTGACAGTCGAGGCGAATTTTCGATATATTTGGCCAGAATTTTGATTAACCAGCTTTTAGGAGAGGGAATCTCGTGAAAATCAATCAGTTCATCAAAAAGGATAAGAATATTCTCGTGGTCGTTTTTCTTTCAGCCCTGCTATTTAGAGTCGCTATATTTATCGTTTTAGCCTGGGACTCAGGGCTTCATTTTGAAAACGCCCAGATAGCGCAGTATATCATTCAGGGCCAGGGATATGCTTGGGACTGGTATGGTCAGATACCACCGCAACCCACAGCAATACTTCCGCCGATTTACACCTATTTTCTAGCCTTTTTTCTGGCCTTTTTCAACGACCCGGCACGCTGGATTTACATCTCTCAAGCGGTTTTGAATTCTATCGTAATCATTCCCGCTTTTTACCTGGGTAAGCTCCTTTGGGACAGAAAAACCGGAATTGTAGCCGCGGCCACTTTCGCGTTTTTCCCCGAAATCGCGTTCGGACCCACAAAAATGGTTTCTGAACCATTGTTAATACCTTTGATTATTTTCATCCTAGTTTTATACTTAAAAGCCAAAAACTCTCTTTACACCGGAAACGCGGGGAAATGTTTTTTCAGGCTCGGATGCCTGTTAGGCCTGGCCGCGCTTGTCAAGGCAAGCGCGTTTTTCATTCTTATTTCGTTTGGTCTGGGCATTATAATTTCGAACGGAGTAAAAAGGCCTGTTTTCAAACCTTTGCTTCTGATGGCGATAGGGTTCTGCATTGTGATCTCTCCCTGGAGTATCAGAAATACTATTGTATTCAACAAATTTGTTCCGATGAGGACAATGTACGGTTTTAACCTCTGGCGAGGGAATCACCCGGGCGCGACAGGAACGCCGAGGATAAATCCGACAACTCCGGTGGAAGCCGCTCTTGATTCTGAATACAAAGAATACATCGAGAAAAATCACCCGCTTACAGAGTTGGGAATCGACGCCTTTTACAGGGACGAGGCGATTAAGTTTATTAAGGCTAATCCCGGCGAATTCGTCCGGCTCACGTTAAAAAGGGCGCTGTATTTCTTTACCTTTGATCCCACGCATCCATTGACCAGAAATATAGTTTATATAGCCGGCCACTTATTTTTACTATGGTTCGGTTTCTGGGGCGCGTTGATCATGAAAAAGAACAGAATGTTCGATAATATTTTCATCTTAATACCGTTAGTATCGTTGCTTTTCTATATGCCTGTTGTTATTCTGCCTCGATACCGTTTATTCTTGACCCTTATGCTTATGCTGCTCTCGACTATTCCGATCGCAACTGTTTTTTTGAAAAGCAAGCGATTTGATTATCTAAATCAGACGGCCGAGTAAAAGATCCGGGCCATTTATTTTCGTCTCCTGGCTTATTGTCACCGATAAATGTCGGGAGCGCGGGGCTCCCGACCTACCTCTGGTTGTCGGCGGATCAACCGCCGACTACGACAGGGTAAATATATGAGAATTTTAGCCCGAAAAGCAAATGGGGAAGTTGGGCTTTGATGCAGACTGTAATATTTCCCTTAATCTGATATCATCATTAGAATGTCGACCTGCGGATACAGATATTCGAAATATAACATGCCGGGGAAGTCGTCATGAACCTCGCCAAGGACGTGACTGACAATGCAATGTCTGTTATTCGACTTGGCGAAAGATCCGAGGGAGTCAGCAATTTATAGCAGGTCGTATGGCGGGGTTATCCCATAGTCATATCCTAATGGCTGGCGCAAGATTCCTTTATTTCACGAGAATAACAAGGCCGATACTATAGTAGAGTACCCTGGAAGAGCTTGGTAAGCTTAAGAAATTATAACAGAAAACAACCAAAATACTCCTATTGTTATGCAAATGGAATATGTAATTTTTTTAATTTATTTCTAAACAAAATGGAGCCGAGGGGAGTCGAACCCCTGACCTCCTGAATGCCATTCAGGCGTTCTCCCAACTGAACTACGGCCCCAACAAAATTCGCGCCAAATCTCTCTGGCGCACTTATCCGGTTTTCAATCAACCGTCGGGAATGAGAACGAAATACCCGCATCCCGTTCCGGTTTGGGCAAATATATCTGATTGGCAAGTCAAGTCAAGCCCAATTTTAGCCGTTGGATCATAATATGAAATTAGATGCCTGCGCCAGGCAATCTCAGCCGGCTACTGGCATTGGGCGCAGGCGCCGTAGAATTCCAGCCTGTAGTCGTGAACATCCATATGCTCTCCGCCAACCACGACACCCATAGTGGAAACAGCCAGAGGTTCATCGATATCCATGACTTTTCCGCAATGCGTACAGGTGAAATGTTGATGGTTATCGATGCTGGCCTCGAATCTGGAGAAATTTTTCCCGAAGGAGAGCTCTCTGACCAATCCGAGTTCTTTCAGAAGGCGAAGATTGCGATAGACCGTACCGAATGAGATATGAGGCAGTCTCTTTCGAACCTGATGGTAAATTTCATCGGCCTTGGGATGCTCCCTGGTTCTGGAAAGCTCATCCAGCACAATCTCCCGCTGACGGGTCATACGATAACCTTGTTGTTTTATTTTTTGGTTAAGAATCTTGATATTGGATTTCATTAGCCACCACCCTTCTTTATGACCTTCCTACTCCATATTATATACCTTGTGAAATAATTGTCAAGCGAAAATATATGATAAAAATCATTATCTTTAGGAAAAGATGGCGGGGCGCAGCGACTTGCCAATATAACTAATTGAGAGGTATTATCTTACTAACGAGCCGACAATTGAAGCCCAGCTGTAATGGCTTCCCGCCCAATCGGACAGGGCGATCCAATCGTCAGGAAATAGACCTAAATAGACCGTTCCTATAAAAGCTACAAGCACAGCTACCATTAAAGTCATGGACAGGATAACAGTTGGAGATTCGTCGCGCGGCTGCTTCATATACATGGACACCACAACACCGATATAGTACCAAACAGATACGAGACTGTTAAATATTCCAATGATCGCCAGCCAGATGAAGCCGGAATTGATGGCGGCAACGAATATTTTATATTTTCCGGCAAATCCGGCGGTAGCAGGGAAACCAGCGAGAGCCAGCATGAAAACTGTCATAGCTATGGCGGCAAAAGGATACTTATACCCGAATCCGGCATAGTCGGAGATATTTTCGTATTTTTCATTTTTCCCGGAGAAGAAGATGATGATGGAGAAAGCGCCAATATTCACTATAGTATAGATCAGGAGATAAAAGAGACCGGCCGAGATACCGTCTCTGCCTCCGACGGTTAACGCAATTAATACATACCCGGCGTGGGCGATGGAAGAATAAGCCAGCATCCGTTTGATGTTTTTCTGGGAGAGAGCCAGGAGATTTCCCCAGAGCATTGTGATAACGGCCAGAATCCATAAAATAGTGGTGAAATTATCACTGATGACCGGCTGGAAAACGGAGAATAACCTGAACAGCACGGCAAAAGCGGCGGCTTTGGGTCCTGCAGACATAAAAGCGGTCACCGGAGCAGTGGCTCCTTCGTAGACATCGGGAACCCACATGTGGAACGGCGCGGCGGCGATTTTAAATCCGAATCCGACCAATAGAAAGACCATTCCCGCTCCTGTCAGAATACCGCTGAAACCCGAACTGAAGAGGAATCTTTGTGATATCTCCACCAGGTTGGTGCTGCCGTAAGCCCCGAAGATCAGAGCGATTCCATACAGCAGGAAACCGGACGCGAAGGCTCCCAGCAGGAAATATTTCATGGCCGCTTCACGGCCCCGGAGTCGTCCCCGGTGTATTCCTGCCAGAACATAAAGCGGTATACTCATAACCTCGAGACCAAGAAATATAGTAATCAGATCGGCGGACGAAGCCATGACCATCATGCCGAAAGTAGCGATAAATATCAGGACATAATATTCTCCCATCCCCTTCATCTCGCGACTGACATAAGTAGACGAGATAAACACGGTCAACAGAGTGCCCATACAGAAGATAATCTTGAAATAGAAACCTATAGGATCATTTATAACTATTCCCTGAAATCCAACACCCATAATAGAATAATTCTGGTAGTTTAACCACAGAGCGACCATTATACCGATAAAACTAACGGCGGTCAGGAGAAAGCCCCGGGATTTCCCTATAAAGAGATCAAGTATCAGGAGAATAAAACCGGTCGCCAGGACGGCTATTTCAGGCGAAATTAAAATCCAGTTGAATCCCATTATAAACCGTCACCTTCTTCCAGTCCGTGATCCGAATTATCCTGGTTTTCCGGGACAATCGGAGCCTCGTCGATGAGAGTCTCTTCGGCCGTTCTGGTTTTCATGATTTCGATCAATTTATTTACCGAGGGTTCGATTTTATCTATGAAGGTTCGGGGATAAATCCCGATCCAGAAAATCATGATTACCAGCGGAACGCTGACAGCCAATTCCCGCCAGTTGATATCGATAAGTTTTTTGTTTTCCTCCTTATCGCAAACCCCGTAGAAAACCCTTTGAACCATCCAGAGCATATAGACGGCGGCTAATACAATGCCGGCGGTTCCTATAGCCGCGTAAACTGGATTGGTTTTGAAAGTCCCCAGGAGTATCAAAAACTCGCCGACGAAACCGTTGGTGCCGGGCAATCCGATGGAGGCCAGGGTAACGATCAGGAATATGACGGAGAATTTCGGCATGACATGAGAAACACCGCCGAAATCGGCGATCAGCCTGGTATGACGTCTTTCATATATCATACCGACAAGCATGAACAAAGCGCCGGTAGCGATACCGTGATTGATCATCTGCATTATGGAACCGGTAATTCCCTGAGTATTCAAGGCGAACATACCCAGCATGACAAATCCGAGATGGGCGACGGAAGAGTAGGCAACCAGCGATTTGACATCCTTTTGCACCATAGCGATCAATGCCCCATAGATGATACCTATCAGGGCCAGGATAGATATGAGCGGCACGAAAGTGACGGTGGCATTGGGGAAAAGCGGCAGACAGAATCTTAAGAATCCGTAAGTACCCATTTTCAGGAGGACACCGGCCAGAATGACCGATCCCGCGGTCGGGGCCTCGACATGTGCGTCTGGGAGCCAGGTATGGAACGGGAACAGCGGAACCTTGATAGCGAAAGCCAGCCCGAAGGCCAGGAACAACCAGATCTGAAGATCGGGCGCAATGGACAGGTTCATTATAGCGCCGAGATCGGTAGTTCTCATGGCAGAAACCGGAGATGTCATCAGATACAGCTTTATAATGGCCAGGAGCATCAGCAAAGAGCCGAACATGGTGAATAGAACGAATTTCACGGCGGCGTAGATCTTTCTGCCTCCACCCCAGATTCCGATCAGGAAATACATCGGAACCAGCATCACTTCCCAGAATACATAGAAGAGAAACAGATCTGTGGCCAGGAAAACGCCAAGCATTCCGGTTTCGAGGATGAGCATGGAGATCATGAATCCTTTGATCTTCTCTCTGATCGCGGTCCAGGCGGAAGCAATGGCGACAGCCGTGAGGAACGGTGTCAGGACAACGAGCAGAATCGAGATCCCATCGACTCCGAGGCTGAATCTGGCGCCGAAGGAACCGATCCATATAACCGGATCATTCATAAACTGCATACCTGTATCGGCCGGGTCGAATTTTACGAACAGCATCAGGGTCAGTATGAAATCGACAATCGACACGACCAGGGCGGTCCAGCGAATAAGATTATGCCGTGAACCGTTGAGTAAGAGGATAATCAACGCTCCGATAAGGGGCAGGAATACTATCCAGTTAAGTACGGGCCATTCCATTTTAATTATTCCCTTCCACAGCCACTAGTTTCAATCCCATTCTTCCGGGTTTTCGTATAATGGCGTTGGCCGTCTTATCGATAATCCGCCAAAGCCAGTAAGGCATCCAGCGGCACAGGTAATAATACACGAGCAGGATCGACAGACCTTTATTGATAAATCTGGAGACATTGTCAATTTTGAATCCGTTTTTCTCGAACATGCCGCCAAGATTAGATTCGTTCAGAGAATGCAGATGAGCGTTAATCGGAGTCAAGTTGTTGCAATGAATACAGAGGTAATAAACGATATTCTCTTTATAAGGCACAGAGACATACACCCCGGCGCCGATTTTCAAGGTTCTGCGCAGTTCGAGGGCGGCCTTATCGAGATTTTCGAGATGTTCGTAAACGTCATTGGAGGTGGCGCCGTCAAACACGCCTTTTTTGAACGGCAGATGGTATAAATCGGCCACCACGTAACCGCCTTGACCGTCGATATCGAACCGTTCCCGGATTCCCTTCAGGTTCTTAATCGAAAGATCGACAGCGCAGACGAATATATTTTCGGGAAGATAGAGTTGAGAAACCCATCCGCCTCCGGAACCAGCGTCGATAACGGATTGTCCGGGCAGGAATTTCATGCTGTGGGAAAGAATCTGAATTCTGCGTTTTTCCTCTTCCCGGATCGCGGGATTGGGCACACTGAAATAATCGAAGGATTCACCGTCGGTTTTATAGTGCTCGATATGATTATTCAGTCGTTTTTCCATCGCGTTCCACTCACTATCTAAAGATTACGAATCCCAAAAGAGCTATAACGCCAAGGACGAATACCAGGGCGTAATTCCTGACAAAGCCGGTTTGAATGAATTTGAACTTAGAGGATATCCAACCGATAAAGCGGGCCGAGCCGTTGGCTACAGCGTCGACCCCTTTCAGATCGGTAATCTTCCAGAAGAAATTTCCGGTTTTAATCAGGGGCTGTACGATAACGGCATTATAGAATTCATCAACATAATATTTATTCAGAAGCGTATTGTATACCCCTGGGAATTTATCGGATAGTTTTTTCGCCCTTCCCGGTTTAGCGATGTAGAACATATAAGCCGTGAAAATTCCAATACCGGCGGCCAGCACAGACGTAAACATCAAGATATACTCCAGCGACAGCGAATGATGAACAACTTCCGAGGATTCATGCCCGACGGCAAATACCGGTTCCAGGAATTGTTCGAACCAGGCTCCTCCTCCCAGGGCATGGGGTAAACCGATATATCCTCCGATAAAGGCCAGTACGGCCAGGATCATCAGGGGAACCGTCATTACCTTCGGAGATTCATGCGCGTGCTTTTCGACATCGGGATCCATCCTGGAATCGCCATAGAAGGCAAGAAAAATGAGCCGAAACATGTAGAAGGCCGTTAGAACTGCTGCCAGCAGACCGACTGCCCATAATACAGGATGACCGTACTCGGAAGTGAAGGCTTTGTATAATATCTCGTCCTTGGAAAAGAAACCTGAAAAGAGCGGGACTCCGGATATGGCCAAAGCCCCTATGAACATAGTGGCGAACGTATGAGGCATATATTTTTTAAGGCCGCCCATTTTCTGCACGTTGAGCTCGCCGGCCAGGGCATGCATAACCGAACCGGCTCCCATAAACAACAGTGCCTTGAAAAAAGCATGGGTCATAAGGTGAAATATACCGGAGGAAAACGCGCCGACGCCGCATCCCAGGAACATATATCCGAGCTGGCTGATAGTGGAGTAGGCCAATATCCGCTTGATATCATTTTGAACCAGCCCGATGGTGGCGGCAAAAAGAGCGGTAGCCGCGCCTATTATCGCGATAGTCATCATGGTCGCTGGAGCCAGGATAAACACCGCGGAAAGTCTGCTGACCATATATACACCGGCCGTGACCATAGTAGCGGCATGAATCAGGGCTGAGACCGGAGTCGGACCTTCCATGGCGTCTGGAAGCCAGACATAGAGAGGTATCTGAGCGGATTTTCCGGTAGCTCCGAGGAATAAGAGCAACGTAATAGTTGTGACGATCCCGCCTCCGACCAGTATTTCCGGGGCCAGATGGCTGATTTCGGAAAGATTAATAGTCGTATGACCGGCGGCCGCGAATGTCCAGAAGAGGAGCATTACGCCGAGAGCAAATCCGAAATCACCCACCCTGTTGACAATGAATGCTTTCTTGCCGGCGTTAGCGGCTGAATCTTTGCCGAACCAGAACCCGATAAGCAGGTAACTGCAAAGCCCGACCCCTTCCCACCCGAGATATAATAAAAGCAGGTTATCACCCATAATCAGAGTCAGCATGGCGAAAACAAACAGATTGAGATAAGCGAAATATCTGGTCGTACCGCCGTCGCCGTGCATATAGCCGATGGAATAAACATGAATCAGGAAACCGACTCCGGTAACGACAAGCATCATAACCGCCGAGAGGGGATCGTAAAGGAAGGAAAAAGCCGATGAAAACGATCCGGAAAGTATCCACTGGAACCATACAGCGTGGATAGACCTGTCTTCCACAGGCATCTTAGCGAGTATAAAGAAAGCCCAGGCCGAACAAGCGAATGATAAGAAAAGAGCCGTGGAAGCGATAATACCGGCTATTCTTTCGGGCATCTTTTTATTCAGAAAGCCGTTGATCAGAAAACCGACCAAAGGGAACAGCGGAATCAGCTTTATTATTGTTTTAATCTGCTCTTCCAAATTCGCTCACCATTTCATAATGTTAACGTCATCAAGATTGACAGAACCCTTAGCCCGATATATCGATATGATAATAGCCAGTCCCACGGCGGCCTCGGCGGCGGCTACGGTCATAACCAAAAGCACAAATATCTGGCCGTAAGCCGACGATGACCGCAACAGAGCCGGTACCTGATCGGCAGGCAGAGCCTGTATTAATCCCGATATAATCAATTTGATATTACTCGAAAAGGAGATCAGCGAGAGATTAACCGCGTTGAGCATAATCTCGATGGCCATAAAGGCGACAATAGCGTTACGGGATTTCAAGACACCCCAAACACCTACACTAAACAGGATGGCGGAGAGGATGATATAGTATTCGAGCGACGGCATCAGGTTTCCTCCCCCTCATCGTCTATAGGATCTGATTTTCTGGCGATAACAAACGCTCCTATGATGGCGGCGAGAAGCAGAATGGAAGTAACCTCGAACGGATAGGCGAATCTCATAAACAGATTCTCAGCCACTGATTCGGCCGAGAGGTAGTCTTCCTGATCAAGGCTATCAACCGGGCTCTGATAGAACTCGGAAGACATTGCCGATTCGGTTTCATTAGAAAATTCTTTCATGGCCCAGCCGGTTATAAAGACCGCTTGCAGAAGAATAACGGCGGCAAAAATAAAACCGAGATATTTCTGGATTTTTCTTTTATCGATACCGAAATCGTTATCCCGAAGATTAATGAGCATAATTACGAAAATGAATAAAACCATGATGGCGCCGGCGTATACTATAACCTGTAACGCGGCGATGAAAAATGCTCCCTGAAGAGCGAACAATCCGGCCAGGGAACACATCAATACGATAAGGTATATAGCCGAAGATATAGGGCTTTTCCTGGTGATGACCATGACCGCCGAAAACACCGCCACAGCCGCCAGTATCGAAAATATAATCATGGTCTGCTCCCGCATATATGACCAAGGCATCTGAATGCCAACGCGGACGGTGTTTTGTCTGGCGAATAATTCATTGTATTTCTAATGCCCCAGGGGGGCGGCGGGAGTTTTGAATTCCTGCCTTTCCTTTCGGATCAGAGGTTTGATATTTTTGGCTACCCGCTCTTTTTCGATATTATCGTAATTGGCCAGAAGCATTTCCTTGGTATAGATAAAATCGTCTCGTTCGTAAGCGGCGAATTCGAATTCATGTCCCAGAAATATAGCTTCCTCCGGGCAGGCCTCCTCGCACATGCCGCAGAATATACAGCGCAGTTCATTGATTTCATAGATTTTGGCGTAGCGGATACCGTCCTCCGTTTCGGCCGGTTCCATATAGATGCAATCGACCGGACAGGCGGCGGCGCAAAGACCGCAGCAAACGCATCGTTCGGAGTTGTCGTCATATCTTGTCAGATAATGCAGACCTCTGTATCTATCCTCCAGGACGGGCTTGTTTTTGGGATACTGCTGGGTAACCGATTTCCTGAACAGATATCTGAAGGTTATGGAAAGTCCTTTGGGTATCGCCCAAAAAACAGATTTCAGATCTCGCCACATAATTTTCAGCCTCTCCCCTTTTACAAAACCAAAATCAACGCCGTGATAAGGATATTCAATATGCCCAAGGGAAACAGGATCAGCCAACCGAATCTCATGAGCTGATCGTATCTGAATCTGGGAAGAGTTCCCCTTATCCAGATAAAAATGAACATGAACATAATGACCTTAATGACAAACCAAATAACTGGCGGCAGAAACGGTCCGTTCCAGCCTCCGAAAAACAGACTGGAGGCAATAGCCGAGACCGTAATCATATTGGCGTACTCGCCCATGAAAAAGATGCTGAAACGCATTCCCGCGTATTCTGTATGATATCCGGCCACAAGCTCCGATTCGGCCTCCGGGAGATCGAAGGGGTTGCGGTTGGTTTCGGCCAGCGCGGAGATGAAATATATAAAGAAAGCTACCGGCTGTTTGAAAAAATACCAGTTGAAGATTGACCCGGATTGCTGTCTGACAATCTCCGAAATGGAAAAAGTCTGGCTGAGCATGAGGACTCCGACGATTCCCAGTCCGATGGATACCTCGTAGCTGATCATCTGGGCGGAGGATCTTAGACCTCCGAGAAGAGAATATTTGGAGTTGGATGACCAGCCGGCCAGAATTATGCCGTATATACCCAGGGAAGTAACCGCCAGAATATACAATATCCCGACATTCAGATCCGAGATGATAAGCTGGATTCGTTGTCCTCCGATATTCAACCAGTCTCCCACAGGTATGACCGCCAGGGTCATACAGGCGGCCACGAATGAGATCATGGGAGCGATAGTAAAGAGGAATCTATCGGACATGTTCGGTATAAAGGTCTCTTTGAAAAGCAGTTTGATGGCATCGGCTATGGGCTGAAGCAAGCCGAAGGGGCCGGTCATATTGGGTCCGATTCTGTGCTGAATAAAAGCAACTACCTTCCGTTCGAAATAGGTTGAATAAGCCACACCGGTCATCAGGGCGGCAAAGATAACAACAACCTTCAGGATTATTAATATCGATTCGACTATCATCAGCTCTTCCTCACAGAAACGAATGTAGTCGGACGACCCTTTTTCAAAAGTCTGTTGACCGGATTGGCCGAGAAAGAATTAACTATCAGGATCTCACCTTTATTTACGCCGGTTGTTATAATCACGGGTAAATTGAGAGCGGTTTCAGCCGTACCGATCCTGAGGACCTGGCCATCGGATATCTCCTCCCTGGCGGCGTCATCGGGATGCATCCAGGCTATTTGTTTACCCGAGATTCTCATCAGGTTATCCGATTTCTCGGTGATCCAGCCGTGATGATGAGCCGAGGGAGTCCAGTTCATTATATAAGGATAGTCTATTCCGGGCGTTTCCGGTTCGGCTAAAGAAACATCGCCGGGATCATAACCGTCTTTTGCCGGGAATCGTATAACAACTCCATTATCCGGCAGGTTATCCAAGCCTTCAATCTCTTTAATCGTATCGATCATAACCTTCCGAACCTGTGAATCGCTGTACCATATATTACCCATGTCGAGCAAACTGGATAACTCTCCAAGAATCGCCCATGCCGGTTTTACGTCAGAGTGCGGATTTTCGGTCATAGGAGTGAATTTCTGGGCCCGGTGCTCGATATTCAGGAACGTTCCTCCGTAATCGGGAAGCATCGCCTGCGGAAGAACGACCGATGCCAGGGAAGCGGTGGCGTTGGCAAACGGTGAAACCACAACCAGAAATTCCAGGTTTTTCAAGACATCATGGATATACTTCCGATCGGGATACTCGTCAATGGGATTAGCCCCGAAAACGAACATGGTTTTTATTTCGCCGGATTCGATTCGCTCAAGCATATTTTCAAATGAATGTCCGAGACTGGGAAACAACCCGAAACGTGATACTCCGATAAAATTACCCTGCGGAGGTAAAATCGACAGTTTCGCGCCGGTACTCTTTTTCAGTTTTATAAGCCCGACTAAAAGGGCGGCGCGATCAGGATGATTGAAGAACTCGCGGCCGGCAATTATATGAATCCGACCGGCGTTTTTCAGATTATCGGCCAGCCTGTTCAAACCGTCGGGGTCAATTTTGAAATCGGCCATGTCTCCCGTCGTTTTTCCAGATATACGGGAAACCAGATAATTCACAGCGGCGGCCTCCGCGGAAAACGGGATTCTGATATTGGTGATCGGAAAATACCCGAGTTTTTTATCATGAGAAGAGATGAAAACCGCTTTCGCTTTATAAGTCGAAACAGCTTTGCGAATACGCAGGGAAACAACCGGATGTTCGACAGCCGGATCACACCCGATAAAAACAAAAGTCGAATCGGATTCAAGATCTTTGATGGATCCATCCAGTCCGATCAGATCGAGCAACTCAGGCTCGATGGGCTTTGGGTATTCGGTCTGGAAATCGACATTTTCGGATTTGACGACGTCGGAGAAGAACCGTCGTATGGCAAAAGCCTCCTCATTGGAAAGGATCGGTGATCCGACCGCGGCTACTTCGGAACCCTTGTTAGTGTCGATAATATTCTGCAGGTGCTTGGACAATAGAGCGGAAGCTTCATCCCAGCTGCAGGCCTGAAGTTTGTTGTCACGGCGAATATGAGGACGTACCAGGCGATCCTGAGCCCTGGAGAGATCGAAACCGTAACGGCCGCGGTCGCATAGCCAACCGTCGTCGACACCGCTGTTGCGGCGGGCCATATGTCTGAAGACCTCTCCCCTTGACCATTCGATATTCATATTACAGCCATCGGAGCAGAGGTTACACACCGACGGAGATTTTTTTAGAAGCCATTCGCGGATTTTATATCTGAATGATTTCGAGGTCAGGGCGCCTACCGGGCAGTATTCTACAGTGTTGCCCGAGAATTCATCGTCCAACTCGATTTCCTCAAGTACATTGATATTGGCAAATGATCCTCGCTGGAAAACTCCCAGATCGGCCTCACCGGCAAGATCCCGCACAATTCTGACGCATTTGAAGCACATGATACAACGGTTGCGGTTTAGGAATATCTCCGGGCCAAGCCGGATATCATCGAATTTCTGGTTTTTGCTGTCTTCTATAAAACGGATCTTATTTTCGCCATAGCGCGATTCAGCCGGACCGTAAGTATAAGTATTGTCTTGGAGAGGACATTCCCCTCCCTTATCGCAGGTCGGGCAGTCAAGAGGGTGGTTTATGAGCAGAAATTCCAGTACGCCTTTGCGGGCCTTAACTACCTTTTCGGAATCTGTGTGAACTATCATATTCGGGGCAACAGGTGTCGCGCAGGAAGCGATCAGCTTGGGCATTTTCTCGACCTCGACCAGGCACATTCTGCATGCCCCGACCGGACGCAGCCGATCATCATAGCAAAAAGTCGGAATCTCTATCCCTAATTTTCTGGCGGCCTCGATAATAAGAGTGCCTGAAGGCACGTCCACAGTACGGCCGTCGACGGTAATGGTGATATTCTCAGCCATAAGCTATTCGAACCTCGGTCCCATGCTGACTTTACATTTCTGTTCGGTAATATGGTATTCGTATTCGTCACGGAAATGATGGATAGTAGATTTCACGGACGGAGTGGCGGCGTCGCCCAAAGGACAGATAGTGTTACCCTCGATATTTTCACAGATTTCCAAAAGCTTATCCAGATCCTTCAAACTGCCCCGGCCACGTTCGATTCTCTCGAGTATAGCCAGTATCCAGTAAGTGCCCTGCCTACATGGTGTACATTGCCCGCACGATTCATGCTGATAAAACCTGGCCAGATTGTAAGCGGCCCTGACCATACAAACGGTTTCATCGATAACAATCACTCCGGCCGAGCCAAGCATAGTTCCCGCTTCCGCCAGGGATTCGAAATCCATGCGGACATCGACCTTATCGGCGGTCAGTAAAGGCACGGAAGAGCCTCCGGGAATAACAGCCTTAAGATTTCGTCCGTCCTTGATGCCTCCACCATATTCATATAACAGTTCTCTTAGAGGGATACCCATGGGAAGCTCATAGTTACCGGGCTTATTAATATGTCCTGAAAGACAGAAAATCTTGGTTCCGGGTGATTTAGCTGTTCCAAAAGCGGAGAATTTTTCCGCTCCCTTATTGATTATATAGGGGATATTGGAGAGAGTCTCGACATTATTGATAATCGTCGGAGCGCTGTAAAGCCCTGAGATGGCCGGGAATGGGGGTTTCACACGCGGATAACCCTGGTTGCCTTCCAAGGAAGTCAACAGAGCGGTTTCCTCGCCGCAGATATATGCCCCGCCTCCGCGATGAACAATGATTTCGATATCGACACCCTTGCCAAGGATATTTTTCCCCAGGAAACCTTTGGCCCGCGCTTCCTCGATAGCCTTATTGAGCTGACGGGCGCCGAAAGCGAATTCGCCTCTGATATAAATGTATGCCTGGCCGCACTTAATGGCATAAGCGGCCAGCAGAGTTCCCTCGATAACCAAATGAGGATCTTTTTCGATTAGTTCTCGGTCCTTGAACGTTCCCGGTTCGGATTCGTCGGCGTTCACAGTAAGGTAAACCGGCCTTTTCGAGTCTTTAGGCAGGAAAGTCCATTTTCTACCTGTAGGAAAGCCGGCGCCTCCCCGTCCACGCAGGCCGGATTTGATAACTTCTTCCGTGACGCTTTCCGGGCTCATGGAATCAAGAGCTTTTCTTAGCGCGTTATAGCCGCCGTTTTTTATATAGATATCAATCTTATCCTGATCGGGAAAATCGATATTTTTGAAGAGTATTTTTTCGAAATCAGCCATTGCCGGACTTACTCCTCAAATCATCAAGAATTTGCTCAACTCTGGCACGGGTCAGATTCTCATAATAGGTATCGTTGATCTGCATCATGGGGGCGGTACCACAGGATCCGAGACATTCGACCTCGGTCAGAGAAAACATGGAATCGGATGTTATCCCTCCCATGTCGATCTCCAGCTTCTCCTTAAGGAACGCGACCAGCTCTTGGGAGCCTCTCAACTCGCAGGAGAGCGTACGGCAGACCTGAATATGATATTTGCCTACTGCCTCGCGCGGAAACATGGTATAGAAACTGGCGGCCTGGTGAAAATCAATCAGCGGAATCTCCATAATGCCGGCCGCTTCTTTCAGCGCTTCGGGCTGGATATAGCCGAATTGATCATAGATCACGTGCAGGACCATCAGCACAACAGATTTTCGGACAGGATACAACCCCTTAAGTCGGTTGAGCTCCTTGATCGATTTTTCCGAAAGCAGTTTATTCACGGTTGTTCCCAAGCTATTTCCTCGTTTACCTGTCGATCTCGCCCAGGACGATATCGATAGAACCTATGCAGGCTATGACATCGGCCACCATACGGCCTTTTACCAACCTGTTCAAAGCGGAGATATTTACAAAGGACGGGGGCCTGAAATGGACACGATACGGTTTTTTGGAGCCATCGGATACGATGTAGCAGCCGATCTCGCCCTTCGGTGATTCAATAGAAAAATAAACGTCCCCTTCGGGAGGCTGGAAGCCATGAACCACCAGCTTGAAATGATGAATCAGCTCCTCCATCCCTTTGAGAACCCGTTCCTTGGGAGGAGGCGCTATTTTGCGATCCTCGGTGATATAGGGACCCTCGGGAATACCATCGATAGCCTGATCGATAATCCTAAGCGATTGCCTCATTTCCTCAAGGCGAACCAGGTATCGCCCGTATACGTCGCCTTTATCATTGGTGGCGATATCGAACTCGAATTTGTCATAATAGGAATACGGATTTGATTTTCTGATATCCCAGGCAACTCCGCTGGCTCGCAAATTGGGCCCGGAAAGCCCGGCATTGACAGCGTCCTCGGCGGAAATCACTCCCACATTTTCAGTGCGGTTGCGCCAGATTTTGTTCTCGGTCAATAATCCTTCATATTCGTTAATTCGTCCCGGGAAAGTGTCCAGGATTTCTTTTACTCTCTTATCAAAACCATCGGGGATATCCTTAGCCAATCCTCCAACCCTGAAATAGGAAGACATCATACGGACTCCGGAAACGAATTCGTACATCTGAATGATCTTTTCCCGTTCCCGGAAACAATACAGAAGCATGGACATGGCCCCGATATCGGTAGCGTGGGTGCCCAGCCAGACAAGATGCGACGCTATTCGAGTTAGTTCGGTCATGATTACGCGCACATACTCGGCCCTCGGGGGAATTTCGACTTGCATTAATTTTTCGATTGCCCCTGCATAAACGAGGTTATTGGACATGGGCGCGAGATAATCCATGCGGTCGGTCATGGTCAGAGCCTGCGTATAAGTTTTGGCTTCCATGTTTTTTTCGATACCTGTATGAAGATAGCCGATCACGGGGGAAGCCTTAACCACGGTTTCGCCGTCGAGTTCGAGGATAACCCGGAGCACCCCGTGAGTAGCGGGATGCTGCGGCCCCATATTGAGAATCATGGTTTTGGCCTCAGGCATCGTTATCGCCTCTCCAGGGGGCATTGGCCCGCGTATCGATATCGTCCCGGCTGAATGAGAATTGCGGAAGCTCGTATGTCAGGGGGAAATCTTTTCGTTGAGGATGACCGACCCAATCATCATCCATGATTATGCGGGTCAGGTTGGGATGACCTGAGAATTTAAGCCCGAACATATCGAAGACTTCTCTCTCCTGCCAATCGGCGGTTTCCCATAGGGAGGTCAACGAGGGTACCGCGTCGTTTTCATCAACCCTGGTTTTCAGGATAATTCTGTAGTGATTGGGTATGGAGAACAACATATAAACAATTTCGAAACGTGGCTGGCGCCTGCCGAGATAGTCGACGGCCGTAATGCAGGATAGAAAATTGAATTTCAGATCCTGATCGGTTTTAAGATACCGGCAGATTTCAGGAAGATGCTCCGGCTTAACAACGACATTGAGATCGTCTCTGAAAGTAAACATCTCCTGAATTTTATCGGAGTATTCTTTTTTTAATTTTTCTTCCACCGCCGAAACCATCAGGATTTGCCTTTTAACGTTTCATTATCAATTTTAGCCCGAAGCTTCATAATGCCGTCGATGAGCTGTTCGGGACGGGGAGGACAGCCCGGTACGTATACGTCTACGGGAATAACCCTGTCCACACCCTGAACGATGGCATAGTTATTAAATATTCCTCCGCAGGAGGCGCAGGCCCCCATAGAAATTACATATTTCGGATTGGGCATTTGATCGTAAAGTTGTCTTATGACCGGAGCCATTTTAACAGATAGCCGCCCGGCTACGATCATCAGATCGGCCTGTCTGGGGGACGCTCGCATGACTTCCATGCCGAACCTGGCCAGATCATACCTGGAGGCGAATGTCGAGATCATTTCGATGGCGCAGCAGGCCAGCCCGAAGCCCAGCGGCCACAGTGAAGATTTGCGGGACCAGTTGACCGCCTTTTCGACAGTGGTAAGTATGATGCCGTCGGGGATATACTTTTCTATTCCCACTTGAGCGCCCCTTTTATGACTATGTAGAGATAACCCAGAAGTAATATCCCGATAAACACAAGCATTTCGAGAAACGCGAACATACCGAGTTTTTTCAGGATGATCGCCCAGGGGTAAAGAAAGGCCATTTCCAGATCGAATACGATGAAGAGTATGGCTATTATATAGAATTTCACCGGGAACCGATCTCGCGCGTCGGTTTCAGGCAGAATTCCTGATTCATAAGGTGAATATTTACGACGATTTTTAGTCTTTCGGGCCAACAGCTCGGGCAGAAAAACCATTATTATCACCGTGACTGCGGCAATAATGAAAAGCGTCAGTATCGGGAAGAAAATCTGGAACATTTAAAGCCCACGCGTGATTTTTTTCACAATTACCTTTCAAACAAAAAGTGGATTAAGGAGGTTATTTCCCAAGTTCTCAAGGACTTACCCCTTAGCCACAAGTTTGGCAATAATATGTTTTTCCGCCTCTGATTGTCAATAGATTTTTTGGTATGGAAATTTAATTTAGGATTTCGGCAAACAACCCGCTGTCTTTTACCCTGGATGGCCTGACCCTGACGATCTGATTTTTCAGTTTATCGGTTCCGAAGGCGTTGACTCTCAAGTAGTTTTCCGAGAGCCCGGTCAGTTCTCCGGAATCGGAATCAGCTCTGTTTTCGAAAAGGACTCGCAGTTCTTTTCCTATAAAACTTGTCAGCCGGTTCCGTTTTATAGATCTGCCGATCCCGCGGAGGACTTTGGTCCTCCTCTCCTTTTCACCTGGCTGAATCTGGTCCGGCATATCGGCCGCCCTCGTATTGGGTCGGGCCGAAAAACGGAAGACATGAAGATGATTGATCGCGGATTCCCTTATCAGGCTACAGCTGTTTTCAAAATTGGTTTCGGTTTCTCCCGGGAAACCGACAATGATATCGGCTCCTATAGTGATATCAGGAACGGCGTCCTTGAACTGGCGAACAATCTCTTCCAGTTCCAGTCGGGAGTATTTCCTTCCCATAGCGCGCAAGATCTCATCATCGCCCGACTGTATGGAGAGATGAACATGAGGGCAGATTCGAGGGTTCAAAGCCAGAAGACCGATCAGGCGGTCATCTATCTCGGTGGGATAGAGAGAAGACAGCCGAACGCGTTCTATGGCGGTTTCGTCGAGAATTTTCTTTAGGAGGCCGGTGAGATTCAGGTGGCTGTATAAATATCTGCCGATATGCACCCCGGTCAAAACGATCTCTTTGTAGCCGTTTTGATGGAGGGCGTTGATTTCCCTGATAATTAGTTCGGAATTCCGAGAGCGAACCGGGCCGCGGGACATCCAGATGGTACAGTAGGCGCAAGCGCGATCACAGCCTTCCTGTATCTTGACAAAACCGCGGGTGAGACTCCCCATTTTAGAGACAATGACAGAGCTGAATTCGTTATCAGTAGTATCGTTGGGGTTATTCAAGCGGAACATTTCGAGTATTTTCGATGGTATGGATTCTTTTTCCAGGTTGGGTACAACCAGATCCGCGCCGATTTCGGCGACTTCGGCCGGTTTCAGGTCGGCATAGCAGCCGGTTACCAGAATTCTGGAACCGGGCGATCTTCTTCGGGATTTTCTGATAAGCTGACGGCTGGAAAGATCGGCGTTGCCGGTGACGCTGCAGGTATTAATAACATAGCAATCGGCATTTTGATCAAAAGGCACGATTTCGAAGCCTGCGGTTTCCAGGGCTTCGGACACAGCCTGGATCTCATAGCGGTTGAGCTTGCAGCCTGTAAAGCCAAAAGCGATTTTAGGCATAAGCATCCGATTCTGCCGTCGCACGGCTTTGGGATCGCCACCAGGCATCGATACCGGGGCCGCATGTAAAGGCCATGATCCCCAGGGCGAAACCGGCAATCAGATCGATCACATAATGGTGCCTCAGATATACTGTAGAAAGAAGCAGGCCGACGCAAAATGGCAGCATTATCCAAAAAAGGCGGCGAACATATTTGAAGGCGAACAGCAATGACAGCAGAGTGACCGCCGAGTGGAGCGACGGGAAAGCGGCTCTGGAATCGGACGGCAGAATGCTAACCATTCTTAGGGCAGCGTCGGCTATCATGGTGCCGTCAAACTGGAGAGCATACAGATCTTTCAAAGTAATTCTGGGCGGAGCGGCCGGAAAAACAACATACAGGAAATAACCGGCATAGAAGCAAAGGATAACCGAAACCAGGGTCGCCCGAAATTCACTCTTCCGTTTTTGCAAATATAAAGTCAGGGCAACAGTCGGAGCGAATATGAAGAAGATCATATAGCAAAACGAGAATATCTCGGTTAGCCAGGGATGGATGAACCGCTCGGCCCAAACCGCCGGCTGAACTCCAAACAGCCATTGATCTATGGCTATCAGGCTATCGTGAATATCATGGGGATTGGCGAAATGTATGGTATCGTGGAGATTGGTGTAGATAGCCAGGCAATAGGCGAACGGCAAACTATCTCGCAGGAAAGTCCAGCCGGGCCGGTATCGAACTATAAGTTGGGCGATAGCCACGGCCAGAACTATTCCGAAGACCCGTTGAACATCACCTATAAATACATTGGGGATATTTCCCTGAGATCTGAAAAACAGGTAGGCTTTGATTGTTAAGAAAACCATGGGGACGAAAAAAACCAGAGCCAGAAACTCTTCGATTCTCAGGCGGAAAATCCACGAGTACCAGCCCGCGCTTGATTTGGAAGAGATGGATCTCTGGCCGGAAATCGTTTCAGCCTTATTGGTTACGGTTTCCTTCATAGTCATATATATAAGACATTTCGCGGGTATTTACAACTTATAATAAGACGCGAGAGGAAACCTGAGGAATAGAATATTTATTTTCGGCTTTTCAGCATACTTAAAAGCGCTTCGGCTCCCCGCTTGCCGGCCTTACCGAATTCGATTGACGGGCCAATGCATGACGGGCAGCCGTCACCACATGGGCAGCTTCTGACAATAGAAATAGCCCCCTCGACTATATTATCGAACATATCGAATATTCGTCTGGCGAAACCCACGCCTCCGGGAATAGCCTCATAGATATACAGGGACGGCTGATCGGTAAACGGCGAACGAACCATGGATATGGAACGGATATCGGCCGGGTCAGAGAGAATCCAGACCGGGACGATCTGCTTTAGCAGGTGGGATACTCCGTGCATGGCGCCTCCCAGGGCTTCGGCGGTGATATTCATCGATTCGGCAATCGTATCGGGGAAAGATACCCAGAAGCCGGAAGTATGCATCTCCTGCTCCGGCAGATGCACCTGGCCAAATCCGAGATTTTCATGGGTATGAAACCTGATTTTTTTAAATCCGACAACCACCCGGCTGACAGAAAGATCGCCAAGAGCGATTTTGATATTGCCGCTTAACTGGTCCTCCTGATCGGTATGGAGGATTTTTAAGGTTACTTTGGTTTCGGCGTCGGTATAATATTCCACTTCAACCGGTATAACATAGGCCCGCTGCCCCTCCCAATCGAGATTACGCACCTGGTACTGGCGGCTTCCATGTAAATAGATAGCGTCGGGATGGACCAATTCCGGGGCGGAGAAGAAATCGACCTCCCCTACGGCCCGGCCGGAGTCAGACTCGTCCATAATGACGAAGTTTTCAGGCGAAGCCGAACGAAGGGAGACCTCGGTAGCCGGGTAAATATCGGATGTATAATGATATTTATCTCCCGATCTTTTGACCAGCCTTTCAGTCGCGAGAAAATCTAGAACCCTGGCGGTGGGAACCGCCCCGAATATCTCGGACTCAAAAACCGGAAGTTCGAACACCGCGCATTTAAGATGGCTGACCAGAATCGAGAGATTGTCGGGATCTATTATCCCCTGTTCCGGGGATTTACCGAAGAAGTATTCCGGGTGAGAAGCGATGAACTGATCCAGCGGAGACGATGAGGCGATCAGGATAGCCGCCGAAATATCGTTTTTTCGTCCGGCACGCCCGGCCTGCTGCCAGGCGGATGCTATTCCGCCGGGATAGCCGCACATCACAGAGACATCGAGTCCGCCGATATCGATTCCGAGTTCAAGGGCGTTGGTGGAAACAACTCCGAGAATATCTCCTGATCGAAGACCATGCTCAATAGCCCGTCTTTCATTGGGAAGATAGCCTCCCCGATAGCCCTGGATCTTATCCAGCGGAATTTTCTGGAAAACCATCTGGTCCTTAAGATAGGTAGTCAGGATTTCCACCCGCACACGGCTGCGGGCAAAAGTGATAGTCTGAATGCCGTTGCCGATAAACATACCGGCAACGCGGGCGGCTTCATTTATAGATGATTTTCTTATGCCCAACTGATGATTGATCACCGGCGGATTATAAAATATAAAATGCTTCTCTCCGGACGGCGCGCCGTTGTTATCGATCAGGTGTACCGGACAACCGACGATTTTCTCGGCCAGTTCCGTCGGATTGCCGATGGTAGCCGAACAAAGTATGAATTTCGGATCGGAACCGTAGAACTGGCATAGTCTTTTCAAACGTCTTAGAATATTAGCCAGGTGCGAGCCGAAAACTCCCCTATAATGATGAAGCTCGTCGATAACTATATACTTCAGGTTTTCAAAGAGTTTTATCCAGATGGTATGATGCGGCAGAATTCCCGAATGAAGCATATCGGGGTTGGTGACCACTATGTTGCCTGCCCGCCTGATAGCGGCCCTGGCCGACTGCGGCGTGTCGCCGTCGAAGGTGAATGTTTTAATATCCGCCCCGGCTGTCTCCACGACTGCGTAGAGTTCATCCAGCTGATCGGCCGAGAGAGCTTTGGTGGGAAAAAGATACAGCGCCCGGGCATCGGGATTGACGGTCAGAAGATGGTTTAGCACAGGCAGATTATAACAAAGCGATTTACCGGATGCTGTAGGAGTAACCACGACAAAATCCCTGTCGGCCGAGGCTTGCTCGAAGGCTTCCGCCTGATGGCTGTAAAGCCTGCGCACCCCCCGGCTGGCCAATGTATCTATCAGCCGTTTATCGAGATTCGGAGGAAAATCGGCGTAGATGGCCTCTCTCGGAGGCATAGTATGCCAGTGAGAAATATTAGGCCCGAACTCCGGGGAGTTTTTAAATCTGTCAAGCGCCTGAATTAACTTCATTCAACCCTGCCTTGCTCCCTATGCCTGGGATGGCGATTATATATTATAATGCACTTTTGTGCAAGTATTATTTCGGCTTTTTAGGCTGCGGCGGTTTATGGTCGATTCCCTGCCAATGAAAGGAATATGGTCAAATATGTCTGAAATGTCTTGCGCCGGTGAAGAAAATCATCCTATTATAGAGAAAAGAGAAAAAAGAGGGAGGAAATATGAAGCGATCGTTTCCGTTTGTCATCGGCCTTGGATTCTTCGGATTAGTATTGGTATCCGGATGCGGGGAGTCTCCTCCGCCGGACGATCAGTTGGCCAGGATTTCAGGCCAGATCGCCGATAATTTCATGAAGGAGCTAAAGGGAGAGCTTTATAAAGCGATGGAGGATTCCGGCGCGGTAGGGGCCGTATATGTTTGCGCGGAAAAAGGTCCTGAGATTTCCGCCCGCTATTCGAGTTTGCCGGGTTTGACTGTAAGACGGGCCAGTACGATGAACAGAAATCCTCAAAATGCCCCGTTACCCTTCGAACAGACAGCTTTGGAAACTTTGGCCAAAAGACCGGCGGCGGCCGGCGATGATTACTTTGTCTGGGATCAGGATGACGGCGGTAAGGTGTTCAGATTCATAAGGGCTATCAGAACCGCCCCGCCCTGCCTTAACTGCCATGGAGAAGACGCCAAATTAGCTCCGGGAATTAAAGAGGCTTTGGCCGAAAAATATCCCGATGATAAGGCCACC
>JAHEDG010000072.1 GCA_024641335.1 Candidatus Zixiibacteriota bacterium
CCGCGTGGTAATAGGCCGCCAACGGACGATTTTCGAAAAACATCAGCTCCCCGGCGGTTTCCCGCACTGCCATCGACAGTATATCTATTTCGGAATCCTTGCCCGCATACACCTGATCGGCGATAGTCGGAAACAGCCTCCCCGATGATCCGTCGACGTTCATTTTCCAGATAGCGTAGGTCCGGGCGGCTACCGCCTGGGCTTTGGCGGCCTCATATTCGTTTTTCTCCCTGTCCCCAATTTCAGAGGGAAGCACGCCCATCAGGTAATCGTCCAAATCGACAATATTTAGCGCGATCATCTCTCCTGAAGATTCTCCCGCAATCACTCTGAAATATCCCCGGTATGATTTCCCCTGGATTATCAATACGGAGACATCGTTACGTGGTTTGCAGCGAATTTCTATCAGTCCGCCGCTGATCAGGCCGTTATCATCATAAACCTCTATGCCGTTTTTTCTGAAAACGAGTCTGATATCGGGGGAAAAATAATATACTTCGGCCAGTTTCGAATCCCGGTAACATTCCAGCACCGCCTTTCCATGGACATTAATAGAAACTTCAGCGCCGTGAAAGAGCTGTACTGCTACCTCTCTCTGGAATTCCACAACAGGTTCGATTGCGGGCGGTTTTTCGGAAAACCCGAAAGCCGAGATCCGGGCCAGAATGATGATTATAAGTATTTTTTTCAAGGCAGGCATAACCTTCCCGGAATATAGGTTTTTTTGGCGCCGGTAAAATTGCCGGCATCGATCCTTCTTTGATTTATAAAAATAAAAGCCAGATATGCCCAGAGCAAAGCTTCAAGATAATCCGGGTCGAATCCCAGATCAGCCGTAGTCCCGATTGTTGTATCCGGCAAGAGCTCCTTCAGCCGTGATACCAAATGATTGTTTTTGGCGCCCCCTCCGCAAAGATAGATATTTTCGGTTTTGGCCGCGTATTTTATGATAAAATCTACGATTCCTCTGGTTGTAATCTCGGTGATTGTGGCGATTATATCCTCGGGGGCATGTTCCCCGCAGGATTCGATAGCGCCGGATACGAAATCCTGTCCGAAAAGCTCACGGCCGGTCGATTTGGGAGGATCGATTTTGAAAAAACCGGTTTTCAAGATACTGCTGACTGCCTGGCTGTTGACTCTGCCTGTCGCGGCGATCTTCCCGGCTTTATCGAATTTCTTCCCAAAGAGACGGTGAACCGCCAGATCGATCGGCATATTTCCCGGTCCGCAATCGGCGGCAAACGGTTTGATTTTGCCCCTCTTAGGCGGGAGCACAGTAATATTGGCGATGCCTCCTATATTAACAATCGCCCGCCAACGTTTGTCGTCTCTAAATAGCTTTTCATGTAAAAGAGGAGACAATGGAGCCCCCTCTCCACCCGAAGCCAAATCCGATTTCCTGAAATCGTAGATTACCGGAAGCCTTGTGCGACCCGCTATATATGAGGGATCTCCTATCTGCAGGCTTAGTGGATAAATATAGCCCAGGGGCAGGTGCCGAACCGTCTGACCATGCGAGGCGATCAAATCGGCTCGATAACCTTGGCTTTCCAACTCCGAAAGGAATTTTCCGGCCGACCGTCCGATAATATCTCCCAACTCTGCATCAGCCTTAAGCCATTCGATTCCATCCACATGATCCGATTCTCCAAGCGCGGTCAGGTGCCGGGTCAACCGTTCGGGATATGGGTATTTTTTTTGGTGTAATATCGCGGGATTCCCGGAATTTCCGAACTCCGCCAAAACCGCGTCGAGACCGTCACCGCTGGTTCCGGAATTCAATCCTATGATATTGACTGTCCTGCGACCGGGAAGGGTGATCCTAATTCCGGAATCGGCTGAGAGTTTTTTCAACGGTCTTTTCATGGGCGCTGACTATTTTACCAAAGAACTCATCATCTTCATAACGCTTTTTTACCGCTTCGGCTCCCATTCTCTGAATATTCAGGTCTTTTGAGAGAATCAGGAGGTCATGTCCGGCTTCAAGAGCCCGGATAACCGATTTTTCGATAGTCTCAGGTTGTCCCGCCCCTCCCATATAAAGATCATCGCTGATCAATATTCCCGGAAAACCTATGGTCCGACGGACATGTTCGGTAATTTTTTTCGAATAGGTAGCCGGTTCGACTGGATCGAGCGCCGGCGCTAACAGATGTGTAGTCATTATGGAGTCCACGCCGAGTTCCGTCAACACCTTGTAAGGGAGCCAATGATAATCGATAAAGCTCTCCGATGGCTGATCGGATATCGACAAGGTTTCGTGCGGATCGTGCCGGGCCGAGCCCAGCCCCGGAAAATGTTTCAGGCAGGTCATGATACCGTTTTTCTTATGCTCCTCCACAAGAATCCGGGCGTATTCGATTACGGTTTCGGCTTTTTCACCGAATGATCTGCCGTTGAGAACTGGATAGGAACCGGCCGGAGAAAACAGATCAACAACAGGCGCCAGGTTCATGTTTATTCCGAGATCGTACAGCATCAGAGAGGTATCTGAACACCATTGCCTGAATTCATATGTGGATTTCCGGGCGATATATTCGGACGGAGTTTTCGAAACAGGAAACCCCCGCTTAAATCTCTGCACCCGGCCCGGCTCCTGATCGACAGCGATAATACAGTCATCTCCGGCGGCAGCTTTTAAAATTAAAACCAGCTTCTTAAGCTGCCCGGGATCTTTGTAATTCTCTCCTAATAATAAAAATCCGGCCGGGGGATATTGCTCTATAAAGCGTAGATATTCACTTTGAGGCTCGGTAAGCTCCAGACCGAAGATAAAGGATTTTCCGGGGTTGAATTCTTTCATCAATCTGACGAAACTTCAGTCGCCCTGCGTTGAGATCTTCCCGCGAATCTGACCAGGTTGCGGCCTTCGGCTTTGGCCCGGTACATCGTCTGATCGACTTTCTCTAAGAGCTGCTCGAGCGTATGCACGCCGTCGGGGTAGGTCGCTCCGCCGATAGAGACGGTAACGTTG
Source organism: Candidatus Zixiibacteriota bacterium (assembly GCA_024641335.1). Taxonomy (GTDB): domain Bacteria; phylum Zixibacteria; class MSB-5A5; order UBA10806; family UBA10806; genus JAHEDG01. The sequence continues at coordinate 2,978 of JAHEDG010000072.1, forward strand.
ATGTTTCGTTCTCCATGACTGCCGACGAAATTATTTTTGGCTACGGTATCACGAATCCGCTCGGCTATGACAGTGGCCTCTATCTCTTCCGTCTGCGGGAGAATTACCACGAATTCATCTCCCCCATACCTGGCCACGACATCAACATCGCGGACGCATTGCTTGATAATATTGGCCACCTCTTTTAGAATAATATTGCCGGTCTGATGCCCGTAACGATCGTTTACTTTCTTGAAATGATCCAGATCGAGCATTAATACCGAGAGCTGCTGACGGTAACGGTCGGCCCTTCGGAGCTCATCGGTGAGCCTGTTTCTAAAATATCTGTAATTGAACTGCTCCGTCAACTCGTCGGTAATTGTAAGCTCCTGGGTCTTTTTATGCAAGAGAGAATTATCTATGGCCACGGCCGCGGCGTTGGCGAAAATCATGAGCAAGCGACGTTCGCGGGGCGAAGGAAGATTGCCCGATTCGGTTAATACCTGGAGTATTCCTATGACTTTGCCTCTGGAAACCAGAGCGATATCCGCTAAGTTGGCGTTTTTCGCCGTCCCTTCCCTGCCGAATTCGTCAAAAGAGGAGATATTATTTTCCAGATCTTTCAGATCGAGCAAGCCCCGGTTGTAAGGCTCCGGCCGTTCATAAATATGACGATTGCTATTCTCCAGGCTGGCATAACGGTAAAGACTGTCGCTGGCATAATCCGAGAGGAAAACATTGCAGATGCGATATCTGAATATCTCGCCGGCCACCCTTAAAATCTCCCCGAGCAGCTGCTCGATATTGAGGATACCGGAAAGCACCCTGGTAGTTTCATAAATATTGGAAAGCTGTACCTGCGATGTTTCCAGTTCCCAGGTTCTCTCGTTGAGAATATCGAGAGTTTTCAGCAGTTTTTGTTCGTAGGAACGCATGAAATGAGCTACTGAAAAAGCAACCAGCCCGATCATCCAGATGGAAGATAATCGTATCAGCGCTGTTTGCCAGGCAAGCAGGCCGAAGTTCGAGGTATAAACTGCCAACAGATAGCAGATCCCGAACCAGGCGGCTCCGATTATCGATCGCCAGCGCAAGGAATAGACCGACAGCAACAGGACAACCGGAAAATAGGCCAGATAGAAATCCGATGATAAATTTCCGGTAATTCTGACGATGGCGCTGATCAAGGCGGCATCGAAAAACTGACTGATCAAATAATGTGTGTCGGCCCCGAAATATCTGCGGTAGAAAAACCAGTGCATGGTTAGGACCACACAGGCATAAGCCATTAGAATATAGAGATATAGCTGCTTTGACCCGGTCCACTGGGGAGCGACAAAATACCAGAGAAATCCCCATAAAAGAATCAAAACATGCAGGTATGGATAAAGATTTTTTACCCTTGTCCCAAATATCATAAGCTCTAACCTTCCCATGATATATCGACAACAACAGGAAAGATTTAAAGCATTTAATCGTGATCAACGAAAATTAGTTTAAGAATGGGCGGGGTAACCAAAGTGGTAATAACAACCATAATAATGACCGCCGAATAAGCGTCCGGATTAACAACCTTTTCGCCGTCTACCATTAACTTAGCGCCGATACCAGCGAAAATCAGCCCGACTTCCCCCCGAGGTATCATGCCCACTCCCACTACCCAGGAATTGATCTTCTTCTCAAAAACTCCGGCCAGCGAACAGATCTGCTTGCCGATTATGGCGGCTAATGTCAAAACCAACGCGAATATTATCACCGTTGGGCTGGTGAAGGTCGAAAGATCGACATTCATTCCCATGTAGACGAAAAAGACCGGTACCAGAAACGCGGAGATCGGCCCCAAAAGCTCCTCGAGCTTGCGTTCCTCCCTGATAAATATATCCTTAAAATTTACATCCGAGAGGATCATACCCGCGGCGAATGCCCCGACAATAGGAGCCAGACCGACTCTGTCAGCCACAAAAGCGAACAGAAAACAGAACATCAGTGAAAATGTTATCAGCACCGATTGCGATCTCAATCTGGACGCGTATTGAAACAGCTTGGGAGCCAATATAGAACCGGCGGCTATAGAGCCGAAAATAAACAGGAATGCTTTGCCGATTATCCAGAGAATTTTGCCCGATGAGAGGCTTCCCCCAGTATTATGAGCGCCGATAATTCCGACCACCACCGCCAATACAACCAAACCCAGAATATCATCGATAACCGCGGCTCCCAGAATGATCTTTGATTCCCGTGCCCGAATCTTACCGATATCTTTCAAAACCCTGGCGGTAATTCCCACGGACGTCGCGGTAAGAGTAGCGCCTATAAAGATATGGATAAAAATCGACTCTTCTGGAAAAAATAAAACCGAGACTCCCCAGCCCAGAAAAAACGGAGCGACAACCCCTATGAAAGCAACAAAGAATGAGGTCAAACCCACCGATAACATCTCTTTTAAATTGGATTCCAAGCCGACCTCGAAAAGCAGGATTATTACCCCGATTTCAGCCAGAATCTCCAGGGTTATATGATGTTTCAACGGCTCCAGAGAATGGATCCCGATCAGGGCCAAATTACCCAGAATCATCCCAAAAATCAGCTCACCCAGAACCGCTGGCTGCCTGAACCGTTCCACCAGATCGCCGCCGAGCTTGGCGGCTAAAAGAATGATTATCAAAGCCAGAAGAATCGGAGCGATTTCGCTGCTTTCTTCGGTTTCCGATGATTCCTCCAATTCGTTGATGAATGAGGCAGTAAATCCTGCTGGGTAAGGAACTTCGGTCTCGATTTTGCCCCAAATTTCCCTGCCCTGGGCATCAATGAAGTCGGGACTATTCCAGTTTAATATATTTTGCGAAGCCGTAAAACGAATAGCCAGCGAATCGATGAATGCCCCTCCCTGGCGGCCGCTGACCTCATAATACTGCTTGGAGGCGCAATATATCGAGTCAATCTCCTCTTCGGATAATTTTAGCTCTATTAGCAGATGCTGCCAGAACGCTTCCCTGGCTTGTTCGATTGTCGGGTTTTCGAAAGCACTCCCGTTCTCCGCCTCCAAATCGCCGCTACCTGCTGGTTGTGCCTGAACAATGCCGGATTCAACAACGAAACAATCCGGTATTCCGCCGAAGAAATATAAAATCAAAGCAACGGGTAATAATATAAATAACATCCTCTTAGTCATTTCACTTATCCTCAAATAAGATCAAAAATCAAATTAGCCCTCAAAGCCCCATCAAAATCGAGGTGATGATATGGAATAGAGCCCCAAAATTCAAGAAAATTCTACAAAGTATCAGAATAGACCTGATTTACGCTCGCGATCTCCTTATATATAAATTGACTCAAAGATGCGCAATATGGATTTCCAGGTCGCTGATTGCCTCTTTCGACCGAAATAATCAGCTCGAATAGTAAAATTCCCAAAAAAAAGAGCCGGGCCGTCTCCGAAGCAAAACGGCCCGGAAGCAGGCCCGACATTCCCCCCCGGGAATGACTCCCAGTCTTTAGGCCCGGTCTCCCTGTGAAGGAAGTAAAGGTGCCCGAAATATATAACTACTGTCAAATCTGGTCAATACGAAATAAATACTTACATAATGCGTATATTTACATACGCCCTACATGTTATTAAGGAATGTAGTCAGGTTTGATGAGTTATTTGTCAAGCCGAACTTCCTTCTGATCACTTCACGGTGTTTTTTTACGGTAGCCAATTTAATATGGAGAGCTTCTGCTATTTTTCTCGTTGGCATACCGTTTTTTATCATCTCGCATATCTCAGCTTCCCGAGGCGATAGCTTTGGGAAAATAAGCTGTGAGCCGCCCTGTGAGTTGGATAGTTCCATCAGGCTATTCTTCAAATAACTGAAATAAGCCGGATTAACTGATCCATTTTCATTGATACAGCGATTCAGGGCTGGAAGCAGTACGGTATCGATACTCTCGGCGATTCCCCGTATAAACGACTCCCGCTCTTCAGCCAGATTGCTCAATACGGTATTCAGAGCAATATTCTTTTCTTCCAGGGCTTTTCGTTCTACTATTAACATTTCCCGACTCTCGATTTCCCTGGCCTGTTGGGATACGATATCGGCGACTTCCTCCAGGAACCTGATAGTGTCAAAGTTCGGTCTTTTGCCTCTATGTGGCGTATCGAC
>JAHEDG010000034.1 GCA_024641335.1 Candidatus Zixiibacteriota bacterium
CTCTGGAAGGGGTTTATGTCGCCTGGCATGCCGACGCTGATATTTCCGGAGCGGCAGGCGGTGACGGCACTCAGGGTTTCTGGAGAGACGACAAGCCTGGTTATTATCGCGACGACGCGACCAATGAGTATATCTCCTACATGTACGACGCTGACAATCCGACGATTGCCGGCGACGACACCGGCGGTAAGTTTTTGCCGAAGGAGTCCACCGGTTATTTGGGCAGCCGGCTTCTCTATTGTCCCCCGATCGTCGGTTCGACAGAGTCCACGGTACAGCAGGGGCATGGCTGGTGGGATTGGAATTCCGATCCGGGCAATGACGCCGACTGGATGGCGATCATGACTGACGGATTGTGGCTGGATCCTCCTCCGTCACCTCACGATTTCCGTTATATTCAGAAGCTCGGCCCGTTCGATATCGGAGCCAACGATTCCATCAGGTTGGTATTCGCGTTCGGTATCGGCGAGGGTCTCGAGGGGATGCGCACCAACCTGGCCTGGGCTGATTCTCTGTTCAAGCTGGATTGGGTTGGTCCTTCGGCTCCCGCTTCTCCGACCTTCAGTTTGAATCCCGGTGATCGGCAGGTCGAAATCGAGTGGAATACAGCGTCAGAGACGACTCCTGACCCCGCGACCGGCGCCTATGATTTCGAAGGGTACCGTTTGTGGAGAAGAGTCGGGATTTCCGGAAGCTGGACTCTTCTTATGGAATGCGACCTGGTCAACAGCATGGGGCACAACACCGGACTGGTACATTCCTATGTCGACGCTTCGGTCAGTAACGGTTTTCAATACAGTTATGTAGTTACGGCATTTGATCAGGGCGAGCCAGAGAACGGTATCGAATCATTCGAATCCGGAAAAGGCGGAGCTCAAACCGTAGAGCCCGGTCTTCTTGTCGGGACCCAAAACGAAACCGCGACGGGCATTCATGTTGTCCCCAATCCGTTTGTCAAGTCGTCTCCGAAGGGTTTCGGTTTCACTCCGGACCAGAATAATCCATCGGAGGAGCGAATCCTGTTCGTAAATCTTCCGACGGAGCAGGCGACGGTGACCGTATTTTCATTGACCGGCGATGAGATAATCAAGTTGAATAAGGAAGTCGGTCTTCGCGCGGTAAGCTGGGATTTGATAACCAAATCGACACAGAAGGTAGTGACTGGCATGTATCTGTATGTCGTGGAGTCTTCTGGTTTGAGCGAGGATTTCATCGGCAAATTCATGGTAGTCCGTTAGGAAAGTGGAGGTAAGAGATAAGATGAAAAAATACATTTTACCTGCGGTTATGCTTGCCGTGTTGGGTCTCTGCCTTCCGGCTAACGCCCAATTCGCCAAGGTTGGGACCGTAGGACTAAAATTCCTGGATATAGGAGTTGGCGGAAGAGCTCTGGCCATGGGCGAGGCATATACGGCGGTAGCCAATGACGCCTCCGCTATCTTCTGGAATCCCGCCGGAGTGGCCAATATAAAGTCGGGCGATTTTTTCGCGGGATACACAAACTGGCCGGCTGATATCAATTTGTATTCAGCGGCTGTTGTGCAGAAGTTGGGATTCGGTCATATCGGGTTATCATTCAACGTGCTGAACACGGGCTTGATAAACCGCACGACGACATATGATCCTGACGGCGATTTTTCAGGTACAGCTGCTTATGAAGACTGGTCCGCCGGTCTTACTTACGGCCGTTATCTGACAGATCGTTTCGCCTTTGGGGCGACATTCAAGATGCTCAAAGAGACGGTAGCCGATTGGGAACAGACCGGTTGGGCGGTTGATATCGGTACTTATTACGAGACCGGTTACAAATCGCTGAGAATCGGTATGGCCATTCTCAATTTCGGCCCGGATTTACGTTTTGACATAGCGGATGTCGATGGAGTACCCGGCGGGATTCCCAACGGTTACGATGATAACGGCGACGGATTTGTCGATAACGACACCGAGGAAGCAGCGGTTCCGCTGCCCTTGACGTTCCGCGCGGGTGTAGCTTTCGAGGTTCTCGAAACGGCATCGTCCAGGGCTACGGTATCCGCCGAGTTAATGCATCCTTCGGATAACGAGGAGCGTTATAGTTTCGGCGGAGAGTACTGGTTTCAGGACATGCTGGCTTTAAGGACCGGATGGAAGCTGAACGCCGATGAGGGTGGTTTTACCGCCGGCGCCGGTTTCAAGCTGCCGCTCGCGTCGCTAGAGGCATCATTTGATTATGCCTATAACAACTTGGGGAAATTGTCGGATGTTCACCGCGGTTCCTTCAGCATTACCTTTTAACGGCAGAGCCTTTACTAAGGAGGAGAATAAGTGAATTCTTTCAAAATACCGTTACTGAAGGTAGCCGGATTGGTGGCGTTGGTCATGTTCCTGGCGGTGGGTTGTTCAGAGACACCGCAGGATCCCGATGCCAATCAAACGCCCGATACCTTCATAACCAGTTACAGCATAGATACGGCCCCTGATTCGGCTACGTTTTATTACGTAACCGTAAATTGGAATGGGACGGATGAGGACGGTGAACCTATAGGTTACCGTTACTGGGTCGGCACCGGTGATACGACAAATACTGCCGATCCGAGCGCCCGAGTCCGGATGAATTTCCCGAATACGACGACCACGTATACGTTTTATGTGGAAACCAGGGATAACGCCGGTCAATGGGATTCAACTCCCGCATCTCGTCTCATAGATATCACTGAGGTCAGGGATGTTACCGAGGACAGATTTCTTCCGAACACACTGGCGATAACTGTACCGCCGAACGGAGCCTCCACCTCGAGAGCGGTTCCTTTCACTATCAGCGGCGTGGATGTCGACGGGATAGTCACGCAGTTTCAATGGGCTGTGGACAGCGCGGCCGGCTGGACGACAGTTACACCTGACCTGATTCAGGTCAGTTCATCCAGCTCGACTATTACCCTGGGACCGTCGGCTTTAACTCTCGGCGCGCACATTGCCTATTTCAGGTCAATCGATAATATGGGCAATGCCGATCCTCTGCCTCTTTCGGTATCGTTTGTGGTGGAGGCGGGGTACGCTCCGGAAGTGGGGTTGTCGGTTCTTGACGGGCAGTCTTTTATTGTCCCGTTTACCGCTCCCACGTTGTTTGATTTTACAGTAACGGCTACAGTGACCACAGATTTCTATTATAGCGCTCTCGACAGCCTGGTGGTAATAACCAGCGCCGGGGATACGCTGGTCACTACCGATACCGATGTAAATCTGGGCGATCTAAGTTCAGGTACTTACTGGGTCGATGTAACGGCCTACGATATCGCCGGGAATTCGACGAGCACCGGGCACGTCGGATTCACGATAGTAGAACTGCCTGCCGGCGACGGAGTTCTCTGCGTCAACGGCGTGGATTGGCCGACCTACGGAAGCCAGATTATCAACATATGGAATTCCGGGGCCCCCTGGGGCAGCAGAACAAATTACAAGTGCTGGGACCTTTTCGATACGACTCCCTTAAGCAGCGTACCGGATATGGCTGACAGCCTTCTGGGCACCGGCGCCTTACCGGGCTGGATGCTCGATACCACGTTCTTCGACGCCGTAACCTGGTTCGGCAACAATTATTCCGGTGATTTAGCTTACTGGACAGGTCTGGATGCCGAGATAATGGCTTATCTCGAAATGGGCGGTAATATACTGCTGCCCACCCGCTTCGGATCGAGTTTCTTCTTCACAGACCTGGAATCGTACTGCGGAGTAGATCCTGATTCGTGGGTAAGTCCGGGGGCGGATGTTTTGACAGCCAAGGTCGATAGCCTTACGGGCATTTCGGCCGTTTCAGGGCAGAGCCTCTGGGAGATTCCCATGACCACTAATCCTGATAATGTCTGGATATACGAGGCGGCTACGGCCGCTCCCGGTATGCACGCGGGCTTTATTACTCTGCCCAACGGCGCTGGAGGCGGAGGCGCGTTCTGTTATATCGCGGGCAGGAATTATCGTTGGACGCCGGCGGATGTCAAGGCTAATGTCGATGTTATCTTGAGATATTACTTTGGGGTCCAATAACCATTAACCGGAGAAAGGAGTTAAGAAATGAAGAAGTTGTTGTTTTTGCTCATCGCCGGTTTGATGGTTGGCGCCTTCATAATCGGCTGCGGAACCGAAGATCCATGGGTAACCGAGCCTGATACTACTCTCGAGTTATCGATTGTATCCGGTCCCGCGGACACTGTCCAGTACGGTTCATCGGTCGAATTCTCCTGGATATCGCAGGGAGGAGTCGGCGCGGTTACATATCAGTACCGTTTGGGTAGCGGAAGCTGGTCGACGCTGGCGAATACTACAAGCGCCAGGCTGGATGACTTAGTAAACGCGGGTTCGGCTCCGGCGGCGCAGACATTTTCTGTGCGATCGCAGGATGCCGGAGGTCAGGCTGATACAGTAACCCAGGGGTTCTGGGTTGGCGTTCAGCCCGGAGGCGATGTTACAGCTCCGACCGCGGCGGTTACTCACTCGCCGGTTGCCGGAAGCTATATCGCTACGGGCAGCAACATATCGTTCGCATGGGAAGGCAGCGACGCGGTCGACGGAAATAATCTTCTCTATCAGTATTATTTCGCCGGAGTAACGTCGGCATGGGTTCCCGCGACAACGATAACTTACAGCAATATCTCGGCAGCCAATCCCGCTGTATTCTGGGTGGTATCGAAGGATCAGGCGGGCAATATGTCTGTTCCCGATTCGGTGTCCTTTATCATTCAGGCGGCCACCATTTTGTATGTGGATGACTACGAGTGGCTCGATCTCAACGGAGTCAGGGATATGCCCAAGGAGCGGGATGAGAAGCAGTTTTACCGCGACGCTCTCGAAGGATATGCCTTTGCCGAGTGGGATATCTCGTTACAGGGTATGCCCGATTCGGCCTACATCATAACCTTCAGCACGGTTGTCTGGGCATCCGATTCGTATCTCGGGGATGCCGCCGGAACATGGTGGTATGATGTGGGAGCTCCCGGTGAAAGTTCTGTCCATTATTTCATGGATAACGGCGGGCATCTGTTGGTAACCGGCGCGAATATTCTGCAATGGATATACAACAGCAATCCTCCGCAAGCCGGTGATTTCGAGTTCGACTGGCTGGGAATTGATTCCACGGCAGGATGGGATTACTGGGGTGATTTTACATGGGCGGTAAGCGCCGGTAATTACGCGGTGCCGGATTCCATGAAGATCGACGTCGGTAAGAACGGCGACCAAACTGATATGGCCGAGGATATCTTCGCTTTCAGGGACAGTGCGGTGGTTGTTTTCACCAAGGGTCTTGATGTCGACGGCGCCGAGCCCTATGATTATGGCGAATCAGTTGGACATATCTACTACCCCGGAGGCGGGGCTGCCAGGTCCGCTATGATCAATTTCGATACTTATTCCATGCCGCTTGAGAGTATCAAGCAGACATTTGGAGTGATTCTAACTGAGTTCGGTGAGTAGAATCGCTTAATCGGTTAATCGAAGCCTGCCCCCGAACAGAATCGGGGGTGGGCTTTCTTTTTGGACGGATCAGATGAAGACGAAAATATTTTTTATTATAATGACTGTGGCCGCGGTATGGTCGAGTACGGCGGCAGACGATAAATTCGCAGCGGGGATTGAAGTATTGACAGGGGATAGTCTGCTTTCCAACGCTCATTTAGGTCTGGCTATCTATGATATTACCGCGGAAAGTATGTTGTATGAATTGAACTCGAATAGGCTGTTTTCGCCGGCGTCCAATCTGAAGCTGTTTACCAGCGCGGCCGCGCTGGAGCTTTTGGGTCCGGGCTATAGATTCAAAACCGGATTTTATAAAACCGGCAGGATCGATAATAAAGGCCGTTTAAAGGGAGATTTGATTATAAGAGGCGGCGGCGACCCGTTGATCTCAGGACGATTCAGGGAAAGTGTGACCGAAGTTCTGGAATTATGGGCCGACAGCCTTTTGTTATTGGGAATCAAGGAAATAAAAGGAAACATTATGGTCGACAATTCGTTTTTCTCCGGCCCCGATTTGGGGGCGGGATGGTCATGGGACGATTTGAGTTATTGGTATGCCTGTCCTTTATCGGCTTTGTCATTTAACGATAATTGTGTTGATCTGGAGTTTTTCCCAGGATTGAAAGTCGGCGATCCGGCAATAATAAAGATAAATCCGGTTACGGATTATATTAAAATCACCAATCAAGCGGTTACGTCTTTGGCGGATTCCGATTTTACCTTAGATTATTACAGGGTTCCTTATACCAACGATGTCGAGTTTTTCGGGAGTATGGCGGTCAACGACACCGACGGTGTTACGGACTATGTCTCGGTAGATCGGCCGGAGTTGTATACCGTTTCGGTGTTTATCGATATCTTAAAAACTAAAGGGATAAAATTCAAAGGGGAGTATTATTCGCTTGATGATCGGGGGGGAGGAGAGCTAAATATATCTTCGGCAAAGATGGAGAATGAGCTTTTCGAATGGAAATCGGATTCGCTGGGGTCGGTGATCTCGGTAATAAATAAAAACAGCCAGAATTTTTTCGCGGAACAGTCATTGATGACTTTAGGCAGAGAGCTGGGGGGAGAAGGCAGTCTGGAAAAAGGGATTGAAATAGCCGCCGCGTTTTACGACAGTATAGGGATATCATCGGACGACCTGGCTATGTATGACGGTTCCGGTCTTTCGTATATTAACCTGGTCAAGCCGTCAGCCATTACCCGGCTGCTTCGGTATATGCATGAAGGTCCCAATTCCCGTGTATATTATGAATCGCTGGCCATACCGGGGCAGGATAGGTCGGTCAGGAACAGACTGATGGATGAGGAATACAGGGAAAATGTTCATGCCAAAACCGGGTCGATCTCCAATACCAGGAGTTTTTCCGGCTATATCGATGGCCCGCGGACGGGGCATTTGATAGCTTTTTCGATCATGATTAATAATTACAGCTGCGAATCGTCTTATGTGACAGACTGGTATGATTCGATAGCGGCGGCAATTCTTCGGGAGTATTGATTGGATTATTTTCACCGTAAGAACGGGGAATTATTCTGCGAGGATATGAAAGTCTCGGATATCGTCAGGCGATATCGGACTCCGTTGTATATTTACAGCCTAAAAACCCAGGTTCATCATTTTGAGGTAACCAGCAGGGCCTTTCGGGATATTCCTCATCTAATATGTTACGCAGCGAAGGCCAATTCGAATATAGCGTTTTTGAAGACGGCCGCTCTTTACGGAGCGGGAGCCGATGTGGTCTCCGGAGGCGAGCTGCAGTTAGCGCTGAAAGCCGGGATCAGGGGCGAAAGGATCGTATTTTCGGGAGTGGGGAAAGAGGATTCGGAAATCGAGCTGGCCTTGAAATCGGGTATTTTGTTTATTTGCGCGGAATCGTTGCCGGAATTAGAGAGGATAGAAGCGGTTGCCCGAAAGCTCAAGATACCGGCACCAGTGGCGGTCAGAGTCAATCCGGATATCGATCCGGAAACTCATCCTTATATCGCCACAGGGTTGAAGAAGACAAAATTCGGGATGGCCGAGAAAGAGGCGAAAAAAGCGTACGTCTTTTGCCAAGGTAAAAAATGGCTGAATCCCGTGGGGATATCGATGCATATAGGGTCGCAGGTGGAGAAGGTCCGGCCGTATTACGCCGCCGCCTCCAAAATTATCGGCCTTTATAAAAAATTGCGGAAACAAAGTATTAATCTTAAGTATATAGATATAGGAGGGGGTTGGGCGGCTCATTTTGAAAGAAAGAACAAGCTTCCCCATCCCGACGATTATGTCTCGGCTTTGTACGATCTTTTGAAGGAATTGCCGGTTACGGTCATTGCTGAGCCGGGACGTTCGATAATAGCCAACGCAGGAATTCTGGTAACCAGAGTGATCGATATAAAGAAAAGCGAAATAAAGAGATTCTGCGTAGTGGACGCCGGGATGAATGATTTTATCCGTCCGGCGCTTTACGGAGCGGTTCACAGAATAGAGCCGGTAGGCCTCAAGCCGGGGTCGAAAACTACATATGATGTAGTCGGGCCGGTTTGCGAAAGCAGTGATTTTTTAGGGAAAGGGCTAAGACTGCCACGGGTGAAAAGAGGGGATTTGCTGGCGTTGTTTACCGCCGGAGCGTACGGCTGGTCGATGAGTTCCAATTATAACAGCCGTCCGAGAACAGCCGAGATAGCGGTAGCCGGGAAGAGATGTTTTATGATCAGGCGACGGGAAACCGCAGCCGATCTTTTGCGCGGTCAATCGGTCAAGGGAATCGATAGAAAGTTAATAGAGGGTTTAAAGTGAAAGAGGGAATCTCTCGTCCTGCCTGGATCGAAATCGATCTTGTGGCATTGAGACAGAATATAAAAGCGATAAAATCGAGAATCGGGGGATCGAGCAAGCTGATGGCGGTGGTCAAAGCCGACGCCTACGGTCATGGAGCGGTGGAAGTTTCCAAAGCGGCGGCGGATGAAGGGGTGGATTATCTGGGTGTAGCCATGATAGAGGAGGCCAACGATTTAATGCGTTCCGGGGTGAATGTTCCTATAACGCTTTTATACCCTGAGACGGTCGAGAGGAGTATCGAAGCGGTAAGGAACAACTATTGTCTGACCCTTTCCGATATCGGTCAGTATGATCCGATCAGGAAGGGGCTGGGCAGCGACGGCCGGAAAATAAGATATTTTTTAAAAATCAATACCGGGATGAACCGTTACGGAATGAAGCCGGCAAAGGATTTCGATATCTCCGGCTTGTTCGAGCCGCGGGCAGGCGGGGAGTTTTTGGGGGTTACCACGAATATGGCGGGAGTAAACGGAGGCAGCCCTGAACTGGCCGACAGGCAGTTCAAGGAGTTTATGAAGATCATGGAATCGGCCGGGCGTCTTTCTCAAAATGGATTTTACTATTCTTACGAGGCTTCGAGTTCAATTATGGCCAATAGGAAATCGGCAGGATCATTGGCCAGGGTAGGGCATCTTCTTTACGGTTTGGCGCCGGGAGGCAGAAAAGATGAGGATTTCAAGCCGGTAATGGCTGTCAAAAGCCGGATCGCGGAGATTCAAACTCTTAAAAAAAATGATGGCGTCGGGTACGGATTTACTTACATTGCGCCTGAGGATATGAGAATCGCGGTTATCCCCATGGGGTACGCCGACGGTTATCCGTGGGCTCTTTCCAATAAGGGGGAAGTTCTCGTTCGGGGAAAACGGGCGGGAGTGGTCGGGAGGATTTGCATGGACGCTTTTATGATCAATATAACTGATATAGCCGGATGCGGAGTCGGAGACGAGGCGGTGATAATGGGCTCGATGGGGGATCAGACTATCGACGCGCATCAGCTCGGAAGCCTGGCCGGTTCATTTTCTTATGAGATATTATCCGGCTGGAGCAGAAGATTGCCAAGGATTTACAAATGACGGGAAGAGTGAATATCAACGTGGCCGATGTTCTCGCGGAGCCGAAATATCGTTCCGAGAGAATAAGCCAGGCGTTGTTTTATGAACCGGTCGGGATAATTGACGAGACCGAGGGATTTTTGAAGATTAAATCATGGGATGATTACGAAGGCTGGACGGCCAGGCAATTCATCAGCGAGCATAAGGATTTTGAGGGAGAGGGGCCGTTTATAGTATCGTCGAACCTGGCTCCCGCGTTCGAGCGCGCTGAAGCGAATTCCCGTCGATTGGTTTCGATACCTTACGGCTGTGAGCTTTACGGCGAACAGAAAGGTGATTTTTTATTAGTGAGATCCGAAAGATACGGGGATATTTATATGAGGATAACGGAATTTACCGGCCCCTATGATATTAACCGTCATCCGAGGTTGGACGCTGCCGATCTGGTCGGTGAAGCTGAGAAGTTTCTCGGCTCTCCATATCTCTGGGGTGGACGGAGCTTTTTCGGAATAGACTGCTCGGGATTCGTTCAGGCCATTATGAAAAGGTTCGGCATCGCTCTTCCGCGCGACACGAAAGACCAGATCGATGTGGGCGCAGAGGTGAAGCGGGAGGATATCCGGGCAGGCGATAGATTATATTTTCCCCGTCACGTAACGCTGGCGGTATCCGATACCCTGATGATTCATTCGAGCACGTCCAATGGAGGTGTCAGTTACAACAGTCTCGATTCCGAAAGCCCGGTTTACAGCCGGCATTATGATGAATCGCTGATAGTGGTTCGGAGGACATTGGAATGAAAACTGCGATGAAGATATTGGCATTGGCCTCTGTATTTTCCGGGTTATTAATTTTGCTTTTGACGGTCAAGGGGTATTCCGGTTCCGGCAGGAAGGCACATAAGGTCGTTTTTTTAGAAACGAATGAAGACTGGGCGCGATGCTCGATGGAAAACTGCGGGATAAGCGGCGATGGTTTTTCAGTATTATTTGAAAATTTCCCCGGTACCGCGAAATTATCAACCTATCCGATTGAACCGGGGATTATTTTTAAGCAGCTAATTCTGTCATGGAATATTATGGTTCCGGGCGATAAGAGCCCGGTGAAGTTCGACCTGGAGGTTTCCGAGGACGGCGAAAGCTGGTATCGATTCGATTATCTTTCGTGGGGGTCTGAAACGCCGATAGAAACCGCCGGCAGCCAAAAGAAAATAGAGGGGATTGGCCGGGTAAGTGTCGACGAACTGAAGCTTGAAAAACCGATGCGTTACGCCCGGGCGGCCTTGTCATCTTTGGGCGGGGCGGAATCGGATATAATGTACCTGCGGAGATTGGCGTTTTGTTTTTCGTCCGATGACGCCAACTGGGATGATTACAGACTGACTCACAGGGAGAAGACAATAGAATCAGAGGAAGGGATAAAATTAGCGGTACCTTATTTCACCCAACGTTCTCTCGAAGCGAATAAATCGGGCGGAGCATGCTCACCGACCTCGACCAGTATGGCGCTGAATTATTACGGCAAGAATGTCGATCCTGATAAGTTCTCGTGGCTGGCGTACGATCCGATAAACGATATATTCGGCAACTGGCCGTTTAACACGCAGGCGGCTTACGCTGAGGGTTTGAGCAAAAGCTGGGTTGATACTCATTGCGGATTCGATGAAATTTATCCGGAGATCGCCTACGGCAAACCGGTAGTGATCAGTATCGCCTTCGGTTATGACGAGCTTCCCAACTCTCCGATCCATGAGGCCGAGGTCGGGCATCTAATCACGGTTATCGGCTTCGAAGGTTCCGATAAGGTAATCTGCAATGATCCGGCGGGTCATGATCTGGACGACGGTATCGTATATTATCCCCGGAAGGAGTTGGAGGATATCTGGATCGGCCATGGAGGAGTAGCCTACCATTTATGGCCGTGATGATAAAACCGTCGGGACTAAAATCGGGTTCGACTATCGGAATTATAGCTCCGGCCAGTCCGCCCAAATCGGAGCGGGTTCACAGAGGAGTATTGTTTTTAAAGAAGCATGGCTACCGGGTTAAGGAATTTCGTCAGATCCGCAGGAAATTCCACTACCTGGCCGGGGATGATAAATCCCGGGCGGCGGCTCTGATGGAGGCTTTTTCGGACAAGGAGATCGACGCGATACTATGCGCTCGCGGGGGATACGGCAGCATCAGGCTTTTGCCTTATCTGGATTTTGAAATTATCAGGAATAATCCGAAGATACTTCTCGGCTATTCGGATATTACGGTGTTGCTTCTGGCTATTTATAAGAAGACCGGGATAGTCACGTTTCACGGACCGATGCCGGCGGTGGAATTCGGGAAAAAGACAACGGAATTTACGTCCGGATGTTTTTTCAACGCTCTCGAAGGTATTTTACCGATCGGGAATATCGGGAATCCTCCCGGATACAGTCTGACCAGAATAGTAAAGGGCAAGGCCGAAGGGCGGTTGACAGGGGGGAATCTATGTTTGATAACCAAGCTGATCGGCACCGGGTACCTGCCGTCGTTCAAGAATAAGATAGTTTTTATCGAAGATACAGACGAGGAGCCTTACAGAATAGACGGTTACCTGGCCCAGCTCTTTCAGGCCACCGATTTCGGACAAGCGTCGGGATATATAATAGGGGAGTTTACACGTACGAAGCCCCGCTATCCTCATTTAGACGGCTGGTCGGTGGAGGGTGTAATCAAGGATTATTTCGGCAGCCTGGGAAAACCGTGTATAGCGGGTTATCCGTGCGGCCACGGCAAAGAGAAAATTACCATTCCTATCGGTGTGCGCGCGGCTATCGACGCCGATAATAAAACTATGAAGTTTAAGGAGGCCGGTGTAAGAATATGAATATATCCCATAAGGAACACCAGGTTCATCTGGCGCACACTTTCAGGACAACTCACGGCGCGCGCGATGTCATGCCTGTTATGATAGTCGATATCGACGGGGGGCTGGGAGAGGCGGCCCCGGTACATTATTACGGGGAGAATACGGAGACGGTAAGATCGTTCCTGGACGCCGCGTCGAAGGTAATCGGCGATGATCCGTTCGAACTGGAAGCTCTTTCGGAAAAGTTAGAACGGGTAGCGGCGTTTAACTACAGCGCCAAAGCGGCTATCGATATGGCCATGCATGACTTAGCCGGAAAAAAATTAGGCGTGCCGTTATATAAATATTTCGGGATTACCCCGAGGACGGATCTGCCGACGTCATATACGATTTCCATATCAGACCCTGATTCGATGAAGAAGCAAACGGAGCAAGCGCCCGGATATCAGGTTTACAAGGTCAAGGTGGGTGTGCTGGGGGATATCGAGATGGTGGCGGCGGTCAGGGACGCTACCAAGGCACGGATACGGGTGGACGCCAACGAGGGGTGGTCGGTCAAGGAGGCCTCCGCCAGAATCAAAGAACTGGAAAAACTCGATATCGAATTCATAGAGCAGCCACTTCACAGAGACGATTTCGATGGTTTCAGGCTGTTGCGTTCGAAGACCGATTTGCCGATTATCGCCGACGAAGGGATATTTCGGGCCTGCGATATACCCAAATATGTCGGGTTGGTCGATGGCATAAATATAAAACTTTCGAAATCCGGCGGGCTGCGGGAAGCGATGAAGATGATCGCTGTAGCCAGGGCGCATAAGATGAAGGTCATGATAGGGTGCATGGTGGAGACATCGGTTGGGATAACCGCCGCCGCCCAGATAGCGTCGCTGGTGGATTACGCCGATCTCGACGGCAATATATTGATAACAGACGATCCTTATAAGGGTGTCACGGTGGAAGACGGTTTTCTCAAGCTGCCGGGCGGTCCGGGATTGGGTGTGACAAGAGCCTGATGAAATACCTGGTTATCTCATTTATGATACTGTCGACATCTGCGGCTCGGGGCGGCGAATTGCATATTAACGTGGTTTATCCCGATTCCGGCAGACAGATCCCGGATGTCGATTCGATATTTATATTCGGCAATGTAACCCCGGGAGCGTCTCTTAAGATCAACGGATTCGATATAGAGATTCATAAACAGGGCGGCTGGCTGGCTTTTCTGCCTGTGGAATCGGGGACTTTTGTTTTCAGCATGCGAGCAGTATCAGGCGCGGATACGGCCTATCTCGATTACCCGGTTCCGATCGGTTCAGCCGATTCCGCGGCGATGTTTTTGAGACCTCTGATTCCTCATTCTATCACTCCCGATACGAGTGTGGTTTATTCTCCGGGTGATGTTTTCGAATTTTCTTTTAAAGCTCCGCCTGGAGGGGATGGCTGGTTTAAGGTGGGGGAATCCGATTCTATTCCGATGCTGCCGACACCCGAAACAGATCGGGTCTATTGGGGGGATGTTTTTGGTCAGTCGGCTTATTCCGGTTCGGATTCGACGGAATATATCAATTACAGGGGAAGTTATCGTCTGACCCCCGCGGATACGGGCAGGCATTGTGTTTACTATAATTACACTAATACGGGTGGAGGATTGTATTATCCGCCGCCGTATAGAGATCCTTCGTTATGCACAGATTCGATATTGACGGTCATCCCGGAATTTCCCGCAAGGGTCGGGGAATTATCAGGTAGATCGAATATTATCAGGACCGGACCGGGCCTGGGGTATAAGCTTCTTTATCTTCGGCCGGGTATCAGGGCACGGGTAACGGGAGCGGGTTATGGATATTACCGGTTGGCGTTGGGCAGCGGTATCAGCGGGTATATAAATATGGATAGTGTCATGATTCTGCCTTCCGGAACTCCGGAGCCGAGAGGAATAGTATCATTCGTGTTGGTCGACGCCATAAAGGACGGTGTGGAAATTTCGTTTGATACCGGCGCGAAAGTACTGTACGAGATCAGGGAAAGCGTATCGCCGCCCGGATTCGATATCGATCTTTTCGGAACAACCGGCGATATCGACTGGATAAGGTACAATATCGAAGATCCATTGGCCGGCCTGGTGACCTGGTCTCAGCCGCAGGACGATATCTTAAGGATCTCGATTGATTCGGGCGAAGGGATGATCGGCGGTTACGACTCTTACTATGACGGCACCAGGTTCGTTTTCAGGATCAAGAGAAAGCCCAGGGCCGAAGGAGGGCTTTTCAAGCCGATGAAAGGATTGAAAATAGTTATTGATCCGGGGCATTCCCATGACAGCGGGGCGAAGGGGCCGACCGGCTTAAGGGAGGAAGACGCCAATCTCTGGATAGCTCACGAACTGCGTCTGCTTTTAATCGAGCGGGGAGCTGAGGTTCTCATGACCCGTTACGGCCATGAACATATCAGGTTATATGACCGTCCGAAGATAGCCGAGAAATGGGGAGCGGATCTTCTGATTTCCATTCATAACAACGCTCTTCCCGACGGAATCAACCCTTTTATCCATAACGGCACCTCGGTATATTATTATCATCCCCATTCGAAGCCGTTGGCGGAGGCGATTCACAAACGTATGCTTAAAAGAACCAGGCTTCCCGATCATGGCTTATATTACGGCAATCTGGTTCTAACCCGTCCCAGTTCCATGCCCGCGGTTTTGGTGGAGTGCGCGTTTATGATGATTCCGGAGCAGGAGGCCGCGCTGAAGACCGATCGTTTTCAACGCAAATGCGCCCGGGCGATTCTCGAGGGTATAGAAGATTATTTAGGAAGCGACTAAGCGGAAGCTCTTATTGTTTGAGCGCTCCGGCGGTAATGCCTTCGGTTATACGTTTTTGAAATATCAGGAAGAATATAATTACAGGCAGAGCGGCGACGACCGATCCGGCCATAGTGACCGGCCAGTCGCTTGAGCGGGGATCCTGCATCAGGGCCAGGCCGACCGGCAGAGTGTACATATCCTCGGAATTGGTCAGGATTTTGGGAAAGAGAAACGAGTTCCAGGTTGTCAGGAATATCTGCACGGCGAGAACGGCGAGGGCCGGTTTACAGAGCGGCAGGACGATTCTGAAAAAGATGGACAGCTCCCCGGCGCCGTCGACCCGCGCGGCGTCCTCCAGATCAGCCGGCAAGCCGTCAATATACTGTTTCATCAGGAATACTCCGAGGGGAGCTACCAGCCAGGGTATTATCAGGGCGAGATAGGTATCGAACCAGGCGAATTCGAGCATCATTTTAAAGATAGGCAGTATCAGCACGTGAGCGGGGATCATCAGCATGGCGACGGCCGAGAAGAAAACTGGGCGCGCTATTTTTTTGAAACCCCGCGACAGGCCGTAACCGGCCATGGCGCAGAAGAGCATGTTTCCGAGTGTGACTGTTAAGGCGACGAAAGCGGAGTTGAAGAAGTACCGTCCGAAATTATTCGATTTGAAGACGACGATATAGTTTTCCAAAGTGATGGCGAAATCGTCGACGCTTATGGTAAACGAACCCGGTTTTTGAAAAGACAAAACGATCATATAGAGCATGGGGAATATCATTATAAGCAGAACGATTATCAATATAGCCGTCAGGATCGATTTGAGAGCCGAGCGGTTCATACGTTTTTCCTGATGTTGATCAATTTGAACTGGATCAGCGAGAAGACCAGCATGATCATAAAGAGAATATAAGCGGCGGCGGAAGCGTAGCCGATATCGCCCCTGATGATGCCGCGATCGAAGATGAAGTATACGGCGGTCAGAGTGGAATTGAATGGCCGACCGGAGGTCATGACGAATATCTCGACGAAGATCTGGAACGACCTGATGGTATTCAGGACAATAACGAATAAAAAGGTCGATTTTAGCAGGGGGATAGTTATCCCGACGCTTCTTTTTATAAAGCCGGCGCCGTCGACCCGTGCGGCTTCGTAGAGTTCCACCGGGATCGACTTTATTCCGGCCAGGAAGATCAGGACGTAATATCCGATTGCCACCCAGACGTCCATAGCCATGATGGAGAGCAGCGCGGTTTTCTCCGATTGCAGGAAACCGTTGACCGGGGGAGAAATTCCGGCCAGAAGGCAAAGCGAATAGATGTATCCTCCACGCGAATAGAGATTATAAAAGATCAGGGCAACCACCACCATAGCGGTAATCGAGGGGATGAAATAGGCGGCCTGGAAGATTTTGTGTCCTGGTGTTTTTTCGGCGATAAACAGGGCCAGTATCAGGGCCAGTATGGTTGTTGCCGGAATAGTTCCGAAAACGAAATAGAAGGTATTTTTCAATGACTTCAGAAAAACCGGGTCGGAGAACAGACGAGAGTAATTTTCGAATCCTATATAGAGGCCTGTTCCTCTCAGCAGCTGATAATCGGTCAGGGAGAGGAAAAAGGAATAACCGATAGGATAGAGCCAGAATACGGCCAGGTAAATCAGCCAGGGAAGAGAGAACAGCAGTACTTTCGAATCAGTTTTCATTTTCGGCGGATTTGAGTTTATCGTCAATAGCCCCGGACGCTTTTCGAAGTATTATTGCCGGGGAACCATGCCGATAGATGGCGGCCTCGAGAGCGTCCTCGATATCCTGTTCGATATTTACCCAGAGCGGAGTCGGCGGTGTGGAACGTGAATTGGCCAGCTGAAGAGCTTCGATATTTTTCTCGGGATCATCGATTTCCAGATCGGAATAGGCCGGGAAACCGAAGCCGGCGGCATCACAGAGTTTTTGCGAATTAGTTTTGGAGATCAGAAACGAGGCCAGCTTTTTGACCGATTCGATGTTAGCCGATCCGGCGGAGACGGCAATATATTCGCCTCCGAAGAATGAGGTTCCGGATTGACCGTCAGGCGTGAAGAACGGTACCAGCCGATAATCGAAATCGGGCGGTGTCGCACGGAGGCGTTTCAAAAGCCATCCGCCGGAAATTACGAATCCGAGCTTGCCTTCGCGGAAATACTCTTCGAGTCTCCTTTGGCTTTCGATAGCCCCGCAATCGCAGAGATCGAGGTAAAATTCCAGGGCTTCCACGGCTTCATCAGATCCTAACCCTGATGAGCTGCCGTCATCGGATAAAACAGTTCCTCCATTGCTCCAGAGGAATGGGAGGAATTTTTTATAGAGCCTGTGTTTTTCGGCGGAATTGCATCCGAATCCGAAGTAATCGTCACCGAGCGAATCGATGGCGGCGCAGGCGGCCAGAAGTTCGTCCCAGTTGGCCGGGATTTCCATATTTACCTTTTTGAGCAAATCGAGATTGAAGTACAGTATTCTGGAATCCAAAAGCCAGGGCAGAGCGTAGAGGGAGCTGTCCCACATGGCCGGATAGAGGTAATTTTCCGGCAGATCGGATTCCAGCTTTGCCAGCAGATTGTTGGAAGCGAACTCGGCTATCCAGTCGGAACCGAGTTCCATTATATCCGGCGGGTAGTTGGCCGCGAAAGATATGACCAGCTTATCGTGTCCGTTAGCCCAGGTGAGATCGGTTAATTGAACCTTCACGTCCGGGTTTTGCTCTTCGAATTCGGCGATCATCGCCTCGACGGCCGGCTTGGTGTTAATATCCGCCCAGAACTGCCAGAACCGGATTATCTGCCTGTTGTCCCGGCTGCCGTCGCAACCGGCGATAATCAATAAAACCGCGATGATTAATTGTTTCATGGTAAGGATTTTACAGTCCGGCGCCGGAATGTGTCAAGGATGATAAGAGGGAGAAAGAAATCGTCAGAACCGAAATAAAGCAATGTTTCAGGCGGTCATATATAACTTGACAAGAAATCTGAATGCGGGTAAAATTTCTTTATTATGAGATCACTGCTTTGGTTTTCGGTTATTACGCTATTTTTAAGCCCTTTGGTTTTCGGATTCGGGCTGCGTGTCGCCGATTACCCGAACGACGACGGCACCCGTCTGGTGATCAGCTGGGAGAAGCTGCCGCCTCCGGAATTGGAAGCGGCCGATCCCGACAGCTATATACTGGAACGGAGTACAGGGTCCGACGGCGATTTCGCTCCGGCCGCAGTAATCTCGAAGCTCGACCCCACCCTCACAACTACCGACCAGGATCTGAACAAGGACGAAAAATATTATTACCGTTTGAGCTGCACGAGCGAGGGTATTGTCTGGGTTTCAGAGCCGGCCGGGCCGTATACGCCGGTGGAAAACTGGTACAATACCGGGCGAACCAACGTGCTTATCGGTATACTTCTGACCGGCGCGATGGTGGGATGGTTCATATCGCAGGGGAAGAAAGGAAGAAGCCAGTACTTGAGGCCTATCGCCGGTTTGCTGGCGTTGGATGAAGCAATCGGCCGGGCCACGGAGATGGGCAAGCCGATATTGTATTCATCGGGTCGGGGCAGCATGAACCGACCGGCATCGATAGCCAGCATGAATATTCTCGGCTCGGTGGCGGAGAAGGTGGCATCGTATGGGACCCCATTGATATTTCCCAATAATGACCCGGTGGTCACCGCGGTGGCGCAGGAAGTGGCCAGGGAAGGATATACCAAGGCCGGGCATGCCGATAAATACAACTCCGATAATATCTACTTTGTGACCGACAGTCAGTTCGGCTATGCCGCGGCGGTCGACGGTATCATGATGAGGGAACGTCCCGCCACTAATCTCTTTTTCGGCACATTCGAGGCGGAATCTCTTATCCTGGCCGAGACCGGCAATTCCATAGGGGCGATTCAGATCGCCGGAACGGATTCGTCCATTCAGATGGCATTTTTCATAGTCGCCTGCGACTATGTGCTGATAGGGGAGGAGCTTTTCGCGGCTTCGGGGTATCTCTCCGGGGATCCCCAGGTGGTTGGGACGCTCAAGGGATCCGATTACCTGAAGATTGTAATAGCGATATTGCTGGTAATCGGGGCGTTGTTGGGGCTTTTGAACCAGACATGGTTTGTTAACCTTTTCGTGACGGCTTGATAATGAGACGTACTTTTCCGATAATAGTTTGTTTTGCTTTTGGGATGGCCATGCTGATTCAGTTTTTCATCCCATCGAAATTATCGTCGTCGGTCTATAACGAGATCACCAACTGGGCGCAGCTGATCTACGCCTTCGCTTTGATTGTCGGAGTATTCGGCCTGGTGAAGTATCATCTGGGACGGGTATCCAGGAAAAGCGACGGCTGGATATACAACCTGGTTACGGTAGTGTCACTTTTCCTGATGGCTTTTCTGGGTTTCGCTTTCGGACGAAAAGACGGCGGCGCGTTTATGTGGATATTCAATTATTTCCAGGCGCCGATGCAGGCATCGGTATTTTCCCTGCTGGCCTTTTTTGTCGCCTCGGCGGCCTACAGGGGGTTTCAGGCCCGGAATACCGAGGCGGTTTTGCTTTTGCTTTCGGCGGTATTCATCATGTTCGGGATAGCGTCAGTAGGCAACTCCATTCCGCCGTTCGCGGAGATCGCCAACTGGATATTGATGAATCCATCGATGACCGCCCGCCGGGGGATATTTATAGGGGTCGGGTTGGGGACGATTGCCGTTTCGCTGCGGGTGATACTCGGTGTCGAGCGAACATACCTGGGGAAGGAATAAGATGGGTTTTTGGCAGAGAGCGAGGTATATCGACCGGAGGATTATCTTTCTTTTGATGCTCCTGGGGGTAGGACTGCCGCTATTGACCAATATCGGGCTTCCGGTCAGGGTGACCAGGGATGTTGGCAATGTTTACGATTATATAGAGGGTTTGAATCCGGGAGATGTGATTCTTATTTCTTATGATCACGATACCGGGACGCTGCCGGAGATGATTCCGATGTCGGATGCCATATTGCGGCACGCGTTTTCGAGGAATCTTCATTTGGTCGGGATGGCGTTAAGGGCGGAAGGCACGGCAATCGGGCGGCAGAATTTTCGGAGAATCGGAGCTGAATACGGCAGGGAAGAGGGAAAGGATTTTGTATTTTTAGGATTTCGTCCGGAGATTACGGCAGCCATTTTAGGATTGGGTACATCTATAGAGCGGGTTTTCCCGAAGGACGACCGGGATATTCCGATATCTGAAATCGAATTGATGAATACGGTCAGAAATTACGGGGACATAGCTTTGGTGATTTCCATATCGGATGACGACACGCCGGTATACTGGGTCAATTACGCCAACGCGCGGTTCAAGGCGAAAGTGGTTCCTGCGGTCACGGCGGTTATGGCCACGACCTTTTTCCCGTTCATCGATTCGGGGCAGATAAGGGGTATGATAGCCGGATTAAAAGGGGCCGCCGAATATGAAAAACTGATCAAGATACCCGGTCGGGCCGGCCGGGGTATGGACGCACAATCGATCGCTCATATGGTTATGATCGGATTTATTATTATGGGGAATATAGCTTATTTCATGAGCAGGAAAGGGAAATGACGATTTGGATATCGGATTTATTTACGATTATCTGATAGCCAGCGAACGGCTGGGGATCTGGATCGCGGCATTGCTGACATTGGCGATATACTCCTTCTTATATAAAGATAATCCGATCTATCGTTTTGCCGAGAGCCTGCTGATCGGTATTTCAGTCGGTTTTCTTCTGGTTACGACATTCGAAACTACTTTGATGCCTAAGGCGTTCGAGCCTCTGGCGATCAGCTTTACGGGCATATTCGGCTCCGGAGGGTTCGGGGCGTTCGGTTCATTTCTCTGGCTTTTGGTTCCGGTGACTCTGGGGCTTTTGATGTTCACCCGTTTCGTGCCAAAATACGCCTGGATGTCGCGTGTGGCGCTGGCTCTATATATAGGATTCGGCGCCGGGGCGTCGATACCCGCCAACATGCAATCGTATATTTTAAATCAGATTGACGCTACTATCCGCCCGTTTCTCGCAATCGACAGTTTCGCGGCCGCAGTAAACGCCGCGGTCATACTGGTCGGGCTGATATCGACATTGTCCTATTTCTATTTTTCCAAAGCGCATACCGGCATATTCGGCAAGGCGGCCAGGCTGGGAACATTTTACCTGATGATTTTCTTCGGAGCGACATTCGGGTATACGGTGATGGCCCGAATTTCTCTTTTGATCGGGCGGTTGACATTTTTGTTGCGTGACTGGCTCGGATTGATTTCATAGTTGTAGGTAGATAGCATAGAGTTTTGGCGGGCCTGTAAATATGAGCGGGGTGGATTATGAAGAAGGTGTTAGCGACGGTAGTTCTGGCGGTGTCTTTTTGGTCCTGCGGGAAGGTTGAGGTGAAAAGCTGGCAAAGGTACGATCTCCCGGAGGGGTACAAAGACGCGCATATATTGAGCATAGACAGCCACGATAAAGCGTTATTGGTAGGTACGTTCGGTCGGGGCGCCCTGTTCGATCCGCAGGACGGTTCGGGGTGGGCGGTATTCGATACGGGTAACGGTCTTTCCTGGAATTTCGTAATGGGAGGCGATTGGGACGGTGATTATATGGTCCTGGCGACCCTGGGAGACGGGCTGAACATTTCACTCGACAGGGGAAAGAGCTGGGAGCGTTACGGATACAACTTTTTCGGGGTGGAGTATTTGTACGCGGTTACAGCAAAAATTTCCGACGGCAAAAAATTCGTGCCTACGGCCGACGGGCTGGTAGTATTCGACAGCATCACGGACTGGCGAGCCTATACCGAACGAGATGGCCTGGGTTCTCAATATTTGTATGATATTAAGGTAGAGGATCAGCGGATCTCGGCCGGAACGCTTCATGGTTACGCGGTTTCACATGACGGCGGCTCGAATTGGATCAGTTTTTCTCCCAACGGAAAGTATACTCCGGAGCAGCTTCCTGCTTGCAAGGTAAGGGCCGTGGAATTCATGAAAGAAAATCTATACGCTGGGTGTGACGACGGCTTGTACGTTTCTACCGACGGAGGTAAAACCTGGGGGCATTTCGGCCGGGATTATCTGACCAGCCCTTATGTTCGGGATCTGGTGATAGATAAAGAAGAAAATCTCTGGATCGCTACTTATAGGGAGATAGCGGTTTATAATTCCCGTAAAAAGAGCTGGCAGGTTTACAATACCGATCACGGCCTTCCTCCGGGAGGAGCGAACTGTCTGGAAGTTATGTCAACTGGCGAGGTGCTGGCCGGAACGAATTACGGTATTTTCAGATTGGTAGACGGTGTTTCGGTGCCGTTCGAGACGGAAGTGTCGAGCAAAGAGTTCTCGACGGTCGAGGAGCCGTTGCACCAATGGATGCTGAGACCGGTCAGGCCGAACGATCAGAATTGCAAGGATCAAACTTATCTTTACGGCTCGACTATGGGAGGCAATTTCCGTCAGCATCAGGGGAACGAATATAACGCCCCCGAAGGCACTGCTCTTTTGGCTGTGGACGATGGGATTATTGTTTATATAGAAAGAGAAATAGGTCATTCGGTTTTGAAGTGCGACCGCAAGGAAGGGGAATTCCACGTCTATGCCCATTATCATCATCAGAGCGATATATACAAGAAGGTGGGCGAGAGGGTGAAACGGGGAGAGATTATCGGCGCAGTCGGGAAGTTGGGTAATGTGACCAATGAACATCTACATTTTGAAGTGTCGCTTTCGAAAATAGACGACTCCAACAAGGAAAGCCACACCAGAAATTCGGAGCTCTGGATCGAACCGCTGGAAGGAACCGGGACGATAGTCGGATCGGTTGTCGATGAACGTGGGAAGCCGCTGGCCGGAGTCAGGATTTACGGCGTCACCAAGCCTGTTCCCACAGAGACTCCTTTTTCATTCGCCGAGACCTATAAAGACATGGTTCACCCTGACGAATGGTACAAGGAGAATTTTGCTATAGGCGATGTTCCCGAAGGGACTTATATTCTGACCGCGGAAAGCGGCGGCTTGAAATCGTCGGTCGGTGTCGCTGTGGAGGTCGGCAAAGTTACCCGTGTCCGGCTGGAAGCGAAATAACCTCGAGGGCCGATGTTAATTTCAACCGCGCGGATTATTATCTATGTATTGCCGACGGTGTAAAACAAAGATGGACGAACAAAAGCGGAGCTATCATAAGAAGCGGAAGTGGATATGTTCGATCTGCGGGGCGGTCAGATTTCAGCTGATAAAGAAAGATGACAAGAAATAAAGGCTCGATTGTTTTCGGAACATCGGGATATTCATTTGACGATTGGGAGGGGGAATTTTATCCTCCCGGCCTTCCCAAGGGCAAACGGCTCGATTTTTACAAGGACCATTTCGAGGCGGTGGAAGTAAATTCCACTTATTACCGTATTCCGCATCCGGCCGTATTTTATAATATGGCTAAGAAAGTGGGAGACGGATTCGAGTTTATTATCAAGACACATCGGAGTTTTACTCACGACAGGAAAGATCTTGACTCGAAATCGAGAGAATATAATGAGGCAATTCGACCGGTAGTGGATTCGGGGAAATTCCATGGTTATATGGCTCAATTTCCGTATAGTTTTCGGTTCAGCCCGGCCAATCTGGATTATATACTCAACGCGAAAGAGTTTTTCAGGGAAGCTCCTATTTTCGTGGAATTCCGGCATAACAGCTGGGATCGGGCGGAAGTGTATGAAGCGCTTCAAAAGAATGAATTGGGCTTTTGTTCGGTAGATGAACCGTCTCTCTCCGGCCTTTTTCCTCCGATAGTCAAAGCGACGACCGGTATCGGCTATATCCGTTTCCATGGCCGCAACGCGGCGAACTGGTGGGGCGGGCAGGGAGACCGGTATGATTACCTTTACAGCAAAGAGGAACTCTCCGAATGGAAGAATAAGATTGACAAATTGAGGTCCCAGACCGATAAAATATATTTATTTTTCAATAACTGCCATTTGGGGCAGGCGGTCAGGAATGCCAGGATGCTGATGGAAATGACGCAGATGGATTTGAGCGAATGAACAGGTTTTCGAAGAAGATACTTTTTTACGTCTTAGCAATCTGGACAATTTCAGCGATTTATTCGGCGGTAGCCAACACGCATAGGGCATCGACTATCAGGTTCGAGGACAAGCCCGGTCTGTTCGAGCTATTGCTGGATACGATCGATTCGGGATCGGGTCGCAGGTTGAAATCCAAATCGGCGATTCTGATCGATCTGGGCAACGGAGAGGTGATCGCCAGGAAGAATGAAGGGAAGGTTTGTTCTATAGCCAGCCTTACCAAGCTGGCCACGGCGATAGTCTATTTGCGAACCGCGCCGGATTTTTTTGAAGTCGAGACAGTGACCGCCGAAGATCGTCTGGGGGCTGGCAGGAGCAGGCTGTACGCGGGTGAGAAGTTAACCCGTTTTGATTTGTTTCATCTGATGCTGATTTCCTCGGATAATGCCGCCGCCAGGGTTTTGGCCAGGGCTTCCGGATTCAGCCGAGAGGAGTTTGCCGGGAAGATGAACGAGTTAGCGTCAGAGCTGGGACTGGCCAATACGAGATTCATCGAACCAACCGGTCTTGATAACGGCAATGTTTCGACGGCCTCGGAAATGGCGGTATTATTCAAGGCCGCTTTGGAGTATAATTTTATCACGGATGTGATTTCTCAAAAGAACCATACCTATAAGCCCATTGATAGCGACCGTCAATATGTAGCCTACAATACCAACCGTCTGCTTTACGGCCGGGACGATATTATCGGGGGGAAGACCGGTTATATCAGGCAATCCGGATATTGTCTGGCTCTGGGAGTGGAAATCGACGGCCGGGATGTAGCTGCGATTATACTGGGAGCGCCATCGAATAATTATCGGTATCGTGACGCGGCCCGTCTTCTGGCCATGGCCGGGGAATGAGCGAAAAGCACAAAATTTTTCAGTTGAGATTATCGATCTTGACTTAATCGAGGGTCGGGCATATATTGCCGATCTGTTAAAACGCGACTTGGGATTCGCGGCGTTCTTTGTCAATTATCGCCGGAGTAGCTCAGTTGGTAGAGCAGCTGATTTGTAATCAGCCGGTCGGGGGTTCGAGTCCCTTCTCCGGCTATAAATAGGTGATTTCGGGAGGGGTTCCCGAGTGGTCAAAGGGAACAGACTGTAAATCTGTCGCCTCAGGCTTCGGAGGTTCGAATCCTCCCCCCTCCAAATAAATGTGTGATAAGTTAGTTTGTGCTAATAATTTGACAAGATCGCGGCTCGTTAGGATTTTACTTTTCTCATAATTCAGGCACTTTATGATTAGGTTGTTCGCAGGCGTCTTTAAATTATGGCGAAATTTAACAAGTGTCTGTATTGGAGCAAGCGAACAATCAAAAATTCTGAAGAATGATCAATGCGGCGGGAGCATAAATGGGTTTAATTAAGGATAAGTTCTATCATCTGTTGGAGTATGCCGGGATTCAGCTAACAAATTATTCCGAATCGACGGCCACTATCGATTATGACCTTAACGACACACGAGCTTATTACTTAAACCAATATTTCAAGGATGAACAGAACCTTACTTTCGATTCCAACGGAATTCCTATATTTATTTACCGGGGAAAGCAGGGATATTTTCCTACTATTATTAGCATGTATGGCCTTGCTCACTTTGAAACCTATCGTAAGCACGGCTCGGTCGATAGCCTCCTGAAATTCAGGAAAATGGCTGATTGGTTTGTCGAACATCAGGAGGCTAATGGAGTCTGGATGATTGATTATGAAGTCAAAAAATTGAATTTACTTAAGCCTTGGACATCATCTTTATTGCAGGGGATGGCTATTTCTGTTCTTGCCAGAGCTTTTTTAATTTACGGTGATGGACGATATGCCGAATCTGCCCGCAAGGGCCTTTTGCCTTTTAGGATTGATATCGTTAACGGGGGGGTTACCAGCACTGAAGATGGGAAACTGTTTTTTGAGGAATATCCATCACCGAAAGGTTATCATGTCTTGAATGGATTCATTATTACCTTATGGGGGCTTTTAGATCTTGTCCGGATATTTGATGATTCGGAGGCGAAGGCTTTGTACGACGCGGGCATGGAAACCCTCATCGATTGGCTGCCGAGATTCGATATCGGATACTGGTCTCTTTATAATATATCTAAAGATAAGCTGAGAAATCCAGCATCCATACCCTACCATCGACTCCATATTGATCAGCTGAATATAATGCACCAGATAACCGGTGAAGAGATATTCCGTCGCTATTATGATATCTGGAGCGGCTACCTCGACAATCCGCTGTGTCGTCTTCGGAGCCTGCCTGAAAAGGTTTTGTGGAACCTGGTTCATGGCTTATAAAATTGATGTTTTTTAGGCTTGATAATATGGTCTGCTCCTGCTTATATTGGATTCGCGAATTGGGTATCTGAATATTGTTGAAAGCCCGTTGGGCAATTGAAAATTGAATATGCGGGAGTAACTCAGTTGGTAGAGTCATCCTACGGATTGGCCGCGAGTTCTCCGGGCAATTGAAAATCGAATATGCGGGAGTAACTCAGTTGGTAGAGTCATCCTACGGATTGGCCGCGAGTTCTCC
>JAHEDG010000035.1 GCA_024641335.1 Candidatus Zixiibacteriota bacterium
CTCCCTGAACTACCGCTCTACCAAAATCACCGATCTTCCCACCCCCGCTGATGATATCTCCGCGTCATACCTCTATTTGAATATGGGGCTCTCGTTCTAATCGAATAAGGCCTGAAGATGGTTAATTTTCTGAGGGGCGTATTTAATACGCCCCTTTTTTTATAAGATGATAACGGGATCCCGCGCAATATACGACTTTTTCAATCTTTTTTACATTATGCCGGAGGTCGGAATCGAACCGACACGGAGTTTTGGCTCCACCGGATTTTGAGTCCGGCGCGTCTACCAATTTCACCACTCCGGCACGCAACTGCCAATTATATCGGTAAAAAGACGGTTGTCAAGACCAAATCCTCGAACAGCTTCAAAAGCGAGATCCTGAAATTCAATTGGGACTCAAAACCCCATTTACCATCGATGTCATGAATAATATATAGACGCTTGCGATAGAAAGAAATATGAAGCGATATAGATGGATAAATTATTCCTGCAGCTCCGCCCGCACAGCCTCTACCGCCGCCTGAATATTCGAGAGCTTCTGCTTCGATTCTTCGACCGTACGAGTCTTCAGTCCGCAGTCGGGATCAATCCAGACCGCTTCTTTGGGCAGATATTTCAAGGCCTGCTCAATGCGGGTCTTGATCAGTTCGACATCCTCGATTTTGTGGGTATGAACATCGACCACGCCGAAAGTTATATCTTTGGTAAAGGGATGACGGGCGAAATGTTCGAGCATATCCAGATCGGAATTGGACAATTCCAGATCGAAATTATGCACCGGCAGATCAAGCATGGCGGGGTAGATCTTCTCAAACGCTCCATAACAGATATGGGTGATGAAATAAGCGTTCTGCCCTTCGGTAACAATTTGGAGGGCGTTTTTAGCGATCTCCAGCTCTTCAGGACGGACACTAACCGCCGGTTCGTCGACCTGAATGATTTTGCATCCGGCGCCGATCAGTTCGGATACTTCATCGCGGATCAATTCGGCCAAAGCGTAACTAGCGGCCGCTCTATCCGGATAATATTCGTTAAACGACCAATCCATGATCGTATACGGGCCGGTCAGCATCCCTTTGATCGGCTTTTTCGTCAGCGTTTGAGCCCGCTTCCACCATTCCACGGTCATTGGCCCGGGGTATTTCAATTTACTTTTGATTATCGGTTTATAATAATAGCGATTGCCATAAGATCTGACCAGCCCTCCCGGATCGAAGCCGGGAATGATCTCGGCGAAATAGGCGACCATATCGCCGCGATACATTTCGCCGTCAACCAGAATATCCATGCCGATCGATTCCTGAAAATCGAGCCATTCTTTGGTGGCCTGCTGCTCGAGATTATAAAGATCATCAGAGCTTATCAGCTCTTTTTTCCTGTCGGAACGGGCTTTGGTCAGATATGGGGGTTTGGGAAAACTCCCCACCGATGTTGTCGGCAAAAGAGGTATCTCAATCCCTAATCTGTTTAGTAATTCGCGGCTCATGGTTTATCCGTTCAAAAGTTTGGCCGTTTTCGATGTTAGTTCCAGCTTGGCGATGGCGTAATCCCGAGGTAAAAACTCCAGCCCGCAGCTGGAAGTTATATGACAGGTGTCACCCTTTATTCGAACCATTGCCTTCTCTATAGCCCTGGCGATATCGCCGGCAGATTCCATCCTCGTATTCCGCCCGTCTATTATCCCAAAGGCGATCGGCTTCGGGAAACCATCTACGGCTATTTTTTCAAGCAATCCGGGGGAATAGGTGAAATCCAATCCTAATATATCGGCCGGTAAGTCGACCAGCCGATCCAGGATTTTCCCGCAATCGCCGAAATAAAAGGCCGGTAATATCGGAGTGTTTCCTCTGGCTTTATTCAAAGCCTTGAATCCCGCGGCGAACAAATCGAATCCGCCCGGTTCCCGAATCAGGAAGGGCTCTTCCACCTGGACAATCGCCGCTCCGGCCGCTCCCATCCTGGATATCTCCGAGCCTATAATCGTACCCAGTTTTTCTATTAGTTCTTCCCGATTTATCGATGAGCTGTTTTGAGACATCCTCATCATGCTGTACGGTCCAAGAATAACCGCTTTGGCGGTTCTCGATGTCTTTTCAGCTAAGAAGCCCGCCTCGTCGGCCATCGCTCCATTACCGCCGGAGATTTTATCGCTGATTATGGGTTGCCTGAAGTATGTGTTGGTATCGAAAAACCGTAACAATCCATTGATCTCAAAACCGTTCAAGT
This sequence comes from Candidatus Zixiibacteriota bacterium, assembly GCA_024641335.1. Classification (GTDB taxonomy): domain Bacteria; phylum Zixibacteria; class MSB-5A5; order UBA10806; family UBA10806; genus JAHEDG01. The sequence goes on from JAHEDG010000035.1 coordinate 2,227, forward strand.
TTCTGGCCAGGTGCGAGGCGTGATCGTACCAGCGAATCAGCCCATCGGTGACAATCTCGATACCGGCTGACTCCTGAATCGTGAGAATCTCGGAAATGAGCTCGTCTTGCGCCGATTTATATTCGGCTTCGGTTATTTTCCCTTTTTCCAAACCGGCGAAAGCCCGCCGCAGTTTCTGCTCTTCGGGTCTGTCACCCACTCGGGGAAAACTGGAATGAGCTGAAGCAATTATTCTCATGCCGCCAATTGTAACTTCAACTGCCAAAAAAAACAAGTGCAAAATACGGAGAATTACCTATATTATTCAGGGATCATGGAATCATTTTACCGGTTCCGGAGTTTTAGTGTTGATAAAACGGAATATCCTGGAGGCTTTATGAGGCGAATTGCAATCGGTGTTGTTCTCTTTACCATGCTGATTATATCAGCTGCTTTCGCGTTTGCGCCGGACGGTGGGTTCGAAACGGCTTCAGTCGGCGTGCCGTATTTCGACGATCAAACAGTCTATCTTTCCGGAATGCGGGATATTTCTATAGATAATCCGGCCTGGAATCTGTTTATCAGTCGTCACGGCAGATGGGCGGGGAATATGAATATCAGAACAGGAGCGGTTCATCAGATTTGGGGAGGATCGGTCTATGTCGGCAGACCTATAGACAAAGATGACGCTCTAAGTCTGGCCATCTCCTTTATTCGCGACGAACATGTTCTACTGGGCGTTATGGCTGAAAATCTCAATCCGGTTTCGTCGATTCATCGTCTGAATCGATGGATAGTGGATTTTGCCCAGCAGTACAACGGGATCGATGTTTTCGGAGGCCATATCACTCTGGTCATCTCCGACAGAGGTAATCTGACCCTCTATCGCGCCGATTATTTCCCTCATTCTGAAGATATTTCCACAAGTCCGATTATATCTGCCGACCTGGCCCGAGCGTCAGCGGCTCAGGGAGTATGGTTTGCCGGAGAAATCAAGTATTCAAAAACAGATTTGGTTTTGTTTCCGCTTCCTGTCGAGGATGGATTTGTTTACAAATTGGCGTACGAGCTGGAATTGACCGATGACCAACAATCCCGATGGCTGGCGGTAGTGGACGCTCAAAACGGCGAGGTTCTTTACAGGAAAGATCTCGTTTATTACTACTCTGTTGACGGTTTCATCAATGGCGAGATATTCGAATCCACGCCGTTTGATCCCCCGATGTCAGTTCCGTTCGGCGCGGAACGGGTGCAGATCGGAGGGGTCGGCGATATTTACACCGCCGATAACGGCTTCTTCAGCGCCGAGGTGGGGGATCAAAATTCCCGGGCGATCACCTCCGCGCTCGAAGGCCTGTATGTCAATGTGAACAATCAGGGTGGCAGCGACGGCTCATTCTCAGGGACTATCATTCCTGGAGACACGCTCATGATCCAATGGGACGATACCAGATCGCGGGCCGACGAGCGTAACGGGTTTTATCACACCAATATCATCCGGAATTTCATAGTGTCGATTGATCCGGAGTTCACTCTTCTTGATTTTCCTCTTACATGCAATGTCAATCTGAATCAGACCTGCAACGCGTATTGGGATGGTTCCTCAATAAACTTTTTCCGGGCCGGAGGCGGATGCGAGAATACCGGCGAGATTGCCGATGTCATCTACCATGAATATGGCCACGGTATTTCCGACTTCCAGTATCGCCCCTACAGCCCATCCGGCGCCCAGCATGAGGGATGGTCAGATTATATCGCCGCCACCATCACAAACCAGCCTCTGATCGGGCGCGGATTCTTCGGCGAAGGTTCCCACCTTAGAACTGTGGATAACTCCAACCGTTATCCGGAGGATTGGTCAGGAGAGCCTCATAACGACGGGCTGATTATCGCCGGGGCCCTCTGGGATCTCCGGGAAGCTCTTGATCCCAGGCTTACTTACTGCGATTCCCTCTTCCATTTCGCCAGGTACTTTCATTCCACCAACTTCGAGGATTATCTGATCGATATCCTTACGGTTGACGACGATGACGATGATCTATTCAACGGCACTCCCAATTCCCCGATCATATACCAGGCATTCGATCTGCATGGAATAGGACCTGGCGATAGAGTAGAAATAAACCATATACCCCTCGGAGATACCCAGGACGTTACCAATCCGTATACAGTCGCCGCCGAGATCACTTATACCCTGACACCGATCGACGAAGACTCCCTTTTTGTCTATTACCGCGCGGGCGGCCAGGAGTTCAACGTCGCCTTGATGCAGTCGACCGGCAATCCGTCGGAGTATGCCGCTTCCATCCCGGCCCAGCCCTGGGGCGCCTTCATAGAATATTACATCTCCGTTACGGATAATTACAGTAGAGATTTCTATCATCCGTCGGGCGCTCCAGCTTACACTCATTTCTTCTTCGTGGGCGAACCGGAGATAGCTCTCACCGATGATCTCGAATCAGAAACCGGTTGGACAATCGGAGCCCCCGGAGATAACGCCACATCAGGTATTTGGGAGAGGGTTGATCCGATCGGAACATATTCGGATTCAGACCCTAATTTCCCTTACCAGCCCGAAGACGATCATACCCTTGATCCCGGAATCAACTGCTTTATTACGGGCCAGCACACACCGGGCGAAGATAACGGGTTCAACGACGTCGATGGAGGTAAAACCACGCTCCTATCGCCGATATACGATTTTTCACTTATGGATCTGGCGGTGGTGGAATATTACCGCTGGTATACCATCAGAACCAGCATCGATGATTCTTTCTTTGTCGATATTTCCAGCGACGGGGGAACCTCCTGGACCAATCTGGAAGCGGTCTCCAACACCGAAAATTATTGGAAACGATCGAGGTTTTTGGTAAGCCAATATGTCCAGCCGACGTCCCAGGTACAGCTCCGTTTTGTGGCCAGCGATAATCCCTCAGGCTCTCTGGTTGAAGCGGGAGTCGACGATTTCTCCATTTATTCCTACATGCAAACCGGATTGGGAGACGATAATATCGAACCTCTGCCGGCGGTTTTCGCCCTTAAGCAAAATTACCCCAACCCGTTCAACGGAAGAACCGAAATTTCATTTGATTTGCCGGGCAAATCCGATGTTTACTTGAGCATTTACGATATAACCGGAAGACAGGTGAATACTGAATTCCAAAGTGGTCTCGAACCGGGTTCGCATTCGATTATATGGAACGGTCGGGATCAGGGAGGGAATGACGTGGCCAGCGGAGTTTACCTCTATACCCTGAAAGCCGGTGATTTCTCCAAAACACTGAAAATGCTATACCTGAAATAAGTATATTGGTCAGGATATTCAAAAGCCGCCGGGATCAGTGATGATCCGGCGGTTTTTTTAAGGGTTGCCTACCATGGCCAAAGGCGCCGGAATAAAGCAGATTATGAATGCCAGGACGCTCAAGATTCCGATCAGCTTCCTGCCCGGGCCGAGAGGAACCTCATCCATTACGGTCGGAGGATGCGACGGCCGGAGAATTATGGCGATAAAAAGCCAGACAATCCAGCCCGGCCAGTAAAATGACATGACCGCCAGACCAATCAACATCAGATTGGCTATATTCCTCTGCGATTTCCCGAACAGGGCATAAGCGATATGACCGCCGTCGAGCTGCCCCAACGGCAGCAGATTAAACATAGTAACCAGTAAACCCACCCAGCCGGCGAAGCCGATTGAGTTTATCATCAGAACCTGGCTGTCCGCGATCGGGCCTTTTACCAGGTAAGTTATCAGGTTGAAAAGCAGTGATTCCCCAAAGAGTATCCCCGCGAACTCCGCCGGCATCGGTTGAACAGTCGATAATTTTATGCCTATAATTAACACTATTATGGCTATGATCAGGCCAGCCAGGGGTCCGGCCGATCCTACGTCCATTAACTGCTTTTTATTAATAAACGGAGATCTCGACTTTATCAAAGCGCCGAAGGTCCCTATCAGGGTTATCCCCGGCGGGGCAGGAATGAAGTATGGCAGGGAAACGTTGACTCCGTGATATCGGGCGGCAAAATAATGCCCGAATTCATGGAATAGCAAAATTGCCAGCAGAGAGATCGAAAAGGGGAGGCCGGCGTAAAACAATCGCCATGGATCGACTAAAAACATGCTCGGGTCCGATATCCAGTCTACGCCGTCCCATAAAGCTCCCGTCAGCAACGTAGTGATGACTGTCAGGCCAAATAAAGCGAGGTTGAACCAGGGGAATTTACTCCCCGCCGATATTTCAAACGGCCTGACCCGGATAACCAGGCTCGGGCAGGTCGAGAGAATTTCTATCCTGTTGCCGAATTGAGCCAATCTCGCCTTAATTACCGGCTCTATCGAAGTTTGATCGGCTAAAGGCGCCGCTTTTATTAAGATCTCCTGTTTTGATGTAAAAACTGCCGAAAGGTCGGCCGCCCCGTGGAGAGCCTGGGATATTCTTTCAGTAATATTTTCCGTCATTCCTCCCGATCCGTTCCTCAAAAAACGCTATTTTATCATATTCGAGTCGTCATTGCAACCCTAATGGTCGATCTCTTTAACTTTATATTGCCGAATATGTTTCCAATTTCAATTTCCGAATTAAAATTACCGGTTTTCACTATTTAGAATATTCGGAGATGAGAGTGCAAATTCCTGCGCTAAAATAAAAATGAATTGACATCGTTTGCCACAGTTCTATCTTATTATCGGCTTTATTGTTGAAGGAGATCAGCGGGAGGGCGGGCCATGCTATCGGATAGCATCGGTCGATTAATAACATCATCGCGGCTTTTTCGACGAGCCGTACGCAGCAATTCTCATTCTATCATCGGAGGGTATGAATAATTTGGAAGAAAGTGCCGATTATAAGAAATATATGGATGATATTCATAATGAAAACCAATCTAAGAATCCTCCCCAAAAAATCGGCATAGGGGAGATTCCAGCCGCTTCGCATATCGGAGCGCTGACCGATGCCAACAAAAGCCTCCGTAGAAAGATCTTCGATCTTTATACGATATTCGAGATTTCCAGGCATCTAAACTCCATGCTTGATGTTAATTCCTTGTTGGACGCCATCCTGTTTACCTGCATAGGCCAGATGGGGGTATCCGGCGCGGCTATCGTCATAAGAAATTCAGATTCGGGGGAATTCGCCAAAGTTCATACCAAAGGAATAGTTATTCCGGATAATATAAATCTGCGTTTTTCTATGCTTGGCCCCCTCACCAGGCATCTTAGCCGGAACTCCAGACCGTTCTTAATGCGAGAACTAAGTCAGTACATTCCCGGCGGATCGGACGATCATATTCGCCTTAAGACTATGGAATCGGAGCTTATTGTTCCTTTGATCGCCAAAACCAACTTGATCGGCGTTCTATTTCTCCCGGCCAAGCTGTCCGGCGATTTTTACCATGATGATGATTTGGAATTCGTTTCCATTCTGGTAAACCAGCTAAGTGTCGCCCTGGATAACGCCAAACTGTACGAGAGCGAGAAAAAAGCCCTGGAAGAACTGAAATCCGCCCAAAAAAGACTGGTGGAAACCGAACGGCTGGCCGCCCTGGGCAGGCTCTCCGCGTCCATCGCTCACGAAGTCAATAACCCTCTCGGAATAATAAAAAACTATCTGACCATTATGGAAAAATCATCTCCGGCCGAACGCGATATGAAAAACAACCTGACCGTCGTTCATGAGGAGGTCGATAGAATTGCCGGGATTGTCAAGCAGCTTCTCGATTTTTATCGCCCGACTCTAGACGAACCCCAGGAGATCAATATCCGCGAAGTGATCAAATCCACTCTAAACTTGATGAAATCCAAATTCGAGAAGGCTGGAATAGAAATAATCGAGGAATACGACCTGGTTTCGAGCCGTATCATAGGTACTCCGGATAAACTCAAGCAGGTCTTTCTCAATATATTAATAAATTCACGGCTCGCTATGCCCGACGGAGGGGTAATCTCAGTGAGCGCCCGGGAAAACGACGATTTCCTGGAAATCGAATTCGCCGATAACGGCCGCGGTATTCATGGTGATGATTTGCCCAGGATATTCGAGCCGTTCTATACTACGAGAAAAGAATCCGGCACCGGACTCGGCCTGGCCGTTTGCTATGGTATAATCAGATCTCATGACGGAGAAATATCCGCGGAGAATAATCAGGATGGCGGGGCCACGTTCAAAATCAAGCTCCCTTTAGCAGGATAAAATGACCAACAAAAAAATTCTCGTAATCGACAATGAACCCAGGATGGTGGATAGTCTCAAAACTCTGCTGACCATGGAAGGTTATGAAGTCTTTGGTGAGGATGATCCCGTTCAAGCCTTAAGTCTTCTGGAGGAAAACAGTTTCGATTTGATAATTTCGGATATAAAAATGCCCGAAATCGACGGGCTTGATATTCTCCTCAAAGCCCGCGAAAAAGACCCCTTCATGGGAGTTATTCTGATTACAGGTTATGCCTCTCTCGAAACGGCCAAGGACGCGGTCGATAGAGGGGCTTTCGGCTATCTTACCAAACCGTTGGCGCTCGACGAACTGAAGATAGTAGTCGCGCGGAGTTTGGAGAAAAGAAGCGCCGAACTGGAGAGACTTCGTCTCCTGAGCGAACTGAAATCGGCCAATGAACAGCTTCAGATGAAGCTGGCGCAGCTCGATGCCTTGACCAGTGCCGGTAATATGCTGGCGGTGACTACCGACAGGAACGAGGCGCTGGGTTCAATACTGACCCTGGCCATCGATGTAATAGGGGCCAAAATCGGCTCGGTCATGATTGTCGATAAACAAAGAAACGATCTCTATATCGGGGCATCGTGCGGCCTGGAAGAGGAGGTTATGCGCGATACCCGTATGAAAATGGGATCTTCGATTTCTGGCTTTGTCGCTGAGACCGGCAGGCCGCTCATAATCGAGGATATAGAAAAAGATAAAAGATTCGCCCGCATTAACCGGCAGAAATACGAATCCAAATCGCTGATTAGCGTGCCGCTGAAATATAAAGACACGATTTTCGGAGTTATTAACCTCAACAATAAAACCAACGGCCTTCCATTTACAAAGGACGATCTTAGCTTGCTCAATTCCCTGGCCGCTCCGGCAGCAGTAGCTATTGATCGCGCCGAGCTGATCGAGGATAAAACCCGAACAATCAATAACCTGACCATTTTGCACAATCTGGCGGAAACGGTCTCTATGCTTGATTCGCCGGACAAAGTCGGAGCCGCGACCTTCGATGGTCTTAAAAAACTGCTCAATCTCGATTCTATCCTGTGGTACGACTACCATGAGAGAATAGGGGAATTACACCTTGAATTCTATCACTGCCGGATTCCAGCCAAACCTATTCCCGAATTTCTAAGAGAAATCAAACTCGGCCAGGAGAATATGGTCATCGGCAAACAGGCTGATATCGCCCTGGTCGAAGTAACACTCCAGAAGCTGTTGAGCCGGTTCGAAGATATATCGATTAACAAAATGACCGCCAACCTTTTGCCTATATTTCTCCGACGGTCTCTGGCGGGGATCGCGGTTCTGATTTTCCATCCGGATACCGATTTTCCGCCCTCGCAAAGAGAATTAGCCATGCTTGCCCTGACTCAAACCGCGGCCATTTATCAGCGGCAAAAAGCGGTATATAACGCTACCCAACTGGTTACTATGGGACGGCTACTGGCCGATATCGGTCATGATTTGAAAAAACCCCTGACCAATCTCAAAGGATTCCTCCAGATCTATAAACATAAAATTCGAGGACCCTACACCGAAGAATTTTTCCCCGAGGCAGAAAAAGAAGTCAATCGTCTCTCGGAACTGGTCAAGGAAATGGTGGAATTTTCCAATCCCAATAAATATCATACCAGAAAACTAAGGCTTAATCTGCTTCTTGAAAAAAGCCTGGATCTATTGAAAACCGATCTGGCCAAAAAAGAGATCATAGTCGATAGAAATTTCGATTCCGACCTCCCCCAGGTCATGGTCAACGAACACGAAATGCTGCAAGTTTTTATTAATATTCTTCTAAATGCTGTCGATAGCATGGATAAGGGCGGAAGCCTGTTTATTGGGCTTGAAGAATTTTCCGAAAACGGTAAAAACTGGGTCAGAATTTCAATTCGGGATAACGGACATGGGATTCCAGAGGAAAATCTGAGCCTTATTTTCGCCAGATATTACACTACCAAAGAAACAGGGACAGGGCTCGGTTTAGCGATAGTCGAAAGGATTATTTCGGTGCATAACGGCCGAATTTCCGTTGAAAGCGCTGTCAATGAAGGAACTATTTTTACGATAGATATGCCGGTTTAAAAATGAGCGGTGAAGCGATTAATATTCTGGTAATCGACGATGATCCCAAAGTCCCCTGGATTCTCTCCGAGGGGCTTGGCAACGGTTATACTGTCGAATCGGTGCGGGACGGCCGCGAGGGAATCAATAAAATCTCCCAGACTCCCCCGGGAAACAGGCCCGAACTGATACTGCTGGATATACAGATGCCAGGTATGAACGGTATTGAGGTTTTGGAAAAGATCAGGGGTATAGACGGCAATATCGATATCATCATGCTCTCGGGCCACGGCGATACCAAAAATATCGTCGACTCGGTTAAAAAGGGGGCCGCGGAGTTTATCAATAAACCGTTTGATGTTCGCGAAGTCGAGATCCATATCCGTTCCGTCCTCGAAAAACGTCGACTTAAAGAAGAACTCAACAGGCTTCAGCAAAAATTAAAGGAAACAGATCGCGAGATTCTCATAGGCGATTCCTCGTCCATGATGGATGTCAAAAATATTATCGAGGAAGTGGCCGATTCCGAACTGACAGTCCTGATTAGGGGCGAATCCGGAACCGGAAAAGAGATCGTCGCCAGGATGATTCATGGACGATCCAACCGCAAAGCCGCCGCTTTTGTTAAGGTCAACTGCGCAGCCATACCCAGAGATCTTCTTGAAGCGGAACTTTTCGGCTATGAAAAAGGAGCTTTCACCGGCGCCCACAAAACCAAGCCGGGACGATTCGAGATTGCCAACGGCGGTACTATGTTCCTCGATGAAATAGGCGATATGCCGATGGAATTGCAGTCCAAGCTTCTCCAGGTTCTCGAACAACAGGAGTTCGTCAGAGTCGGAGGGATTTCCAATATCCACGTAGATGTCAGAATAGTCTGCGCTACCAATAAAAACCTCGAAGACGCCATCAGCGAAGGGCTTTTCCGCGACGATCTTTTCTATCGGCTTAACGAAATTACCGTAAATTTGCCGGCCTTGGCTACCCGAAGAAATGACGTTCCGCTGCTGGTCAACCATTTCCTGGAAAAATACTCGATCCTCTACGGCAAACAGCGCAAAGAACTAAAACCCGAAAGCATCAGAGAACTTCAGAATTTCGATTGGCCCGGCAATGTTCGCCAACTGGAAAACCTGATCAAGCAAATCGTTGTCCGCTCCGATGAAAATATAATCTATGATACGCTGAAAGGCCACGCTCCAGGCGGTACAAGAAAAAACCAGACCCTGGAGATTATAGATGATGACTATACCCTGAAAAAACGGGTTCAGGATGCAGTATCGGAAGTCGAAAAAGGGATGATCAGCAAAGTGCTGCATAAAACCAACTGGAACAGGCGAAAAGCCGCCAAACTCCTTGATATCAGTTATCGATCCTTACTCTACAAAATCAAAGAATATAAAATAATAGATTGACTCCTGCATTAAATGTGAAAAGTTTTGCAAATTGCGAAACTCAATAGTAATAGCAGCTTTTATTTTATTACCTAAAAGATGATATTGAATTTTGTAAGTTATTGTTTTATAGTGATCTACGGAGAAGGAGGGTTCAGCCGCACGATATTGCCTCATCACGGTATCAACGGCACTTATTTTGCTTAAAGAACTATATGATATTGGAATCCGCCCAGTTGCGACGATTCCCGCCTTAAATAAGAATAGCCGAAGACAATGAGGTCGTTCTGAATCCCTTTTACGATAATTTTGAGCTTTTCAAGGCTCGCGCTTTGGAAGAGGTGCGCAGGGCCAAGAGATATCCGACCTTTGTCTCCCTTGTAACCCTCGATATGTCCCATATAGATTCTCCGGGCGAACTCGAGAATTTCAGCGATCTGACAAAATTTCAGGACGCTCTTAAACAGCTGATAGTGGATTCTATCCGCGAGACTGATCTTATCTCCAGTTTCGGACCGGGGCGAATTTCAATTCTTCTGATAGAGACTTCCAAGGAAGGGGCCAGGGCGTTTTCCAGAAGATTAAAAAAATCAATCAAGTATTTCCTTTGTAATAATACCAGATCACCGTTGAACTGGCGGGTTCCGGCCAAAGAGAGCTTCTTCCCTGATTTCAAGAACGAAGAAGAGAGTATCATGGCCGCCCTCAACGATCTGGGCAACGGACAGTAAATTCCCCGATATTTCCCTCGCCCCGCTGTTTACAATATGCTATTCTGACATCTACTATATGACCAGGATACATCGGCATAAAGAGCCATATATTTCTATCTAAACAATTCGCTCAGTTTAACGGCGATAGCCTCGAGAAAATCTTTGTCCGCAGTTCCGAAAGCGTCAATAGTATGGGAGTCGATATCTATTTCACCTCTTACAGCCCCTTTAGCTATAATCGGCACCACGATTTCGGATTTGGTCTCGAGGGAGCAAGCGAGGTACCGGGAATCATTATTGACATCGGGCACTATTATAGTTTGTTTCTCTCTGACCGCCGCGCCGCAGACTCCACGGGCTACGGGAATGGTCGAATGGGGGGATTCATCCCCTCTATACGGACCCAATAACAATTCGTCCTTCGAGTTCAGGACATATATCCCTACCCAGTCATAATAGGGTACGCTGGCGTGAAGAAGGTTTACCACCGCCTCAAACGCGGAATTGCGGCTCGAGGAAGTCTTGATGAAATCGTCGGCTACTTTAATTATCTGATCCCATGAAATATCGGGGACATATTCATCTGTCATAGCTGCCATCCTTTGACTGTTTCGCTCAGAGCGAATAGATGATCATCAGGTGTGCTGACCTTAACAGCGCAGCCCGGACCGATTATCATCCGGCCGGACGGCATATTCCGCAATGATTCTTCGATCTGATGTCTAATCGCCGACACCGGGCCTGACGACAAGGCGCCATTCTGATCTGCGCCGGTCAGGAATATTTTATCGGTGATCTGGGCGGCCTGATGAATAGAGAGATTGCCGCTCTCAAACGGATTCCAGCTTAGAACAGAAACCGGATAATCGCGGAAAAGCGCGAGCATATTATTGGTTTTGCAGACATGCATCATATTGAAAAAACCGCTTCCGGCCGCGTCCAGTACTTTCAGATCGTAGGGACGTCCGAATTCCAGGTATTGTTCCTCGGTCAGTTTGTCTCTGGTACCCCACTCGGTGGTGGCGAAAAATATCCCTGCCATTCCCATCCTGATATACTCAGCCGCGTATCCCCGGAATGTATCGGTGATAGCTTCGAGAGCCCGGTGCAGTTCCAACGGTGACTCGTTAAGAAGCTCCAGAAACAGATCGTCGTTTTCCACTAAATCGGCGGCGATGGAAAGAGGGGAGAAGATCGTGGGAACACAGTAAACCTGGTCGCCTGCCTGGTTTAATATATCCTGTCCCGCGGCCATTATTTCTCCCAGGGATCCGTTTTTCCAGTCGAGAGGTTTGATCTTATGCCAGTCGGACCCCGATTTAACAGGGAATGATACCGGAATCGGTTTGGAGAGAGGATCTCTGGAATATTCCAGTTTTACTCCCCAGTCCTCCACATGGTAGGATGCTCTGGAATTGATCTTGATGAAATCCCAGTCGAATTTCTTCTGAAAATTCAGCATGGACATCACCAGATCCTCTTTATTGTTTTCTTTATCGTAGAAATGCCGCCAGGCGGAAACCGGAGGACGGTCTATAGCCGAACCTTCGAGTACCGCCATTATTCTTTCTTTATGAGTCATCAGCTAAAATCTCATCCTTTCAAAAAAAACTGCGTGGATCTGCGATTCCTTACGATATTAGCCAATCCGTGATCCGATGTCAATAGTCTTATTACAAGTTAAATATTTCACAATCAACAGGTTATATGGACTATTAAGGAGAAAATGGCGATTATGAGCTAACCTTCTATAATTCAATTATGACTTGATATTCCTGACAATTTCTATGCAGGTTTCAAACCGACCGAATGACGGCATCAGGTAGATCCCGCCGACCAGGCTCCGGGCGCTGGAGATAAACTCCGATGACAGCTCTCCGCCGACCCGGGCCGAATCCTCACCAGCCTTTTCCATAGCCTGCAGGATTCTTTCCGGTATATCGATCCCCGGAACCTCATAATGCAGAAACTGGGCATGTTTATGACTTACCAGCGGCAATATTCCCAATAAGATAGGTATATCTATCGCTCCCAACTTATCGAGAAATCTCTTTAATATGTCCAGTTCGTATAGAGGCTGGGTCATTATGTATTGTCCGCCGGCATCGATCTTTTGCTTCAGCCTGACAATCTCCGTGTCGAGATCTTCGCTGGCCGGATTGGCCGCCACGCCTATCGAGAATTCGGTCGGTTTGCCGATGGAGTTGCCGGCGAAGTCATAGCCGGAATTAAGCATCGAGATAATCTTAACCAGGCCGATGGAATCGACATCGTAAACGGCGGTGGCCTGCGGATAATCTCCTATTGACGGGGGATCGCCTGTCAGGGCCAGGATATTGCGGATTCCAACGGCGAAAGCGCCGATAAGATCCGATTGCAGACCCATCAGGTTTCTATCCCGGGTAGTGTAATGAAGAATAATATCGATATCCACCGACTGCCTGATCAGGTAGGCCAGCGACATGCAGCTCATCCTGACCCTGGCCATGGGGGAATCGGCGATATTGACAGCGTCAGCGCCGGCTTCCTTCAGCCTGACGGCGGCGTCGATCATTTTTGTAGGATTGGTTCCCTTGGGCGGATCGATCTCCACAGATACCGCCAGGCCCTTTCCCAGGTTCTCGATAAACCTCGTGGTCGCCCTGGTAATGAGTGATATCTGTTTATCCTCTATTTTCTCTTTGATCCTGATTTTCGATTTCGGCTTTTTAACCGGCGAGCCTTTGACTGCCTCCGACACCGCCTTGATATGTTCCGGCGTGGTTCCGCAGCAGCCACCTATGATCCGGGCGCCTCGTTGGACAAACAATTTTGCGTACTCCGCGAAATAATCAGCCGACGAAAGATAAATGAACCGTCCGCCGAAATATTTCGGCAGACCGGCGTTGGGTTGAGCCGAAATATAGGGAACCCCGAGTTCCCCCATCTGTTCTATCACTTCCAGCATCTTCTGCGGGCCGACCGAGCAGTTGGCTCCTAATACATCGATTTCGAGAGGCAATAGACGGGCCGCCACCTCCGCCGGGGAATGTCCGAAATAGGTGGAACCCTCGGCTGTGAAAGTTACCTGGGCGACTATAGGAAGGTTGGAGACAGCCTTGACCGCCTCTACAGCGACAGTCATCTCATCAAGACTGGAAATGGTCTCGATCATGAATAGATCGACGCCCCCCTCCAAAAGCGCTTCGGCCTGCTCTCTGAATCCCTCTTTGGCCTGCTCTAACGTAATCCGCCCAAACGGTTCGATCGGCTTGCCCAAGGGGCCGATAGATCCGGCCACCAGTACGTCGACACCGCTGATCTCCCGCGCATCCCGCGCGATTTTGGCCGCTTTCAAATTTATTTCCCGTACGGCGTGGGCCAGACCATGCGTGGACAATCTAAAAATATTCGCCCCGAAGCTGTTGGTCTCGATTATATCGGCTCCCGCCTCTATGTAGTCCCGATGGACTTCCCCTACCAGGTCGGGCTGGGAAAGGTTAAGCTCGTCGAAACAACGATCATAAGAGAGACCTTTCTGGTTGAGATAGGTTCCCATAGCGCCGTCGCAGACCAGGATCTCATTATCGAGCCGCTTTTTGAAATCTATTGCCATTATGTCAGTATATATCGGATGAATCAGGGAGTGTCAATAGCGGTATTTCGGGGTGAGAGGGGGGGCCGATCAAGATATGATGCGAAGTCGATCCTACAGATCAATAGTGATGCGGCTATGGCCGTTCTGGGTTGCGCGTCATAGTTTACTATGACCGCGGCATTTTAATCCTGGCGGATCCGCATGGACAACTTGTAATACTCGGGCGTAAAGGTCACCGGCTTGAAACAGAATGAATTTTGGTCGAAATTATATAAATAAAATATTGTCAGGAGCTATCAGCTCCTGACCTACTGGAAATCAATCAGGCTTTGAGCAGATGTTTTAAAACAAACAGCACGTTCTCTTTGCGTTCCCGAAGACGACGATAATAATAAGGGAACCAATGAGTCCCGAACGGCACATAGATCAGCATCCCGTAACCGTCACGGGCCAGCTTGGTCTGGCCGCTTCGATTTATGCCGTAAAGCATCTGGAATTCGAACTTGCTTTTGGCGATCCCTTTGATATCGGCGTATTTTTTTGTCGCCTCGATCATAGCTTCGTCGTGTGTGGCCATGGAATGAAATATGCCGCTGTCCAGAAGCTGTTTCATCAGGGCGATATAATTATCGTTGACCTGTTCTTTTCTCTGAAAAGCTACACTGGCTGGTTCTTTATAAGCTCCCTTGCACAGACGGACCCGAATGCGCCGTTCGCACAGCTCCCGGACATCGTTGGCCGAACGGTAGAGCGACGACTGAATAACCGTGCCGATATTATCGTATTTCTCCGCCCAACGGTAGACCAGTTTCAGAGTTCTGTCGGTATAAGTCGAACCTTCCATATCTATCCTAACGAAATTGCCGAACTCTCCGGCCTCCTCGATTATCCGGCTGACATTATCGAAACAGAAATCATCGGAAATATCCAGACCCATCTGGGTTAATTTTACCGATACGTTGGCCGCAATTCCGGTGGATTCGATAGTTTTGAGAATTTCAATGTACTTATCCGCGAGATCGGCCGCCATTCTTTCCGAGGCGACATTTTCACCAAGTATATCTAAAGATGTCTTCATCCCGAGCAGGTTCAGCTGGCGGACAGCCTCCACCGCTTCTGCCATCGTTTCCCCGGCGATGAACCGTTTAGCTAAGATTGTCAGAACGCTCAAAGAAACTCCTCCTGAAAAATGACGCGCCCAATTTATAAAGAACCGAAAAGATCGGCAAGTGAAATGTTTCTCATAATATGGGTAATTGGAAATCGAATGGCAATTACAACGGGTTTACTTTTCTTTCTTCCTGCTTTTTTCTATATCGATCATATCCAGGCCGGAGGCGTAATGCGTAGTTACCGGATCGATTATGGTCATCAGTTTGTTGGTGGTTTCGCGGATCTTAATGGCCGATTTCTCGATGGTTTGAAGCTTGTTGACAGCGTCTTTGGGAAGTCCGTCTTTGTTCATTAACAAAAGCTGGGTGTTGCCGAGTATGGCGGTCAATGGGTTATTGATCTCGTGGTTGACAGTCACCGCGGTCTCTGTTATAGCGGCGGCCCGTTCCGATTTGATCATTTGATCGTAGTCTGCTTTCAGCTTCTCAAACGACTTGACCAGGTAATCAACATCGGCTCCGATTACCTGTTCCAGCGCGGCTTTAATCTTATCCTTAGCCTGTCTGGTGACCGATTTGTTGTCGCTAAAGCCGAAAGCCAAAAGAAAACCGGGCTGATCGGTCATCCAAACAGCCGCCTCGATATTTTCGGCGCCGGGCCAAAGTCGGCTGATTGTTTTCGCGTCCAGCTTATCCGCGTTCCCGTCTGCCGTCAGGCCATCCGCTTCAATCTCGTCGGTAATTACCGATATGTTTGCCGGGTCTTTTGCGATTATCGAAACAGCCAGGGTATCGCTTTTGATCATCGCGGCGTTAACTCCCACAGATCTCAGCTCCTTGAGCAGTTTTCTCCCTAATATATCGAGTGATGAAACTGTTCCTGGTGAGAGCAGAGACTGAACAGCGGCTTCCGCCTGGCCGATCACCAAACGTAGAGCATCGGGCAGGGGGAATATCCCGGTTTCCGACCGCTCGAAGATTGCCGCGACCGATCCCGCGGGATTGCCGAGATACCTGATCACTCCGGCACAAAATTGCTTGCCGTCACGCAAAGAAAGGTTGATAAACAGCGGGCTGCTGGACGATTCCTCTGTCTCCAAACCGTATTTCTTTATATTGGCCTCTATCATGGCGATATGCTTTTTGCCGCCGTGAGCGAAGATTTCTTTGTCGATTCCGGGGAGCCCGATAGATATTTTAATGGCCAGCGGATCGGCAGCGAATTTGAGCGCCTCTCCACAAGTTTCGGCCAAAGCGTCGAACCGGCTCTTACCTATTTCCAGAAGTAAAGAAAGAGCGTATTGTAATTCGGGGGATTTTATCATCAGTCCTCGTTAGCCGCCATCTATAAATATTATACTTGACATTGCGCCGATCGGTCAATATGATTCGGATCTTTAACCGGCGAATTGCCCTTCTATTCAATTATCGGCCGGTTAAATAGGTCTTTTAATTGTAGAAAGAAGTTTCTGTGATCAGAGATAAATGCGGCGTCTTCGGGATCTACGGTTCAAGGAACGCCGGAAGCCTTACATATCTGGGGCTTTACGCGCTGCAGCATAGAGGTCAGGAATCGGCCGGTATTGTAACCGCTGAAAACGGACATTTCCACTCACGCCTGGGAATGGGGCTGGTCAACGAGGTGTTTGCCTCTAAAACCGATATTGATCCTCTTAAGGGTTACCTGGCCATCGGGCATAACCGATACTCCACCGCCGGATCGTCCTCAGTGGACAATATTCAGCCGCTGGTGATTAAATTCAGCCGGGGCGATATGGCCCTGGCCCACAACGGCAATATTACCAATTACAAGCAGGTCAAAAAGGAACTCGAAAAAAGCGGGTCAATATTCCGAACGTCCTCGGATACCGAAGTAATCCTTCACCTCCTGGCCAAATCGAGGAAGAAGAGGATGGAACTGGCCCTGGCCGAGGCCCTCAGTAAGATAGTCGGAGCCTACAGTCTGGTGCTCCTGACTCCCAAACAGCTGGTAGCGGCACGCGACCCGTCCGGCGTTCGGCCCCTGGCTTTGGGCAGGAGACGATCCACCTGGGTGGTGGCTTCGGAAACCTGCGCTTTCGATATGATCGGCGCTAAATATGTACGGGATGTCAATCCGGGCGAAATTATCGTGATCAACGGCAACGGCCTTCGGAGTTTTGACATACTCAAACCGAGCCGCCATGCCTTCTGTATTTTCGAGTTCATATACTTTTCCCGCCCGGATTCATTGATCTACGGCATGAACGTGGATAAGGTCCGCAGACGCCTGGGCCGGCAGCTGGCCATCGAACATCCTGTCAAGGCCGATATCGTCATTTCAGTGCCCGACAGCTCCAATACCGCCGCGCTTGGATTCTCGGAAGCCTCCGGAATTCGATATGATATCGGATTTATCAGGAATCACTATGTCGGGCGAACCTTTATTCAGCCCGAACAGAAAATTCGTGATTTGGATGTCCGCAAAAAGTTCAACGTGGTTCGCGGAGTTGTGGATAAGAAAAAAGTAGTTATTGTCGATGATTCCCTGGTTCGCGGAACAACCTCGAAAAAACTGGTTACCATGCTCAGGGAAGCCGGCGCGAAGGAAGTCCATTTAAGGCTTTCATCTCCGCCCATAACCAGCCCTTGCTTTTACGGCATCGATATGCCCACCAAAAAAGAACTGATCGCCTCCAGCAAATCGGTGGAGTCTATCAGACGGTTTCTCAAAGCCGATTCAGTTGGATACCTGTCTCTTCAGGGGATGCTGGAACTGCCGGCCCTGCCGCCGGACGAATTTTGCACAGCCTGTTTTACCGGCAAATACCCGATTAAATTATTCCGTTAATTCAACCTGATTCAAATAGACCCTAAAGCAAAGCCTCATACAGCCGATTTTAATAACGGGTACTTATGTCTGAGAAAATCGCTACAATACATACCAGAATACTGGTGGTTGACGACGAATCCAGCATGGGCGAATTCATGAGCATTATGCTGGGTAAGGAGGGGTATGCCGTCACTACCCGTACTTCCGCCCGCCAGGCTCTGTGCGATCTGGATGATTATCATAATGACCCGGATAAAAGAATCGATCTTATTATCACCGATTTGATGATGCCGGAGATGTCGGGGCTCGATTTGCTTGCCCAGGCGCAAAAAATCGACCCGGAAATCGATGTCATTGTCATGACCGCGTTCGGCTCAATAGATACGGCCGTGGAGGCTTTGAAAAAGGGCGCCAACGATTATATCACCAAACCTTTCAAAGTCGATGAAATAAAAATCGCCATCAAAAAAGCGGTCGAATATAAGAAGACCAAAAAGCAGAATAAACTCTTAAAACTATCCATGGCCACCGGATTCGAATCGTTTATAGGCAGCTCGGCAGAAATAGATAAGTTGAAAAAACTGGCTTCCAGGGCGGCCGTTTCCGACGTTACCGTGCTGATCACCGGCGAATCCGGGACCGGTAAAGAGGTCCTGGCCAGGGCTATTCATGCCGAAAGCGAACGAAAATCCGGCCCTTTCCTGTCAATAAACTGCGCCGCTTTGCCTGAAACCCTTTTGGAATCGGAACTCTTCGGGCACATGAAAGGATCATTCACCGGCGCGGTTAAAGACAAAACAGGCCTGTTCGCCGCCGCTGTCGACGGTACCTTTTTTCTCGATGAGATAGGGGAGACCAGCCAGTCCATCCAGGCGAAACTGCTCAGAGTTATAGAGGAAAAAGAACTTACTCCCATTGGAGCTACCAAACCTGTTCCCATCGATGTCCGGCTGATCGCCGCGACCAACGCGGGATTGCAGGAGATGGTCGACGCCGGAACCTTCAGGACCGATCTGTATTATCGCTTAAATGTGTTCGCTATTAATATACCCCCTCTCCGGGAACGGCCGTCGGACATAGAAATGCTGGCCGTCCATTTTATCAAACGTCATTCGGCCAAACTCGATATCGAAGAAAAATCTTTCTCCTCCCAGGCTGTCGAGGCTCTCAAGGCATACTCCTGGCCGGGGAATGTCCGTCAGCTCGAAAACCTCCTGGAAAGAACGGTAATCCTATCGAAAAATCGGGAGATCGCCTTTGAAGACCTGCCGGACGAAATAAAAAACATCGCCGCCCCGAGAAAACAGTCATCCCTGACGGATCAGGACCTGTTGTCGGTTTCCCCCGATCTGGAGACTATGGAAAAGGCCTATATCTACTACACACTTCATCAAACCGGATGGAGCAAAGGCAAGGCAGCCAAAATACTGGGGATAGATCTATCCACACTTTATAGAAAGATGGATAGATATTCCATTCCGAAAAAGCCTTGATTAGATTCCTGTGATTTAGTTATATATCCCTTCATGAAAGAGATTAACCTTCGTACGGCTGTAGTTGGCACTGGGATATCAGTGCCGGTTTTAGGCGGGGGACGCAAACGGTACATCAATTTCGACAACGCCGCTTCCACCCCGCCTCTCAAAGTTGTTTGGAACGCTTTGGAAAAATTCAAGGACTATTACTCGTCGGTACACAGGGGCACCGGTTATAAATCGGTTGTCTCCACCAGGGCTTATGACGACGCTCATCTTAACGCCTTGAAGTTCGTTGGGGCCGATTCCTCATATCTTGCCTCGATTCTGGTTAAAAATACAACCGACGCGGTGAATAAACTGGCCCGCAGGATCGAATTTCAACGGGATGATATCGTCCTTTCCAGCATTATGGAGCATCATTCCAACGATCTGCCCTGGAGAAAAGCTGTCAGGACGGAGCATATCGAAATAACCGACAGCGGACATCTGGATCTTGACGATTACCGTCAAAAACTCCTGAAATACTCAGGCAAAATCAAACTGGTGGCCGTATCGGGAGCCTCCAATGTCACCGGGTTGATTCCCCCGCTCAATGAAATGGCGGTTATGGCTCATCAAGCAGGAGCGCTGTTCCTGGTCGACGCCGCCCAGCTCGCGCCTCACCGGAAAATCAAAATTGGCAAGCCGGGAGAACCGGAATCATTCGATTTCCTTGTATTTTCAGGTCATAAAATGTACGCTCCTTTCGGAACCGGGGTTCTTATCGGACCTAAAGAGATCTTCTATCACGGCGATCCCGATTCGGTTGGTGGAGGCACAGTCAATTATGTCACCCTCGACGAAATCCAGTGGGCGCATCTGCCCGACAAAGAAGAGCCGGGAAGCCCCAATGTTCCCGGAGCGGTGGCGCTTTCGGCCGCTATAGAATTTTTCAATCAGGTAGGTTTTTCCAAAATCGCCGAGCACGAACGTGAACTGACCAAATACGCTCTGGAGAAATTTTCCAAATTCGACGGAATAAAGCTTTATGGCCCCGATCATTGGATTAAAGGAGAAGACAGGGTCGGGGCTATCTCATTTAATATAGACGGTGTATACCACGCCCTGACAGCCGCCATATTGAGCTATGAGGGAGCCATAGCTGTAAGAAACGGCTGTTTCTGCGCCCATCCCTATATTCAGCGACTGCTTAGTATGTCCGAAGAAGACGCCATCAGGCATCGCGACGAGATTAACAGAGGTATCCGATCCAATGTGCCCGGAATGGTGCGGATATCATTCGGTATCTACAACACTAAAAGTGAGATCGATCGATTTTTCCAGATTATCGAAAAAATAATCACTGGACGGTATAAAGGGAAATATCAGATGGATAGCCGTCTCGGAGAGGTTCTACCCGATAACTTCCGATTTCCATCTAATCCCGCCTTTTAGAACGCTATGAAGCATATAAAGGTTCTTCCCGAAGGTCTGATCGACCGGATCGCCGCCGGAGAGGTGATAGAAAATCCGGCCTCGGTTGTCAAGGAACTGATAGAAAACTCCCTGGACGCGTCCGCCGCGAATATTGATGTTTCGGTAAAAGGAGGCGGCAAAGAGGAAATACTCATAGTAGATGACGGCGAAGGCATTCCCAAGGATCAGGTGGAAACAGCCTTTATGCGGCATGCCACCTCGAAGATAAAAAGCTGGGAAGATCTTTTAAGAGCTTTCAGCATGGGTTTCAGGGGAGAAGCCCTGCCCTCTATCAGTTCCGTTTCCATTATGGAATTGAACACCTGTTACGAGGGTGAGAAGGTCGGTTCGGCTATCAGGTTCGAAGGGGGGAAACAGGTTCATTTTGGCCCGGCCCCTCCGAAACTGGGATGTTCATTTTCCATAAGAAATTTATTTTATAATGTCCCGGCCCGACGCAAATTCCTGAAATCAGATTCGTCGGAGAAAAGACGGATATCCGAGATAATACGCCGCTACGCCATCGCTCGTCACGATGTTGGTTTTAAGCTTAGTCATGACGGTAAAAATGAAGCGTCATTCCCGGTGTCCGATAACCTTCTAAGACGGCTGGAAGATATCTGGGGGAGCAAGGTTTCCGGCGATCTTTTAAAAATCGAGGTGGAGGAACAGGGGCCGGTTCGTGTTTACGGGTACATCTCCAAGCCGGAAATGTCCCGCGGAAACAGAAGCGAAATATTCTTTTTTGTCAACAGCAGGCCGGTGCTTGAAAAGGCTATGTTCGGCGCGGTATACGCTTCCTACTCGTCGCGGCTTGATCCCGGGCGATACCCCTATGCCGCTGTATTCATTGATATTGAGCCGACGTTCGTGGATATCAATGTTCATCCGGCCAAAACCGAAGTCCGTTTCGCCGACGAACGATTCGTTTTCGTTACCTTGAAAAAGGCTCTCGATAAAACCCTCTCCATACCGGTCGGACTGAACCTGAAAACATCATTGCCCGCCAGAACTATCTCGTTCGAGGACGCCCGGCGGGAGTTATTCGAGAACCTTTCGCAAAAAGAGATAGCCTATCCACCCGTGATCCGCGAAGCGGATGAACCCTCGTATGCGCCTCGAGAAAGCAGAGCATATGATCCCGGGACCGATATCAGCTCCTCTTTTCAGATATTCGATACCTACATAATAATCCGTCGAAACGGCGAACTGATAATTCTGGATCAGCACACGGCTCATGAACGGATTCTGTTCGAAAAGAACCTAAAATCGTTCGATGAACAAGGATCGCCGTCGCAAAAACTACTGTTCGAAGAACGAGTGAAGCTTACGCCGGAAGAATCGGAGCTGACCGATCAGCTGTCCGATCTCCTGAATAAAGCGGGATTCGAAATCAGGCGGTTCGGAGCCGACGAGGTGATAATATCGGGGATACCCCAGGAGTTATCCCGAGGGGAGCCCGGCGGGGTTTTGAAAAAACTGATTTCAAATTACTCCGCTTATCGTCGTGAGGGGCAGGATATAAAGCGGGCGGTGGCCGCGGCTTTGGCCTGCAGAGGGGCCGTCAAAGCCGGGCAAAGATTGTCCGATCCCGAGATGAAAGGGCTATACCTGAATCTGCTGGCCTGCTCCGAACCGTACAGATGTCCTCATGGACGTCCCACTATGGCGGTTATGAACAGGGATGATCTTGAAAAAATCTTCAAAAGAAAATAGGGCCGTAAAAGCGATCATAATCTGCGGTCCTACCGGATCGGGAAAATCCGATCTGGGTATGAGGGCAGCTCGGAATTATAACGGCAGTATCATCGGGGCGGATTCCAGACAGATTTACCGCGGACTCGATATCGGCACGGCCAAGCCGTCTCCGGCCGACAGGACAGAGGTCCCTCATTACATGATCGATATCGCAGATATAACCGATGATTTCTCCGCGGCTCAATACGCTCAGATGGCCGCGGGATCCATCGAACATATTGCGGCCCATGGCCGTATACCGATTGTAGTGGGGGGAGCGGGGCTTTATCTGGAAGCCCTGACGACCGGGCTTTTCGACGGCCCCCCCAAAAACAAGCGATTGCGCGGTGAACTGGAGGGCAGAATAGAAACCGAAGGATCCCTGGCCTTGCATCAAGAGTTGTCAAAGCTCGATCCGGAGACCGCCAACTTTGTATCTCCGGGTGATCCTGTGAGAATAGTGAGGGCATTGGAAATCTATATGGTAACCGGCAGACTGCCCAGTGAATTAAGAAGAGAATCCGATTACGCGGGATCAAACGCTGAATTTCTCTGGATCTGCCTCGATTATCCGCGAAAAGAGCTTTACCAAAGAATAGACAAACGTGTCGATGCTATGATGGCCGGGGGACTGCTGGATGAAATAAAGAGGTTGCTGTCGGACGGGCTCGGCGTGGCGATCAAAAAAAAGAAAATTGTGGGATATTACGAATTGATAGATTCTATAGAAAAAGACGTTTCTCTGGATGCGGCGGTTTCTCTGGTAAAGCAGCATAGCCGCAATTACGCTAAACGTCAGCTAACATGGTTTAGGAACCGGACATCCCCTATAATGGTTAACCCCCTGGAGGATGGATTCGACCGTAAAGTTTTCGGGGTAATAGACGATTATCTTAATAGAACTTGACATCGATGGGTGTTGTTTGTAAAAAGGTAAGGTTATGATTAGACTAAGATTTTCCGCAGTGTTCCTTTCATCGGTTCTATTAGTGTCTATAAGCTGTTCTCACCCCGATCCCGATCGGCTGATGAGATCCGATAATGATATGCAGTCAGACACTCGTTCCGACTCAAAGCAATCGGATAGCTCATTTGATACTCTCGCGGTTGAGGAACTGGTCGAAACAGGCGATATTGACGAGGCTATCGACAGAGCCGAATATTTTTACGCCAGGGGGGTGCAGTATTTTCAGCAGGGTAAACCTGACTCCGCTCAGGAGGTTTACGAAGAAGCTCTTTTCGTTCTCTCCGAACTTGATATAGACCCCGATCAGGATACCGATCAATCCCGAAGAGTGGAGAGGCTTCTAAGGGAGATAGAACAGGATTTCAGGCTTTCTCTTATGAGCACCGGAGTTTTATATTCGGAATCTTCGGTAGCAGCGTTCAGAGAGCTATTCGACGATCTGAAAAATTTTAAAAAGCTCAAGGAATCCAATACCTTCAAAGCCTTCGATAAGGCCGATACGGTTATTTTCGATATACCCATTGTCTCTAACGAGCGGGTGGATAATTCGCTGGCCTATCTGCAAACAGTGGCCCGGGAAGCGTTCGCCTCCTATCTGAACCGGTCAGGAAAATATATGCCGTTGGTGGAAAAGATTCTGGAAGAGGAAGGCTTGCCCCACGATTTAGCTTATCTCCCTCTGGTGGAATCGGGCTATAATCCTCACGCCTATTCCAGGGCCAGAGCGGTCGGTATGTGGCAATTTATGGCCTCGACC
>JAHEDG010000073.1 GCA_024641335.1 Candidatus Zixiibacteriota bacterium
GTATTGCTGGGCCCGGTAACGACTCAACCGTCGTCGATGGAGAACTTAGGCGCAATATATGAAAACGCCGCTCTGCTCGATAAAGCCGGGGTGCAGGTAGCTATTGTAACCAGTCAGGCTCATAATGTCAGGGATTTGCGATTTCAGGCGGGTATCGCCGCCCAATACGGCCTGTCGGTTGCGTCGGCCCTGAAGGCGATAACCATTTATCCGGCCCGGATTTTAGGGATCGAGGAGGATCTGGGATCGATTGAGGCGGGCAAGATCGCCAATATCGCCATTTTTGACGGCGATCCGCTGCAGGCTCTGACCAAGGTTACAGATGTCATTATCGAAGGCCGGCGCATCCCGATGGAATCATTTCAGACGAAACTTTACGAAAAATACAAATAGGCCAAAAAAAGACTGATTTTTTTGAATAAAGCAGAGGTCTTCGGGTATCTATCACCGCGACAATGAGGAGCGGTAATGAACGGATACCCGTTAAAGATAGCCGGAATAGTCCCCGGAAGGATAGCAGAGGTCTCGGTCGTGGGTGAAGAAAGCAGCGATAATGATCTGGCCCTAAGCGCCCTGGGAGGAAACGCCGGTTCTTTCAGGCAACTCGTGGAGAGACATCAAAGGCACGCAATATTATATGCCCGCGGGATGGTCGGCAATACCGATGACGCCTATGATCTATCGCAGGAAGCGTTCATCAGAGCTTTCAGGAATCTGAAACGGTTCAATCCTGTATACCCGTTCAGGGTTTGGTTTTTCCGAATACTCTCCAATCTTTGCAAGAACCATCTCCGGCAGCGCAGGAGCCGCGCGAAAGTGGTAACGTCATCGGAACTGACCGGTAGAGCGGCCGCTCCGAAGACTGAACGTCCCGATATAGTTTTCGAACGGACGGAAATCGAACGGCAAGTCTGGGAGGGCATCAGGGAACTGCCGGAAAAATTCAAAGAGATTATCATGCTAAGCCATTTTCAGGAGATGTCGTACGAGCAGATCGCGGTGACGCTGGATATCCCTCGCGGTTCGGTTATGTCGAGACTTTATTACGCCCGGCTCAAGCTGCGGGAGATTTTGAATAAAAACGGGGTAACATTATGATTTGCGACGATATAAAGATCCTTCTTTCCGGGATGATCGACGGCGAGCTCGAGCCGGATGAGAAGAAGCGGGCAGGCGACCATATTGCGGCCTGCGAGGGCTGCCGGGAGGAATATGTCAGGTTGAGGAAACTTAAGGAGGTTACCGACGATATGAAGTATTTCGATATTTCCGACAAGCTTCTGGCCGGCTACCGTCAGGATATTTATAATCAGGTTGAAAGGGGTATCGGCTGGATATTCTTCTCTATCGGGGCATTGACAGTTTTATCGTTCGGCGCCTGGGAGCTGTTAAATGAATTCTTTTTGAATAATAAGGTTCCGTTGTTATTCAAATTCGGCGTGGCAGCATTGATTTTCGGGATGTTAGTATTACTGATCTCCATAGTTCGCGAGAGGTTTTTCTCCAAGAAGCATGACAGATACGACGAGGTAGAGATATGATCTTATCCACAACATTCGATATTCCGGAAAAAAAAGTGAAGGCTAATTTAGGTCTTGTACGGGGAAATACGATTCGCGCCAGACATATCGGACGGGATATAATGGCCGCATTCAGACATATAATTGGCGGGGAGATAACAGATTATACCAAGATGATGGCGGAGGCCCGAGAGCAGGCCTTAGACAGAATGACGGCGGAAGCCGAATCTTTAGGGGCGGACGCCATATTAGGAGTCAGATTTTCGACATCAGAATTAATGCAAGGCGCGGCCGAGTTTTTGGTTTACGGTACGGCTGTAAAATTAACCGATTAAGATTTAGAATAGACGATCATGGGAAAGCCGGGTGGTAATCCGGCTTTTTTTATTGCGGAAGATTCATCACGGCATTATTATTGCACATTAAATAGGTATGAACACAAAAGAACTTAATGTTAATCAAGAGGTTACGCTCCGAGTCGGAAGATCCGACGGCGACAAATCCTGCAAGAGAATGCAACATTTGGCGAGAGGAACGGCATGACGGGTCAATTTGAAAACAAAACCGACACGGTGATACTGATATTTTCGGCCTTGGCTGTATTAGTAGCGGGGACGTTATCAATGGCGACTATAAGTCAGGATCGTCAGGTCGATCCTTTCGATTCGGCCAATCCGACGCAACGAGCCGAAGCGGCCGCTGTGGCGGGGTTGGACGCCGCCAGATGGCATATAGAATGCCACGGCAGGGTTTCATCAGGCGGATTAACTCCGAAGTATTATGCCAACGGCGGGATATATGAAGTGGAGTGGGACGATGTGAACATGACCGATTCGACCGTAATGGTCAGATCCAGAGGGGATTTCTCCTGGGGCGACGATAAGCATTACGAGGTAAATTTGGAATCGAAGATCAAGTTAGAGTTTTTGCCGTCGCATAACCAGAAAATCATGGACGCTTATTACACCGGGCACAAGAATATCAACCAGCCGGGATAAGATATCGTCAGCGTTAGATAAAATATAGATTTCAATTCTTTGCGGCAGATAGTTAATATTTCTGGCGGCGTTCGACCATATAGTTGGAACCCGGCAGGGTTTTAGTGTATTTTTTGAGATCGGCCATCATGTGGCTCATTTCTCCGGGATGTTTGAACAGTCTTTTCTGGTTGATGATAACGGCTATGGTAATGGAGAAAATGGGGAATCTTTCAACCTCTCCGCGACGGTTGGCGACCTCGATCCAGCCTCGATCGCGGTCGGCTTCCTCATAGCGGAACGGGGCCATCCTATCGAAGGTAGAAATGATATTCTGGCAAACCGGGTCGATCATTTCAGGCGGGATAATGACAATGAAATCATCGCCTCCTATATGCCCGACGAATCCATCGGGTGTGAGATCCTGGACCACGCTGCGGATGATATGGGAGGTAATCCTGATCACTTTATCGCCATAAACATAACCATAGTAATCGTTGTAGGCTTTGAAATTATCCAGGTCGACATAGCAGACGGCGAATTTTTCATCGGAGCGCAATCGTCGATCCACCTCGAATTCAATGGCGTTGGGACCGGGCAGTTTTGTAGACGGATTAATGCTCAGATCGCGTTGGGATCTGTGTACCAGCATTTCGGCTTTGGCGGCGATAAGCTCTTTATCCCAATTATCGGCCGTGATTTCGTCGGCCCCTTCCTTGAGCCAGGCGATGATCGATTTTTTATCGGATCCTGGAGAATAGACCAGGATGGGGATATAATTTAAGGTCGAGTGGGCCTTGATCCGTCTGATCATATCGCCGATCCAATCGCGTTCCTCACCGGAAGCCATGACCACCAGATCGATATAGGAACGATGATTATGCTCGAAGAGCTGGTCGGGGGTATCGAAGCGGTGAATCACAATTTCCGATTTCAGGCTTAATTGCCCGAGTTTCTTTTCGATATCGATTCCGGATTGGCAAAGCCCGAGATGGAGTTTGGGTTTTCTGGTTTTGGTTTTGCCGACCTTATTTTTCTTATCGATCTTTACCATTTTTCCCTCGGATGAAATTCCCGGTGTTCGGTAATCAGGAAATCCTTATCGAGATGCGTATAAATTTCGGTGGTAGCGATATCGGCGTGCCCCAGGAGCTCCTGTACGGCGAAAAGATCTGCTCCTCCGGCCAGTAGATGGGTAGCGAAGCTATGGCGCAAGGTATGGGGGCTGACCTTTTTGGTGATCCCGGCGACATTGACATATTTATTCAGAATTTTCCAAATACCCATGCGGGAGAGCCGTCCTCCCCTGTTATTCAGGAAAAGATAGTCTTCGCTTTTAGGTCCCGTGATCCTCGGGCGGCATCCATCCAGGTACTCTTTTACCGCGACCCAGGCGGCTTTGCCCATAGGAACAATCCGTTCTTTTTTCCCCTTGCCGAACAATCTGACCAGACCCATCTCGGAATAGAGATCGGGCTGTCTGGAATCGGCGCTTTCGGACACCCTGGCCCCGGTACCGTAGAGGAACTCGAGTAAGGCCAGATCTCTAAGGGCCAGACGTTTTTTCGATTTATCGCCATCGGCGGCCAGCCTGGCACAATCGAGCAGACGAGAGACGTCATCTATAGGCAGCGCGCCGGGATGGGCCCTGTAGAGCTTGGGGCCGACGATAGTCTCGGCCGGGTTTTTAGCCGTCTCCCCTTTCCTGCTTAGATACCGGAAAAAGCCTTTGAGCGAGCTTAGATTGCGGGCTATCGAGGCAGGAGCCATACCGGACTTACGCAAAAATTCCAGGTAACCGGTCAGATCCGATTGTCTGATTTCATTCATGTCTCTCTGTTGAGCGGCCATATATCTTCCGAATTTTTCAATATCGGCGCGGTATGATTGGCAGCTCAAATCAGAGAGTCCCCTCTCCAAGCCCAGGTAATCGAGATAAACCTGAATATTATCGCTCACGAGACTAATGATCATATATATGTTTTCGGCAGTCAATGACTAAAGTTTACATAATATTAGCGGGACGAAAAAAAACGCCCCCGCCGGAAAGCGGGGGCGGTCAGACTTTAACGGCGATCTATCATTTCAGCAGGGTCATTTTCTTGACATCGGTAAAACCGCCGGCGGTTATTTTATAATAATAAATACCGGACGCAACAGCGGAGCCGTCCCAGACAACCTGGTGATAGCCGGCCGGTAGAAGACCATCGACCAACGTAGTTACTTTCTGGCCGAGCAGATTAAAGATATCGATAGTGACATCGGATTGTTCCGGCAGGGCGAATTTTATTTCCGTTGTCGGATTGAAGGGATTGGGATAGTTCTGACGCAGGGCGAATTGAACCGGCAGATCCGAGATTTGATCGTCGAGGCCAGTTGAGGGGCTGACGGTAACCGGAATTACGGGAGTAGCCGCTGAATTGTTATTGATTATCACATTGCCCTGGTAGACGGAATCAGGATTGAGGCTGTCGATAGTGAAATCGATGGTTATGGTCAGATCGAGATTAGCTGAGGGAGCCAGTATTCCCTCGAGAGGGTCGACCAGAAGCCATTGGGAATACGGGGTGATTTCATATCCCTGCACCAGGTCGGCCGACACTCCGTCGATCCATCCCTGAACAAGACCGAAGAAGACGCCCAGCGATCGATCCCATTCGGTGGTGAAGCAGGCTCCTCCGGCCATATCATCATTGCCGCCATCATGATCGAGAGCGTAAAAAACAACGCCTGTATAAAGCCCGTCGCGCGGATTAAACTGGCTGATTTGTGTAGCCGGGACACCGTCCTGGGAGAAGACCCAGAGCCAGGGTCCGTCTTCGGAAGCGTTATCCCAGGCGAGTCCGTAGACAGATTTATTATTAGCGCAGACGGAGATGGTTTCGCCGTTTCTGTTGAACTCGATAAGATTCGATCTGAAATTGGCGGCCCAGAAATGATCTGTCGCGGGATCGTAGGCCAGGCCTCTGAGCGGAGGATTGATACTGGTGGGTATCGGTATGGTGCCTATTTTCTGGCCGGCAGCGGGATCTATAATTGCCATTTCATTTTCGTCGGAGGCATAAAGGTATTCGCCATCCCAGGTCAGATCGCGCCATCCCCAGGCGGAGAAGGTACCCTGATCATAGCCAGCCAGGAGCGCGCCGTCTCTATTGAACTTATACAATTTATGGATATCATCAACAGGATGCCGTCCGGTAACCCAGAAATTATTGCCGTCGAATTCAACTCCGAGAGTGGAAATATCCTGGGTCGGGGTTTGCTGGTCGAAGGTAAACAACTCATCGCCGAAATCAAGAATAGTGGGAGGCTGGCCGGGTTTGAGGTCGGGGGCATATTCTCCGTCGATAGAAGACATCTCCTCGGCTGATCTGGCCTTGGCATGGCCTATTCCTCCGGGGATTATTTCAGGCGCGGCCGAGAGGATTCTGTCGCCGACACTAATAGCGACTGTGAACTCCAGATCGCCATTACCGGTATTGGATATATTTCTTACTATTTCGGCAGTCTGGCCCTGGAGCACGACAGTATCGATGGGAGCGGTGTCGATTTGAATAATCGGCGCCGGCAGGGCAAAATTCCGCGTGGCGATCTCTCCTTCGAAAACCTCGATATTTTCGATGGTAACAGGATTATGATACGCCGCTGAAGCCGTGGCCGAATAGATCCCCGGGATTACCTCGAGGGTATAATTGCCTGAGGCGTCGGTAGTATCGAATACGAATCCGGATCGCACCACAGCGTTCTCGAGGGGATTGGAAGTGGCCAGATCAGTAACCGTTCCGGCAATCGATCCGGTACCGACCATGCCGCCACCGATAATGACCAGGTCATCAATATACCAGCCGGGAGCTCTTTCGGAGAGATCGGCGCCGAAATCGAATTTCAGGAGAATGGTCGAACCGGAGTAATCGGAGAGATCGAATGATTCCTGAATCCATCCGCCTGAAGAGCCATAAAAGGCTTCCTCTCCCCCCAGCGGATTCTGGAAGCTGTTGGAGAGAATACCGTCATAACCGTCAGCTGGAGTAATAATTCCCCAGCTTTGTCCGTTATCGGACGATACCTTGACGTTGCCGCCATCGAAACCGGACTCGGTATTGTACCAATGCCAGAAGGTAAGAACCGAGTTATTGGTCAATCCGAAACCGGGGCTGATAAGAGCTGAAAGCAGCGGCCCATCGG
>JAHEDG010000036.1 GCA_024641335.1 Candidatus Zixiibacteriota bacterium
ATAGACGTGGCCAACTTCAACCGTCCTCCGATCCTCGATCCGATAGTTACACCTCAGAGTGTGAGCGAGGGCGATTCTCTGCTCTTTGCGGTGACCTCGTCCGATCCCGATCTGACCCTGCTGACCCTGACCGCCGAGAATCTGCCGTTGAACTCGACCTATACCGATAACGGCGACGGCACCGGATCGTTCAGGTTCCTGCCGGATTTTGACCAGTTGGGCATATATCAGGTCTTATTCATAGTCTCGGATTCAGATTTGGCCGATTCTCAGTTTGTCGATATAAATGTGGTCAATGTCAACCGCGCGCCGGTCCTCGATCCAATCCCGACTCCGCAAAGTGTCGACGAAGGCGATTCGCTTCTTTATTCGGTCAGCGCTTCCGATCCTGATCTTGTATTTCCTGTTATTACCGCGGAGAACCTTCCCCTGAATGCGTCATTTACCGATAACGGCGATGGCACAGGGAATTTCCAGTTCATGCCGGATTACACTCAATCAGGAAGCTACCAAATTTTATTTATCGCTTCCGACGGCAGCCTGGCGGATTCACAGATGGTTGATATCAATGTGACCAATGTCAACCTTCCGCCCGTGTTGGAGCCGGTTCCGACTCCGCGGGATGTCCTCGAAATGACCGCTCTGCGATTCAGAATCTTCGCCGATGACGCCGATGGGATCATTCCGACCCTGACGGCTGAAAACCTGCCTCCAAACTCGGTATTCGCCGATTCTTCCAATGGTGCGGGAGGTTTCGAATTCTATCCCGATTATAATCAGGCCGGCTCATATCAGATCCTGTTTATCGCCTCCGATGGCGAACTGGCCGATTCGCAGTTTGTCGATATCAATGTCATTGATGTCAATGTGCGGCCGGTGATTACCGTTGTCGGACCGCAGAGCGTTAACGAAGGCGATTCGCTTATATTCAAAGTCTCCGCCATTGATATCGACGGAACCATACCAGCGCTTTCGTTCTTCAACGCCCCCGAGAACGCGGCCTTTATAGATAGTCTGAACGGTTTGGGATTGTTCAGTTTCTATCCCGATTTTACTCAGGGCGGTCTTTATACTGTAGGATTCGTAGCCGCTGATACCGGTCTGGCCGATACCGGCTATGTTGATATTACAGTCGTAAACATTAATAGGCCCGTAACCCTGGATAGCATTCCTACACCTCATGTGATGAATGAGGGTGAATCGTTGTTCTTCACGATAACAGCGTTCGACCCCGACGGGCCGCCGTTGATTCTGGCCGCTGATTTACCGACTCACGCCGAACTATTCGATCACAACGATGGAACCGCGGATTTCAGATTCCAGCCCGATTTCACTCAATCGGGAGTATATAATATTCTCTTCTACGCTTCCGACGGTGAATCGGCCGATTCGCAATATGTCGATATCAGCGTGATACAGGTGAATATCCCGCCTGTTTTAAGTCCCATTGGGCCGAGATCGGTTAACGAAGCCGATTCTTTGATAATTAGTATCGCCGCCAGCGATTTCGACGGTGAAATCCCGGTACTGACAGCCGAGAATATTCCGACTAACGCCTCATTTACCGATAACGGAAACGGGACGGGAGTGTTCAGGTTCTATCCCGGATACTTCCAGTCGGGCGCTTATAGTGTCAGATTCATAGCCTCCGATGCCGTATCGGCGGATTCGGAACTGGTGGCGATTACAGTTAACGATACCCCCAGACCTCCTGTAATCGCGCCAATAAGCGATCGATCATTGTTCGAAGGGGAAAATATCAGATTTCTGGTAATGGCTGTCGATCCCGATTCCACCATACCCTCATTGTCAGTTCTGGGCCTGCCGGCCAACGCTGCTTTTACCGACAGCTTGAATGGCCATGGGCTGTTCAGCTTCTCCCCGGATTATACTCAAAGCGGATTGTATTCGTTGATTTTTATCGCTTCGGACGGCGCTCTGGCCGATTCGGATCAGGTTAATATTACCGTATATGATGCCGGCAATCAACCTCCCTCGATAAACTATATCGGCCCTCGAACAGTTGTAGAAGGTCAGCATCTCGAATTCGAAGTTACCTCATCCGATCCTGATGGTACCGTTCCGGCGCTGCAGGCGTTTCACCTGCCGGCCAACTCGGTATTCGCCGATTCCGGTGACGGCAGCGGAGCTTTCATTTTCGATCCCGATTATACGCAGGCCGGTGTTTACAACGTCCTGTTCAGGGCCTTTGACGGTTTCCTTTTTGACTCCATGTGGGTCGAGATCACAGTCGATGATTATGGTTTCCCGCCGGTTTTGGATCCTATCGGGCCGCGGACAATTACTGAAGGTGATACGCTTAGAGTTTCTGTCAACGCGACCGATCCTGACGGGACGATCCCACAGCTGATAGCGCAGGGTCTTCCAGTTAACGCGGTATTCCAGGATTCGCTTAACGGCCGGGGACTGCTGACCTTCATGCCCGACTATACGCAGTCAGGAATAGATACGCTGCTGTTCATAGCCACAGACGGCGCTTTCGCCGATTCCGAATATGTGGCGATCACTGTAATTGACGCCGGAAATCAAGCTCCGCTTCTGGCCTCCATCGGATCACGTACGGTCGATGAAGGCGGGCTGCTCTCGATTATCATCTCGGCTGCCGATCCGGATTCCACTATCCCGGCTCTATCGGCATTGAACCTGCCCGCTAATTCCAGCTTTACCGATAATCTTGACGGTACAGGCAGTTTCGGATTCTCCCCGGATTACACTCAGGCCGGTATCGATACGGTTCTTTTCATAGCCACCGACGGAGCTCTCTCCGATTCCGAATATGTCGAAATCACGGTGGTCAACGTCAATCTGCCGCCGCTGTTGACCCCTATAGGATCGCTGACAGTCAACGAGGGTGCGCTGCTGCAGACATTGATTAGCGCATCTGATCCCGACGGCTCCATCCCGGTTCTATTCGCCGAACAGCTGCCTTTGAACGCCGCCTTTATCGATTCTGCCAACGGCACGGGATTGCTTCAATTTTTGCCTGACTTCAACCAGTCAGGTATCCATAACGTCCTGATTGTCGCCTCCGACGGCGCTCTGGCGGACTCCGAAATGGTAGAGATAACCGTGATTGATATCAATCTTCCGCCGGTCTTCGATCCCTTGCCCGATCAGCAGGTTTACGAGGGCGACAGCCTGTTCTTCGTGGTGCGGGCGGTGGATCCGGAAGGCTCGATCCCGTCGCTGCGGCTTGATTTCAGACCCCTGAACTCGACCTTTGCCGATAGCGGTAATGGATCAGGGTTGTTCTCCTATCGTCCGAGCTATCTGCAGTCCGGTATCGATACATTGATGTTTATAGCCTATGACGGCGTGCTCGAGGATACCATGCTGGTCCAGTTGACTACATTGGAAACGGGCAACCAGCGGCCCGTGCTGCAGCCTATCGGCCCGAAATCTGTAGATGAAGGTTTGCATCTGGAGTTCAATGTTTATGCCGACGATATCGACGGACCGAGCTTAACTTTGGCCGCCGGCGGTCTGCCGCTCGGGGCCACTTTCGTCGATTCCGCCAACGGCGCGGGGACCTTCACCTTCGATCCGGATTTCTATCAATCGGGTGTTTATAACATCCTCTTCTACGTCAGCGATGGCGACCTGGCCGACTCCGAATTCGTCGATATTACCGTCAATGATATCAATCAGGTTCCCGTTCTTTTCCCCATCGGCAATCATTCGATTCTCGAAGGAGATTCTCTGGGGTTGACAATCCTGGCCACTGATATTGATGATGACAGCCTCGTGTTTACCGCGGAGACTTTGGATACTAATATGCTCTTTGTCGATAACGGCGATAATACGGCCTTCTTCCAGTTTTTGCCCGATTATACGCAGAGCGGATCTTATTCCCTGACCTTTGCGGTGTATGACGGCGCTCTGGCCGATACCGAGATCGTAACCATTGACGTAATCGAGGCCGGCAATCAGCCGCCGGTTCTCGCGCCTGTGGATTCGGCCTACTATATTACCGAAGGATTTGTTCTCGATATTCCTGTTATTGCCGACGATCTGGATAGAGATTCGCTCGTTCTCTCCGCCGATCCTCTCCTCTTGAATATGGTCTTTGCCGATAACGGCGATGGAACCGGGCTTTTCACCTTCTCGCCGAGCTATACGCAATCGGGCGATTACTCCGTTACCTTCAAGGTCTTCGACGGAACGGTTTTTGATTCGGCTCAGACTTTCATTCATGTCGCCGAAGAAGGTAATCAACCCCCGATCCTGCAGCCTATAGGACCAAGGGCTGTAAATGAAGGCGACAGCCTGGTAATAGCCTTGTCGGCCTCTGATCCGGAAGGATTCCTGCCGCTGTTATATGTTTCCGGCAATCCCGATTCATCGTATTTCACTGATTACCACGACGGCACCGGGAGGTTCGTATATTACCCGGATTACTATTCCGCCGGCTTGGATACGCTCAGGTTTACCGCCATCGATGACGGCGGCCTGTCGGATTACGAGAACGTGCTTATTACCATAAATGATATCAACCGTCCGCCGAGAATAGCCTTCATGGGTGATTCTCTCGTTTATGAGGGAGATACTCTGGTAGCCATCGTCATGGCCACCGATTCGACTGATTTTATTCCCGGCCCTCTTGCCCTCTCTCATGGCTATTTACCGCTTCATTCTCAGTTCACCATCACCGGCAACGGGGTGGGAGAATTCAGATTCTATCCCGATTTTGGAGAGGCCGGAACCGACTCGGCTTATTTCTATGTAACCGACAGCGATAATCCCCCCATGTCGGCCTCCAGATGGGTTCACTTTACCATCAGCACGACAAACCGCAGGCCCGTTCTGCTGCAGCCTCCTCCGGGCACGGTAAACGAAGGGGATACCCTTACGATCGATATAACGGCTACCGATCCAGACGGTGATTCGCTGGTGCTCTTTATTAACTGCAACTGTGATGAGCCTCTGCCGCCCAGATCCGAATTTGTCGATTTCGGCGATGGCACCGGACGGTTCACATTCTATCCCGACTACACGCAAGCGGGAATCTATATAATCTATTTTGCCGTTACCGACGGCTATCTTACCAATACCAAGCCTACCCTGGTGCAGGTAGTAGGAATGGGCAATCAGATACCGACACTCGATCCTATCGGGCCGCTTTCGGTTACCGAGGGGGAAATTCTCGATGTCCTGCTGACAGCGGCCGATCCGGATTCCACTTCGCCTGCTTTCACGATTCTGAACGCGCCTTACAATCTTGTTTTGAGCGATTCTTCCAACGGCTCCGCTACAATTCATCTTGAGCCGCTCTTCAATCAATCAGGCATTTACAATATGCTGGTCATAGCCTCTGATATTTCCGGGGCAGCCGATTCCGAATATGTCGATTTGACCATTATTGAAGCCGGCAACCAATACCCTGCGCTCGATTCTATCGCCGATCGCGCTCTGATGGAAAATCACCAGGTCGAATTCATTGTCAGGGCAGTCGATCCCGATTCGACTGTGCCAATGCTCGACGTCCATAACCTGCCAGCCAACGCGGTATTCGTCGATTCAGGAAACGGTCTCGGGTATTTCGGATTCTACCCCGATTACAACCAGGCCGGAATTCATGAAATCACTTTTGTTTCCTATGACTCCGAGGATTCCGCGCTGGCCGATTCGCAGCTGGTCACCATAACGGTCCTCGATAATAACAGATATCCCGAAATTCAACCGTCCGGACCGTTTAGTGTCAACGAAGGAGATACTCTGGTCTTCGACGTGATCAGCGTCGACCCGGATAGCACGATTCCGAACCTGATCGCCCTGAGAGTTCCGCCCGGCGGTAATTTTGTCAATCACGGAGACGGTACGGGTACATTAACCTTTATGCCCAACTTCTTCCAGGCCGGTCAGGATTCCGCCCGGTTCATGGCGGTTGACGCTACCGATCCGACCATATTCGTAACCATGACCGCGCGTATCACCATCGTCAATGTTAATCGTCCGCCTATTCTAAATCCCATACCGGATACGGTTGTGGGCGACGGTTTCCTTCTTACCCTGCCAGTGGTCGCGTCAGACCCGGATCTGACCGTGCCGGTATTCTTCCAGAGAAATATGCCGCCGCTATCTCAGTTTATCGACGCCGGCGATGGAACCGCTTTGTTCCAGTGGAGACCGAGGTATGAGGATATCGGCATATACAATATTACGTTCGGATGCTATGATTTCTCCGATCCGGCTCTGGCTGATTCGCAAATTGTCACTATCGAAGTGATTTCTTCGGGCAACCATCCGCCGCTGTTCGATCCGATTCCCCATCAATCTGTCAACG
This sequence comes from Candidatus Zixiibacteriota bacterium, assembly GCA_024641335.1. Lineage (GTDB taxonomy): Bacteria > Zixibacteria > MSB-5A5 > UBA10806 > UBA10806 > JAHEDG01. Next base: position 6,305 of record JAHEDG010000036.1, read on the forward strand.
CCCTCGATACGTTGAATCTGCTTGTGGTCGCCACCGATGTCGAGAACGATCCGATGGCCATAAATTATGTCGGAAATCTGCCGTTCGGAATGACCTTCGCCGATTCCGGCGGAGGAATCGCGTCGCTGTTCTGGGTTCCCACTTATGAACAGGGCGGTGATACCCTGGTGACTTTGGTGGTCGCGGATACCGCCGGCCTGACCGATACGGCCAGGGTTACGATTACCGTGGTAACCTATATACGCGGCGACGCCAATAACGACGGCTCTCTTAACGGCCTCGACGTGGTATTTTTGGTGAACTATTTCAAAGGCGGACCGATACCTCCGATTCGTGACGCGGCGGACGCCAACGGAGACGGCAATGTCAACGGCCTTGATGTGGTTTACCTGGTTAATTATTTCAAGGGCGGCCCGCCTCCTCCGCCGATGCCGCCTCGGGGCGGCGGTCGTGTCGATATAATCCGACCGAAAGGAATCATAAGAAAATGAGATCGGGGAGGGTTTAATACTATGATTCGATACACGGTTTTGTCTACTCTGATCGCGGCGATGATGTCCGTCGGCGCGGCGGCCGGAGAGCATCATTATGACGCTAATTCCATTACCGACGTGCACGAAATCTACTTCGGCCCGCAAATAGAGGCTATCCCCGGAGAACCGGCCCTGTTCATCCCGATCCGGATCAACACCAGCAGACCGACTATCGGGGTCAATATTATTATCACCTACGATCCCAGCCTGCTGACACCCACTGTGGTGGCTCCCAATCTTTTCTTCCAGAATTTCCAGGCCGATATGAGTATCCAGGGAAGAATCAGAATCAATCTTCTGACCGATCTTCCGCCGCCACCCTTTGTTCCGCCGATCGAGGGAGATACCATTTTTGCCTGGATTTCCTGCTGCGTAACATCGGAAGATCTCGGCTACGATCTTCTTACCCATATCGGATTTTACGAAGATCCCAATACTCCATATCCCGATAACAGCCTGCTTTTGGCCGATGGCAACTGGGTGGTCTATCCCAACCTGTCTCTGACCAGGGGCGACGTTCTTATTATTAATCCGATTTACGGCGATATAAATATTAATGGATTCGCCTTCGAGATAGGCGACGCCATTACGTTCCTGAACTACTTCATGGGCGACGTTCAATTTACCCGCAGGCAGTACGCCAACTCGGACTGCAATCGCGACGGTATTCAAGCCTCGATCGCCGATCTGGTCTTTTTACTCGGTGTCATCAATGGCGACAGATTGCTCCAGTATGATCCGCCGTTCGCCGACCGCCCGGAATCTATTTCCGAATATAATTCCCGGAATTCGCTTGACAGCCACAGCCTCTGCGACATAGTTTTAAACAGCGATGAATCGTTAGGCGGCGCGTATTTCGTATTAGATTACGATTCTGACCTTGTTGAACCATCATGCGTGTTGCTCGATAATTCCGCCGATGATCTGGAATTGTCATGGACAGCGTCTAACGGTAAGTTGATGATAGCGTTATACAGCTGGCGGGGGTATGGTTCGATGTTCAGCTCTGGAAAACTGCTCTCCATCTTATATTCAGGCGATAGCGGCCTTCAAAATGACATATTTGCTGTCTCCAGAGCAGAGTTCTCTACCTCCGACGGAGAACCGCTCGATGCCGAATATGAAATCGATTACACGTATACAGCAGCTGCTCCCGCGAGCATGCCGACGGCTACGGCCATTTCGATTTTGGGGTATCCCAATCCCTTCAACGGCGCGGTTTCGATCAGCTATGATCTGCCATCAGACGGAGATTACGATTTGATGATATTCGATATTCTCGGAAGACAAGTAAAATCGCTAATGAGAGGAAACCAAAGAAACGGCAAAGGCTCTGTCATTTGGGACGGCACCGATAATCGCGATGAAGGTGTCGCCAGCGGTATATATTTCGCCAGACTGAGGGGCGAAAAGGTATCCGCGAGCCTGAAGCTTTTTATGATGAAATAAACAACGCCCATTTTTGATTTTCAGCCTGGGAGAGGAGCGTAAGTGAAGCGTTTTATATGGAAAACTACGTTAACGATATTCTCGATCTTTTTTCTACTGGAATCACCCGAAGTTTCCGCTGAGTATTTCGAACCCGGTGTGAGTTATGTCTCCAACGCCGCCGTAATAATTTTCAATCCGCAAAATTCCCCTATCGAAGTATCTATGTTAAACGGCATATCCGTTACAGGCTATGCCGAGGTCGACGAGCTTAACAGACTTTTTGAAGTCAGCTCGATATGGCCTCTTTTCCCCGGAGCGGAAAAAAGAGGGGAACAGGCCATGGCCGGATACTATTCCATTACCTTCAAGGACGGACTCGACCTGGAAACGATCCTCTCATCGTACGACGACTTGAGCGTAATCGACCATGTCGAGCCGGTCGGAGTCCATAAACTGGATTTTGTTCCCAACGATCAATATCGGGGCTATCAATGGGGCCTTGGCCGGGTAAACGCCTACAACGGATGGAACCTCAACCAGGGAGATCCGAGCATCCCCGTTGGAATAGCCGATACGGGAGTTGACTGGGACCATCCCGATCTGAATAACGATATCTGGACCAATACCGCCGAAATGAATGGATCGTCCGGGGTGGATGACGACGGCAACGGCTACATAGACGATTATCGCGGCTGGGACTGGGTAACCGGAGTCAACGGGTACCCCGGTGAAGACGATCAAACTCCCGATAACAACCCCATGGATTTCGACGGTCACGGTACCCATTGCAGCGGAATAGCCTCAGCCGAAACTAATAACACTACCGGTATAGCCGGCGTCGGTTTCGATTGCTCCATTATGGCCTTGAGAATAGGCTGGAAAGCAACTGACGGCTGGGGATATGTCAGGATGGATTTCGCGGCGTCGGCTTTCTATTACGCCGCCAACAAAGGCGCCAAAGCTATCAACTGCTCCTGGGGATCATCCAACAACAGCGGGATCGGCTCGGCGGCCAATTACGCCCGCAACGCCGGAGTCGTAATCGTTACCGCCGCCGGTAACGACAATAATACCAGCGCCCCATACCTGGCCACCCTGACCCATGTTATCGCTGTCGCGGCCACAGATCAAACCGATCATAAAGCCTCCTTCTCCAATTATGGCTCCTGGGTCGATGTCAGCGCGCCCGGAGTGAATATTTACTCCACCTATTTCAACAATACCTACGCTTACCTCGATGGAACCTCGATGGCCGCCCCCTTCGTGACCGGCCTGGCCGGCTTGCTGTTCTCGGCCGACCCTACTCTTACTCAGGCCGCGGCCAGGGCTCTTATAGTTAATTATACAGACAATATCGACGGCTTGAACCCCGGTTATTCCGGTTTGCTGGGAACCGGCCGAATCGATATCTACAACTCTCTCATAAATGTGATCGCGCTTCCGGACGCTCCAGTGCCGATCAGTCCGATAGCAGGGGAGTTTATAGATACGGCTTATCCTACGTTTCGATGGAATCTTGTCGAATCGGCCACAGTATACCATATTCAGATCGACAATAACCCGTCGTTCAGCAGCCCGGAGGTCGAAAACAGCGCTATTACTGATACCAGTTTCACATCCCCCGACAGTCTGGGAGATCCGATCTACGGCTTCTGGTACTGGCGGATAAGGGCCGGAAACGGATCTATCTGGTCCGATTATACGAGCACACAGTATTTCGCGATCGATAACGCTCCGCCTGTCCCGCCGGTTCTGCTGACTCCGATAAACAACCAGTGGGTCGCCGATCGTACACCGCTTTTCGAATGGGATCCGGCCGATGACGGCAATGGATCGGGTGTCGAAAAATACTATATTCAGATCGATAACGATGCGGGTTTCGCGGCTCCTTATCTTATCAATGATTCCACTTCCGTTACCGTTTACGTCCCCGGATCGAATCTTCAATCCAATCAGCGTTACTACTGGCGGGTGAGCGCCGTGGATGTTATCGGGAATATCTCCGCGTATTCCACCGGCGCGTTTGGCATAGATACCGACCCGCCGCCGGCTCCGGCTGCCTTCGATATTACTCCGGCAGGCTGGACCGCCAATCCGAATTTTACCCTCGCCTGGACCAATCCTCCCGATTCCACCGGGATCGGAATGGCCCTCTATAAAATCGGAGCTCAACCATACAACAACTACGATTCCACCGGACATTTCGACGCTTCCCCCGCGCCCTATACCGCCCAGGATGTCGGAATTATTCCGGTCTATCTCTGGCTGGTCGATAACCTCGGAAATGTAACTTTCCAGAATTACGCCGTCGATTCGATGCTTTTCGATAATATACCCCCTTCCGGATGCCAGGCGTCATCACCCGATTCTTCCGCTAATCTCTCCTTTCCAGTCTCCTGGAGCGAGGGTTCCGACGATGGTTCGGGGACCAGCGGCCTTTATGACATTCGCTATAAAGACGGCGCCGGCGTCTGGACCGACTGGATAATCGATACGCCCCTGTTGACCGCCATGTTCGCGGGAGCTGACGGTCACACTTATTATTTCGAGGCGCGGACTTCCGACCTGGCCGGCAATGACGAGCCCTTCACCGGGATCTCCGAAACTCAAACCGCTGTCGATACATCTTTTGTCGGACCGCCGTTTGTTCCGGGTGATGCCAATGCCAGCGGCGATGTTAACGGGCTCGATGTTATTTACCTGGTCAACTATCTCAAAGGCGGACCGCCGCCTCCCGATCCGTTCTTGCGGGGCGACGCCAACGGTTCCTGCACGGTCAACGGGTTGGACGTCACTTATCTGGTGAGCTATCTCAAGGGAGGACCTCCTCCGTTCGCCGGAGATTGTCGATAGGCGGAATTTAATAGATAAACCGCCGATTTTATCGAGATCAGAACAGTTTAAGTAAGGTAGGCTTGACAATTTTGATTGACCATGGCGGGTGATTCACAAAGTGAATAAAAATCAAATTTCAGGCTGTTTAAAGGGATGTAAGGATCGCGGAAAATGCCGAAAATGAGGCCTAAAATACTTGACAGATCGGGGTTTTTTTCTTATAATGTTAGTGAATTTAGGGAGTCGATCGCGCCCTGGCGGATCAAACATGATAAGCTCGGGACTGAGAGAAGAAAAACTATTTACTACCAAATGAGCTTCACTTTGGGGAGAGAAGCTCCCCATGATCGGCGCCCCGTTAGACGTAAAACAAAATACTTATTTAATGAATCTTCTTGTGTTGATTGTTAACTGACTTCAAAGGAGGTGTTTGGTCTAATAAACCAACTTTATACTAACTATGTTGTTCGTTGTGTAAACAAGTAACTTTAAAGGAAATCAGGACTTTTTGTTGAGTGCTTTTGACAGATTAATCTGGATGTTTTTTTAGGAGAGAACAAAATATGAAAAAATTCTTTCCATTATGTTTAGCTCTGATCGTACTCTGTACCTGGGCGGTAGCTGGCGCCGATAACAATCCTTCGGGCGCTGCCGCCAAGCTTACAGATCTTCAGAGCCAGCATTATTTGGGCACTTTGGCCCCTGTCTCGGAAAAAGACGCGGCCAGGGAAGATGTTCTCACTGAGCAGGAGAACTTCAACACCTCCAACGCGGGTTCTCCTGCCGAGCAGACCAATTCTCAGCAGACTCCGCTTGTGACTATCCCGGGCGCTAATCAGGCCCCGGCTCTTGGTAAAATCGAAAAAGAGCTGTATGAAGAAGATTCTCGCCCCGAGATCAATCTTCCTTACGATCCGCCCACAATATTAACCACAGGCGATGATTGCTCCGATCCGATCGTTATCACTGTTACCGATCCGAACGCCGATCTGCCTGTGACCCTGGCCAACCAGTACACCTGCGCCAGACTGAATTCCTATAGCTCCACCTGCCTCGGTTCCTACGATGGCGGCGAAGATATCATCTTCCGGCTCGATCTGGCCGTTGGCGCTACTCTCGATTTTACATGCGATTTTAAAGCCACCACCTATACCGGATTCCTGGTTGACGACGCTTGTCCTCCGGATCCGAGCGCCTGCCTGGGTAAAGTCACCAGCTACTCCGGCGGTGTGAAAGCGATTACCGGCCTTACTCTCGCGGCCGGTTCCTACTACATCATGGCCGATACCTGGCCGACTCCGAACTGTATTCCCGATTTCGATCTGACTATATCGGCTGCCGCGCCTCCTCCGGCTAATGACGACTGCGCCAACGCCGAAGCGGTCGGAGAAGTAACCGATCTAGCCTGGAGCACCGTAACGGCTAGTGTCAGTGGTCTGGGTACATGTATGACCTCGGCCGATATCTGGTATTACTACACGGCCACCGCCGACGGCAACGCTGTTGTTTCTCTTTGCGGATCCGCGTTTGATACCAAATTGGCGGCCTACAGTGGCGCCGATTGCGCCAGCCTCGTGGAAATCGCCTGTAATGATGACGCTCCCTGCGTCTCCGCCTCTTTCCAATCCGAAATAGAGATTCCCGGCGTTACCATTGGGTCCAGCTATTGGATCCAGGTAGGTGGTTACTCGAACAATGTCGGCTCCGGTATCCTTAATATTTCGGTTTATACTCCCCCGCCGGCTCCGGCTAACGATGACTGCGCCAATGCCGAAGCCATTGTCGGGCCTTATCCCGTTTCAGGCACCGGCACAACCATCGGAGCTACGCTTGACTGCCCCGGAATGCTGGATTGGAATGCCGTATGGTATACGATAGATCTGCCGTATGCCTCCAACGACATTACGATCACTTATTGTGGAACGACCGAAGAGTTGTATCAGGCCGGCGTCGTTATCATGAACGACTGTCTGTGCGATGATTACACTTTATCCACTTACGCCTGGGATCCCACAGGCTGCGCCAGTGGTTATTCCATGACTCTGAACTTCTCCGATGTGCCAATGGGTGTCTGGTACTGGCCGGCTCTGGCTAATAACAGCGCTTATGACGGCATCGACTTCGAATATACAGTCAACGTGACAGAAGTTGTCCCCTGCGTGGTTACCTGCCCTGACGGCTCTACGCCGGAAGGCGAAGAAGACTGCTACGACGAGTATGTCGACGTCACCAACGGCGGCTGTAACTCGACCCCCGCGGTCTGGGGCGCGGCCACCTGCGGCGAAACCATCTGCGGTACCGCCGGCACCTACCTCTTCGGCGGCAGCAACTACCGCGATACCGACTGGTATCTGATGACTCTGGCTTCGACTCAGATTGTCACGATTACCGGCGAAGCCGAATTCCCGTTGTTAATGTTCCTCATCGATCTCGGTCCCGCGGGCGACGAATGTAACGGCTATGTTATATCGGCCAGCGGTTCCGGCGATGAATGTACGCCTGTGACAGTTTCCTCTCTTATGCCCGCCGGCCAAATAGCCGTCTGGGTTGGTCCCAGCGTATTCACCGGCGTTCCCTGCGGCAGTGACTACTACGTCTCAATCACTTGTGAAGATCCTCCGCCTCCGCCGACCAACGACCTCTGCGCGGACGCTATACCGGTTGCCGTGCCCTCGTCGACACAAGGTACCACTGTCAATTCTACACCCGATACCGAATATGGTACCTGCGGAACTTCCATCACCTCCGCCGGCGTCTGGTACACAATTCCCGGTACCGGCAACACCATGACCGCCACCACCTGTAACGCTTATACCGATTACGATACCAAGATCTCCGTATTCTGCGGAACCTGCACCGATTTCTACTGTGTCGACGGCAACGACGACAACTGCTCTGAATACCTATTCCGCAGTACCGTTACCTGGTGCACCGAAGTCGGCAGAGATTATATGGTTCTGGTACACGGTTATAGTTCTGCCGTCGGTAACTTCCAGCTTGATGTATTCGATGACGGCGTGGCCTGCGATACTCCGCCGCTTTGTACACCTTGCGTGGTCGATTGCCCCACCGGCGGGTACCCGGAAGGCGAACCTATTTGCGGCGACCAGTATGTTGACGCTTACAACGGTGGCTGTAACGCCTCTCCCGCGGTCTTCCAGACCGTCAACGCCGGCGACATCATCTGCGCCGAAACCGGCACTTTCTTATTCGATAGCAGCAACTACAGGGATACCGACTGGTACGAGATCGTTCTCGATCAGGACGGCACCCTGACCTGGACTGTCGAAGCCGAGTTTGATGGTATATTAGCCTTCGTGATCGCCGCCAATTCCGGCGACTGCGTCGATTATACTATTCTCGGTAGCGCCATTGGTGATCGTTGCACGCCTACCACTCTGTCCTTCTTCGTGACAGCCGGTACCTACTGGCTCTGGGCCGGACCGAGCTTCTTCAGCGGACTGCCCTGCGGATCAGTATATAACGGTTACGTAACCGTCTCCGGTCCGCCGGAAGGCGCCTGCTGCGTCGCCACCGACTGCGTCGGTACCATGACTCAGGCCGACTGCGACGCTCTCCAGGGTGTCTGGTATGAAGGCGAAGATTGCGCCACCTTCACCTGCCCTGAGCCGCCGGTCGAAACCTGCTCCGATGCCAGTCTCTGGGATAACGGAGTGGCCGATCTGGTTAATGGCTATCGTCCGTCCGCCAACTGGGATCCGCTCGGAATAATCGATGACATCCAGCTAACAGCTTCCAGTGATGTCAGCTGTTTCCGTATCGAGATCATCGAAGGCACTACTCCTTTGGGTGATCCCAGCAACATCATGTCCATGAGAGTCAGAATATACGATGCCCCCAACGGCATCTACGCTCTGGCCTGGGATGTCGATGGAGCCAATCCTGTCTTTGATTACACTTTCGATAAAACGACAGGTAATCTGGACGAGATCGATTCCGGCGTCGATGCTTTCGCACGCGACCTGGTTTGGTTTGACGCTTGCGATCCTGCCGCCACTGTTACCCTGGCCGCTGGAACTTATGGCGTCTTCGTCAACTTCCCCGGCCGCGGACCGGATGATTTCTTCTGGGCCACAGCCACTAACAGCCACGCTAACGAACTCTCGGCAGTTTGGGGAGAGACAATTAATATTCCATCTGCTAACACTGCCGATATGGCTTTCCATCTCGGCGTCGGCGATTGCGCCGGCGGCGATCCTACCGCCGCTTGCTGCGTCGGCACCGATTGTATCGGCGACATGACTGAAGCCGACTGTCTGGCCGCTAACGGTACCTGGTACGTTGACGAAACCTGCGCGACCTTCCAGTGTCCCGCCGGCGGTTGTGACTATGTTGTTGGTGACGTAAACGGCAGTAACACCTACAACGGTCTGGATATCACTTACGGTGTTGCCTACTTCAAGGGCGGCGCCGCTCCTCAGTGTAATACAGATTGCGACTGCTTCACCAACTTCTGCGGTGACGTCAACGGCAGCAATACTTACAACGGTTTGGATATCACCTACGGTGTCGCCTACTTCAAGGGCGGAGCCGCACCGCAGGATCCTCCGGATTGTCCTCCTGGCGGCGGAATTCTGGGCGAAGGCAACAATCCTCTGATAGTACCGGGATTGAAGTCCAAGGCCACATTCCAGCCTGGATCGGCATCGGAATAATACTGTTTCCTTAAGACGGGATTATTAATCCGGATTAAGGCGATAGAAACCGATAATCGGGTCTCTCGAAAGAGAGGCCCGATTTTTTTTGACCGATTACATATCCGACGGTTTTCGAATCGGCTTGACAATTTCCCCTGTCTGATTATCTTTATAACCAGGACCGACACCCGAGCGTTTTGCCTCCGACTATTTGAAATTTAAAGTAATATCGAAGGCGGTGTCGCATGTTTCCTCCCGATAAAATAAAAGTAATCATGCTTTTCTCGATTCTGATCATTATCCCCGCGGTGTTGATGGCTGATGGTTCGATGCTCTTTCCGGCCGATTCGCCGCTTCTCGAGTGCCCGCCCGGAGGATACTACGAGGGGGAGCCGCTCTGCGCCGATAACTACGATGATAACTTTAACAGCGGATGCGCCGGATTTCCGGTCGTATTTCAGGATGTTGTCGCCGGCGATATCATCTGCGCCGAATCCGGTACCTTCCTCTACGACGGCCTGAATATGCGCGATAGCGATTGGTATCAGATCGCGTTGAACAACCCGGGAGCGCTCAGCTGGACCGTCGAGGCGGAATTCGATGATATCCTGATTGTCGTTATCGCCGCCAACTCCGGGAATTGCTATGATTATGAGCTTTTGGGATCGGCCGCGGGGCCATGCTGTCTGCCGGTCAGCCTGACCTTCGATGTTCCGGCGGGATTATACTGGCTTTGGGCCGCCCCGGCGGTTTTCGACGGTATCGCCTGCGGAAGCAGGTATAACGCCTGGGTCGATTTCGAACCGGCCTACTCATGCGATTACGCCGTCGGAGATGTCAACAACAGCGGTGATTTCAGCGGGCTGGATATAACCTATGGAGTAAACTACTTCAAGGGCGGTAATCCGCCCGCTTATGAATGTGAATGTACGCCGGGCGAAACCTGGCATGTATCGGGCGATGTCAACGGCAGCTGCGGGTATGACGGCCTGGATATCACCTATGGCGTGCTCTACCTTAAGGGTTTGCGGGATGCTCTACTGCCTTGCGCTGATTGCGGTCCGAACCCGGATTGAAATCTTATTTCTCCTTCGAAAGTAAAGCCGATACCGGTATCGATTATTCGGCCAAAATTCAATTCTGACGAAAAATCTTGACAGCCTGATCTCGGATACTTATATTTTAATTATAGCTGAGTGAATTAAATGATCTTCTTTGCTCGGACGGCGACAGATCAAAATTAATACATTGAATGGTTCTTTGATCTATTTGACTATCCTCGAAAGGGAAGAGACTAAAATTCTATAATACTTTTGTTGAGGAGGTGATGAATCAAAAGATCAGGCTATTGATTCAACAGACAGTTAACCATTAACAAACCAGGGAAAACAGGGATAGTATTGTTCGACAAGAGGCATTAACAATTTTATCAGTAACATGGGGAAGAAAATGAAAAAAATTCTCTTGGCGTCATTGATCCTTAGCCTCGCGCTCTGGGGTCTGGCGGGAGCCTCGAACAAAGCGGCAAGCCCGAATGATAATCCGGCGCTTACCAGTTCGTCGAATATTCCATCGGGCGACATAAAACCGTCCGATCCTCCTTTCGCTCTCGATTGTGTTGTCGTATGTCCGACCGGCGCCACTCCCGAGGGAGAGCCGGATTGTTTCGACGGCTATGACGATGCCACCAACGGCGGATGCAATTCCACTCCGGCCATCTACGGATCGATCGCCAACGGCGAGACTATCTGCGGCACATCGGGTACCTATACCACCGACAGCGAGGCCAGAAGAGATACCGATTGGTTTCAATTCTCCTGCACCGAATTGACCCAATGGACTATCACCGTCGAGGCCGAGTTTCCCATAATAGCCGGAATAGTTGTTCCCGGCGAAGACGACCCGAACGATTCCTGCGCCGTAACCTATGTCAGGCATACTATACAGGTGGATACCTGCACAGTAGGTACTTCGGATGCTTATCTCGATGCCGGTAATTTCGGCTATTACTGGTTGTTTATCGCCCCCCAAACAGGAGCTACGGTTCCTTGCGGGGCCACCTATTGGGTTACTCTCTCCGGCAGCCCGCCCCCATCGGATCAGGATTGGGGCCTGGGTCAGACCGCCGAAATTCCCAATTGCGGAGTCAGCAATTTCGCCTCGCTGGGCGACTACGATCTGCAGAACCTCACCTATAACTGGGACGGCCATGGAAGCGCCAACTACGGGGGAAGCTTCGTATACGGCAATTCCTCCTCCACCATGCATATCTACTACGGCGACGGCGTCGACAACCATCATCCCAGCGGCACAACCGCCCTCGACATGACTGATCCCTATAACCCCAAGAGCTCATACATCGATGACGGTTCCTTCTCGTACAATCTCGAGGTCGATTATTGCGGACAGGGTTTTACAGGCGATCCGACAGGAAGCGATAACGTCTTCCTGCATACCTTCATCTTGTCCAACACAGGCGGCGACCCGATAAACGGTATGTATGCCGGACTCTATTTCGATTGGGATGTGCCGGGCGCTACCGTAGGTAACGATACGCTCTCTCTGGATCGTGCCAATAATATGATCATTCAGCATAATCGTGATGGCGCCGCCTACTACCTGGGCTTAGCCGCGATATCCGGTCCCGCTCACACTCTTTTTGCCGTCGACCAGGATAGCATTATCTATCCGCAGGTCGGATGGCGCGCCGATACGCTTTATAAATATATGAGCATCGGCGGCGATGTCATGCGCAGGGATAACATCCTCAACGGCGATATGAGCTCGCTGATCAGCGCCGGCCCGTTTAATCTCGGAGTAGCCCAGGCGGAGACCCTGGTCTTCGCTGTTATCGGCGGAGCCAACGTATCTGACTTGCAAGCCAGAGCCCAGGCCGCCGGCGGATATGCGAATACCTGCCTGGTTCCGGATTTGGGTTGTGACTACGTTGTCGGTGACGTGAACGGCAGCAATACCTACAACGGCCTGGATATCACCTACGGCGTATCCTATTTCAAAGGCGGTAACACCCCGCAGTGCAATCTAGACTGCGACTGTTTCGCCAATTTCTGCGGCGATGTCAATGGCAGCAATACCTACAACGGCCTGGATATCACTTACGGCGTATCCTACTTCAAAGGCGGATCAGCGCCGGTCAATCCTCCGGATTGCCCTCCGGGCGGTTGATTTTCGAATTTTTCAACCAATTCTTAATAAAATAGAATTGGACCCTTGATCCTGGATATAGTCCGGGAAAAGGCAGTAAAAACAAAATCGGGTCTCTCGAAAGAAAGGCCCGATTTTTTATTTCCGCCATTATGGCAGGGCACTGGCAGGGCTTTGATCGCCCTGTATCTCTGTAGGCGTCTCCATAACCTGTTGAAATACATATAGATATCTTTTTTTGGTTGACTTTGGACTTGAAATTCGTTAAAATGGGTGATTGTTTACAGGATAGGATAAACCCTAAAAACGGTTTCTAGGTAGATAATATGCTTGGAGTTATTGATAACAAATTTGTCATCGGAAGAGACGAGTTCTTTCCTTTTTCCGCGGAAATGCATTATTTCAGAGTGGATAAACGGCACTGGTCGATCTGCTTTGAAAGAATTAAAAAGGCCGGATTTAAAATAATTTCGACTTATGTCCCCTGGAATCTGCATGAAGAACAGCCGGGCACTTTCGATTTTCGAGGCTATACCGGCCCCGATAAAGACCTGATAGTGTTCCTCGAACTTTCCAGAGAATTCGGTTTCAAAGTTATTCTAAAGCCGGGACCCTGGATCAAAGCCGAGTGGTCCAACGGTGGATTGCCCAAATATCTATTCGCTGACGAGGCCATAGTGGCCCGCGATCATCTGGGGGAACTGGTTTCCGCCGACAACGGAACAGGTTCGAAAACCAGTTATCAGCCGAGCTACCTTCATCCGAAATACCTGGGCCATATCAAGCGGTATATGGCCGGGCTTATCGAAGTGATCCAGAATTACATCTTCCCCAAAGGCCCGGTTTTCATTATCCAGATCGACGATGAATTGGCCTACGGAGGTAATTTCGGAGCCTTCGCCACAGATTACAACTCCTACACGATCTCCGAATATTACCATCCGTTTCTGGAAGATAAATACAAAGAGCCGAAAAACCTCCCGGCCGGTTACGGCAAAAAAGTGAAGGATTTCAACCTGGTAGAACCGCCGATGGCCCTGGAGGTGAAAAAACCCGAGGATATGGTCCGCTATTTCGACTGGATCGAATTTAAGGGTTCCATTACCACCAAATTCGTCCAGACTATCAAGGAACGGATGGAGGCCCATGGAGTCGGCAGTCTGTTTTCGATTAATCTCCCATGGACACAGGATTTCGGTATCCCCATAGATATCGACGGTCTGGCCGGGGAAAAAATGGTCTTGGGGATGCAGCTGCCCGATCCCAACGATTATTGCCGACTGGGAAGAAATTTAAAATATCTGGCCAGTAAAACAGGTTTCTGCTGGACTCCCCAGCTATTCGGCGGCCTGCCCGAAAAAAACGACCTGGTTAAAAAAGGAGGACTCAGCGTCGCCTCCAACCCGAGATATCACAGATATCTGATCATCAGCGCCCTGGCCGCCGGCCTGAAGGGAATGAACCACTATATGTTTGTCGGCCGCGATCACTGGCAGTGGGCCCCGCTGGGCAAGGACGGTACAGTTAACGATAATTACGATATCGTCCGCAAGATGAATACCGTGCTCGAGCATATCGGGATCAATACCGCCAAACCGATCTCGCAGATCGGGATAGTCTACCACAAACCGTACCTGATCCACCATCATCTGCAGATCGACGGGCAGTTCCCTTATATCAACGATCTGGTCGCTTTGAGCCTGAATCCTCTCGGACTGGATCTGATGAATCTGAAATACGATTACTCGGTGGTGGATATCAATTCCGAAAACTCCCTGGCCGATAAAAACCTCTATTTTATCCCCACGGCCGAATATATGTCCGACGATGCCCAGAGACGGATTGTGGAAGCGGTAAAAGGCGGGCAAAACGTTGTGCTTTTCGGAGTCATGCCTCATTTAAACGAGAATTTCGCGCCAAGTAAGATCCTCTCCAAAGGACTCGGGATCAATACCGCCCCAGATTGGGCTCCCTGCAATATTACCTGGGAAAAGAAGAGCTTCCCGGCTATCCGTTACGGAACCATTTCCAGCTTCGGATCTGGCAAGGCCCTGGCCAAAAGCGGAGCCAAAGTCGTTGGTGTACAGAAAAAAGTAGGCAAAGGCACCGTTTACTTTTTCAGCTTCGATATCTCCCCGAAATACGATCCGGCCAGGCTCAATCTGCTTCAGTCGATTTTCGAGGCCCAGAAAATAACCACGCCGGTTTCGACATCCGACCCCGCCGTGGATCTGGTGGCGCAGACCAACGATCAGGGAGTCATACTCTATCTGATCAACACCGACGTCACTTTCACTTCTCCGGAGAGCAAATTCACCAAAAAGGTGGTTATGTCCATTGATTTGGCCGAGTTGGGGATCAAACAGCCCAAGGTCAAAATGTACGACGTGTTAGACGACGAAATTCATGCTTTCGCCTCCAAAGATCTGAAAGAGGGGATCATTATCCCGGTCGGCTACCACGAAGCCAAGATATTTTATTTTCCGAAAAAGTAATCGATAGAAAAGAGGATATAAATTTAAAGGGCCGATTTTTATCGGCCCTTAGATTTTCCGAAGAAGAAGGTCGGATATTTACTACGAGTGTTTCGCGATATTTTTCCTTTCGGATTTTAGCACCTCGAATACCCGCAGTCCGGGCAGACTATGCAGCCCGATTCGGTGTTCAGTTTGCCGTTGCAGTCCGGGCAGTTCAAAACCGATAGATCGGTCTGCACTCTCAACGCCTTGCCGTTGCCGAAATGCTTATGCAGTATCTTGGCTACGGCGTCGGGAACCGATCTGATCAAGCCGCTGGCCCCGAATACCGGCGAATCCCCGCCGATCCCCTGTAACTGCTCGATAATCTCCTCGACCTCGACTCCGCTGCGCAGGGCTAAGGATATGAGCCTGCAGATCGCTTCGGTATCGGCCATAGTATCGTAGCCCGATTTGCCGATCTGAGCGAAGACCTCGAACGGTCTGCCGTTGTGCGTGTTTATAGTCACGTAGAGAGTGCCGAATCCAGTCTTGATCTTGTTGGTGATCCCCTGCAGCGTTTCGGGACGTTCCTTGACTACGCCTTTGGCCTCTTCCTTGCCTTCGACCGTTGTCTGCTTGGTGGAAAGCACCTGGAACGCCCTGGAGCCGTCCCGGTAGATCGTAACACCCTTACAGCCCAGCTCGTAAGCCGATTCGTATGCGGTCTTCACGTCGTCGGGAGTGGCCTCTTTAGGCAGGTTGATGGTCTTGGAAACGGCATTCTCGGTATGGGACTGAAAAGCCGCCTGCATCCTGATATGCCATTGAGGGGAGATATCGTGCGATGTGACGAATACATTCCGGACCTCTTCGGGGATTTCCTCGAATTCGGAGATGGAGTTTTTCTCGGCGATCCGTTCCATCAGCATTTCGGAGAAGAAACCAAGATCCTTGGCCCGCGATTCGAACAGCGGGTTAGTCTCCACCAGCCTGGTGTTGTCCATGACAGTCCGGACATAGCTGACCGCGAAAATAGGCTCCACTCCCGAGGAGCAGCCGGCGATGATCGAGATAGTGCCGGTAGGGGCAACCGTGGTTACCGTGGAGTTCCTGCGAGGATGTCCCATTTGGGTTTTGGGATCGAAAAATACCGATTTCTCCCAATTCAGGAAATTGCCTCTTTTTGAGGCCAGATCGGCGCTGGCCAGATCGGCCTCTTTCTGGATAAAAGCCATGATTCTGTCGGCCAGCTCCAACGCCTCCTCGGAGTTGTACGGGATATCCAGCATAATTAAAAGATCGGCCCAGCCCATAACTCCAAGGCCTATTCTCCGGTTTTCCCGCGTGGCCTTATCGATCTCCGATAATGGATATTTATTTTGTTCTATGACATTATCCAGGAAATGAACCGCCTTCCAGATCAGCTCTTTGAGTTTGCCCCAATCGATCTCGTTGCGGAACATCCTGGTCGTATCGGATGAATCGACCACCGAACGCACCACCTTGGAAAGATTGATCGAACCTAAGTTGCAGCTTTCGTAGGGAAGCAAAGGTTGTTCGCCGCACGGATTGGTAGCTTCCACCAATCCGACTTCGGGAGTGTTTTCCCCGGCGTTTATTCTGTCGAGGAATACTATGCCCGGTTCGCCGGTTTTGTGAGCGTGATCGATAATCGCCTGAAATACCTCCGAGGCATTCTGACTCTGCGGACGGCCGTCGATGGTAAACTGCTTTCCTGTCCTCGGATCGATCAATGGATAATCGGTCCTGGCTTTGACCGCCGCCATGAATGAATCGGTAATACCGACCGAAATATTGAAATTGGTCAGCTCGGAAAGGTCATCCTTGCACTTGATAAAATCGACTATATCGGGGTGATCGACCCGGAGAATTCCCATATTGGCGCCCCGGCGGGTGCCTCCCTGCTTAACAGCCTCGGTCGCGGAATTGATGACTTTCATGAAACTGATCGGGCCCGAGGCCACGCCCGATGTCGAGGCTACCACTGAATTTTTGGGGCGAAGACGGGAAAATGAAAATCCGGTCCCTCCTCCGGACTTATGAATCAAAGCTGTGTTCTTGACCGTCTCGAAAATAGACTCCATAGTGTCTTCGATCGGAAGCACGAAACAGGCCGAAAGCTGACCTAATTCTCTGCCGGCGTTCATCAACGTGGGCGAGTTGGGCATGAACTCCAGCCGGGCCATCATTCTGTAAAAATCCTGAGTGGTCTGTTCGGATTCCTCCGGCGTGGATCCGAATTTATCGTCCGCCGCGGCGATATGCGATGCCACTCTCATGAAAAGCTCATCGGGAGTCTCGATAATCTCTCCCTTATCGTTCCTCTTGAGATACCTTCTTTTCAAAACCGCTAAAGCATTCGGCGAAAGAAGTGGTTTTATAGCGATTTTCTGTTCCTGCACTTTATCTCCCTCCAATTAATCTATATGAAAATTATCCTATGTATCGTACTCGAACGTGGCCGACATCGTCTCCTCGTCGATCTGGAAATCCCCGAAAACTATAGGCGCCTCTTTTTTCATGATCTTGAGCATATCGATGGCAATCTTCCTGATCTCCCAATGTGCCCTGGGGTGGGTCCTGACGCAGAAAAAATGACGCAGCTCTCTGAAATTGGCCGTAATCACTATCTGGGATACAGTGGCGTTGGGCAGAAGATAACGGGCGTCCTCCGGAGGAACTCCGGCATCGAGAAGCTTGTCATAAAGCTCATAGCAGGCCAGGGCCGCTTTTTCGTAGAGCTCGGCCGCGTTGCTCGATTTATCCGGAAACTCGGCGTTGAGAATTGTCTCGGGCATGACAAACTGGAATTCGGTGGTTTTCTTGCGATCCGGCTTGTCGGCGTAACAGACATATCTCTGGCTTTCCTGCGACGGGGAAATGAAACGGTGACGAACGAGTTCATGAGTAAATACACGAGAACCGCCATAAATCCTGAATGTCGCCGAAGCATGCTCTAAAACCGAGTGATGTCTCTTGCGGATGACCTTGGTGATCAGCTCCTCCGTCGATTTCGGAGGATCATATCTATGGAAAGACAGGTAGCAGGTGCGGCAGGCCCGCTCGATTATATCCTCAGCGCCCGGCGTGATGGTCATCAACTCCACCGAACTTTCCGCTACATAAGGACTTGCTTTTGTCATGGTCCTGTTTTCTTTGAAAATTGTTTTTGGCACAATAATACCCTCAACCCTCAGTTGCTCTTTCTTTTTTCTCTATATTTACTACTTTCTAAACTATCCTAGCGCTCCCACCAACTCAAAACAACAGCATTCATTGTAACGGGGACAAGCAACTCATGTCAAGCAATTTTGAGATTTTTTTTAAAAAAAATACAACATGTTGTGGGTCAACGTTTTTTAAACACAACATGTCGTGATCCGGCCGAGGTCTTGTAGTGTTTTTTTATGTTGCTTTGGTTTCGATATTTGTTAAATTATTGTTAGAAAATAAGAAAGGGGATACCAATGATAAAGCGGATTGTTTTAGCGATTATCCTGATCGCCCTCCTCGATGTCACTTCCCGGGGCGCGGACGATGCTCTTTTCGTTATAAATGAACATTCCATCGGCGATCCTGGCAGCCTTCGGGGATATCCCGGAGGGTACTGGGGTATGGGAACAGACGGTATTTACCTGGCTGGCGGAGCCGATGAAGAGAATTGGCTGAAACAAAACGGCATCGAATTCCACTCCATACCGTTTGATCGCGATTATGCCGCTCTCTATATCTGGTATGTCGACAGAAGTCGACCTGTTCCGGTCGATATACCGATTCTTGTCAGAACCGATGACTATCTCCTCTCCAATTTTCCGCCGAAATCAGGAGTCGAATTCCGGCGATTAACCTTGAAAAACCTGCCTGATAAATCGGCCGAAATAGATCAGAATATGATCCTGACCTATAATTCGGTTGTCGACAGCCTGATCGAAAGAGTCAGCCAGGATACTATTATAGGATATCTCGCCGGGCTTTCCGGCGCCGCCCCCGTTGAGATCGGGGGAGAGCCGGATACTATCCTTACCAGATATTCGGGTACTGACGGCAACCGTCGAGCCGCCAGATATATAAAGGAAACCCTCGAAAGGTACGGTTACGACACTGAATACCACGGCTTTTACGGCGGCCTGGGACGGCACCTAACGGCTTACAGCGCGGATCTTGCCTGGGCTGTTACCGAGGATTCGGAAGCCATCAAAACAACCGATGGCGGTCAAAACTGGAATGTTATTCCGGACGGATCTCAATGGAACCTCTGGGGTGTGGATAATTACGGTCCCGATTCGGTCTGGATCACAGGAAACTACGGAACCATCAGATTCTCGTCGGATGGCGGCGAAAACTTCAGCGCTCAATCGACCGGCCTCAACCAATGGCTGTTCGGAGTGGATTTTATCAGCTCGAACGATGGCTGGATCGCCTGCGATTACGGAGATATCCTGCATACCTCCGAT
>JAHEDG010000007.1 GCA_024641335.1 Candidatus Zixiibacteriota bacterium
CTCCACACCGCCGGGAGAATCCCCTATAATCACCCTGGCCCCGAGCCTGATACATTCGCCGGCCGCGGCCGTCACCAACGACGGATGAGTGGTTACACCCTTCTCCGGCTCCCTGGCGGATAACAGATTGGGATTGATCAAAACCGTCATCCCCGGCTTTACGAACCTCGATAAGCCGCCCAAAGGCTCGAGCAATAATATTAACGCCGCTCGCAGCTTCTCCTGATCATATGAATCGATAGATACGGAGTTTACTAAACCGCGCAAATTCCCGTCCTGCCAAATCAACGTTGCTGTTTAAATCGAACCGGCCGGAACATCACTGCCCCGCCCCTTCACGGTTCTTGCGGATATATATCCTTAACTGTCAGCTTCACAGTGACAATCCTCTGACCGTCGATCTCGTGCACCTCGAACTGGATATTGTTATAATCGAGTATCTGCCCTTTGGACGGCAGCGAACCGACCAGATCATAAATCAAACCCCCGACCGTCTCGAATTCCTCCTCCGGAAGCCGCAAATCCAGCTCCTCGTTCAAATCCGATATCGTCAGAGAGCCTTCCACTAAATATACTCCGGGAGATACCTCGCTTATCGGAGGACTGTTCAAATCATATTCGTCCTCTATCTCGCCGACAATCTCCTCTATGATATCCTCCATGGTTACCAGCCCCGACGTCCCCCCGTATTCGTCAACCACAATTGCTATGTGCAGCTTTCTGGTACGCATCTGCCGAAGAAGATCGTCGATCTTGAGATTCTCCGGTATGAAATACGCCTTGCGAGCCACCTTCTGAAGATCCGCCCTGGAGCCGGTTAACGCGTACGAAAGAAGATCCTTGGCGTATAATATCCCTTTGATCTCGTCCAGCGAATTACGGTAAAGAGGTATCCGGGAATGCCCCGATTTCTTTATGATTTCTATAACCTCTTTCAAAGGAGTATCACAGGAGATTCCCACCATATCCACACGGGGAACCATGATCTCCCTGACCGTCGTCTCACCCAACTCCACCACGCCGTAAATCATGTCCCGCTCGTCCTCCTCGAGAACATTCTCATCCGACGATACCCGGGACGCGAATTGCACTATGGATTCTTCTATTTCTCTTTCACGTTCTTTCGGAGTGAGATCGGCCGGCCTCTCCTTCCCGAATATACTCTGGAGCCATCTGTATAACGAAAATCTCCTACCTGCCGATCGCTCCGGCGGCTTATCGGAATCGCCTCCTAATTTTTCCATCACTTAAGGTAACTCTCCTGGCGGATCCACATATCCGAACGGTTGGACTCGGTGTTGTCCAGATAACCGAGCAAATGCAAAACCCCATGAATAGTCAGCCTCTTCACCTCCTCTTCGTAGCTTACCTTGTTATCCGCCGCCTGTCGTCTCGCCTGGCGAAGATTTATATATACCTCCCCCAAAAATTCCGGCTCGCCGGAATTTTCCAGCGAAAACGACAATACATCCGTAGTCGCGTCCTTGCCCTTGAATCGGGCATTGAGCTCCTTCATGTAACTATCTGAACAATACACGATATTCACCTTGCTGCCGGACGCCGACTCTCCGCTCAATACCTTCCTGATCAATGCCGATAGCCCGCGACGATCCACGGCTAAACGTCCGTCAGTCGTCTGTATGCTGACACTCAAGCCTTGACTCCCTCCGACTCCTTCTCCGGATAGGCTATCCGCCGGTGGAAAATGCCGGTCAATATCCTGATAAAACTCTCCTCGATCAAATGCAGATCGTTCAAAGTCAAATCGCAATCCTCCAGATCGCCCGACTCGAACTTGGCCGAAAATATCTTCCGCACCAAACCCCTGATCCTGGCCGGAGTCGGATCTTCCAGCGTTCTCGACGCCGCCTCGACCGAATCGGCCAGCATGACTATGGCCACTTCCTTGGTTATGGGTTTCGGCCCCGGATAACGGTACTCGTCGATATTGGCCTCTTCCCCCTCCGCCTTCTTGGCCTTATCATAAAAATAAGACATGACACCCTTGCCGTGATGCCCGGTGATAAATTCGATTATGCAGTCAGGAAGCCCGTTCTTCTCAGCCAACTCCTTGCCCTCTTTGACATGAGCCTCGAGTATCAATGCCGACATCGACGGAGCCAGTTTCTCATGCTTGTTCTTGGCCCCCATCTGGTTCTCCACGAAATACTCCGGCTTGAGCATTTTCCCTATGTCATGATAATATGATCCCACCCGCGCCAATAGAGAATTCCCGTTTATCGACTTGGCCGCCTCTTCCGCCAAAGTCCCGATCATTATCGAATGATGATAGGTCCCCGGAGCCTCTAACGCCAGACGCTTCAATAACGGACGGTTCAAATCGGAAAGCTCCAAAAGAGTGATATCCGTAGTCAGCCCGAATGTCGATTCGAACAAAGGCAATAAACCGATTGTCAAAATCGGAGATAAAAATCCGTTCAGAATTGCCAGCCCGCTGTGCCGCCAGAGATCAGCCATCGGAGTCAGCTTCAACGATTCCACTATATAAACTATCCCGAAATACACTACCGAAAGATAAATAATCGATCTGTAAAATTCGTGACGGTGCCTGACCTTCCTGACCGAAAACGTGGCTACAGTTCCGGCCGCGATACCCAAAAAGGCCACGTCCAGCTTGAAACCAGAAAGTATCCCCACCAATATCGATGCGGCGAAAGTCAAAAACAAACCGGTCTCCAGATCGAACGCTATCGTTACCAGCATGGATGCGATGGTTATAGGAACCAGATAAGGCGAAAGAAACTGCTGCGATACCACTATATTCAATATTATTACCAGCCCGCCGAACAATATAGCGAAAAGCACCAGCGCCGAATTCGATCTGAATATCGGCCGTCTGAAATAATACAGGTAAAAAGCGAAAAACAATATCGGGAAGGCCACGAAAAACAACCGCCCCAACGGCGGCAGCAGGTATTGCCAGATACTGTCCTGACTCAATTGAGCCCTTCTGAATCGGGCCAGAGATAATAATTTGTCCCGGTGGATATCAGTAAAACGCTCATTGGCCTTGATTATCTTCTCATCCTTATATACCCAGCCCTTAAAAGGAGTGATCGCCTCCATCTCCGCGTCCTTGTTTCTCGTAGTCGTATCCTTGTCGAATTTTAGATCGGCCTCGAGAAAATGTGTCAGAATATGAGAGGAGACCGGTTTCCCGGCCGGATTCTTAGCGAAAAATACCTCCCCTTTCATGGAGATATAGCTCTGAGCCTTGTTGAAATCGAAAAGCTGATCCCGGGACATCGTCCGTGTTAAGTCCCCCTTTACCAACGTTACCAATCCCGATTCTTTAAACGGAAGATTCTCGAGATTTGATATCAAACCCGCCGCTAAAACCGTGTCCGCCAGCTCCAGGCAGAATGATTCTGCCTTTTTCAGCCCGCCGGGGGTAGTGATAAAAAAAAGACTGCTCTCCGCTAACGCCGGATAATCGTACCGAAGAGTCTGAACTATCCGCCCCGGCTCCCAGCCCGATGCCATCATCGAATCGGCCCGGTCGAAAAACCGCCTGATCCTGTCCCGAACTGCCGCCGATAATACCGTATCCAAAACCACTACCGGCCGAAGATTCCTGATGACCAGCTCCCTATCCTTCTTCAACTCTTCATCGGTCTTCTGAATTGGAAAATCGATCGGGGCGATCAGATCCCTCGAGGCCACCTCCCCCACAATCGGAATCTCGATCGGCAGATATACCCGGTCTATGGGATATAAAAATGTAATCCCGAATATAAGAACCGCGCCTAAAATCGTCCGGAATATCAGCTGCTGCCCGCGCAGAGATTCATCCAAAACTATTTTCTGCTTGTCGTCAGACTGCTTCTTGACATGATTGGTCTTTTTCGAAACGCCGGACATCCTTACCTCTTTCTCGTACGCTTTATCCGCGAACCCGATTCGTAGGCCTTGATAATATCCTGAACCAGGCGATGCCTGACGATATCCTTTTTAGTCAGCTCTATAAAACCGATCCCTTTTATATGACCCAGCTTCTTCTTAACCGGCAGCAGCCCCGACGATTCCTTCGACTCCAGATCGATCTGCGTAACATCGCCGGTTATCACCGCTTTGGAACCTTCGCCCAAACGAGTTAAGAACATGAACATCTGCGGATTCGTCGTGTTTTGGGCCTCATCCAGAATGACAAACGCGTTATTCAATGTCCGGCCCCTCATAAACGCCAGCGGGGCAATCTCGATAACTCCTATCTCCATCAGCTTCTTTATCTTGTCGAACGCTAACATGTCCTGAAGAGCGTCATACAACGGCCGCAGATAAGGATCGACTTTGGCCCGTATATCCCCCGGCAAAAACCCGAGATTCTCACCGGCTTCCACCGCCGGCCTGGTCAATATTATCCTGGCTACCTGCTTTTGTTTGAATGCCCGCACCGCCATGGCCACCGCTAAATACGTCTTGCCGGTGCCAGCCGGTCCGATTGAAAATACGATATCCTTGGAATCGATCAGCTCCACGTAATTCTTCTGGCCGACTGTCCGGGGCTTTATCGCTTTCTGCGTCGTCACCGAAGTAATCATCCCCGAATTATTGTCAACCTCCTTCGAAGGAGCGATGCCGTCCTCCTTCACCGCCGCGATCGAATATAAAATATACCGCTCGTCCAGTTCCCCCGTGGCCTTCACATGATCGATTATATCCAAAATTATTTTCTCCGCCTTCTCGGCCTCCTCGGCCTTCCCCTTGATATTTATCCAGTCTCCACGCGCCACTATCTCGACATTAAGCTCTTCCTCTATTAACGTCAGATGGGAGTGGTCCGGCCCGAAAAGCAAACGGGCGTCTATCTCCGAGAGATTAACCGTCTTCTGTATCAACGACATTCAGCCTCAGTTCTTTCGCTTGATTATTTCGATTCCCAGCTCCTCGAGCTGATTGGGATCGATCTCCGCCGGCGAACCGTCCATTAACGATTGAGCCGCCGTTGTCTTGGGAAACGCGATTACCTCGCGAATAGAATCCGATCCGGTCATCAAAGCCGTTATCCGGTCGAAACCCGGAGCGATACCGCCATGAGGCGGAGCGCCGTATTCCAATGCCTTTAACAAAAATCCGAACATCTTCTCCGCGCGCTCCCGGTCGATACCCAATACCGAAAGCACCAGCTCCTGGATCTTCCTGTCGTGTATCCTGATTCCACCCGACGCTATCTCCATGCCGTTGAGCACCAAATCATACTGGTTGGCCCGAATATTCGCCCAGGGATGCCCAGGATCATCGACCGCTGACTTCGATTCGAACCCTAAACCTAGATTCGGCATGTCGTCTTTGTGCGGTGACGTTACTATATTGTGCATGGCATCGAACCTTCCCAGATCGGGATTGTACTCGAACAACGGAAATTCATACACCCACAAAAACGCCCATTTCCTGACACTCGAACCCTGAATCGTCCGCCCCAGTTCCTTCCTGACCATGCCCAGAGAATCGCAAACCGTCTTCCACTTATCGGCCACGATTAAAAGGATATCCCCTTTTTCAGTCCCCGCTTTGGCCAATGCCCCCTTAATTTCATCGTCACTTATGAATTTCGCTATAGGTGATTTTATCCCGTCGTCAGTCATGGCTATATAAGCCAGACCCCTGGCTCCCGCGCTTTTGGCTATCTCGGTCAGCTCGTCTATACGCTTGCGCGAAAAAGCCGCTCCGCCTTTGAAATTGATCCCCCTGATCACTCCCCCGCCGGCCGCCGCTTCCGAAAAAACCTTGAAACCTGACTTACCCAATATGTCCGAAAGCTCCGTTATCTCCAGCCCGAAACGAATATCCGGCTTGTCGATACCGTATCTGTCCATGACTTCCTGATAAGTGTATCTCTCGAAAGGAATCGATATTTCCTCGTCGAGTATCTTCTTGAAAAGATCGCTCATCATCCCTTCTACCAAACCGAAAATATCCTCCATATTGACATAGGACATCTCGATATCTATCTGCGTATGCTCCGGCTGACGGTCCGCGCGAAGATCCTCGTCCCGCAAACAGCGGGCTAACTGAAAATACCGGTCGAATCCCGAAACCATCAATATCTGCTTGAACAACTGGGGCGACTGCGGCAAGGCGAAAAATTTCCCCTTATGCTGTCTGGACGGTACAACAAAATCGCGAGCCCCCTCCGGAGTCGACCTGATCAGCAATGGCGTCTCGATCTCCACAAACCCCTTCGAATCCAGATATGATCTTATCGCCATGGCCGCCCGGTGCCGAAGCTCTATCTTGTTTTTTAAAAGCGGCCGGCGAAGATCCAGGTAACGATACTTCAGCCTCAGCTCTTCCGACGCCGTGGTGTCATCCTCCACCATAAACGGAGGAGTCTCCGATATATTCAGAATCTCCATAGTCTCGGCCTGAATCTCGATCAGCCCGGTCCCGGCGCCCTTTTTCATTCCTTCCGGACGACCCCGGACAACACCGGTCACCCTGATCGAAAACTCGTACCGGACAGATCGGGCCGATTCCATGACTTCGGGTGAAACAGCCGCCGGATCAAATGCCGCCTGGGTCTTGCCCCAGCGATCACGCAAATCTATAAACAGCAAACCGCCCAAATCACGATGACCGTCGACCCAGCCGCAAAGAGTGACCGTCGATCCGATATCCGATTCCTCGAGCTGACCGCAGGTATGGGTTCTTAACGATGTCTCGTAAATATTATCCTTCGCCTTTTTCAATTGCCTCTCCAAACTGATGCCCGCCGCTCATCTTATATATATCGACCAATAATATCTCGAACTGTTTCGAATTCTCAAGATTTCTCACGATCCCGGCGCCACGGTCCATTTCATCCTCGGCTAATATCATCGTATGGCTCAAACCGCTCCTGTCAGCCTGTTTCATCTGGGCCTTTAGAGAACGCCCCAGATAATCCAAATCGGCCGGCACTCCGATACCCCGCAAAGCCTGTGACAGCTTGAACGCCTCCGTCTTGAACCGCTCGTGCCGGATAGCGATATATACGCCCGTTTTCCTGCCCGACCCTCCTGCAGCCCCGTCGGGCATGGCTAATATCACCCTCTCCATTCCGGCCGCGAACCCTATACCAGGCGTCGGCTGCCCGCCCAATTGCTCCACCAAAAGATCATACCGGCCGCCACCCGAGATCGAATCCTGTGAACCCAGCCGTTTTGATTTTATCTCCCAGGCCGTGCGAGTATAATAATCCAAACCCCGCACCATCCGTTTGTCTATCTTATATGTTATCCCGGCCAGCTCCAGAAACTCGAGAACCCGATCGAAATGTTCTCTGTCCTCCGCTGATATATAGTCCAAAATTACCGGAGCCCCGGCCAAACGGTCCTGACACCCGGCCTCCTTGCAATCGAACATCCTCAACGGATTGGTCGAAAATCTCCGCTGGCAATCCCCGCAAAATTCTCCCAGCATCGGGTTGATAAAATCCGAAAACGCCTGCCGGTGAGCTTCCCTGCTGCCCGGCATACCGATCGAATTCAAACTCAACTCCAAATCATCGATCCCCAACTCGCTGAATATGGACCGGTTTAATGAAATTATCTCAGCGTCCAGCGACGGGTCTGACGATCCGATCGCCTCGATTCCGAATTGGTAAAATTGACGGTATCTGCCGGCCTGGGGACGTTCCTGCCGAAACATTGGACCGGCATACCAAACCTTGAACACCCCCCCCCTGGCTCCCAGAGAATGCTCTATATATGACCTGACCACCGAGGCCGTACCCTCAGGCCTCAATGTCAGCGAACGGTCACCCTTATCCCTAAACGTGTACATCTCCTTGGAAACTACATCGCTCGATTCCCCTATACCGCGCGTAAAAAGCTCCGTAGCCTCGAAGATCGGAGGATTTATAAAACCGTAGTTATAGTTCGACGCCATCCTGGAAACAACCGATAAGATACGCTGCCAGATAACCGCCTCATCAGGTAAGATATCCTTTGTGCCGTAGATTGCCTTTATTTTTTCGCCTGACATAAATTTATCAATCTCCAATTTACAACCGATACCGTCTGGAATCAACGTTATTTATCAAACTTCGGGTAATGCCCGCCTTGAACCTGACGAACGCTTCTCCATCCACCAGACATATATAGCCGCCGCTAAAATAGAACCCAGCACGTCCGCTAACATATCGAAACCCTCAGTCGATCGCCCCGGAACAAACAACTGATGAATCTCATCCAGTATTCCATAAACTCCTGATACCGCCGCCGATATTATAAAAACCATCCAAATCCGTTCAGTTTGCTTGCTCACCGCGTAGGCGGTCAAAAATCCCAGAATAAAATACTCGAAGAAATGGATTATCTTGTCGCCGAACTTGATCCCCAGCTCCGGTGCCGAAAGATCAGGTATCGACGATACCGCGAAAATCACCGCCGCCCATAGCAAAGCCGGTAAATAGTATTTCAACCTGCCAGTCCCCATAAGACCGAAAACTATAATCAAATCACCCGCAAATACCAAACAAAAAAAGCCCGCCGCGATGACGGGCTTTTCCGAAAAACAATATTCCCATTAGCCAAAGCTATTTTTTCTTCTTGGCTGCTTTCTTCTTGGCTGTTTTCTTCTTGGCTACCTTCTTCTTGGCTACCTTCTTCTTAGCTACCTTCTTCTTAGCTACCTTCTTCTTGGCTACCTTCTTCTTGGCTGCTTTCTTCTTGGCCGGCATAAATTCACCTCCTCTCGATCATCATCAGTCTATAGTTTTAATCTCCAAGATGTCCTTGGAAAAATTTACGATCAGACCCTCTTTTAACTTTATCGCCTTCAATAAACTCCTCAACTTCGATTCGTCCATCTCCGATAAATGCTCACCCGTGGCTATAGTCACTACCAGAGAATCCCTGACCACAAAATCCAGATCGTACTCCCCGGCCACAGAACCTTTATAGGAAAGCTTGATGCTCTTCTGGCTCTCAAACGGTATATCCCGCAAACCGAATTCATGAGCCAACGCCCGACCATACTCCTGACGGCCAAACCCTAAACCCATATTCTTATGCACCTCCAAAGCAGCCTCCATTACCTGCTTCTGAAGGCTCTGAACCGAAAATTCCGACTTGATTGTTAACTTGCCATCTCTCATAGACTTTCCTGTAACTATAATAACGCAAATAACGTGCCAACCAGCTCGCCACAACCTAATAATTTACACAACCCCTTGCCCCTCAATCGGTTACGAGAATAGCCACATATCCCATTGTATGCCAATGAATTAAAAAATCGCGACAACCGTGTCGCAATTTTTATATGAAACTTAACCCAAATAATATTTTCCCTATGAAACACGCTGCGACACCACTGTCGCAAAATCGCCGCCATATAAGACCAGCTAGTCAATTTCACCGCTCGGCCCGCTAAGGGTACCCCCCAAGCTTCGCTTAAGTATCCTCTGCAGCTGACGTCTATGCATCCCGCCTTTGCGGGCGGCAGCCGAAATATTCCCACCGGCTTCGTTCAAAAGATTAAGAGCGAAACTCTTCTCTATAGGCCCGAATGTCTCTCGCCAAAGCTTCCTCTTCAATTCTTCCAATGCGTCTATAGTGCCGGGAATAGTGATACTCGCGCGGCATGACTTCTTGACATTATCGGATAAATCATCCGGGGCCAGAGTCTCCCCCTTGCAAAGCACTACCGCCCTCTCTATAATATTCTCCAGCTCTCTCACGTTCCCCGGGAAATGATAATTCAAAAGAAACTCCATCACCGAACCATCTATCGATCTTATCTTCTTGTTATTCTTCTCCGCGTAAAGTTTCAGAAAATGATTGGCCAGAACATCTATGTCCCCGCCGCGCTCCGCCAACGACGGCAGCCTTATAGCTATGACATTGATCCGGTAAAATAAATCATCCCTGAACTCTCCGCTTTCCACCATATTCATCAAATCCTTCTTGGTGGCCGATAGAATCCTGACATTGGCCCTCTTTACCGTCGTCGAGCCCAACGGCTCGAACTCGTGCGACTGCAAGAAACGCAAAAGCTTGACCTGCAATAACGGCGACAGCTCCCCGATCTCATCTAAAAATATGGTGCCGTTATCCGCCATCTCGAATCTGCCGAGCTTGCGAGCCACCGCGCCGGTAAACGCTCCCCGCTCATATCCGAATAATTCCGACTCCAATAATGTCTCCGGAATAGCCGCGCAGTTGATCGCCACAAACGGTTGATCCTTGCGCCGAGAATTATAATGTATCGCCCTGGCTAAAAGCTCCTTGCCGGTTCCAGACTCACCCTCTATCAATATGGCGCTCTCGGTTTCGGCTACGTCCGCAACCGTCGATAACACTCGTCCCATCTCCGACGAACTGCCGATTATTTCCGAAAAATCATACTTCTCCCGCAAATCCTCCATCAACGACTCCCGGGATTCCTCCAACTCCGAAAACAATCGATGCGATTCCACCGAAATGGCGATCTTCTCCGATAACGCCTTCAAAAGATCGAAATCAAACTGCGAGAACGCGTCCTTGATCCGTACCGCGTGAAGCAATCCTAATACCGTCTCATCCGATTTCAATGGCACGCAGACTACATACCCCAGCGACGGATCCCGCCCGGCGTCGATTCGAACCGGATCACCCGTGGAGATAACCGCGTCGGAAATCTGCCGTGACGGCTTGAACTTCCTGCCACTCGAACTTTGCGAATTATATTGAAATAATACCGAACCGTCTTCCCCTATAAGCTGAAGCGCCATGTGATCGCAGCCTAAAACATCACCCGTCGTCTGAACCAGATCCGGCAATATCGATTCGATGTCCCGCTTCGACGACATATCTATCGAAAATTCATACAACGCCTTGTAAATATTCCGTTCCTTGGCCAACGATTCCATGTCCGCCTTGAGCTTGTCATACTCCTGGATGAGTTTCCCGACTCGGCTGTTTAACGATCCCTCGAATCTCGAAAGACGTTTCTCGACCGAGTCCAGCTTTAGATTCAGCTTGGTATATCGCTCCGACTTTTCGCCCCCGCTCTCGGAGATGAAATCCTTTAACGTCGAAATAGAATCGAACGACCGTCTTATCTGGTCGGCCGATTCCTTTTTCAATTGCTCCAGGTTGGCCGCGAATTTCTCGCTTGATTTTCCGATTGCCGCTTTCATAATTCCAGCGAAATTCTATTACCGATTAAAAATTCTGTCAAACTAAAACACCGATTAATTTCGCGACGATTCCTTTTTAAATCAAAACCAATTCGATTTTTTGGTTGCCTGGAACCTCTCCTTCCGATCCTTTTCAAACCATCGAGCGTGGATTTCCCCTATGAAAACCGATTCCGTTTGATAAACTCGCGGCTTGCGAACCTTGCCGTAAAACCGCCTTTATCTTCCCCGATCGAACCTTAAAAATAATTTCGAATCGTCGGTTTTATTTTGCGGATTTCTCTTCCTTCTAAAATAAAAAAGATCCGATCGACACGAAAACAAAATCCCCTTCGACCAAAAATCGAAATTGAAACTTTCATCTTTTACTCATAACTTCGAACCCAATAAAAAAACAAACCCTTCATTTCATGAAATAGTTTTCGTCTGATCCACTCCGCCGATAATCACCTCCCCCCTAAAAAATCGATCCCGACGATCAAACGATCTGATAAAACTCGATGATCATTAAGATCGAATCCCGAACATAATTCCAACCTAAAACCGCGGAGATCCTGCCATATTCCGGTACCCTGATCGTTCATCACCTAAATAGATCTAAGTATATTGTTTATAAATAACTTGAAAAATAATGGACACTTTGGTAAAATTAGCCTTGACTTTTCGGGTCGGAAAGTTTTTTTTCGCCCTGACTGGATAGTGAATTATGTCACAAATAAGGACTTGAAATGAACGCCGACTACTCGATAATAGGAATATTCCTGCTCATAGGCGTCGGTTTCGTACTCGTTACCTTCCTTATAGCCGGCCTGCTTCGTCCGCACAGACCGGGAAAGGTCAAACTGCAAAGCTACGAATGCGGCGAACCCAGCATCGGATCGTCCTGGATTCAGTATAATGTCGGCTACTATATCTTCGCCCTTATATTCGTCATATTCGATGTCGAGGTCGTCTTCCTGTTCCCCTGGGCGGTGGCCTTCAGGAAACTCGGCCTCTTCGCCCTGGTGGAGATGTTCATCTTTCTGGCCATCCTCATCTTCGGCCTGGTCTACGCCTGGAAAAAAGGAGCTTTGCGATGGGTATAATTGAAAAGGTCCCCGCTTATATAGAACGGCTGCCCGGAGGCGGAATTGTCACCACTTCGATGGACTGGGTATTGAACCAGTCGCGGGCCTCCTCCTTATGGTATATGCTTTTCGGCCTGGCCTGCTGCGCTATCGAAATGATGGCCGCCGGAGCCTCCCGATACGATTTCGACCGTTTCGGAATGATCTTCCGGGCTTCCCCCAGACAGGCCGACCTCATGTTCGTGGCCGGAACCGTAACCCACAAAATGTCCAAAAGAGTCAAATTACTATACGAACAGATGGCCGAGCCGAGTTATGTGTTCGCTATGGGCGGCTGTGCCTGCAACGGCGGGCCGTTCTATTACGATTGCTACTCCGTCCTCAAGGGCATTGACCAGGTCATACCGGTCGATATCTATATACCCGGATGCCCTCCCCGTCCGGAATCGCTGATGGAAGGCTGTCTGAAACTCCAGGAAAAAATCAAAAAGGAAAAGATGTCCGATTGGGCTTCCGACAGGAAAGAAGTCTGATTATAACCGTCTGAAAATTCACCCGGAATGACTAAAGAACAGATCACCGCCAGATTAAAAGATAAATTCGGCCCGGAGCTCGAGATTGTGGAAAACAATCAGCCCGAACCGTATTTCTATATCTCCATGGCCAAATATTACGAACTCTGCTCTTATGCCAAAAACGATCCCCAACTCGATTTCGATTTCCTCTTCCAACTCGGCGCGGTACACTATCCCGATGACCGGTTCGAGGTAGCCCTGTGCCTTTGCTCCCACGAAAAAAACCACAAAGCCGTGGTCAAGGTCAGGCTCGATCACGACAACCCGGAAACCGTTACAATCAGCGATATATGGAAAGCCGCCAACTGGTTCGAGCGCGAAGCCATGGAACTGTTCGGAATCGGCTTCTTCGGACATCCCGATCCCCAGCCTCTGCTCTTATATGACGATTGGGATTACGGCTACCCGATGAGGAAAGGTTGGACCGGCCCCGATTTCGTCCCCATGCCGGAAAAATAACCGTGGATAATATGATTGAAAATAAAGATCTGCGCGAAGAGGAATTCCTCATTAATATGGGGCCGCAACACCCGTCGACACACGGCGTGCTCAGGCTGATATTGAAAATGGAAGGGGAGTTCATACGCGACCTGACACCATATGTAGGCTATCTTCATCGTTCCATAGAAAAAATAGCGGAAAACCGTACCTATAATCAGTTCATGCCGTTCACCGACCGAATCGACTATTGCGCCTCCATGCCGTCCAACCTGGCCTGGGCTACAGCGGTTGAAAAACTGGCCGCGATCGAGGTTCCCGAACGAGCCGAATACCTGCGGGTCATCATGGTCGAACTGAACAGAATCGCCTCGCACCTGATCTGGCTCGGCACCATGTCTCTCGATCTCGGGGCGGTTACGCCGTTTCTTTACGCCTTCCGGGAAAGAGAATGGATACTCGATCTCTTCGAAATGACCTGCGGACAAAGACTCACCTATCATTATATAAGGATAGGAGGAGTCGCCAGGGATATTCCGGTCGAGTTCGAAAAATCATGCCGCGCCTTCATCAAGGATTTCCGCCGGAGAGTCGACGACTACGAGGCGATTCTGACGGAGAATCCTATATTCCTCGGGCGTACAAAAGATATCGGAATACTGCCGCTCGACCTGGCCAAAGACCTCGGGGCGTCCGGCCCGACAATCAGAGGATCGAATTACGGATGGGATATAAGAAAAGTCGAGCCATATTCGGTTTACGATCGATTCGATTTTCAAATACCGATCGGGGCCAATGGCGACGTCTGGGATAGATACATGGTCCGGATCGAGGAATTCAGGCAGTCCTGCAAAATCATAGAACAAGCCCTCGACGGTTTACCGGAAGGCGACACGGTCAGATCCAAACTTCCGACCGTTCTCCGACCGCCGGCGGGCGAGGTTTTCTCCCGTATAGAGGCTCCCCGAGGCGAAATGGGTTATTATATCGTTTCCAACGGCGACAAAAAACCGTTCCGAGTGAAAATCAGAACCGCCTCCTATGGTAATTTGCAATGCCTGCGGCCCACATCGATCGGACTGAAAATCGCCGATCTGGTGGCTATATTCGGTTCTCTTGACGTTATCCTGCCGGAGGTCGATCGCTGATGCTCGAATTCGATAAAGTCATGTTGGAGCTTTACGGTTTCCTGGCCGCCTGGTGTGCCGCCAGGAGTATCCCTCTCATCTGGCTCGATCTGACCGTCATGATCATCGCCGGGCTGATTATGATCGGCGTACTTTCATTAGCCGCTCTCTTCCTGGTCTGGTGGGAACGGAAAGTCTCAGCTCACCTTCAGGATCGTCTCGGCCCCATGCGCACCGGAACTCACGGGGTCCTGCAGACTCTGGCCGACGGCATAAAATTATTGCAAAAAGAGGATATCGTGCCGAGTGCCGCCGATAAACGGGTCTATTTCTGGGCGCCGGTTGTCGCTTTCGTGGCGGCTTACCTCGCTTATATCGTTATTCCTTTCGGCAAAGGCCTGATCGCCCGCGATCTCAATATCGGTATCCTATATATTATAGCCATTACCTCTTTTACCGTTATTTCGTTACTCATGGCCGGATGGGCCTCTAATAATAAATACGCTCTTTTAGGCGGAATGAGATCCGCCGCCCAGATCGTTTCCTATGAAGTTCCGTTGACCATATCCGTACTTGGCGCGGTGATGTTAGCCGGCTCTCTTTCCATGGTCGATATAGTCGAGGCCCAGGGGCCTTACTTCTGGAAATGGTACTGGCTGCCCCAGATTCTCGGATTCGGAATTTATTTTATATCGGCTACGGCCGAGGCCAACAGAACGCCCTTCGATCTGCCCGAAGCCGAACAGGAACTGGTGGCCGGCTTCAATGTCGAATATTCCGGGATGAAATTCGCCATGTTTTTCCTGGCCGAGTTCGTCAATATGTTTACCATTTCCGCTATCGCCACGACTCTCTTCCTCGGGGGTTGGCAGCCGCCGCTGCCGGGGCTGGCCTTCATACCCAGCTGGATCTGGTTCATGGGCAAAACTCTTTTCCTCGTATTCGTCCTTATGTGGTTCCGCTGGACTTATCCCCGTTTGAGAGTCGATCAGCTTATGAATTTCGCCTGGAAATTCCTTCTGCCCCTGGCGTTCCTTAACCTGATCCTGACCGGACTGGGAGTCTATTTCTTCGGATAAAAATTTATGGGCATTATAAAAGACACAGTCAAAGGATTCTGGAATCTGCTGGTGGGATTGAAAACCACCGGCAAACACCTGCCCGGTAGAGCCGTCACCTTGCAGTATCCCGACGAACGCTGGACTATGCCTGAACGTTCCAGGGGGATTGTGGTGCTCCTTTCCGATCAGCAATCAGGAGATCTCAACTGCACGGCCTGTCTGGTCTGTATGAAGCAATGCCCGGTCAACGCTATCCATATTACCCAGGAAAAAGGAGAATCGAAAAGACGATTCCCCGGCGAATTCAATATCGATTTCACTATTTGCTGCTTCTGCGGAATCTGCGAAGAGGTCTGCAATTTCGACGCTATCAAGCTGACCGGAAAATACGAGTTTTCCACATCGAACAAAGCCGATCTGAAATTCGATAAACACAGGCTGCAGGATCTCGGCCGCGATGTCAAATACGAATCCAAAAGAAAACGCAAATCCGAGACCGATAAAACCTCGGACGAGGCCGCGAAATCGGCCACCGCGCCCGATCCGGCCGACGAGGAGGGCACGGTTTGAGTCTCATTTTATTTTACGCCTTAGCCGGGCTGATACTTCTTTTCGCCCTTTTCGTCATCACCTCCAGAAATATCTTCCATTCGGCTCTTTCGCTGGTGGCTGTCTTCTTTTTAGTGGCCGGGATATATCTTATGCTTAACGCCGAATTCCTGGCGGCCGTGCAGGTTTTGATCTATGTCGGCGCGATCACGATCCTGATTCTGTTCGCTATAATGCTCACTCATCGCATATATTCGAAATCCGTCCGCCAGACCAATGAACAGGTTGTTCCCGCCTTTGTAATAGTAGCGCTATTCCTGGTCATCGGAGTGATATCCCTGCAGAGGACTTTCGGAGACGCCAGACCTGCCCCGAATAACATCGGATCCTGGACAGCGTCAATTAACACCTCCGATCTGCCTCCAGAGGTGAAAAACTGGAGCTGGGAAGCGGTCATCGCCGACTCGACCGATCATGATTACCGGGCCGTCGGATCTTTCAGTATAATCGAATACGACAGCGACGTAAAGATTCACGCCAGATCGGCGCCCGCGATTCAGAGCGAATCAGGAAATATTATCTCCGCAAATTCCGGATTCTCATCGATAAACAAGATATTCATGGAAGGTCAAACGGTCTATCTGAAAATCTGGAACGACGGGGTCGACTATAACGCGGTTTCCGAGGCGGTCTGGCGGATCTATCCCGCTCGCCGGCGAAACCTCGACGATTCCGGTTGGTCGCTGCTGAAAGAGACAACCGATCCCGATCAAATCTCCGTCCCTCTCGCTAACAGCAACACCGAGACAATCGGCCGATTGCTCATGTCCAGATTCGTCCTGCCTTTCGAGGTCGTCTCGATTTTGCTTCTGGCCGCCCTTATCGGAGCGATTGTTATCGCCAGGAAGGATTCCTGAAATGCCGGGATTGACTCATTATCTGATACTGGCCGCCGCCTTGTTCGCGCTCGGTATGTTCGGGCTTCTGACACGCAGAAACGCTGTTGGCGTGCTCATGTCCATCGAGTTAATGTTCAACGCGGTCAATATCAATTTTGTCGCTTTTTCCCGATTTCTGACTCCGGAAGCGTTAACCGGCCAGATTTTCGCGGTCTTTATAATAACTATCGCCGCCGCTGAGGCGGCAGTCGGCCTGGCTATCGTCATGCTTATCTACCGGAACTTCCGGGGCATCGAGGTCGATAAAATCAACTTTATGAAATGGTGATCACTTGGTTTCAGTCAATTTAAATACCAGCGGCCTGAAACATATCTTCTGGATATTCGGAGGATGCTTGTTGGTTTTCGGCCTGCCTTACTTATCGTTGAATCTTCTCAAGATCAATATAGATATTTATTATCTGATTTTCCTCGCCTTTGCCGTCGCCTTTCTCTGGCTATACCGGAGATTCTCCGGATTGAAAATCAGGGCGTCGTTGAAATCGGGCTGGGCGCTGGGAATAATACTGGCTTTATTCGTCGGTTCGACCCTTGTTTCCGCCGGCATGACCGAATCATCGGCCCTGACCCGGTCATATCAAAATATCGATATAGATATAACAGTCATTCTATGGCGCGGGATCATCTACGGATTAATCAGCGGTATTCTGGTATCCGCCTTTCCCTTCATCGCCACCTGGAGAGCCCTGGCCGGAACGAACCCCGGCAATCTGCGCAAAGCCGGAGTTATCCTCACCGCCGCCCTGGCTATCATCCTGACCTCGTTCTCCTACAGCGTCGGCATGGCCGGCTTCAATATGGATAAAATCGAAAAACAGGTGGAAATAAATATCATCGCCGGACTGCCGACGTTGATTTCCGGCAACCCCATGGCCTCACCGCTGGCGGGCGTTTTTCTCCATGTATCCAGAAGCCTGCTCGAGCCGGATAATAATTCCATTGAAACAGTAATAAAGAATTCACAAGCCGGAGGTGTCGACTGATGCTTCAGTATAGCTGGATAATTGCCGCGCTCCCCCTGCTTTCGTTCATATTCATAGTCTTCTTCCTCAATAAGAGCAACAAGGTCTCGAGTCTGTTTTCCATTACTATGGTCCTCTCCTCGTTTGTGCTTTCCTGCGCCGTTATGGTTCAGACTCTCAAAGATCCGACTCCCAAAGAATTCTGGATTGAATGGCTGGCTTTAGGAGATACCGGTATGGCCGGAACCAAAGCGATCGATTCAGAGGAAAACCGGCAGCCGGCGGCCGATACCGAACACAACGATCTTCAGCCTGTCGACGAGCATGAACAGCCGATATTATCAGACACCGAATCGCTTGATATCGAACATGCCGGCGAGCTTTCGCCGATAGTAGAATCCCCTTCCGATACCAATCAGCCCGCCTTCGCGGCCGAAACTTATGGGGAGCCAGAAACCGCTATCGCCGAATCTCACGCTATTGAAGAAACCGAGCATAGCGAAACGGGTCATCATTTGAAATTCAAGGAACCTCGGCGTCACGGCCGGGAGGGAGCCTTTGTCGTCCCTATGGGGATCTATATCGATCCTTTGACAGCGGTCATGCTTCTGGTGGTAACCATAGTCGCCTCACTTGTGCAGATATATTCTCTCGGCTACATGAAGGGCGATCCCAGATTCGCGCGTTACTACGCTTATCTTTCGCTGTTCACCTTCTCTATGCTGGGATTGGTGCTGGCCGGAACTTATATCCTGATGTTCGTTTTCTGGGAGCTGGTCGGCCTGACCTCATACCTTCTGATCGGATTCTGGTTCGAAAAGAAAACCGCCGCCGACGCCGGTAAAAAGGCCTTTATCACCACCAAAATCGGAGATCTGGGATTTCTGCTCGGTCTGGTGATCCTGATCTTCGCTGTCGGTTCGGCCTCGCTGCCCGAACTCGATTATATGATCGCCAACGGGGAGATCGCCCAAAATATGATACCGCTTGTGGCCCTGGCCGGTATTCTGATGTTTGCCGGGGCGGTCGGCAAATCGGCCCAGTTCCCTCTGCATGTCTGGCTGCCCGACGCTATGGAAGGCCCGACTCCGGTCTCGGCCCTGATCCATGCCGCCACTATGGTGGCCGCCGGCGTATACCTCACCGCCCGCATGATGGGGATTATTATAGTCTCGGAAACCATGATGTATGTCGTCGCCTCTATAGGAGCCTTCACCGCTTTCCTGGCCGCCTCAATAGGGCTGGTGCAAAACGATATCAAGCGGGTCCTGGCGTATTCCACAGTTTCACAATTGGGATATATGATCATGGCCCTGGGGCTGGCCGGATTCACCGCCGGCACGTTTCACCTGATGACTCACGCGTTTTTCAAAGCTCTTTTATTCCTCGGAGCAGGTTCGGTCATTCACGCGGTCCACACCAACGATATCCAGTTCATGGGCGGATTGAATAAAAAGATGAAAGTGACCTCGTTGACTTTCCTGATCGCCAGTCTGTCGATCTCCGGCATATTCCCTCTTTCCGGTTTCTGGTCGAAGGACGAGATCTTCGCCACCGCCTACGCCGGGGGACATTACATATTTCTCCTGGTAGGGATAATCGTGGCGGGGATGACAGCCTTCTATATGTTCAGACTTTATTTCATGACCTTTACCGGCAAACCAAGAGATCAGCACGCGTTCGACCACGCCCACGAATCCCCCAAAAGCATGACCATACCGTTGATGATCCTGGCCGTGCTCTCGATATGCGCCGGATGGGTCGGGATTCCCTGGCTGCGCAAAGGATACTCGTCATTCGTCTACTACGGCGCGGTTCACCATGTCGAACCCAGTTTCATTCTGATGTTGATTTCGCTGGCGGTGGCTCTCTCGGGGATCGGACTGGCTTATCTTATGTATGTCAAAGGATCCATCTCGCCGGTCAATATGGCCAGACGGTTCCGACCGATTTACACGTTCCTCTATAACAAATGGTATTTTGACGAGCTCTACATGGCCGCCGTAGTCAACCCGACCTACCGGCTGGCGGAGTTTTTGTTCAGGTTCGATCAGGTTATTATCGACGGAATAGTCAACGGCGCCGGGCATGTGACCCTGGCCCTCTCATGGATACACGAGCGGTTCGATATTTATGTAGTCGACGGCGCGGTCAACGGAGCCGGTTATTTATCGATGTTTATCGGACGGCATATCAGGAAACTGCAAACCGGACAATTACAGACCTACGCGCTGTGGGTGTTTTTCGGCGCCGTGGTCTTTATGTTTATAAAGCTAATTTGATAAAGGAGGATTAGTTGGAACCCTTAACTTTCGATTTCCCGGTACTGACATATATGACTTTCATCCCCCTGATCGGGATTATCGCGGTTCTCCTGCTTAAAAAAGAATCGGTCGGAGCCATAAGATGGACCGCCGCCTTCTTCTCCTTTGTTCCCTTCCTGCTCTCCATCTATCTGGTCTGGCATTATTTTTCGGCTATGGGAACCGCGGAGTTGTTCAATCTCACGAGTTCCACCAGGGGATTCATTTTCGATTACCCCGAGCCGTTAAAATGGTTTCCGCAGGTCAATATCAATTACATTATGGGAGCCGACGGTCTCTCGGTACCGATGCTATTTCTGACCGGATTATTATCATTCATATCGATCATCGCCTCCTTCGGAATCAAAAACAGGGTTAAGGAGTATTTCGCCTGGTTCCTCCTGCTGGAGGTCGGCATGATGGGCGTTTTCTGCGCCCTCGATTTCTTCCTTTTCTATGTCTTCTGGGAGATCATGCTGGTCCCCATGTATTTCCTGATCGGAGTATGGGGAGGGCCTCGACGGGAATACGCGGCCATCAAGTTCTTTTTATATACGCTCTTCGGCTCGGTATTCATGCTGATCGGAATTCTGGCTCTTTATTTCACAGTCGGTTCGCTCGATATGCTGGAGCTGATAAGACAGAATTCCATGTACTCCCATCTTTTCCAGATGTGGGTATTCGCCGCCTTCTTTATAGGCTTCGCCATAAAGGTCCCGGTCTGGCCGTTCCATACCTGGCTGCCTGACGCTCACGTGGAGGCCCCGACGGCGGTCTCGGTGATCCTGGCCGGTATATTGTTGAAAATGGGTACTTACGGAATCTTGAGAATATCCTATCCCATGTTCCCGCAGGCGGCCATCGCCTACGCCGTCCCGATCGCCATTCTCGGCCTGATTGGGATTATCTACGGCGCCCTGGTCTCCATGGCCCAGAAGGATCTCAAAAAGCTGGTGGCATATTCATCGGTCTCGCATATGGGTTACTGCATGCTCGGCATGGCGGCCATCACTCCGCTGGGGATATCGGGATGTCTCTTCCAGATGTTCTCCCACGGTGTTATCACGGGCGCGCTCTTCCTTTTGGTCGGCGTGCTGTATGATCGGGCGCATACCAGGGAGATCGCCGCTTTCGGAGGGCTCGGAGCCAAACTGCCGATATTCACCGGGGTCTTCGTGCTTTTCGGCATGGCCTCTCTGGGACTTCCCTCGATGAGCGGCTTCGTATCAGAATTCATGATTTTCGTCGGCTCCTACAAATCGATCTATATCGATAAATGGATTGTCGTAGTAGCCGTGCTCGGTGTGGTGCTGACCGCCGCCTATATATTGAGAATGGTTCAGAAAATGTTCTTGGGGCAGTTTAATACCAAATGGGAAGGCTTGACAGAGATAAACGGCCGGGAGCTGTTTACCATCATACCCCTGGCGATCCTGACCATTGTAGTGGGGGTTTATCCTCTGGCTCTGAATATATTCTTGAAAGATACGGTCGATAACCTTGTAAAGCTGATAGTCGGATGATGAATATTCAATTAATAATACCGCAGATTTTCCTGACCGTCTGGGCCCTTCTGGTCCTGACATCGGATTTTTTCTTAAAACGCCGAAGCCGGATCGGTCTCGGCTATTTCAGCATCCTGGGACTGGCGCTGACCGCTGTTCTGACCATGCTCGTCTCCGACGGCGCCTGTTTTTTCGGAACTTATCTTTCCGATAGTTACGGCCGGCTCTTCAATATAATATTCATCCTGGCCGCCATGATGACTATTCTGGCCGCCATTGATTTCGCGGAAATGAAATTAGCTCATAAAGGGGAATTCTACGGCCTGATTCTTCTCTCCACCGCCGGCATGATGTTTCTCTCAGGCGCCGCAGAGCTCTTAACCATGTATGTCTCGCTGGAGTTGGCGACTATTCCTCTTTATGTCCTGGCCGCCTACCTGAAAAAAGATCTGAAATCGTCAGAGGCCGGCCTGAAATACCTGATCATCGGCGGAGCTTCATCGGCCATTCTGCTGTTTGCCATCAGCCTGCTTTACGGCCTTTCCGGAACCACTGTTTTGGCGGATATCCGGGTCTGGAATCTTTCCGCTTATAAGCTGAATCTCGGACTGGGCATGGCGCTGATCATGTTCATAGCCGGGTTCGGTTTCAAATTAGCCGCCGCGCCGTTTCATATGTGGGCTCCCGATGTCTATGAGGGAGCTCCGACGCCAATCACCGCATTCCTTTCTGTAGCCTCCAAAGCGGCCGGGCTGGTGGCTTTCGTCAGGATCTTCTTCAGCCCTCTGATCATTGCCAAAACCGACTGGGTACTGATCCTCGAGATAGTGGCGGTGCTGGCCATGGTCATCGGCAATTTCGTAGCCCTGTATCAAACCAATATCAAAAGGATGCTGGCTTATTCTTCTATCGCCCAGGTCGGCTACGTGTTGGTGGCGTTGGCCGCGGCCAACGGCTACTCGATTATCGGGATGATGATTTTCCTTTTAGCTTATCTTTTCGCCAATATCGGAGCCTTTATGGTGGCTATCGGGTTCTCCAACACCACCGGGTCGGACGAAATCGACGACTACGCCGGCCTGATCCGAAGAAATCCTTTGGCGGCAATCATGATGACTATCTTCCTGCTCTCCCTGGTGGGATTGCCTCCGACGGCCGGATTCCTCGGAAAATACTGGTTATTCGCCGCCGCCGTCAAGGCCGGGATGTACTGGCTGGTGGTGGTGGCTGTTCTGACCTCGGTAGTATCCTTATTTTACTATATGAATGTCGTCCGCAAGATGATGTTCCACTCCAATGACGACGAATCGAAAATCTATTTCGGCCCGGCCATCGGAATCGGGATATCGGTTTCGGGTCTTATGGTACTCTTGATCCTTATCCTGCAATCGTCATTCTACGGCTGGGCGTTGGACGCGGCCAAAGTCTTTTTCCCTCGGATGTGAGCCGGACCGCGGTTCCGGTCGATAATTGACCATAATTTAAGTTATTATCAACGGATTCCGGCCGAAAACAATAAAGAGATGACGGCCGGGGCGCAACG
This sequence comes from Candidatus Zixiibacteriota bacterium, assembly GCA_024641335.1. GTDB lineage: Bacteria > Zixibacteria > MSB-5A5 > UBA10806 > UBA10806 > JAHEDG01. The sequence continues at coordinate 23,212 of JAHEDG010000007.1, forward strand.
CCGTTACTCCAATTTAACTTGACAGGGATAAGATCTGACCGAATATTAGGAGCCGATGAGCTTTAAAAGCGAACTAAAGAAGACAGTAAAAACCCGGTTCATATCCGGTATTTTAGTCATCGTCCCGCTTTTCGTGGCCATAGCCGTATTGAAATTTATTATCGAGGCCATAGATAATTTCAGCAAGCCGTATCTTTTGAAAATCATAGGGCAGGAGTTGGGCTTTCCCTTTATGGGCCTGGCTGTAACATTGATGCTGATAATATTGGCGGGCATATTTACAACCAATATCTTCGGACAGAAAATCCTGAAATTATGGGAAAATATAATTTTGAGAATCCCGCTTTTTAACATACTATATTCGGCGTCGAAAAAACTGATAGAAGGATTCACCTTGCCGGAAAATAAAACATTCGAAAACGTGGTCATGGTGGAGTATCCCCGCAAAGGCTTGTATGCGCTGGGTTTTCTGGCCAATCGGATAAAAATAAAGATGCCCGATGAAGAGAGCGAATTCTGGAGCATTTTCATACCGTCGACCCCGACTCCCTTTTCAGGAGTGATCATTCTGGTCCCATCGGGACAGGCCTCCATACTCGATATGACGGTGGAAGAGGGTGTTTCGTTTTTCGTTTCCGGCAGCGTGGCCGCGCCGAAAAGCATGCGGACGGTTGACGGCACGGATTTCGGGGGAACCGCCGAATCGGTAACGGAGATGAAAACATGAAAACTATTTTCTCTTCCGGAGCGAGAATATGAACCTGGCGAGATTTTTCGATCCTGATCTGATCGATTTGAACCTCGAGGCCGGCACGAAATACGAAGCTGTCGAGCTTTTGACATCCCTTTTCTGCGGGAAATATCAGGAGAAAGATAAAAACGTTATTCTCAAGGCGGTCATGGACAGGGAGGAAATCGGATCGACCTCCTTCGGCCGCGGGTTCGCGTTTCCCCACGCCAGAACGGACGCGGTCAGCGATCTTTATATAGTCTTCGGTGTCTGCAAGGCAGGGATCAAATCGGAGGCTCCCGACGGGATTCCGCTAAAGGTCATTTGCCTTCTTTTGACACCGCGCAATATCTCCAGGCTATACCTGCAGACTCTTTCCGGCCTGGCCAATTTCGCTCGCCGCCCCGGTATTCTTGACGAAATTGCCGGCGTGAGTTCCACCGAAGAACTGCTGGCAATGATAGAGCGTACCAGTATCAGGGTGGAAAAAGCTTTGACTGTGGCCGATATCATGTCGGAGAAAACACCTATAGTCTCGCCCGACGATACTCTGAAGAAAGTAGCTAATCTCATGTTCAAGCATAAAATCGACGGTTTGCCGGTGGTTGACAAGAACGGCCGGGTAGTCGGCGAGATATCGGAAAAAGAGCTTTTGAAATTCGCCCTGCCCGACTACGAAAGTTTTATCGCCAACATGGCTAACCTGCCCGAACTGGAACCGTTCGAAGATCTTCTGCGGCAGGAAGACAAAGTGCGGGTCAAGGATGTCATGGATAAGGAACCCGCCATTGTTTCCAGGGAATCCCAGGTAGTCGAGGCGGCAGCCCTGATGCTCTTCAAGGATGTCGACAGGGTAATGGTGGTTCATGACGGCAAACTGCTGGGCATGGTCTCCCGCTCGGATATTGTCTCCAAAATAATTCGCGGATAACCCCGGATGATAAAAAATTTAGAGGACATGACCGCCGCCACCGCTGTGGCGTCCGCCTGGCAGGCGGTCTGGACATTTCCATCGATGGTGCTTTCGGCCCTGGTTATCGCCTGGGGAGCCGAATCAGCGCAGTTTCTGGTATCCCAGGCTTTCGCGCTGACCATCCTGGCTCTAATCCAAACACTCCCGGAGTTTGCCGTGGAAGGAATCATAGCCTGGAACGCGGGCAAATTCCCCAGTATGACCAATATAGGTTTGATGACCGCCAATTTCACCGGCGCGCTCAGGCTTCTGGTCGGATTGGGCTGGCCGCTGATATTCATCACCACGGTAATTTTCAATTTGAAAAAATCAAAGAAATTCATGGTGGCCAGCATCAATCTGGATCACGAACATGCCGTAGAATTGCTAGGTTTATTGGCCGGTTCGCTGTACGCCTTGATTATCGTGCTGAAAGGATCGCTCAATCTTCTGGACAGTCTTTTCCTTTTCATGCTCTACGCGGTCTATATCGCGGTGCTGTTGAGACTTCCGCCCAAAGACGAGGCCGAAATAAATGAATTGGAAATCGTGCCCCGCTATATTCTGACCCGTAAAAAGGCCTGGAGAAATTTTCTGATCTGGGCCTGCTTTATCATCGGCGGCGGAGGCATAATTCTGGTGGCCGATCCGTTTTTGGAATCGGCCATGGGATTATCATTTGTTCTGGGAGTGCCGGCGTTTATGCTGATCCAGTGGTTAGCTCCGTTCCTCTCGGAATTTCCGGAAAAGATCTCGGCATTCTACTGGGCCCGGAGCGTGGTCAAAGCCCCCATGGCCCTGATGAACATGGTTTCTTCCGGTATCGCCGAGCTGACTTTGCTTATCGCCATTATCCCGATAGTTTTTTGTATCGCGCTGGGTAAGATCCAGGGGATACCGTTCGACTGGATACATCGGGCCGAAATAATGCTCACCGCCATGCAGGGCATACTGGGTTTCGTAATTCTCTCCAAGATGAAGTTCCGCTGGTACGAAGCGGGAGGTTTGTTTCTGCTCTGGTCGAGCCAGATCTACTTTCAATACGATATCAGCAGAATCGTTCTGCCGTTCGCCGAACCGGTATATCATTCGATACTGTGGAATTACTTTCACGCCAAAATACTGGAGTTATATACCGCGGTTTACGTGATCTGGATAGTCCTGGAATCAGGGATTATTCTAGCCCGGTACAGGAATCTCCCTCTTTTACGTTCCCTGAAAACGACCTGGGAACATCGTATTCGATAGCCGAACGAACCTCGGCGGCGATTTTCGAGTATAACCGTTTGCTGATTACAAGGCGACGTCGATACCAGGAGATCGGTATCGGACGGTTTGACTTGACCTTTGGGGAAGTCCGATAGTATGTTGGTTTTATCAGGAGGCATGTATGAACGGTTTTAAGACCGGCGCGTTATTCGTAGTTCTGACCATGATCTTAATTATTATCGGTTATCTTCTGGGAGGCCGTTCCGGCGTGACATTCGCGTTTGCAATAGCGCTGGTTATGAACTTCGTGTCTTACTGGTTTTCGGATAAGATAGTGCTGGGCATATATCGGGCCAGGCAGATAAGCGAAAACGATAATCCGAGGCTTTTCAAGATAGTACGTTTATCATCGCAGATGGCCGGTCTGCCGATGCCCAAAGTTTATATAGTGCCATCACCAACCCCCAACGCGTTCGCCACCGGACGGGATCCCCGGCATGCCGCCGTGGCGGCCACCGATGGGATACTGGAGCTTTTGAACGACGATGAATTGACCGGGGTAATGGCTCATGAGCTGGGACATGTGAAGAACCGGGACACTCTGATCGGCACGGCCGCGGCCACCATAGCGGGGGCGATATCTTATGTGGCGTTTATGGCCAGGTGGATGCCGTTTGTCGGGAGCGACGACGATGATTCGCGGGGCAACATATTCGTATTCCTGATAGTGGGCATATTGGCTCCTTTAGCGGCGGCTCTGGTGCAGATGGCCATATCCCGTCAGCGGGAATACCTGGCCGATAAATCGGCGGCGGAGATTTCGCATAAATCCCTGGCTTTGGCTTCGGCCTTAGAGAAACTCTCCGAGAAAAATCGGCGGATCCCGCTGAAATCCAATCCGGCGACCGCTCATCTTTTCATAGTCAGCCCGTTGGGCAAAAAGAACCTGGCGGCATTATTCTCCACTCATCCTCCTGTAGAGGAGCGGGTCAAACGTCTAAGACAATTCGCCCTGGAAGGATATTAGACCGGGTCATTCTATGAGCCTGAAATTCTGGTTGGAAATTGTAATTATTCTGATACTGGTATTCATATCCGGTTTTTTCTCGGCGTCGGAAATCGCCATAGTCGCGGTTAGAAAGAGCCGTATGAAAAAGCTGCTTAATTCCGGCGACTCCAGGGCGGATTTCGTCCTGAAACTCAAGAATAATCCGGATAGCTTTTTCGCTATAGTTCAGGTGGGGATGACGGTTACGGCATCGGCGGCCAGCGCGATGGGAGGCGCGACCGCCATTCTGGTAATCAAACCGCTGGTTCAATCGATTCCGATAGCCGCGATAAATCATGCGGCCGAATCTATTTCTATAATTATCGTGATAGCGGTTATTTCTTATATATTTCTCGTGCTGGCGGAGCTGGTCCCGAAGGCAATGGCTATCCGGCACTCGGAAAGAATAGCGTTATGGGTAGGACCGGCCACCTGGTGGTCGCTTAGGGTCATCGGCATATTTATTAGTTTTCTCTCGTGGTCGACTAACATGTGTCTTAGAATCGCGGGGATTTCGTCCGATATGAAAAAAGATTCGACCATCTCCGAGGAGGAGGTCAAGATCATTCTGGCCGAGGGATTGCATCACGGGGTATTCGAGCCGGAAGAGCATGAGCTGATTCACTCGGTGTTCGAGTTTTCCGATACGGTAGCCAGGAACGCCATGACACCGAGAACCGAAATGGCCGCGGTGGAGATCGGCGATTCGCCCGAAAAGATATTGAGGATTGCCACCACCGAAGGGTATTCCCGTCTGCCAGTCTACCAGGATAATCTGGATAATATAAAGGGCATACTAAATGTCCGGGATCTTCTGAACTTATTCCTTTCGGACGGCCTGATAATTACCGGGGATATCATGCGGCCGGCGTTTTTCGTACCTGACTCCAAGAAGATCTCGGAAATTCTGCAGGATATGCAAAAAGAGAAGACTCATATTGCCATCGTGCTGGATGATTTTGGCGGAACCGCCGGACTGATTACGCTGGAGGATATAGTCGAGGAGATAGTCGGCGAGATACAGGATGAATATGATACCGAGGAAGAAGATATAGTTATGAATTCCGACGGTTCGGCGATAGTGGATGGGGCGGTCGATGCCGAGTTAGTATGCGAAAAATTCGGCGTGGAGCCTCCCAAAGGGGAGTTCGAGTCGATTACCGGAATGCTAATCGAGAAGGCCGGTCATATTCCATCGCTGAATCAGGTGATCGAAACGGCCGGATTGAAAATCACCGTGTTGGAAAAAGACGGTCACAGGGTGAAAAAGGTAAAAGTGGAAAGGCTCGGGTAAGGGTCCTTTTAGTTATTATAGCCAGACATAAAATTTACTATAGCGGGTATAGCGGAGAAGAGAGTCTTTGGCTATTTGTTGGCCGGAGAGTCCTGGCCCCGGTTGAGATTCCATTGTATCCAGGGAGAAGATTCGTCCGGATCGTCGGGATGAAAAGCTCCGTTGAAGGCGATATTCCCCCGCGATGTCACGATCAGCTTTTGATCGGCTTGAAGTGTCATGGTCCAGTTCTCCGGCGGGGCGGCGGCGGTTTCGAGCGAATCTTCCGGTATCATTTTTTCAGGATGACCTTCTACCTCTATCCGCCCACGGTAGACTTTCAGTTCGGTGGTACCGTCGACGCCTACCGAAAAGCCGCATACGGCGCCAACGGGACGGCACAATAAAACCGGGGAGCTAATAGCAATTTCCGATCCGGCGGCGGGGCCGTTATCGACGCTCCAAATATGACCGGAGACGATATTCAGATCAACCGATCCGTTCATATCTGCCCGGGCGAATTTTATTTCGGTTAGCGGGCCGAGTCGGAAAAGACCGAATCGAGTTTTGATTTCGGCTCGTGATTCTTCAAGGGTCTTTATTGATTCTTCGATCGCCACAGAGGTGGTCATATCGGCGGTCAGCCATCCCTCGGAACCCTGACGCCGCACTCTTGCGGTACCATCGATGGAGCTAAAGGAACCAATATTCGGGTTATTATCCTGAGCGTAGGCGGGCAGAAGAAAAGCCGCGAACGCGGATATCAGAATCAACCTTGCAGCCGGGCGAATGATCATGGCAGCATATCCTGTTAGAATCCGCCGCTAAGGGTAATACGGTGTACCGATCCGAGATCGGCGAATGAGGAGTAGGAATAATCCATGGTATATTTTTTATAGCTGTATCCGAATCCGCCGGCGAAACCGGCGATGGTATCGTTATCGTTACCGATCTTATAGTCTCTTCCGGCGGTGGTCCAGCCGACGCGCAGGAAGAACGGTTTTAGAGTGATGACCTCGAGACCCATGGCCAGGTAGTAATCGTTATCTATAGGTTTGCCTGCCTCGCTGGCGAAGACCAGCGGCAATCCCCGCAGCGCGTGAGACATCCCCAGGGCTATTTTTGTCGGCAGCGGGTCTTTGTGGGATTCTGTCAGCCCGGAAAGCTGGACTCCGAAATTGGTCAGGGCCAGCCCGATTCTGGTCGAACCGTCCTCCTGCAGAAGGTACATCAATCCCAAGTCTGCAGCCAGGCCGTCGGAGGAATATTCGTCGATCCTCTGATAAATCAATTTTCCCGAGGCCCCCAATGACAATCTCGGCATAACCCGCCGGGAATAGGAAAGCGACAAGGCCATATCGGACGCTCCGAAGGTACCGATCAGATCTCCGCTGGAGTTGAGACGATCGAACGATCCGTAGTTTTGGTAGGCGGCCGATATTCCGGCGGCCGAGCGGTCATCGAGGTTCCTGATATAGCCGATGAAACCGTATTGAAAATCCAGAAGGTAGTTCAGATATGAGGCGGTAAAACGGTTCTGAGCCGCGAGGTCTTCGGGCTTATCGAGAAGATCGTCGTAGAGCTCGTAGCTTTCGCCTTTGGCGGTCAACCCAGCGGGATTATAATACAGTGCGGTTTCATCATCGGCCAGGCCGACAAAGGCTCCGCCCAGGGCCTGGGATTTGGCTCCCGTGCCGACTTTCAGGAAGCTATAGGCGGTCGTACCGGCTTTCGGGTTGGCCGCCGACAGATCCGGGCAGATGACAGCCGCCGTGATTAGCGATACAACTATCAATTGTAAAATTTGTTTTTTTATCATTATCAACCTCGTCTACCAGCCTTTGACCGTTTTATTTAGAATATCTTCGACGATTTTATCAATAGCTCTGTCCTGACCGTCCTCTTCATTTTCGCCGGCCGAAACGTAGGTACCCCAGTTGGATATTTCGGCTTCCTCCCAGATCACCTTGCCGCTTTTGCGTTCGGTGAACTCGGCTTTTATCCCGATACGGACAATGTATTCGCTGACTTCCTCCGATTGCGTGAATGTGTATGCTTCGCGCTTATACGAAACAACGGTCCCCCTGATAACGGAATCCGACCGGCTTTCCGGAACCACTTTCAAGGTATTATCCCGGGCGAACGATTGTCTCAATTTATCGGTCAGCTTTTCTCTAATACCGCTTTCGTCGGTTTCATTCTCGAAAAGGGGTATTCCCACGGATTTGACGCTGCCCACCGCGGATGGCTTGAAAGTATACACGCCGCAGGAGAAAACCGCAAGAGTTAAGAGCATCAGGGGAATAGCGCCGGATATATATTTCACCGAACCTTCTGCCCTTTCTTGTAGACACTTTCGACCAGATTGCCGCCGAAATGATACGGAATTTCGCGGTAATCCTCAGCATCCCAGATAACCAGGTCGGCCTGTTTGCCGGGAGCCAGCGAACCTATTTTATCGCCTCCGCTAACAGCGAAGGCGGCGTTAATTGTGGAGGCAGTCAGGACCTCCGCGGGTGTCATTTTATATTTCAAACAGGCCAGGGTCATGATCATCTGCATCGATTCGGTCATGGACGATCCCGGGTTTAAGTCGGTGGCCAGGGCAACCGGGAGTCCTTTTTCAATCATCTTCCTGGCGGGAGCGTCCATATTCAATCCCAGGAAGAAAGTCGTTCCGGGCAGCAGCACCGGGATGACTCCTTCTTTGTGCATGAGGTGAATCCCTTCGTCGCCGACGCTTATCAGATGGTCAGCGGAAACCGCTCCGAATTCCGCGGCTAATTCCGCCCCTCCGGTATTGTGGAACTCATCGGCATGGAGTTTCAATTTCAGTCCGAATGCCTGGGCGGTCTGTAGAATTATCCTGGTCTGCCTGGGAGTAAAAACCCCTTTCTCGCAAAAAACATCACAGAAAACCGCCAGATTTTTGGCTACCACCTTCGGAATCATCTCCGCGCAGATCAGGGAGACATATTCGTCCGGGTTCTTTTTATACTCCGGAGGTATCTCGTGGGCTCCCAGAAAAGTCGGGACCAGATCGATTTTGTGCTCCTCGTTCAGCTCTTTTATCGCCTGGAGCTGTTTGATCTCGTCTTTAGTTGTCAATCCGTAGCCGGATTTGGCTTCCACAGTGGTTGTTCCGAAGGAAAGCATCCGATCGAGAATCTTCCGTCCGTTCTCCTTGAGAGTCTTTCGGTTAGCTTTCCTAACAGACTCCACTGTCGAGTTTATTCCGCCGCCCGCTTTGGCTATTTCCATATAAGATTTGCCGGCGATTCGCATTTCGAACTCCGCCGATCTCTGCCCGGCGAATACCGGGTGAGTGTGCGGATCTATCAGGCCGGGAGTAACGACTTTCCCGCCGGCATCGACTAACCGGACTCTCTTTGCAAGCTCAACCTTTTTCATGACATCTTTTGTTTCACCAACCGCCACGATCCGTCCGCCGTTGACGGCTACCGCCCCGTTTTTGAAGATATTGAGGTCATTCATCTCCCGTCCGGTTTTAGGTCCGATCTTTTTGGGATCGTGCATGGTGACCAGCTGGGAGGCGTTTTTGATAATTAAGGAGGCTGTTAGTTTTTGCATGGGGTTTACCTGCTTTATTATGATGCGTCCTCAAAATCCTCAAACTCGACGAGAATCCCGTCCTTCTTTTTGGAATATATAGATCATTTTGCAGCTAATGCTTTCGGGGGTGCCCATTTTTATTTTATAAGTATCTGCTTTTATTGACACAGGCACCTCGCCGATCCACCCGTCAATTCCTTGAGATTCCTCTTCCTTTGAAGAAAGACGATAATCGGTTTTTTTATGTTCTGCGATTTTCATCAATACCGCTTTTTGAAAACACATGCCTATAAAAGTCTTGGCCACAATTAGGTTTTTGGCCCATTCTCTAACCATTTCCTCATTAATTTTTTCTATCGCATTTTTCAATTGCAAGACCATAGTCCATATTTTATCAGCAGCTTTATCTATAGAATCAGGATAATTCTTCGCGTACCATTCTTCCCATTCATGTACGTTCCGAGACTTGGACTCAAAGATTAATTCGGACATCTGGCCGACAACTTTAGGGCGGGTGCCTTGCGCGTTTTGATTGGCAAGATTGATTATCTGCGTTACATATTTGGGGAATATCGGTTCTTCTATATCAAGAAGTTCAGCTATTTCAGTATTTTTAATTTTTATCTTTTTCATCTATTCCTTTTGAGCGTCAACACCGTATTTGTTAAATTTGTCTATATATTTATAATTATATTTATTCGCCGGATTAGCCATACCTGCCTTGATTAATTTCGCATTTACAAAAGTTTTGTTTTTTAAATAGACATAAGCGAGCAGGATTTCGTCATCAAAATATTTAATTTCGTCATATTTTAAATAAACCGGCTTATTCAATACGAGTTTTTTGAGGTATTCTATCGTTTTTAATCTCTTCTCCTTTAATGGCTCGATACCTATCAGCTTAATTACCGCGCCTGAATTCAATTCCAATAGATTTGCATCCACAACGCTTCTGATTTTATAATAATCGTCTTGCGCCGAGTCATTCTTTTGAATCTTAGAACGAAACTGGAGTTTTCTAGGATCGATTTTCTTATTTATCTGAACATTATCCTTGAATATATATGGCAACTTACTCAATTTTTCCGGAAATATCGACTTGGGCAATTTCTGTATCATAAACCTGACGATTTGAGGGTCGTTAAAAAGCTGTGGCTTATCCAATCCGAGTTTTGATTTTATTACTGACATAAATTCATCGTTGATCTCATATCCTATTGAATTTCTTTGGAGATTCATTGCCGATAGAGAAGTAGTACCGCTCCCCAAAAATGGATCGAGGATAGTATCTCCGGTAAAACTAAACATTTTGATTAGTCTCGCGGGCAATTCCTCCGGAAACATCGCAAGATGCTTTTCCTGTTTTACGCCATTAAAATACCAATGACCCGCAAAATATTGATTCCATTCTTCAATGCTCATTTTTGATTTTAGTTTTTGTTCTTTGGATGGTTTTGGCGCATTTCCGAGTTTTTTGAATATCAATATAAACTCATAGTCTATTTTTAAGATGCCATTTCTTGGATAAGGGAATGACCCCATAATGGAGGCACCTCCCGAAGTATTGGTTGTAGTAACTTTCTGCCAAATTATCGCACCCATATAATCCAAACCTATGGTTTCGCAAAATTTGATTATTTCGGTTCTGATGGGAATAACCTTATATCTGCCATAATAGACTGATCTTGCGAACTGGTCGCCAATGTTTATGCACAATCTGCAACCAGGTGACAGCGCTCTATTGCATTCCATCCATACCAGATTTAGATTATTAATATAATTTTCATAAGAATCATCAAACCCGATTTGATCTTTATGGCCATAATCCTTTAGTTGCCAATATGGCGGAGAAGTAATTATGAGATTGACGGTTTCATCGGGAATTTCGGACATATCCCTCGAATCACCTGCTACAATAAGATGTTCTGTCTTATTCATTTTTATCATTTTGTTGATATCCCAATTTTCGCTTCAAAGATATTTCGGTCTCTTTTAAAGCAACTGTCGTTATCGAGTCCTTTCCTCACTCCCCGCCCAGCGCCAGCCGGAACGGCAGAAGCTCGCTTGAGAATACTCCCTCTTTCACCGCCGGGTCGTTATCCATGGTCTCCCTGGCCGCATCCTCGTTTTTCGCCTGAATCACCGCTATACCGAAACGGGCATCGTCGGTGCGGCCGGCCAGGATCAGCGTTCCCTCCGCCAGCTTCAGCTTGAGATACTCGAAATGGCGTTCGATTACCCCCGATTCCTCGGGCGTGGCGTTATTGGCGAAGTCGGTCCTTGGCGGGACGTACATTATCAGGTAGTGGTTCATCGTTTCCTCATCGGTATCTTCACACCTTTACTATCGGCAACTTCGATGGCTTCGTCGTAGCCGGCGTCGGCATGACGGGCCACCCCGATACCGGGATCGTTGGTCAGCACCCGCTGGATACGGATATCCATCTCCGGTGTGCCGTCGGCGACAGTGACCTGCCCGGCGTGGATAGCCAGCCCCATTCCGACACCGCCGCCGTGATGTATGGAGACCCATGATGCCCCCGAGGCGGTATTGAGCATGGCATTTAGCAGCGGCCAATCGGCGATAGCGTCGGAACCGTCTTTCATCGCCTCGGTCTCGCGGTTGGGCGAGGCGACCGAGCCGGTATCGAGATGGTCTCGTCCGATGACAATGGGAGCCGAGATTTTTCCATCGCGCACCAGCCTGTTGAACTCCAGTCCGAGCCTGTGTCTGTCGCCATAGCCGAGCCAGCAGATTCTGGCAGGCAGGCCCTGGAACTCAACCTTTTCCGAAGCCATCCTGATCCAGTTGGCCAATGGTTTATCGTCGGGGAAAAGTCGCAGCGCGGCCTCGTCGGTGACAGCGATATCGTTCGGATCGCCTGAAAGAGCCGCCCATCTGAACGGCCCTTTGCCCTCGCAAAACAGAGGACGGATATAAGCCGGCACGAAACCGGGATAATCGAAAGCGTTTTTGACTCCCGCTTTTTGAGCCTGGCCCCTCAGATTATTTCCGTAATCGAAACAGATCGAGCCTTTTCTCTGAAGATCGAGGATAGCCCTGGTATGAGCGGCCATGGAATCATAGGACATTTTGATATACTTATCGGGATCGGACTTTCTCAAGGCCAGGGCTTCTTTATAGGAGATGCCGTGAGGCACGTAGCCGTTGAGCTCGTCATGGGCCGATGTTTGATCGGTGACCAGATCCGGCACTATCCCCCGTTTGGCGATCTCCGGGATGAGATCGGCGCAGTTGCCGACCAATCCGACAGAGAGCGGTTTTTTGGTTTTGACCGCGTCGTCGATCCATTTCAAGGCCTGGTCGAGGGAGTGAGTTTTCTTATCGCAGTATTTTTTCTCCAGTCGGCGGTCTATTCTGCTTTCGTCGATTTCGATTACCAGTATCGCGCCTCCGGCCATAGCGGCGGCCAACGGCTGTGCGCCGCCCATGCCTCCCATGCCACCGGTGAGGATAAACCTGCCGGAGAGATCGGAGCCATAGTGCTTTTGGCCGGCGGCCATGAAAGTCTCGTAGGTCCCTTGTAGAATTCCCTGCGTGCCGATATAGATCCATGATCCGGCAGTCATCTGGCCATACATAATCAGGCCGAGTTTATCGAGTTCCCTGAATTTCTCCCAGTTGGCCCAGTTGGGGACCAGGTTGGAATTGGCGATGAGGACTCTGGGGGAATATGGATGAGTCCTGAAAATACCGACCGGTTTGCCCGACTGCACCAGTAGGGTCTCGTCGTTGTCGAGGGATTTCAGAGATTTTATGATAACCTCGAGACATTCGGGATTTCGGGCGGCTTTGCCGATACCTCCGTAAACGACAAGTTCCTCGGGTTTCTCGGCTACCTCGGGGTCGAGATTATTCAAGAGCATACGCATGGCGGCCTCCTGCTGCCAGCCTTTGCATGAGATTTTATTTCCGCGCGGGGCTTTTATATTCTTTAGATCCATTAATCCTCCCATAGCATTCACAATGGTTTCAAATTACATCAAAGCCTGTTTAGTGTCAACGATTTATAAAGCCCGGAGGTTGACACGGCGGTATCAAACTTGTACATTCGGACCATGGATCAGGAAAACTACCGGTTGCTCAAAGATTTTTCGTCACGATGGGGAGCGGACCTGTTCGGGGTCGCTTATACGGATAAGCTGAAAGAATATATAGACCTTGAGATTCAGGAGGAAGCTTCGAGACTGCCGTTCGCCATCAGTATCGGGATTCGACTGCAGCGTACGGTATTGCATACGCTGATAAACCGTCCCAACCAGATCTACAAAACGCATTACCGGCAGGTCAATGACCATCTGGATAATATTACGACCATGATGGCGGGATTGATTCAACGCAACGGATTCGATTCGATGCCGATAGCGGCGTCATTTGTGACAGACTGGAAGAAGCAAAGCGCGCATATCTCGCATCGTCACGCGGCCAGGGAAGCGGGTCTGGGGTTCATGGGGAAAAACAACCTGCTGGTTCATCCTGAATATGGGGCGGGGATCAGACTAGCGACAGTTCTGACCGATATGCCATTGACGGTGGATTCGCCGACAGCGGACGACTGCGGCCAATGCATGCAGTGCATGATCGCCTGCCCGGCCGAGGCTATCAGCGAAAAGGGATTCGATTTCGATAAGTGCTATGAGCAGGTAAAACAGTTCTCCAGGGAAAAAAACTATAATCTGTATATCTGCGGTTTATGTGTAAAGGCCTGCGCCGATGCCCGATCAAAAACCGAGGGTTAAGCCTGTCAAACTGATTTGCGGGGTATTATTCTCCGGATCGGCCGATATGCGGAGGGTCGACAGCGATCTGGAGGGCGTTTTAGGGCGTATAGACGGGAAATCGCCGATATTCGATTTCGAATTTACAGAATATTATACTGATGAGATGGGAAGCGGTCTGAAGAAACTCTTTTACTCGTTCGAGCGTTTGGTTATGCCGGACAGCCTGGCGGATATTAAGCATTCTTCAATAGCCATCGAATTCGAATATTCGAAGGACAGCCGCCGGACGGTCAATCTCGATCCGGGGTATTTGGAGGAATCGAAGCTGGTTTTGGCCTCGACCAAGAATTTCTCTCACAGGATTTATTTGAGAGACAATATCTGGGCGGAGGTGACATTAAGCTACGCCAATGATAATTTCACGACTCATGCCTGGACATACCCGGATTACGCCAGCGATTTAGCGTTCGAGTTTTTTCGAGGGGTCAGGAAGGTTTATGCCGGTCAATTGAAGGGATCGGGTTGATTCTTCTCAATTTAATGTATTCAGCTAAACTCCATTTCAATCATATTCTGCATATTCGGAATTTGCCCACATTCAAAATTTCGAATGTGGGCGCCGGACCAGCTGATCCGTAATTACACGCGTCCACAGCCTGCGGATAGAATACCCGCTCGGCATTGGGAAGGCGAGGCCCCGTCCTTCTACTTTAAGGGGTATAACAAAACTAATGCTGAAAGCACCTGGAATGGCAGTTCGATCATTCTCAGGTCTTGATGACGCTTTCCATATAGGCGGGTATAGCGCCTTCGTAGCCCCGGCGCAATTTGGCGACAGGCATATCGATCAATTCGTTGATTTTCAGATCAGGTCCGCCGGTGGTTCCGATTTTTTGTACGGGCAGATCGTATTTCGCGGCGATATTCTCAATAGTTATCGCACCTGCGGGGGCGGCGGTGAATATCACTCTCGATTGGGTTTCGCCGAAGAGGAGGCTATCGGGCCTGATACCGACATCGAGAGTTAGCTGGGCCCCGATGCCGTTGGGGAAACAGCATTCGGCCAGAGCCACGGCCAGACCTCCGTCGGAAATATCCTGGGCGGAGAGAACGATTTTCGAGCGAATCAGCTCCAGTATCAGATCGATGGTTTTTTTGTGGTTTTCCAGGTTTATCAGAGGCAATTTTCCGGTGACCTTATTGTGGATGGTCTTTAGGTATTCGGAGCCTCCCAGTTCGTCTTTGGTCTGTCCGATCAGATAGATATGATGCCCGGCCTCTTTGAAAGAAATGGTGGTGATATGCGATGTATTCTCGATAACTCCGACCATACCGATGACCGGGGTAGGGTAAACGGCTCGTTCTGGATCTTCGTTATAGAAGCTGACGTTACCGCCGGTAACCGGGGTTTCAAAGGCGGCGCAGGCTTCGCCCATACCGGCTACGGATTCGGCGAACTGATAATAGATTTCGGGATCGTGGGGATTGCCGAAATTGAGGCAGTTGGTCACTCCCACAGGTCGTCCTCCGGATACGGCGACATTAAGGGCCGATTCGGCGACGGCGATTTTGGCACCCTGGCGGGGATCGAGATAGCAGTATCGTCCGTTGCAATCGGTGGAAACAGCGAGAGCCTTATCTGTTTTTCTGATCCTGATTATTCCGGCCGACGAGCCGGGGCCTACAGCTGTTGAAGTTCTGACGCTGGTATCGTACTGCTGGTAGACCCATTTTTTCGAGGCGATATTTGGCGAGGCCAGTAGTTTTTCGAGGGCTTCATTCATATCTCCTGCCGCTGGAACGGACATGAGATTGAATTTTTGATGTTTATCGAGGTAATCGGGCCGTTTCTGCTGTCTGATATAAACCGGGGCGCCTCCGCCCAGAACGAGTGAATCGGCAGGTATATCGGCTACTTTGCCACCGTTGGAGTTGACAATCAATTGTCCGCCGTCGATAACCGAACCGATTTCCACGGCATGGAGGCCCCATTTTTCGAAGATTTTTTTGACCTCGGCGATATTCTCCGGGGCGCAGACTACCAGCATTCTCTCCTGGGATTCGGAGAGCATGATCTCGTAGGGGGTCATAGCCTCTTCCCTGACCGGCACCTTATCGATATCGATACGCATACCGGATTTGCCCTTAGCGGACATTTCGGAGGAGGAACAGGTGATTCCGGCGGCACCCATATCCTGGATTCCGACCAGCAGTTTTTTTCTGATGATTTCAAGGCTGGCTTCCAGGAGAAGTTTTTCGGTAAAGGGATCGCCGATCTGGACCGACGGCCTGCGGGCTTCCGATTTTTCGGAGAGCTCTTCGGAGGCGAATGTGGCTCCGTGGATGCCGTCGCGGCCGGTGGATGATCCGACTATCAGGGCGACATTTCCTGTTCCTTTGCTGACAGCGGATACCAGTTCGGAGTGTTTGGCAATTCCGACGGCCATAGCGTTGACCAGGGGATTGCCGGTGTAAGCGTCCTCAAAATAGATTTCTCCGCCGATATCGGGGACTCCGAAGCAGTTACCGTAATCGCCGATACCCCTGATAACGCCGTCAAATAGATAACGTACCCTGGGGTTTTCCAAAGATCCGAAACGGAGGGAGTTGAGTACGGCCACAGGCCTGGCTCCCATAGTGAAGATATCCCGGAGGATGCCTCCCACGCCGGTAGCCGCTCCCTGGTACGGCTCCACGGCCGAGGGGTGATTATGCGATTCGATTTTGAAGACCACGGCCAGGCCGTCGCCTATATCAATCGCCCCGGCGTTTTCGTCCCCCGCTTTGGCCAAAAGGGCGGGGCCTTCCCGCGGCAGGGTTTTGAGTTGGGCGATGGAATTTTTGTAGGAGCAATGCTCGGACCACATTACGGAATAAATGCCGATTTCGGTGAAGGTTGGGGTTCGTCCCAGTATTTCGGTAATCTGCTGATATTCTTCTTCGCTCAGGCCGTGATCCTTAGCCGTTTTCAAATCCACAGTCGGTTCCATCTAAGCTCCCGTTTCCCATCTATGATCATATCTCCCGTTAATGGAAGACAGACGATTTTTCGAGAAGTTCGGATTGTAATGACGATCCATATTATTTCAACGATTTTAGTTTAAATCCGGTTTCATCGAGAACAACATAACTAAAGCTATTGAAAAAATCACCGCAATTAACGTAGAGGCCTCCGCCGGTATGTTCGATTTCCGGTTTGTGCACGTGTCCCATGATTACTGCGTCATACCCCTTTTCGAAGAATCGGCGGGCGAATTCTTTATAATCGCTGGAATCCTTGAGATCCCGGTTATCAGTGTATTCGCGGGAGATATGGGAAGTTCCCATAGCCAGGCGGTAGGCCAGGTTAACCGGCAGCTGAGAATAGAGCCAGACGCAGAAACGGTTTCGGAAAATCTTTTTAATAAAACGATACCCCCGGTCGCTTACCCTGATACCGTCACCGTGGGTGATCAGGATTTTTTTACGGAAGTGCTCTGTCTGGTGGATATCGTTCGTAAGCTCAACTCCAGCTTGCCGTTTCAAATAATCGCGCATCCAGAAATCATGATTTCCGGGGATATAAAAGATCTTGATACCGGCCCCGGTCAGGTTCAGAAGAGCGGCAAGGACATTGAGGTAGGCTGCCGGGACGGCGTATTTGTATTCGAACCAGAAATCGAAAAGATCGCCGACGATATAGAGGTGGGAACCGTCCGCGAGAACCATGCGAAAAAGATCGAGGAGTTTGGTTTCTCTTTCCGACGGACTTTCCCTTATGCCGAGATGGGCGTCGGAGACGAAATATACCTTTCTCCCGGATGTAACTCCTTGCTCCATAGCCCGCATTATAATATAATCATGAATGATGGAGCAAAAGGAATTTGGGCGCGTATATATTTAGCGGCGCGGAAAATGGGCAAATTCGAGGAAGAAAGGTCTGATGGATAAATTTATTGTAAATGGCGGGAAGAAACTATCGGGAAGCGTGCGTATTTCGGGTTCCAAGAACGCGGCTCTTCCGATTATAGTGGCGTCCCTTTTGGGCGAAAAGGGCAAGACGGTTTTGACCAATGTGCCTGACCTGATGGATATATCGACGATAAAGGGGGTTATCGAGGGCCTGGGAGCGACAGTGGAGTATGACAGAGAAGCGGGAACGATGATAATCGACGCTTCGGAGCTGACAAGCCATATAGCCCCTTACGAGTTAGTACGCAAAATGCGAGCGTCGTTTTTGGTGATGGGGCCGCTTTTAAGCCGTTTGAGGAAGGCCCGTGTTTCTCTGCCCGGCGGATGTGTTCTCGGCCCCAGACCTGTGGATCAGCATATTATGGGGTTTCGGAAATTGGGGGCGTCGGTAACCGAGAGCGAGGGGTATATCAACGCCGAGGCGAAGGATCTGCTCGGGGCGGAGGTATTTTTTGACCGGCCGACTCATACAGGGACGGAAAATGTCATGACGGCCGCGGTGCTGGCCAGCGGAAAAACCACGCTAATCAACGCCGCCTGCGATCCGGAGGTAATAGACCTGGCGGAATATCTGATCAAGATGGGAGCGAGGATCGATGGGGCTGGTACTCCGCGAATCGAGATTACCGGGGTGAAGAGCTTAAAGGGCGCCGAACATTCCATTTTACCCGAC
Organism: Candidatus Zixiibacteriota bacterium; assembly: GCA_024641335.1. GTDB lineage: Bacteria > Zixibacteria > MSB-5A5 > UBA10806 > UBA10806 > JAHEDG01. The sequence continues at coordinate 41,364 of JAHEDG010000007.1, forward strand.
CGTCTCGAAGCGGGCACTTATATATTAGCTGTAGGAGCCTGCGGCGGAGAGATCGAGCTGACCGGCGCGAGGGCGTCGGATAACGAGATATTGCTCTCGAAGCTGGCAGAATCGGGGATGGAATTCAAGATCGGCAAGGATAGTATAACGGCGCGCCGTAACGGCCGTCCGGGGGCGTTCAGAATAACTACTTATCCATTTCCCGGTTTTGCCACCGATCTTCAGGCGTCGGCCATGGCTTTCGCCTCCATAGGCAATGGAACGTCGTATATCCGCGAGACTGTATTTACCGAGAGATTCACTCATGTCATGGAGTTCAAACGTCTGGGAGCGGATATACAGGTCATGGGTGATGAGGCGTTGATAACCGGAGTCGAGAGGCTCAACGGTGCGTCGGTAATGGCCTCGGATATTCGGGCTGGGGCCGGTTTGGTGATCATGACATTGGCCGCGTTCGGGCAATCGGAGATACTTCGTGTTTATCATATAGACCGGGGTTATGAATCGATTGAAAAGAAAATATCCGCATTGGGCGGAAATATTATCCGTTCTCAAGTGTAGCACTATTATAAGTATCGGAACTATGGCTTGAGGGCGGTGGTTAGTAAGATCGGCGAAATATCAGACTTAGGGGTAAAACGATGACCTTCAGGAACGCGTTACTGCTATCATCTATTCTATTGTATTCCGGCGGCACAAGCGCGCAGGAGACCTATTTCGGTCAAAACAAGGTGCAGTACCGTGATTTTGACTGGTACTACATTCAGACGTCGCATTTCGATCTGTATTTTTACGAAAACGAGGATTCTCTGGCGGTATTCGCGGCCGAGGCTTTGGAGAAGGCTTTTACCGAGATTCATGCGGAATTGAATTACAGCCTTTCAGACCGGGTGCCGGTAATCGTTTACGCGTCACACAACGAATTTCAGCAGACCAATGTCATAAACGAGATAATTCCGGAGGGAGTAGGCGGTTTTACGGAGGTTTTCCAGAACCGCATTGTGATACCGTTTACCGGCTCCTACGAGGATTTTCGTCATGTTCTTCATCATGAGCTGACCCACGCGGTAATATTCGATCTGCTCTACGGCGGGGCTTTGGGTTCGGTATTTTCGAAGGAAGCGCTGTTTCGTCCTCCGCTTTGGTTTTCGGAGGGTTACGCGGAGTATTCATCGCGGCACGGCTGGGATCTGGAAGCCGATATGTTCATGCGTGACGCCACAATCGAGGGGTATCTTCCCCCGCTGATGTATTTGGACGGTTTCATAGCGTATAAGGGCGGTCAGTCGGCGTTGAATTTCATAGTGGAGAAATACGGTCAGGAGAAGATCCTGGAAATTCTAAGCAGAGGCAAGGGGATGATCTCGATGGAGCGTGCGTCCAAATCGGCCCTGGGAGTTTCCCTGGAGGATTTATCCGACGAGTGGCAGAAGGCGTTAAAGAGGATGTACTGGCCGGAGATCGCCGAGAGGAAAGAGCCTGAGGAATTAGGTAAGGCGCTGACCGATCATACCAAGGACGGTTCGATCTACAATCAGAAGCCGGAATGGTCTCCCAAGGGTGACAGGCTGGCGTTTTTCTCCGACAAGTCGAATCCGCAGAACGGATATTCGGACCGTTATAATGAGATATATGTCATATCGACTGTGGACGGCACGGTGATATCGCGTCCGGTCAAGGCTGAACGGTCGGGCGATTTGGAATCGCTGCATTCGTATTTATCGGGGCTGGCCTGGTCACCTGACGGCAAGCGTGTGGCTTTCATAAGCAAGAGTCACGGTCATGACGCTTTATTTATTGTCGACGCCTCCAGCGGGAAACGGCGCAAGAGGATCGAGTTGGAGCTTACCGGAATGAGGAATCCGTCATGGTCGCCGGACGGCGGAAAGATAGCGTTCGAGGGGATGAAGAACGGCTTTACCGATCTTTATGTTTATCAACTGGAATCGGGGCATTTGGATCGTCTTATGAAGGATCGGTACGACGATAACGATCCATCGTGGTCGCCGGACGGCCGGTACCTGGCATTCTCTTCGGACCGCGGCCCGCAGGCGATCGACAGTACGGGATTCGAACCGGGCAATTATAATATATACACAATTCTGATGGAGACCGGGGAGATCCGTCAGCTGACAGACAATCCATATAAAAATATCCAGCCGGCATTTTCCCCGGACGGCAAGCGGATAGCATTTGTCTCCAACCGGAACGGCATCGACAACATCTATCTTTACGACATGCAGACAGAATCCGATTTTCCGATCACCAATATCATCTCCGGCGCGTTCACTCCGTCGTGGGCGCCTGAAGGGGACAAATTGGCGATTTCCGCATTCAACAAGTACGGATTCGATATATATATTCTGAAGGATTTAAAGAACGTAAGCGGTGAAAACGGGGAGTTGAGCCTGACGCCGTATATGCAGAAGCTTCGGAACAAGGACAAAAACATATTTGTGCCGGAGCCCGAGATCATTATAGCCGAAAGCGAGCCGGAGTCGGATACGACGGCTGATAAGGCGGTCGATTTGAGCACATATGTTTTCAGGGCCGGAGAGAAGATACTGGATGAGAGGAGCGGCAAGTCTCATCGTGATTCCACATTGGAATCGGCCTCGATTCCTCTCAAGGATACGTTGGAGTACCTGGCTCCCGACGGCAGTTATAAGCAGAATAAATACAGATTGAAATTCGCTCCGGAGCTGATAACGGGCGGTCTTTCGTACGATAATTTTTACGGATTGCGGGGCCAGTCGTTTCTGGCAATCTCAGATATTTTCGGGGATCATCATTTTTATGTAATCACCGATCTGGTCAACAGTATCGATCAATCGAACATTCAGATAAGCTATGGCTACACTCCGAGGAGGATCGATTACGCCGCGGGGATATTTCATTTCAAGGATGTTTACTACGATGATTACAAGGGGTTTTTCTTTTCCGATCGAGTTTACGGCGCCCAGGGTCACGCCAGCTATCCGTTTTCCCGTTTTTCACGTCTCGATCTGGCGTTGACGCAATTGACCATATCGAGGGAAAATTATTCGAATTTCGAGAAGAACGCGACCACCAATCTTTTTTCTCCGACTCTGGAGTTTGTAAACGACGCGGTGATCTGGGGAATAGTCGGTCCGGTATCGGGTCAGAGATACAAGGTAAGTCTGGAGCAATCTTTGAAGGCGGTGGATAACGGTTTATCTTATACCGCGATCCAATTCGATTATCGCCATTACTGGCATTTCTGGGGGCGATATAATTTCGCGCTGCGCATGGGAGGCGGGACATCGGGCGGTTCCGACGCCAAGCAGTTTCATCTGGGAGGCTCATCAAACTGGATCGGGCCGAAGCGGGATCGGGCCGATATTTTCAATGTCAAGGATATCTATGTGAACGAGATCGTGGTTCCTCTTCGCGGATATAGCTATTTCAAGGATTCGGGGAGCAATTTCGGCATACTCAACCTGGAATTCCGTTATCCGTTCATAGATTATTTCCAGCTTCATTTTCCTCTGCCGATAGCGCTTCAGCAGGTATCGGGAGCGATATTCTGGGATATGGGCGCGGCCTGGAACAAAAACAGCGAGATACCGTTCAGGGCCGGCCAGGGGCTCAATGTTCAGAGTCCTGATGAATTCGGCAACCCGGTAAGCGACGGAGTCCTGGGGGGATTCGGAATAGGCGCGCGGGCCAACTTAGGGATATTCGTTTTGCGGGTCGATATGGCCTGGGCGACCGATTTGGATTATGTCGCTCCGAAACCGGAGACATATTTCTCATTCGGGGCGGAATTTTAAGCGTCGAGAATAGCGAGCGGCGATAATCCGGCCATTCTGCCAGGGCGGGATCGGCCGCTGTCAGATCTTTACAATCTTATATCTTCAAATACTTTATCACTCACAGTGTAGAATTGAATTGACATTTTTCCATTTATGGATAAATTTAGACAAAAACCGGAAAGGGTTTTTAAGATGATTTTAATCAGGACTGCCTTAATAATCGGGATATTGACTTCCATATTATATGCCGACAACCCGATGGCTTCGTTGGAATTAATAGATACGGATTACGGCTCCGGGGCATTAACATTAACGGAGATGTTGACTTACAAAGCCATAACGCTGACCGCTCCGGAATCATTACCCGCACGTTATCGGTTGGATCGTCCGATGAAGGACGGCACCCAGATAGTGATGGAAATCAAGAATAACTGGATTTTGAGCGATCCGGAGTTCCGTCGGGATTTTTCGTTTCTTTTGACCAGGGTCGATAAGCAGGCTTATTTCGATTCGCCGTCGGGTTTTTTCCGAATTCACTATGATACGACCGGCGGGCACGCGGTATATCAGCCGGGCACTGATGTAGATCCTCATGACGGAGTACCGGATTATGTCAACAGGACAGCGGAGTATTTCGATCTGGCCTGGCATATAGAATGCGACAGTCTGGGGTATGATACTCCGCCGTTCGACGGAGCACGCGGAGGGGGCCAGGATCTTTATGACGTTTATATGCATCGATTTTCGGGCGCTTACGGGGTTACTTTTCCGGAGTTATCGTCAAACCAGAGGCCGGGGAGGAATAACGATTATTGCAGTTATATTTATGTAGATCCGACTTATAGCGGATTCGGCTATAACGACCGCACTCTTCCGATGAAGGTAACGTCGGCGCACGAATTTTTCCACGCCTCACAGTTCGCCTACAATGTTAACGCCGGCGCCTGGTACATGGAAAACTGCGCGACCTGGATGGAGGATATCCTCTGGGATGATATCAACGATAACTACGCTTATTTGGGGTATTTTCTGAATAATCCGAACAAAGCGATAAGTTTTACCAATGGCGGATTCGAATACGGGGCTTTTCTCTGGCCGATGTTTCTTTATGAGAGCTGGGGGCATGATTTTATCCGTATCTCGTGGGAATACACCATAAATTACCCTGCCCTGACGGCGTTGGAAAGGACCTGCGAGGATAACGCCACATTTTTGGAAGAACAGTACACTGTTTATTCGCTCTGGAATTACCTGACCAACGTCAGGAGCGACGGCAATCATTATGAGGAAGGTTCCAACTATATTCCCGCCTGGACCATGCGGACACACACATCGTACCCGGTGGAGAATCTGTCATCGACCAGGCGCGCGGACGCTTTGGGATGCAATTACATCATGTTCAGGAACAACGGGCAGGAGGGGAATCTTCAGATAACATTCGACGGGCTGGACAACCAGATCTGGTACGTACAAGTCATCAAGGCGGTATCCAACAGCAGCCATGTTTACGATTTCATCGACTTGAACTTCCGCAACGAAGGGGAATACGCGGTGGAGGATTTCGGACAGTACGAGTGGGTGGCCCTGGCGGCCGATCTGATTCAGGGTTCATTGGGTGATTACGATTATTCCGCGTATATATTACAGACGGGCATAGGATCGGAGAGCGCGGAATTGCCTCAAGAGCCGATACTCCGGGGGAATTATCCGAATCCGTTCAACCCGGAGACGATGATATCGGTATATTCGCCGTCGGAGCAAAAGGCGCAACTGACGGTGTATGATATCATGGGACGAAAATCTGTGGAGAGATCGATTGATCTTTCCGCGGGCGAGAATAATATCCCGTTAAGAATTGATGGTTCGGACGACGGGAGAGATTCGGGCGGCGTATATTTTTACAGGATCTCATGGGGCGGATACGAATTTAACGGCAAGATGCTTTATCTCAAGTAGGGAGGAAAATGAAATTAGGTGGAATTATCGCCGTATCGGCTGTCTTGCTGGCGGCATCCTCGGCGAACGGCCAGGATTTCAAGTCGAAAACAGCCCCGGATTTCACGCTGCCGGGGATCAACGGCTCATTGATGACCCTTTCGAAGCAATATGGCGAAGGCCCCGTTTATATATCGTTCTGGGCCACCTGGTGCAAACCGTGCCGGGAGGAGCTGAAGATAATCCAGGGGCTTTATGAGAAGTATTCGGACAGAGGTTTTAAGGTTATCGCTATCAACACTGAAGGTCCGAAGGCCGAAGGCAAGATCAAGAGCTTTGTAAAATCGAACGGCTGGACATTCGACGTTCTTCTGGACAAGGACGGGGAAGTATTCCGCCGTAAATATAAGGGCTTTGCCATGCCTTTTACAGTCATGACCGATTCGGATGGGAATATCGTATTCTCAACGGTTGGTTTCAAGCCGGGGGACGAGAAGGAGATCGAGGATCTGATTCTCAAGAATCTTCCTCCATCGAAAGACAACAGCGAAGATTCCGGGTCGGAGGATTAGATGGGCGGGCGCGTATTTTCGGGAGTAGCGATCGCGGTATTTGGTTTTTTTATAGCTCTTTTCATACTCTCCGATATGGCGGCGGCTCAGAATGAGTACTGGTCGGTGTCGGCGGCCAACTGGGGGCAATACTGGTATTTCAACGAGGGCAGGCGGGATTCTCTGGACAACAGATTTATAGTCGATTTCGATCTGGGGAATTTTTACACCGGCGCCTGGTTAGAGGTGCTGGAACCGGACCGTCCGGACGGGTCGTACGAAGAGATATCCCAAAGGTATTTCGGCTGGCATGAAGGCGGGCTGACTCTTCAGGCGGGGAATTTTTATCAGGCGTTCGACAGGGGTCTTTCGCTCAACGCGTTTTTGGATGACGCGGTATATTACGATAACAATTTGGACGGGATCAAGGTTACGGGGCTGTACGACGGATTCGAGTTCGATATGCTGTCGGCTCGGGGGATGAATAATTTCACCGGCGATCGGGATTATATTATCCGGGGGGTTCGCGGGAAGATCAAGCCGTTCGAGGCGGCCCGGGCTGGATTTTCGTATGTACGATTCAAGCAGAACGATTTTTCCGATTTCAGCCTGTCGCAGAACGCCAATATCACATCGTTTAATTCGGGGGTTTCTTACGGTCCTCTGGATATTTACGCGGAGTACGCGATGAAGAGGGGTCGTCCGGAGTTCGGGCAGGATATCGACGGGGACGGCACCTACCTGACCGGTTCAATGAGTTTCGAGCTATTCAGCGTATTCGCCGAATACAAGAACTACATAAATCTACTTTACCCCAATGTTAACGGGGCGTTCAATAATCCTCCGCCGGTCAGCCATCAGGGCCGCAATTTAGCGTCCTTGAATGGAGTTCCCGGGGAAAGAGGTTACCAGGCGGGGCTGTATATATCTCCGACTTATGATTTGAATTTCGATCTTTCATTTTCCGAATCGTTTTCCCGCGGTTTTCCTGTAGATTACTACCTGGCGGAGAAATTCGCGGGGGCGCGCTGGAGCCCGACATCGGAGATAGTTCTGAATTACAGTTTCGACCGTTTTGACTGGACAATCGAGGATGAGATCGAGAATTACTTCGACGCCTATTACAATCTGACAGAAAACCATACGGCGTCACTCACGGCTTATTCCAAAAGATTCATCCCGTCGGCGGGAGAAGATTACCATGAGGATTACCTGATATTGGGATACGGTCTGGCCAACAGGGCGCAGTTCAATATCGGTGGTTCCAAATCGAATTTCGACGCGGGTTTCGATCCCGACAAATTGGCGTTTGCCGAGCTAATTATCCGATTCAGCAATCATGAACTGATAATTTTCAACGGCGGCGAACGCGGCGGTTTGATCTGCTCGTCAGGACTCTGCCAGAACCGTCCGACATTCATAGGCACGCGGATGATGTTATTTTCGAGATTTTAAGGGGCAATGATGGGCCGGTTTATCCAGGCGAGAAACGATAAATGTTATTGTTTTTTTTAGAAAATGCCGTATTATTGTAAAAAGCCGGAATTTTTTAAGTGAAGGAGGTTTGATGAGCATCGTTAAGGGAACAGCCCTGGCTCTGGGAGTATCGTTAATACTTCTTTTTGTCAGCGCGCGGGCCGCGGACAGGCTGGTCGTTGGCGAGATGCTGACGAACACGTCGTGAAGCTACTGTTATCAAGCTGATCTGGTCTTAGATCAGTTGGCAGTAGACATGGAAGCCTTAACGGTTTTCATTCGTTATCATACGTGGTGGCCGAGCGCGAACGATCCGTTTTATGTGTACAATGTAACCGAGAACAGGGTCAGAAACGACTACTACGGGAACAATTACACTCCTCATTTTTTCATCGACGGGGCGATTGACGCCGGCTCGAATCACGGGTCGTGGGGTTCTCGGATCGATGACCGGAGCTTGTCATGGGCGCCATTGGAGATGAGTATCGCCGGTGTTTACGATGAGGATACCCGCACGGGGCAATTCACAGTGACAATTTATGTGGAAGACGCTCCGGGGCTGGGTACGACGAGGCTGCGGATAGCGTTGACAGAGACAGATATTCAATGGAACGCTCCTAACGGCAGCCGGGTACATGATCAGACATTTCGCGATATGATACCGTCGACCTACGGACAGCCGGTTACGTTGACCCAGGGAGAAACGCTGCAATATACGTTCGATCTGTCGGTACCTGAGCCTTTGAATCCCGACAACTGTATGCTGGTAGCGTTCGTTCAGTCCGATCAAAGCAGAGAGATCCTTCAGGGGGCGCGCAAAGCGGTTCCAGAGCTAACTCAAACAGCGATCGATGACGAAGTTTCCCTGCCGGAGAATCCGAGCCTTTTGCAAAATTATCCCAACCCGTTCAATGCCGGCACGAAAATCGATTTTTACACCCGCGGCGGCGATGTTCGGCTGACGGTGTATGATCTGAGCGGGGCGGCAGTAAGGACATTAGTGGATAATTCCCTTGAGGCCGGGCTCCATTCGATAGTATGGGACGGCACTGACGATGAAGGGCATGAGATTTCGTCGGGAGTTTATTTCTACCGTCTTTCCGATTCGGGCGGCGCGTCTACCAACAGGATGACGCTCCTCAAGTAATATATTTTTAAGTTCGCCTTTAAGATGCTCTTCCGATTTTTCGGGAGGGCATTTTATATTTAGGGTGATTTCGCTCTAATCTCTGGCGGAGATATTTTACTAATGGATTTAAAATCGCGCGGGACGCGGGATTAAGAGTAATAATGGATCGATAAGAGTCATGTTATATGTCTGTGAGATATTTGGGCAAATAATTGTTGTTTTTATCTGAGATGGTCATATATTAAAAAAAACTAACCGCTGAAGGAGGCTTAATGAGCAACGTGAAAAGTTTGGTTTTCCTGGCACTAATAGGGGCGCTGTGTATATCGACCGCCTCATTTTCGGCTGAAAGGCTGGTAGTGGGCGAGATGCTCACGAACACATCGTGAAGTTACTGTTATCAAGCTGATCTGGTCTTAGATCAGTTGGCGGTTTCGATGGATCGTGTCGCGGTATTTATTCGGTATCACGTATACTGGCCAAGCCCGAATGATCCATATTACGTTTTTAACCCGACCGAAAACAGGGCACGGAACACTTATTATGGCAACAATTACACGCCTCATTTTTTCATAGACGGCAGCATTGACGGGGAGTACTACAACAACCAATGGCAAAACATGATAACCGCCCGGGCCGAAGTCAGTTCCCCGTTGATCATGGAAATCGGCGGCAGTTACGACGAAAATAACAGAAGCGGCAATATGACTGTTACGATATCGGCTGAGGAAACTCCGTCGCAATCCAATTTGAAATTGAGAGTCGCCCTGATTGAGAACGGCATCCGGTGGAACGCTCCTAACGGGAGTACGGCACATGAGCAGACGTTCAGGGACATGATTCCCAGTACGGCGGGCGAACCGGTTACTATTTCCGCTCATGAAACATTGGAATTCAGCTATGATTTTACCACCCCCAGTCCACTGGTACCGGCCAATTGCGTTTTAGTCGCCTTTGTGCAATCGGATCAGAACAAGGAGATTCTTCAGGGGGCGCGTTCATGGGTCTCCCGTCTGACTCCGACTGAGGTTGAGGACGGCGCACCAATGCCGAATGAATTTTCATTGGAGCAGAACTATCCGAACCCGTTCAACGCCGACACCAGAATCGGTTTTATTACCGATGGGGGCGCGGCCGAATTGATGGTTTACGATTTGACCGGTTCGCTGGTAAAGAACCTGTTTAGCGATACTCCGGAAGCGGGATATCATTCGGTTATCTGGGACGGCACGGATGAATCGGGTAATGACGCGGCTTCGGGAGTGTATTTTTACCGTTTAAAGACAAACGGCGAAGAGCAGATCAAGAGGATGACGCTTTTGAAATAAGCGTTATCTGAATCATATTTTCAGAATCCAAACCCTTCCGGAAAATTCGGGAGGGTTTTTATATTTCTTGATTATCCGTATTTTTATGGTGGGAAGAAAATTCTATAGTTCGATTCAATTGAGATGAGAATTAATATTTTTATGTTTGACGGCGATTTGTCGGGCATAGGGGATTAATCCGCCCGATTCGAATATTTTCAGGATAACATCAGGGAAGGCCTGGAATTTGGCCTGTCCTTTTTTGAAGGTGATACTGCCGGCGGCCAGATCGATTTTTATATTTTCGCCGTCTCTGACCTGATCGAACGCCTGGTCATCGGAGATCAGGGGCAAACCGTTATTAATGCCGGATCTGAAAAAACCTCTGGAGAACGATGTGGCTACGACGGCGGCGACCCCGGCATCCAACAGGGATCTGATAGCCTTGGAAGATAAATCTCCGATTTCATTTCCGAAGAATCCGGGGGCGATAACTATATCTCCGGGGCGGATATCAAACTCATTTCTCCGGGCGATATCTTCAGGCGATCGCGGAGCCCATATCGATTCTATATGGGTTTTTTTTCCAAGCTTAATGACCCGTCCTTCGATAATTGATTTCATCGTATATATTTCCTCGGATCAGCGACGGAGCCTTCGAGGGCAGTGGCGGCCGCGGTGGCCGGAGAGGCCATCATTAATTCGGTTTCTGTTGATTCGGCCAATCCGTTGGAGAAGCCGATGGCGGTGGTCAGGGCCCTCTCCCCTTTTTCCAGCATCCGGTTATGGTTATCAAGGCCGATTTTATAGCCAGGATTGACAACCATGCATCCCGATTCCACGAAGATTTTCACGTAGCCTCTATCGATAGCTTCCAGCAGGATTTTTCTGGATCCGGGTACGATGATCATGCGAAGATCACGATTGATTCTTCTTCCCCGGAGGATTTTAGCGGCAATCTCCAGATCATCGATATGTCCGTTGGCGTATGATCCGAGGACAACGAGGTCGACTTTTCGTCCGGCCACTTCCTCGATGGGCGACAGGCCTTCTTTTCTTCCGGCAAAAGAGATCTGTGGGGTCAGATAATTGATATCGATTTCTATTTCATCATTGTATTCCGCGTCGGGATCAGACCTGACCGGACTGTATTTCACTTTGGCTATTTTTCTCAGGTATCGGGAGACAGAATCGTCAAAGGGGGTTACGGCGGATTTAGCCCCTGTCAAGGCTGCCAGGCCGGTTAGTGTGAACCTCTCGGAGACAGACATGGCCGATACGGCGGGGCCGCAGAACTCCAGAGACCTGAATTCGTCTTTGTTTTTTGCCAGATCATGAATAATTTTGAGCATGATATCCCCTGGAAAAACGCCACGTCCCAATTTACCGCTAATTTCGATTTTATCGGTGGGCGGGATTTTGAGCCACATTCTGCCGGTCGCCCAGACGGCGGCCATTTCCGTTTCGGTAATTCCGACGGAAACCGCGCCCAGGCATCCATAGGAGATGGCGAAAGGGTCGACTCCGAAAGCCAGCTGCCCGGGCAAAACATGGCCGTTTTCCACTACAACCTGATGACATATCCCTTCGCCGATATCGTAGAAGTGCTTGAGTTTTTGAATTCTGGCAAACTCCCGGATCGATTTTATGGTATCGATATCGTTATTGGACTCATGGTGATTATTCTGGTCGAGGACGATGACCAGTTTATCGGGATCCCAGATTTTTCCGGCGCCGATTTTATTGAACTGTTCGATAACTTCGGCGGCGTTATTGCGGGTCATGACCAGGTCTGGTTCCACGTTGACTATTTGCTCTACATCAACGTTTTTAAGGCCGGATTTTCTGGCCAGGATTTTACGTATAACGGTTTCTTTTTTGGATGATTTTTTGCGACCGTTGTCGTTGAGGGCCAGCTCCAGTTGTTCGAGCCTTAGTTGTTGAGGCTTTCCTATGATTTCGTATCGTCGACGCCATTGTCTGAAGCCAGCGGCGCTGATCCCGAGCTCCGCCCCGGCCTTGGAATCGTCGCCGAATCTCTCCCAGCATTCCAGTATTTTATCTTCGTTGTACTTGGGATAGGAATAGGGGCCGATTTTTTTCTTGCTTCGCCAATAGGCGACCAGGCGGGCAGGTACTCCATAGACCTCGCCGATTTTTTTATCGGAGTGGTATTTTTTTTGAAGTTCGAGCAGTTCTTTTTTTCTGGGAATCCTCAAGATTTCCCTCTCAGGCTGTCGAAACCGGGTTTGAAGAGCAGGTATATCTCATCTAATGAGAAGGATTGGACTCGGGCGTTGCCGGCAACAGGCATGAAATTATTATCTCCCAGAAACCTGGGGACGACATGGATATGCAGATGGTCTTTAATTCCGGCTCCGGCTATCGCTCCGAGGTTCATACCGATATTGAAACCATCGGCGGGCATGGCTTTTTTAATAATGCTGACGCAATTTCTGGCCATGATATTCATTTCGCTCCATTCGGATGAGGAGAGCGATTCGATTTCCCCTTTATGAATTTTTGGGACGACCATCAGATGGCCGGAGTTATAGGGATATTTATTCATAATAACGAAGCATTTCTTCCCCCTGTGGAGGATCAAATTCAAACGATCGGATCTTTGTTTGATCCGATTGCAGAAGATACATCCTTTTTCCTTAGGACCCATGATGAAATCCCGTCGCCAGGCGGCCCATAAAATATCCATAATGGTAATGATAAAAATAGAAAAACGGGATCGCAAATCAAGGGAATTCTGAATCGGGGGCGATAAATAGAGGATAAAGTATCAATCGAAGAGGTTACTACAGGGAAATAGCGCGATCAGCCCATTGATCGTAATGATCCTGGCTGGTCAGAAGTAGGATCTGGTGGTTGCCGGAGAGCTCTTTGAGCACTTTCATGGCACTGCTTATCCGTACGGGGTCAAAACCGGCGAAGGGATCATCGAGGATGAGTACGGAATTGCGGCTTTCGGAGATGAGATCGGCGAGGGCCAGCCTGGCGGCGAGGTAGATTTGCTCCACGGTATTGGATGAGAGGGCTGTATCGGGGTCGACCCAGTCACCTTTTTCCTCCGACCAGACTTCGAATTTGAGATTGGATTTATCGAAGCGTACTTTGGAATACCGTCCTGAAGTCAGGGAGGAGAGAATTTCGGAGGTTCCCCTGTTGAGGACTTCGAGCTTGGACATAAGCACGTTCTGCCGGGCTTCTTCGACGCATTCTTTGGTCAATCCGAGTATGCGGAGTTCTTTTTTCAAGGATTCTATGCCGGAGTTGGCCCGTTCCTTGCGTTCATTGTAGCTGGCCAGAAGCTCGGAGCCGCCTTCAGCGGTCTCGATCTGCAGCCGGATCACCTGTCGTTCGTGTTCGAGATCCTTGATTCTCTCCTGGAATTCAGCGATCACCTGCATTTGCCTTTCGAGGTCGGTTCTATCCCGCAGGTTGGGAGCGAGTTCTTCTTTTTCGCGGGTGATATTATCGAGTTCTTCGCTCAACTCATCGAATTGCTTTTGCAGAGCTTCGAGTGTCTGCCCTTTCATCATGTGGACATATTTATCGGCATCCTCCAGAATTCTCTTTCCGATCTCGTCGTAGCTCCAGGAATTCTTTTTCAATTCATCATTAGTGGAAACGCGGTATCTGGACAAAATATCGAAGAGGATTTTATTATGATTTTCGGTTTCGGTTTTTGATTCGTCGAGTTTTTCGGCCAGTTGCCGGGCTGAATCGGCCAGACTTTGGCGGTGTTTTTTACGGGAATTGAGAATCGATAGTCCCAGGATACAAAGAGAAATTGAACCGGCGAGAGAATACCACAGGTGCGGATAGAATCGGGGGAACAGAGAGAAATAGTGAGCCGCAGTCAGGGCGGCCGATCCCAGGAATCCGATCGCGCCCATTATCTTAAATGAAGCGCTGATTTTATAGGCGGCCAGGTTCTCTTCTGCGACCTGCAGATCGGCGGCCAGATCCTGATTTTTCTGGATACAGAAGGCGATGGTCTTTTCGGATTCATCAGCCAATTTGATATCGTTCTGGTCGATTTTTTTCAGGGCGGCTTTTTGAGCGCGAAGCGATTCCACGCTGGAATGGAGTTCTCGTCCTTCCTTCAGCTTCTTTTCTGTGAGAATGTATTCATCGGAGAGTTTGGTCGCTTTTTCGGCTATATTGGAGGCTCTTCTCCCCCATTTGAGTTTTTCCTCTCTGGAGGCAAGATCGTCACATACGTTTTTGTAAGCGGTTTCAACCTGGATAAGATCGGCCCTTTTCTTCTTCAATCCCTCGATATCGCGGGCGAGCCTGTTGATATTATAATCCAGTTCCTCCGAAACAGATACGGAGCGGCTGATTTCCAAGGCGATATCGGCGATTCTTTTTTCTATTTTGCGAATGGTCATTGAGCCGGCCTGGTCTTCCCTGCCTCCGGTCACCAGCGATTCGAGTTTATCCTGAATGGCTTCAATAGATTCGTCGATGCGAGTAACAGCGCCCTGGCTGACGCAGGCGGTGGCTTTGAAGACTTTTTCGGAGGGGATGCCGGTTTTTTCGGCCAGCCATTGATTAATAGCATCGGGAGCCGTAACCTCCGAATCGGGACTTCCGCCGCTGATTTGGGCAACTCCGCGCTCGAAATCTTTAGTCAGTTTGAATGATTTGCCGTCGATATCGAAGAAGGCCTCGATCACCGGGGCGTTACCGGTACCCCACCTGACAGCCTGAGGAATATGATCATTTTCGGCCGCCGGATTGAGGAACAGGGCGGCGCTGACAGCTTCGACCAGGGTCGATTTACCGGCCTCGGAGGGCCCTTTAATGACGTTCAGGCCGGGCGAGAAATCGCATTCGAAAGACTCGAATTTGCCGAAGTTTTTCAGTAGGAAATGAGAGATCAGCATCTTACAAGACCTCTCTTCCCGAAAGCAGCGAGTATCCTATTTTCAACGATTCCTCCAGATCAGCGCGGGTATTTTCGTCGGACGAATTCAGGCGGTTGACCATGACTTTGAGATACTGGCCGAGAATAGTTTTTTCCTGTACTTTTACTTCGGAAATGTTATCGGGCAAGACCGTGGTTTTATCCTCGAATTTCAGATCGAAGAAGTTTTCCTCCAACTCGCTTTTCAGCTGGTTCAGGTTGAAGCCTGTATCCAGCAGCATAAGGCCGGAGAGAGTTACGGTGCAGATGGTATCCTGACCGGCCAATTGGAGAATTTTTTCTTTCAAATCGGAAAGATCGGCGACGGTTTCCATTCCGATATTTGTTTTTTTCCATTGGAAGCTTTCGGTTTCTATCGGCCGGACCGTGATGGAATTCTTTTCCAAATCGACTATCAGGACCTGCCCTGGGCCGTTAATTTCCGGCGATAGAACCACAGGCGATCCGGCGAAGGCCGCCTTCAAGCCATCAGGAGTGAAATCGCGGAATCTGTTATTGCCTCCGAGCGCGATATAATCGAACCCTCCGGAAGCCAGATCTTTCATGATTTGCGGCGGGATTTCCGATAGGCCGTCGGATTCAAGATTTCCGGTATTAATCATGGCGATTTTGAATTCGGGTTTAGGCGCGGTTTTATCATCACGCAGCAGGTTTTCAATCGCTCCGGCTCCGTCCGACGGGATGAAAGAGATTTCGGCGGAAATTATCGAGATTTCCGTGCTGGATGGAAGCGGACCGGCCAAAATATGGAGATTTTTCGAAGAAGGCTGGATCTTCCATTGATCCCAGAAAGAGGTTTTTTCATATCCGTCATTATGGCCGGGAATTATGACCGCGGGTATTTGCTCGAGCCTCTCGATTTCAGAGGTGAAGAAATCGAGTAGGTTCTGGGAAACGTCGAGGTTATCGAAAATATCACCCGGCAGTAGAACCAGGTCTACAGCCTCATTTTTGGCCAGATCTATAATCCGGGAAAAGACCGATTTTATCCCGGCTCTGAGCTTATCACCCGCCGAACAGGCCTGTCCAAAGGATTTGCCCAGGTAGATATTTGAAGTTTGCAGTAATTTCATAGCCCAATTATTATATCGGCATAGCACGGGAAGTTATGAAGGTATTCCCCGGCGGCACACTCAAATTTCTTGGAAAATCGATTAAATCATTGGGTTACAAGGTGTTGTCTGGGCTGGGAATTCGGTATTCCGAAGTGGATCGAAAATCGCGCGTAGCAACCTGAATCAAATCTGCTGATCCGCGGGGTTCAGGGTCAATCTGCAGACGGCTTCGATATGATAGGTATGTGGAAACATGTCTATGGGGACAACTTTATCCAGTTGGTAGCCTCCTTCGACCAGCATCTTGATATCTCGGGCCAGGGTAGCGGGATTGCAGGAAATATAGATCAGTTTTTTCGGTTTCATCTCGATAATAGACTTGATCGCTTTGGGATGGCATCCGGCCCGGGGAGGATCGAGAAGCATCAGGTCGTATGATTCACCCTCCGCCGCGGCGGTTCGCAAATAGGTTTCGACATCAGCGACCACAAAGCGGCAATTGACGACGGAATTGATTTTGGCATTGGCCCGGGCGTCGGCGACGGAATCTTCCACATTCTCGACTCCGACAACTTCTTTGACACGGTTGGCGAAATAGATAGCGATAGTCCCTGTTCCGGTATACAGATCGATCATTTTATCGAGTTTATGGGGCTCTGCGAGTTCCAGAGCGAGATCGTAGAGCCG
This sequence comes from Candidatus Zixiibacteriota bacterium, assembly GCA_024641335.1. Classification (GTDB taxonomy): domain Bacteria; phylum Zixibacteria; class MSB-5A5; order UBA10806; family UBA10806; genus JAHEDG01. The sequence goes on from JAHEDG010000007.1 coordinate 58,225, forward strand.
TTGGACCTGATAGCTGTTGGTCTGGAAGAATGAGGAGGCTGAAATTCGGTATTTTTTTTCTCCCAGTTTTTCGTGGATCGAATCGGCGCCGTAGAGAACAATTTCTTTTTCTCCCCGCGCGATATTGGCCTTGCGGGCATTAACAGTGTGAGAGACCGAAACCACCGACGGAAATTTATGTCCGATTTCCTCGGCCAGCTGTTTGATTTTCGGGAAGTCTCCCGCGCCGGTGACAATATTGACGAGGGTCTCATCGGTGAATTTGCCTTCTCTGATAACCAGGAACCTTAGAAAGCCTTCGTGGGTGAAAATATCATAGGGCGGCAATTCGAGTTCATCGGAACGCTCGCGGACGAAATTGACTATCTGGTTGGAAAGTTCTGATTGCAGGTGGCAGGCTTTGAGTTGAAAGACATCCTGGAAACGTCGGGCAACATGAAGCCCGAGGAGTGTTTCTTTATCTTTCCCGACATGAAATGAAAACTCCATTTTGTTGCGGTAGTAGTAGATCTTACGCGCGCCGACGATAGGCTCGACGGGCGGTTCAGGTATTCCGCCGACATGGACCAGGGCTTCCCTGACCTGATCTTCTTTATATTTTTTCTGGATAGCGTAATCGAGGTTTTGCCATTTGCATCCGCCGCAGTAATCGAAATGCCGGCAGGCTGGCGAAACTCTGTGGGGCGACGGGGCGATCAGGTTGACAACCGCCGCCTCGGCATAGTTGCTTTTGACCCTGAAGACTCTCGCTTCGGCGATATCTCCGGGGAGGCCCTCCTCGACCAGCAGCACGAAACCGTCAAGCCTGGCGACTCCTTTTCCTCCGAAGGCCAGGTCATCGATTTGGACTTTTACAATTTCTCCGCGTTTCGGTTTCATTCGCTTATCCTAATAATCGAGAGATATTAAGGCGGCCGGCCGCGCGACATTCATGATACTGAATCCCGGCTTCGGCAATATGAGGCTATGGAGGTTCGATGTCAATTTTAATAGAGAGATAATTATGGAAAGAGAGCCGGTCAGGAAAGAACGTTCAGGTTATGACCTGAACGGGAATGATTTTACCGTTTCTTTGAATCATGAATACCAGTCTGTAACCTCGCCCTATTTTGGCCATAATATCAATATAGTCGTCCAGGTTTTCGATTTTCCGGCGGCCTATCTGACGTATGATATCATCTTCCCGCAATCCCCAGCCGGCGGCCCATGAGGTATCTACAGCGCCTATTACCATGACCCCCTGCCTATCGGTAATATCGGCGAAACTGGCAACCCCGGGTGTAATCTCCGCCACTTTCAATCCGAATTTATCGGTTTTGGCGGGGGCCACTCGGGATGGTATCTCTTCGGGGACCACGACGATGGAAAACTCTTTGCTGTTTCTTAGAATATTCAATCCGAGCGCTCGTCCGGCCCTGGCGTAGGTGACCATTTCGTCCCAATCGGCAACAGATTTCATTTCTGATTTTCCGACTTTGAGGAGTAGATCTCCCGGTATCAAGCCCGCCCTGGCCGCCGGAGAATTATCGCTGACAGAGGAGATGATCAGTCCGTGATTAGTGGAGATATCGAGACTTTGAGCGATATCCGGTGTGATAGAATGAACATTCAGCCCGATCCAGGCCTTGACAACTTCTCCGAATTTAAGAAGATCGTTGATTACCAGTTTGGCTCTGTTAATCGGGACGGCGAAGCCTATCCCCTCGGAACCTCGCCCGGAGGTGAAGATGAATGTATTGATCCCTATAACTTCTCCCAGGGCGTTAACCAGCGGCCCTCCGGAATTGCCGGGATTAATTGAAGCGTCGGTCTGGATCATTTTGCGGTAGACCGCCTTCATCCCCTCTTCGGGTTTGATATCGCGGTTGGTGGCTGAGATAACTCCGACGGTGACGGTCGGTTTGGGATCTTCGAGGAGATATCCGAAAGGATTGCCTATGGCAATAGCCCACTCTCCGATAATCATATCGTCGGAATCCCCCAGCACCACGTTGGGGAATTTGACCGGCTTATCGGCGATGATCTTTACGACCGCCAAATCGGTGACCGGATCGGTTCCGATCATTCTGCCGGGATATTCGTCGCCGGAGATGAGAGTTACCTTGATTTCCTTGGCGCCTTCGACGACGTGGTTATTGGTCAGGATATATCCTTCGGGATTGATAATGACGCCCGAACCAAGCGAGAGAACTTTACGTTCTCGTGACGGGGGCGGCAGGAAGAGAAAGCCCCAGAAATCGTTGCCGAGCGGGGATGATGATCTGGTATGGACGACCTGAATGACTGATAGTGAAACAACCGCCGGGCCGACTTTATCGGCGGCGCGCACGATGGCGTTTCTTCTGGTATTATCGATATCGTCGGCGGCTTTATAAGCGGCGTTTCCGTTGGCCGAAGAATCGGCCGTAATCGAATTCGGGGTGGTATCGGGAAGAACCCCGAGGGAATCCATAAAAGCTGAACCGGGGCCGGTATTGCTTTTGAAATATCCGAGGATTAAAAACATAAAGAAACCGCCGAGGAGGCTTCCGATGACGATGGCTATAATAATCGCTTTCAATCTTTCCATTTTTTGATCCTCGAAATCGCCATAATAAAGTATACTATAAGAATCGTCTATGGTTTCGAAAAGATCAACATCTATTTTTCGGTCGGGATCTTAACTTGGGGGAAATACGGTGAAAGAGATTAGAAAACCTCGCAGCCGCATTCGACCTGGGAGCAGCATTGGCATTCGATCTGGATAGTGGCATGGCGGATGCCGTATTTAGCCTGCAGCACGGATTTGACGGATCTAAGAATCTCTTGAGACAGATGAGTTGACTGTTCGTGAACCATAACATGGGCCGAGAGCACGACATTGGCTGAGGAGAGAGTCCAGATATGGAGATCATGCACCGAGAGGATACCGTCGATTCCCTCTATGTCGGCCTTGAGGAGCGCATAGTCGATATTTTGGGGAGCGCCTTCGAGGAGGATATTCAGGGCTTCTCGAATAACGCCGGCCGCGCCGAATAGTATTATCAGGCCGACCAGAAAAGAGATAATGGGATCGGCGAGGTAGTTTCCTGTCAGGAGCATAATCAGTCCGCCGATGACCACTCCGACGGAGGCCAGCATATCGCCGACGACATGAAGAAAGGCGGCTCTGACGTTGAGATTTTCGGAGGCGTGGCCGTGCAGGCGGAAAAGCACGAGGAGGTTGGCCGCCAGGCCGAGGACAGCGATAATCAGCATCATAACCGATTTGATCGGTTCGGGATGAAGGAGCCTTTGATAGGCCTCGATGAAGATATAGATCGCCAGGAACAGCAATGTGGACCCGTTAATGACCGCGGCCAGAACTTCGGATCGATGATAGCCGAAGGTTCTTTTGGAGGTGGCGGGGAGTTTGGCGATTTTTACGGCGAACAGGGATAATCCCAGGGCCATAACATCGCCTAACAAATGCCCGGCATCGGATTTCAGGGCCAGGGAATTTGAGAAAAATCCTCCTATCAATTCCATGGCGAAAATGCCGACGGTGATGGCCAGTGCCCAGGTCAGTTTATTTTCTATGACCGATCCTGATGCGCCGCGCGAATGATCGTGGTTTTCATGATGATGATGATGGGCGCTCATTCGATACATTCCAATTTTATATTGTGACGGGATAAAAGGGCGGCGGTCACGCCGATTCCCGGGACGGGTTTACCATCACGATAAATTCGCCGGACTCCGCAGGACGGGCTTTTATCCTTCAGGAAGGCGGATTTGGCTCCGTTCTTGAGGGCGATCTTCAAAGCTGTTTCGGCTCCCACCAGATACTTATCGGTAACATTGCCGCCAAAAGAATCGATGACCGAAGATTTTTGATCGATAACCGAGAAACCATCGCCGGAAACGATTTGGGAGGCGGGTCTGGGGCAGGGCAATCCGCCGTCCATTTCGGGGCAGACGGCGATCAGTCTGAAACCATCGGCGCCAGTTAATTCACCGGGAGGCATTATTCTGCCGTCCCAGCGGCATCTTTCTCCGATCAGGCATCGGGAAATAATGGCGGTCTTCATAATTATCAATATATAGGAATAAAAAGGAAGGGTAAACAGGAATAAGGGCCATAATAGGTATAAGTGATCTCTACGGATCTTTAGGATAAAATGGAGCTTAGGATATATTTATAGGGGTTAACGGAGCGTCTCCCGATTTTAACTTCATAGTGGAGATGCGGTCCGGTGGAGTAACCTGATGACCCTATAAAGCCGACAACTTCGTGGCGGCTGATTTTCTGGCCTTTGGTAACCCTGATCTTGCTCATGTGTCCGTAGTAGGTCAGGATACCGTAGCCGTGATCTATAATAACTGTATTTCCGAGTTTGGACTGATAACCGGCGTATTTGACAATGCCATCCGCTGTGGCGTGAATAGGGGTGCCGGCAGGAGCGGCCAGATCGATCCCGTTATGAGGCTGATATAGCCCGGTAAACGGATCGTTATGCATGCCGAAGCCTCTGGACAGCACACCGTCACAGGGTTTTATTGTCGGGGTATGATCGAGGACATTCTTTTTCTCTTTTACTTTATCGACCAACTCCTCGAACGAGGCATTTTCCAGGCGCAACTGTCTTTGAATCTTTTGAATATCTTCTTCGACCATCCAGGTTCTTTGTCCCAGATCGCTGTTGATTTCCGGGGTGGGGTAAGCGGCACCGCCGACACCGACCTCTCTCAAATCAGAATCGAGCGCGGGAAGATCGAAGACCAGTCTGATAAAGTCGTCTTTATCAATAATAGTGGACATATCGGCGCGCAAGTCCTGGACGGTAGTTTCGAATTCCGTTATTTTATTTTCCAGTATGGAGTTTTCTTCGGCAAGGCTTTCCATTTGCTGCCGATCTATAACGGTCATTAAATAACCTACAGCGAAATAGGTGCTGGCAGTCACAACGAGTCCCATTACCGCCAGGGCGGAATATACTACCCAGCGACTAATATTTTTTCTGATTACCTGATCGCCAGCTTCAGGTACAATGATAATCGAGTATTTTTTAGATATCATCCAGCCGTTCCCTCACTTGATTTTAAGACCGGGGCAAATCTATTTTGAATCCGGTTCTGTGTCAAGTTCTTTCTGGTTTACTTAATTAACAAGTATTCCTTTTTCAATATTTTGCCAACGACTTTTACGAATTTTTCGGGATTAAGGTTCTGTAAACTGTAAAGGTGCCAGCATGTTTTCTCCGGCAGTTTGAATTGTGGTTTTCGTTTCTTGGCCATGACGTCTCCCGTGTCGGGGCGTCCTGCCGGCCTTTTTATCCTCAAGAACCGTTATATTTATCGGCAGGACCGCCGTGTTAGTTAATGTTTTCAAATTACCAGGCCTATCCAAATGCAATTACCGTTCCATGTTATGGCAAGGGAATACATTATGAAACATTGCTATAATCGATTGTTTTTTAAGAGTTTAGGCGGAGATCGCTGTCTGCTTATATCGGTTAGAAAACAAGAACATGACGGATTCTCTCCATAAATATAGGCAAATACCCATAATTTTCGCGAAAATGGGGTAAAAATTCGATGGCCTGCCGTTTATTCGGCAACGGGATTTCCCAATAATATCGGCTTATTACAAAATCGTTAAAAGCGGGGTGATTTTACTATATTTGCGGGTAAAAAACCTGAAAAATGGACGTATTTTCGAGGGTATCAATCCTGATCTTCGGGCGGTTTAGTCCATGATGATGGAGGGGTGTTGTCGATCCCCGGCCGCCCCAGGAATTTGACAACAATATGATAAACCGCCCCGAGCATAGGGAGGATCATAAACAAAGCGATAAAAATCCCCCAGAAGGGGTGGGTTTTGAAGAATTCCAGAAAGGACTCGGACATATGTTCAATCTACGCGGCCGGAAAGTCGGAGTCAAGGTTGTTCGGCGATTGGCGGGGAATAGCGGACATAAAGTTGGCAATTTCAGGCGGCAATGAGTATAATCTTCTGTCAAAAGGAGATTCGATGAGAGCGATTTTTGTTAAATACGCGGTTATTGCGGCGATTCCGGGGCTGATTTTGTGGTTCGCCAGTATGGCTCTGGCCGAAAACCCCGGATTGTTGTCCCCGGGGCTCTATTCTTATGATGTCAGTTACGCCGGAGGGCGTATAGCGGAAATCGATTTTTCGGAGAGTGTTCCATTTCTGTACAACGGGGTGTCGGTCCGGGAAATAGAATGCCGCATAGAATCGGCCGGTCTTTTTAATATCAGCGGGAATTACCGGAGCATTATCCGGGATGATTTTACGGTATTATATTTTCGCAGCGCCGAAAGTCAGACGAACGGAATGAGGATAATCGAATACTGGTTCGAATATGACAAGAACCGGATCAGGGTCAAGGATAGCAGGATCGACGGCCGAGATACGACATCCAATATGGGCGAGATAAAGAACGTAGACCGTCGGTATTTCGATTCGGTATCCATTATATTCAGGCTTCGCAACGGTTTCGATACTCTTTCAGCGCCTGTTTATATCCCTTATTTTACCGGCGTTCGCGAAGATTCGGTCAGAATCGAATCTATTTCTGCGCAGGAGCCGGCAAGCGGTGATGAGGATCCTCGGCATATACATATAATCCGGGGAAAATTGCCATATCCCCCCTATCCGGGATTCGGAGATGATTTCGAAATTCATATGACCGGAGATTTGTCCAGGATCCCGATCTACGCCAGGATGGAAATGGCGTTGGGGTTTATTGAGATGAAGCTTCGCGAAGATTAGGCGAAGCGGGAGTCGGGGCGGGTTTTCGGCGTGTAATTCAATAGGCTTGACTAATGGCAGTTTCAAACTTAATATCACTACCATGCTGGAAATAAGGGCGGCAAGGGACAACGAATTGCTCCGGGTGGCCCGGCTCTGGAGCGAATTCATGGCCTATAACGGCAAATTCAACGATTCGTTTAGGATCAGGAAACAGGGTAAAGAGATATTCTCCAGGGAGATGCTGGAGAAGACATCCGATAAGAACAACCATTTGGCCGTAGCCGATTACGACGGAGAGATAGTAGGATTTTGTTTTTCATATATTTCTCAGAAGCCTCGTTTTTTTCAACTGGATAAATTCGGTTTTATCGGCGATCTTTTTGTTTTGCCCGAATACCGTCGTATGGGCATAGGCAGAGAATTAGTCGACGACGCCATGAATTTTTTCGCCGGGCAGAAGATAAAGCAGATCGAGCTTTTGGTGGCAAAGAAGAACGTGGAAACTATCAAATTCTGGGAATCGCTCGGATTCAGCCATCTGCTCACCTGGATGTACAAAAGGAAGTAATTTTCATGACCAAAAACAACAGCGCCGATGATTCGGCAGTATATAAGGGATACAAAGGAACGGCCTTGGCCCGTCTAAAAGAATTAGGTGTCAGAGTCTGGTCCGACGTGGAGATAACCACCGAAAAGGGAAATTTCAAAGGGGTTATTCTCCCCAGGTCGGAATCGGCCGATGATTTGCATATCGTTTTGAAAATGCATAACGGCTATAATATCGGGATATTAGCCGACTCGATCAGGACCGCCAAAGAGATAGGATATAAAGAGGCTCATTATAAAATACCGGAGCAGGAGTTTCCGAGGGACCCGGAGAAACCGGAAGTGACGCTTTTGGGGACCGGCGGCACGATAGCGTCGCGACTGGATTACCGTACAGGGGCAGTGATACCGGCATTCACTCCCGGCGAGCTTTATGGCGCGGTACCGGAATTAGCGGATATTTGCAATCTGGACACTAAAAAACTGTTCGGTATATTTTCCGAGAATATGGGTCCGGAGCAATGGATAACCCTGGCCAAAGCTATAGGGGTAGAAATCGAGAAAGGGGTCAGCGGAATAGTGATCGGGCACGGCACCGACACTATGCACCATACCGCCGCCGCTCTTTCGTTCATGGTTCAGAAGACGCCGGTGCCGATAGTGATGGTCGGTTCGCAGAGATCATCGGACAGACCGTCATCGGATGCCGCGTTCAACCTGCGCTGCGCTGTCTGGACAGCGGCGCACTCCGATTTGGCCGAGGTAACGGTTTGCATGTTCGGACCAACATCGGATAAATACAATCTACTGCACCAGGGGACCAGGGTTCGCAAGATGCATTCATCGTATCGTTCTACATTCAGGACGATCGGCGATGTACCGTTGGCTATGGTGGAGCCGGGAAAGATGACGCCGATACGATCGGATTACAATAGGCGCCGTCCGGATAAAAGCGCGACTATAGATCCATCATTCGACGACCGTGTGGCGATAGTGTACTATTATCCCAATATGAAACCGGATATAATCGAGAGCTTAGTGGATAACGGCTACAAAGGAATAGTAATTGCGGGAACCGGATTGGGCCATGTCAATAAACCGTTGTACGAACCTTTGCGAAAGGCGGTCGAAGCCGGGGCGCATGTCTATATGACCGTGCAGACTCTCTGGGGTTACGTGCAGATGTTTGTCTACGATACCGGCCGGGACCTGATGGATCTGGGGGTTGTTCCAGCGGCCAATATGCTGCCGGAAGTAGCCTATGTCAAATTAGGCTGGGCGTTGGGGCACACTCATGATAGAGAGAAGGTCAAAGAGATGATGCTGACGCCGATCGCTAACGAGATCACCGAGCGGGAGCCGTTCGACGGTTACCTGATCATGCAGGGAGGGGTGCCGGAGGTCGAGGAGTTCATCGGGAAGCTGAAGCTGTAGGGGTTTATGGATTAAACCTTTATCATATAATACTGTCAGGTCGAGAGACCTGACAGCACGGGAGACAGGCATTCCTGACGGTTTGACCTACGAACTACGACAATAGCTCTGACACATTAAGAAATAGTTGAATATGTCATTGCAGCGAAAGCTGGAATCCATGCAAAGTCCGATGTGTGGATTCCCGATCAAGTCCGGAATGACCAAGAAGAGGCTCGCCGTCATTGTCGGGTTTCTCTTAGTAATGGCTCACCCAAAACCCGACCTGCTACTGCACCGGTGGGCTATCTATCTATACGAACCCGGGGCTGGTCCGATTTTTCCTCTAAAAAAACGCTGTCAGGTCGGGTTGACCTGACAGCACGGTTAATTCTACTTATTAGCCTGCTCTTACCGGCTGGCGGAACCAGTCGGGAATGAGGCGGCATTGTTGGCCATCGACTGCAATACGCCGATTCCGACATCCGCCACGTTCATATCGACCAGCGGTTTCAGGGCAAACGGGCCGGCATCGTTATCCGGCTCCGGCTCTATGCTGATAACCGCGGCGCCGCCGATCAGATTCATGGCGGGATTTATATAATCTTGTCCGGGGAACGGCGGAACGCCGTCGGAACCGGCAGTCATGCCTCCCAGGTCGGAATCATCGCCTGAGACCATTGTAAAACGTCCCGTGGTAACCGGGCCGCTCTGGCCGACGACCCAACCTTCATATACCCAACCGTCGGGAAGGGTCGGCAGATCGAGGGTCGGGCCGGGACCGGCCATAGGGTCGAGCCACCAGATCCCCTGCGCATAGTCGGTGTCGTCCATGGAGGTCGACGGTGTATTCAGGATATAGCTTCCCGAAGCGCTGGTGAAAGCGTTGCCCAACGCGGCGCCGTCGGCGACAGTGAGGATGGCTGATCCGCCGGAGAAATCACCGGCCAGATAATGCGTGTGAGCCGGTGTCGGGTCGCTATCCGGCGACGGCTCGATGGTCAGGACGAATTTTGCGGCCATTTCGAGATCGGAGAGTCCGACTGAAAATGAGGATCTGCTCATGACTCCGGAACCGTCGACTGTGAATGTTCCTGTCGAAACGGGGGCTCCGCCAACAATTAGCCAGCCTTCATAAGCAAACCCCGAACCGAGGTTTTCCAAACCTGCGAAGTTCAAGGTGAGATTGCCGGTTTGAGGAACAACCGGATTGTCGTTGTCGCCGCAGCCGCCAATAACAACAGCCAACGCGACGACGGACGCGATTGCGAGTGATGATTTCCTCATTGAGATGCTCCTTCCTTTCGGTATCCCGTTAACGGAATTACCTGATGTGATATTCGCTTTGTTTTTCGACAAGATTACTCATACATAGGTAAATACGAAGATTATGGAAAAGTGGATTTAATTAATCTTTAATTATCTGAATGGAATACGTTTGGACCGGTAAGATACATCATACCAGTGGGTGAGGTTTGGCCTCCGGCGGGTTCGATAGTAACCAGGAAGGAACCGATGTCGCCCATATCGTCGAGTTCGTTCAAGGCCAGCATAGCGTTGCCATCAGCGGTAACCGTAAACACGCCGGCGCTGGTCGGTTTTCCCTCATGCATTACCCAAAGCTGGTATTCCATACCTTCGGGGGTTTGAGGCAGTTTGTACATATAGACGACGGCCGCCCCCTTATCAGGATCGATAACCACTTTGCCGAAAGCCTGAGGGTTGGGATCAACCCCCTGGAGATCGACGAACTGCATGCCGGGGGAATTGAGCAAGGCGGTAACATCGCTGGTCTCGACGAGTCGTCTTTCGAGTTTTATATTCTGAAAAGACAGCGCGACGTAACCGGAACCCAAAGCCACTATTAATACAGCGGCGGCGGCCGCTGCCCAGTAGGGCAGCTGAATTTTAAGGGGGCCGGGTGATTTTATTCGCTGACGATCGTTCCTTATCTTATCCATAATCCTGGTTTCTATCCTGGCAGGCGGATCAACCATAGGTATCGATTGAGCCAGTCGAAGCGACAGCTCGCTCGCTTCTCTAAGCCGTGAAATACACTCGTCACAGCCGCTGTCGAGATGATTCTGGATTGCCGGGTACAACTCGGCCTCGAGCGTGCCGAAAGCGTAAGACTCAATTAAATCGTAAGCTTCTTTGTGATCCATCATGACTCTAAACTTTCACGTCCAGGATTCCGCGAAGCTGAACCACCGCTTCCCTAATCCTGGTTTTGACTGTTCCCAAAGGTGTCTTCAATTTTTCCGCTATCATCGAGTGAGAATATCCCTCGAAATACGAAAGCCGGATCAATTCCCGATGTGTATCTCCGATTTGATCCAGAGCCTCCTTGATCTCGCGCGCTTCAATCCCGGCCGTTGTGGTATCGGCGTTATCTCCCACCATGACGTTTTCGCTATTATCGGCATTATGGGATTCAATATCGACTTCCCTTCCGCGATCCTTGTAATACTTCGATCTGGTTCTATCAATCGCCAGCCGTCGCGCGATTGTCGCTACCCAGGCCATGGCGACGCCTCTGGAACGATCAAAGCTCCGGGCGTTCTGCCAGATTTTCAGGAATACATCTTCGGTAATCTCCTCGGCGTCGGTATCGTTGCGCACAATGTTCAACACCAGGCTGTAAATGAATCGACTTTTATTTTTATAGAACCTCGACAGGGCCGCCGGATCGCCGTCCCCAATAAGGCTGAGCAGGATATCGTCAACTCCCATTTCCTTGGAATCGTCCGAACCTGGTTTTTCGAGATTTTTCTCTTCCATATATTAATACGATGAAGCAATGCTGTTGGATTGACGGAGAATTTTTCATTCTGCCCGCCAAACTCCACGTTAGAGCCTCTCCCCGTTCGGAGTATAGCTAATAACATCGATTATTTCAAGGCCAAAACAGGCGGGGGTCGTTTTTCTTTAGTCTTGACCTCTTTGGGCGGTAAACCTTATTATACACAATCATGCTTAGAGATATCGCGATCAGCGGGCGGCCGCATCAGTGGGTAAAGAATTTGGTAGTTTTTGCCGCTTTGATATTCGCCCAGGAATACCTGCAGGCGCCCAAGATATATGCCGCGATCCTGACATTCGGGGCGTTTTGCTTAGGGACATCGGCGATTTATATTATCAACGATATTTTCGACCGTGAAAACGACAAGCTGCATCCGTTAAAATCGCTTCGTCCGATAGCGTCTGGCAGGCTCCCTGTTTCGAGAGCGGCAACAGCCTCGATAGTTCTGCTAATGATATCCCTGGGAATGGCCATAGGGACCAACCTGCTAACAGTTGGAACGTTGACAGTTTACATACTTTTAAACCTGGCATATTCGACTTTTTTAAAACATGTGGTGATAATCGATGTCATGGTTATAGCGGCCGGATTTATTTTGCGGGCGGTGGCCGGGGGGTTCGCGATCGAAGTGCCGATTTCCCCCTGGCTTTTGGTCTGCACCACTCTTTTGGCCTTATTTTTAGGTTTCGGGAAAAGGCGGCACGAATTGACTCTTCTGAATAACGACGCTATAGACCATCGTAAATCGCTGGCTCATTATTCGATACCTTTTCTGGACCAGATGATCTCGGTAGTTACCGCGTCGACCGTAGTAGCTTATGCCTTTTACACGTTATCTCCGGAGATAGAACGTCAATTCGGTACCAAATGGCTGTCGTTTACCATACCGTTTGTGCTTTATGGTATCTTTCGCTATCTATATCTTATATTTCATAAGGAGATGGGCGGAAACCCGACCAAACTGCTTTTAACCGACCCTCCCCTGCTGATTTGCGTAATGCTCTGGCTGATGTCTGTATTGTTGGTTTTGAATTATGGCAGGTAAAAAGAGGAAATATCGATGAGTAAATCAAAAGTCGCGGTGATCAAAACCGAACCGGGCAAGGTCATTGACGATTATAAGAGGCTGGCTGAACTGGCCGGGCTCGGTGACTCGCTGGACAAGAGCAGAACGACTATCTTAAAAGATAATATCTCATGGCATCTGCCGTTTCCGGGGGCCAATACGGTGCCTTGGCAGTTGGAGGGGGCAATACAGGCGTTGAAATCGGCGGGGATGGAAAACCTGGCGGCTGTTCATAACGATACCGTGGTAACCGATCCGTATGTCGGCGGGAGATTATTAAAGCTCAAGCCTATCTATGAAAAATACGGTATCGAGGAGCATTACAACAACGACCCTAAGGATCTCAAATGGATCGATTATATTCCGAAAGCCGAGATGCTGGTTCTCGACAGAATATTCGACCGGGGTATCAGGATACCGGAGTATTTTATCGGTAAGAACATAGTTCATCTTCCCACGGTTAAGACCCATATTTATACGACAACAACGGGATCGATGAAGAACGCATTCGGGGGGCTTTTGAACACCCGCAGGCATTATACCCATTCGGAGATCCATAAAACTCTTGTCGACCTATTGGCGATCCAGAAGGAGATCCATCCGGGCATATTCGCGTTTATGGACGGTACGACGGCTGGCTCCGGTCCGGGGCCCCGGACGATGACGCCGCATATCAAGAATTATATTCTGGCCTCATCGGACCAGGTGGCCATAGACGCGGTAGCCGCCAGGATGATGGGCTTTGATCCGATGAAGCTCGGCTATATCAGGATGGCCCATGAGAAGGGTCTGGGCACCGGCAGAATCGAGGAGATAGAAATCTCGGGGGAGGATATCTCCGAGGTGAATTTCGGATTTGAGGTCGGGGATAATATGGCCTCGCGAGTGGGGGATATTTTCTGGTTTTCGCCGTTGAAGGTTATGCAGAGGCTGTTATTTCATACTCCGCTGGTGTACATATTCGTATTCGGATCGTCATTTTACCACGACAGATTCTGGTATCCTCTTAAGGGGCGCAAGATATTCAACCACTGGTTAGAGACTACGGAGTGGGGAACATTGTTCAAGGAATATTAGTATGGCCGGCGATAAATCGAGTTTATTATCATTAGGGGTATTCTGATGCAGCTTATGATACTGATGACTGTGGTGGTGGCTTTAAATGTGTGCGGGCATGTGTTTTTAAAAGTCGGGATGAACCAGGTGGGAGAGATGGGGATGAGGCCTTTATACGAATTCGGTCTGGCCTCAATCAGCAATGTATTTGTGCTGATGGGCCTGACCGGCTATGTAACGTCGGTAGCCGGGTATATAGTGGTACTTTCGAAAACCGATCTTTCGGTGGCCTACCCGATTTTGATGAGCACCGGATACGCGTTGGTGGTGCTGGTTTCATTTATATTTTTGAAAGAACCGTTCGGGACATTGAAATGGCTGGGAATAGTGATGATCATAGCGGGCGTGATGTTGGTCAGCTTCAGGGGTTAAGCTTCGTTTCTTAGAAATCCTCATATTTTCGCAACCGTTGGAAACAAATTCCGTATATATAATCGAAGATAAAAAAAGAGGGCAATGATCGCCGGAGAGTTAAGTTGGCCGCCTTGAACATCCGACGATCTCGGGACCCGTGCGGATACCTTTGAATTGCCCTCTATGCATCCAGGATAAGCATCGATTCTATTTTTGTCAATCGTAAAACGTGAGTTACGCGGAGGTGGTTATGAAGAGGTTGTCAGCGATCATTCTAACGGCGATATTGATAATGTCGGTGGCGGTTTTTGCAGGGGATAAATCCAAAACCCAGGTGGCCAGGATCCTGGAGCATAAGTCGTCATTGAACCTGACCGATTCACAGGTCAAGAAGCTTCAGATCATAGACAGTGTGGCGCAGGAGAAGATGGGCGAGGCGAAAATGCACGCTGATATGAGGCTGAGGGAAATCGAGCAGTTTTCCTCGGACTGGTCGCGCATGAACGGAACGGCGGTCAGGACGATCATCAAGGAATACTATGATTACATGGCCGATTACAAGATGGCGGAAGTCAACGCGATTCTGCAGGCCAGGGCGATACTGGACAGCAGTCAGCTCAAGCAATTTCATCAGCTGGTTTCGATAGAGGCATTGATGCTCGATATGGAGCAGCAGGTGGCTTTAAGGTAGGCTTTTCTCTCCCGGCATCTGCCTTACGGCGGATGTTTTATATACCTGCCCCTGTCCTTACTCCCTCCGGGACAGGGGTTGTTTTTTGCCCGTTTGGTATATTTGTATTAGTGGTCGAAGGAGATTCTGTTTTCCAGGGCACCGGCCAGAGTGGCCCTATCGGTGAACTCGAGCGAGCCGCCGGCCGGAATGCCTCGCGCGATTCGGCTGATTTTGATTTGGCCTGTTTTTAGGATTGAGTATAGGTAGGAGGCGGTCGCTTCTCCCTCGGTGCTGGGGTTGGTGGCCAGAATGATCTCGTGGATCCCATCTTTGATCCGTTTTTTCAAGGAGCTGATATTCAGATCATCCGGCCCTATACCGTCGAGCGGAGACAGCGCTCCGCCCAAAACATGATAGGCGCCCCTGTATTCGTTGAGGGCTTCGATAGCGGACACATCGGAGGGTTCTTCGACGACACAGATCATCGAGTTATCGCGCGAGGTATCTGCGCAAATATCACAACGCTCCTGGTCGGCGAGATTGCCGCAGACCGCGCAGGGTTTGAGATTTCTCCGGGCATTGATTATTCTCTCGGAGATCTCTATGGATTCGTCCAGCGGTCTTTTCAAAAGATGAAAAGCCAGGCGGGCAGCGCTTTTTTTGCCGATACCCGGCAGCGAAGACAACGCTTCGATCAGTTCGTCCAATGATTTAGGCATACACGTTTAGAACGGCAGGCCGGGGATCTTGATGCCTCCGGTGAGACCCGAAAGTCCTTCCATCTGCAATTCGTTGGCCTTCTCCTTAGCCTGGTTGACCGCGGCCAGAACGAGTTCCTCGAGCATCTCGACGTCATCAGGGTTGACGACTTCGGGATCTATTTTTATCTCCAGAATCTCCTGTTTGCCATTGGCCACGACCTTGACCATACCGCCCCCTGAGGATCCCTCGACAGTTTTTTCGGCCAGTTCTTCCTGAATTTGTTCCATTTTGGACTGCATAGCCTGCATCTGTTTCATCAAATCGCCAAGTCCTTTAGCCATGTATGCTCCTCTTATTAAGCCTAAGAAATATTCGTGCATTATTTGCTCCTCACCCTTTTCACTGCCCTAGAATCTCTCCCCCCATTATATCAAACAAATTTTTCATCCCCGGTGATCCATCAAATATTTTTTCGGGGTTTTGAAGATCCGCTGAAGCGTTTCCGGCGCTGTTAGCGGCAGTTCCCTGAACCAATTTTAGTTTTAATTCCGACGAATAGTATTTACACAGCGCCAGTTCCAGCGAAGCTTTTGTATCGGCTTTGGAAAGCTGTTCGAACTGGAATGTTACGGGGCTTTGCACCTCGACCATCAGCAGGGTGTTATCGAGTTTGGATGGCCGGCAGAAGCCCAGATGGCCGAAAACCGCCTTATTATCGCGAAAAACATATTTACGGAAGCCATCCCATCCCTCGATAATCGCTCCGATGGACAAAGAACCGTCGCGGGCAGGCGGCAAGAAATCGTCTTCGATATCCGGCGGCGGAGAAGGCGGCGGTACGCTGTTTTGCTGTTTTGGAGGAGATGGGCGAGGAACTGTTGGTCGGCCGACGGTCTCCCCTTTCGATCTATTTTCGGTCGACCTTGCAGGGGGGGCTGATTGCTGGCCGGGCGACTGGCTGTTCAGGAACGCTTCGATATTCAGCGCTCGATCGAGATTAGCGAGCTTTACGAGGGCCGCTTCCAGCGAGAACATCGGATCCTGGCCGAGTTTGGCGGCGGCTTTATAGTCGGCCAGCACGGTAAAGAAGCGCAGCAGGTCGACTGACTCGATATCTTCGAGTAGTTCGGCGGCTTTATCTATTTCCGATTTATCGAGTTCGAGTATCTCGGAATCATTGACACCGTTTTTGATCAGAAGGAGTGTACGGATATACCCTATAAGGGCATCGGCGAACTCCAGAGGATCGCCTCCGGATTTCACAAAGGCTCCGAATTGAGTCAGGGCGCTTTTGGAATCGTGGCGGATCAGGGCTTCGGAAATATTATAGAGAACTTCGGTTTTGACCAGCCCCAGGATTTCAGCGGCGGCCGCTGAGTCGATTTTGCTTTCGGTGATACTGGATAGCTGATCCAACAGCGAGAGAGCGTCGCGAAGAGAGCCATCGGCTTTTTTGGCGATCATCAGCGCGGCGTCGGCTTCGATGGTCAATCCTTCTTTCTGGGCGATGGAGTTGACCGATTCGGCCAGCGACGAGACCGGTATTCTTTTGAAATCATACCTCTGTGTCCGTGAAAGTATAGTAGCCGGCAGAGCCTGCGGTTCGGTGGTGGCGAAAATAAAGATCACATGGGCGGGGGGTTCTTCGAGTGTTTTCAGGAGGGCGTCGAAAGCCTCTCTGGTAAGCCGATGAACCTCGTCGATGATATAGATCTTGTATCGTCCTCCGACCGGAGAGTAGCGGACATTTTCCCGCAGTTCCCTGATATCGTCGATACCCCGGTTGGAGGCGGCGTCGATTTCGAAGACGTCGGGGGACGAGCCTTTGACGATCTCGACGCAGACGGTGCATTCTCCGCAGGGGGCGGGAGTAGGTCCTTTTTCGCAGTTCAAGGCTCTGGCCAGCACTCTGGCGGTGGTTGTTTTACCTGTGCCTCTGGGTCCGCAGAAAAGATAGGCGTGGGAAATTCGTCCTGATGATACGGCGTTTTTAAGGGTATTGGTGATATGATTTTGGCTGATGATATGCTCGAAATCACCGGGTCGGTATCGTCTTGCCAAGGCTAAGTATGACATTGGTATTACATCTCTCCCAGGATAATAAGCCGCGCACCCACCGTTGACCCATCGTTTCGGGGACCCGATCCGGCTTTGGGCTGGGATCAGACTGCCCCGCGGCACACGCCGCTGCCGCTTACCGCTGCTACCTTCCGGTCCTGACGGGGTTAGGCGGCCGTCCGTTGCGCGGGATCTGATCCTTTATAACGCTTCCGGCCGGCTGGATTTCCCGAATGATCGGACCGCCGGTGGGACTTCAACCCCGGTATAGCGGATTCCGGGTTACAGGGCACCGCTAACTCCCCGTCTAGCACGACATTCTGGTGGAGCAGAACGGGATCGAACCGTCGACCTGTACGTTGCGAACGTACCGCTCTCCCAGCTGAGCTACTGCCCCACGTACATTTCAGCTCAAACTTCCGCAGGGCAAAATATGCAATATTGGCTGTTATCGCAAGAGCAATTTCAAGAGGGAATATATCTGCGGCGGCAGCGTCCGATCTACATGTCAGGCCGCAGGCGGTCTGATCTACGGCTATTGCTCGGTGGGTTTTGTCGGAATAGCGGGGCTTTTGACCATCAACAACGACTCTACGACCCGATACCGAAGAAAAAAATCGGGATTTCTTGATTTTTCTCAATTCCAACTGACCGATTCTGTCAGTCGGCTTTCTTACAATTATAATCGCGGTTGATAAAAACCATTAAGCCAGGGAGGATAAAATGGCAGTATCGGAGCAGAGAGAGGCGATTTTTTCGAAAACGATCAAGACCAAGGGACGGACCTATTTTCTCGACGTCAAGGAAGCATCGAACGGCAATAAGTACCTGACTATCTGCGAGACCCGCAAGGTCGACGGCGAGTGGCAGAGAAACCGGATCATGGTTTTCGACGACAACATCCCGGCTTTTTTCCAGGGCCTCAAGGAAGCCGCGCCGAGTTTGCGGGGGGATGGGATATAGGTCTAAAATGTTCTCATAAGCGGATTTTTGTTGAAAATGTCATAAACGTATCGGATACTTAACTCGGGACGTATCCGCATTCTTGATTGGCATCACTTGATTATAGGCGTTCGATAGTCGATAACAAGGAGGCTCTTATGTACGCGAAGCTCGATATCCGAGCGTTAGCTCTGACATTCGGCCTGATTTGGGGATTTGGCCTTTTCTTTATCACCTGGTGGATCATCTTGTTCGATGGCGCCGCCAGCGGGCCGATCTGGATCAGCCGGATTTACCGCGGCTACTCGATAACGCCTATAGGAAGCGTAATCGGTCTGGTCTGGGGAATCTGCGACGGATTTATCGGCGGCCTGATTTGCGGGTGGCTGTATAACAAGCTGGTCAGGGCGAAATAAGGTATTTTGTCGGAAGAGCAGTGCTTCCGACCTACTACTTGTCAGGCCGCCTGCGGCCTGACCTACTATTACTTTTAAGGCGGAGATTGGAGTTGGAGTATTTTTACTATTCAATCGTTCTTGCTTTATCGGTCCAATTCTATTATAAACTATCTATGAAAAAGAAAATAATCGTTTTTACGATTCTACTCGGAGGGATATTGGCCTGTTCAATTGTCAACCGTGATCCGGCAAGGATTCATCGCGAGGCTATGGTGGTCGATCTGCACAGCGACACGGTTCTGCGCATGGTCGAGGAGGGGTTCGATTTTTCCGGGCGGGACTCGTCGGGGCATATGGATCTCCCCCGGCTCAAGGAAGGCGGGGTCGATCTGCAGGTTTTCGCCTGCTGGCTCGATACCAACACCCCGGCCGAGAAATGCCGGGCCACAGTGGATCAACTGATCGATTCCCTCGACGCCCAGCTCGGGCGCAATCCCGATAAGATCGAGCAATGCCGGACCGCGGCGGACGCGGAGAGGATCATCGCCGACGGCAGGATCGCCGCTTTTTACGCTATCGAAAACGGTGTGGCCATAGAGAGCGATCTCGATAATCTCCAGCATTTCTACGACCGCGGCGTGCGTTATATGACATTGACCCACACCGCCTCCAATGACTGGTGCATATCGTCGGCCGATACAACTCCCGCGTTCCACGGGCTGACCGATTTCGGACGTGACGTTGTCCTCAGGATGAACGAGTTGGGAATGATAGTCGATATCTCTCACGCTCATCCGTGGGCGGTTGACGAGGTTCTGAAGATCACTACGGTCCCGGTTATAGCGTCGCATTCCTGCGTTCATGCCCTCTGTCCTCATGATCGCAACCTGACCGACGAGCAGATTAAGGCGATAGCCGGGAACGGCGGAGTGATCGGAATTAATTTTTACACCGGGTATCTATCGAAAGAATACAACGATCTCGATAATTCGTTCGAGGCGGAACACAAAACCGAGATCGATTCTTTTACGGCGTTGTACTCCGATTACGGCGAACGCCGTCGAGCCATGAAAGATATTTACGCCGAGTTCGGCCGGAAGGTCGATTCGCTGGGAATCGACTATAATATTATCCTGGACCATATCGATTATATTGTTGAGCTGGTAGGTCCGGATTATGTGGCCTTGGGCTCTGATTTCGACGGAGTACACCGGATACCCAAAGGTATCGACGATTGCTCGATGATGCCGAATATCACCAGCGGTTTGGTGGAGCGAGGTTATTCGGAGAAGGATATCAGGAAAATATTGGGCGGCAATTTCATCAGGGTTTTCCAGCAAGTTTGCAATAAATAAGAATAGAGGATCGGTACCACACGATTCCGCGTCAGAGATCAGAGGCGGTTTTGCGGTATGGCTCAGAAGGATGTAAAAATAGAGTTTTACCGGATAACGGAAATAAGGCCGGTCACGCATGATACGCTTCAATTTAAGTTCGATCTTCCGAGCCCCGGCTCATTCGATTTTTTTCCCGGCGATCATCTCAAAATTTATCCAGACAGAGAAAAGCGGTTGGAATACCGTTTATATACACCGACTTCAACGCCTGATACCAGGGATCATTTCGAGCTGATCATAAAGCATTACCCGGCCGGCAAGGTATCTGGCTATATGAGCGCCAGGAAGATCGGCGATGAGATCGCCATAAGCGGCCCTCACTTCGGAGGGCATTTCACCGACGGCATGGCCAGAAAGGTCGGCATGATCGCGGGGGGATCTGGGATAACGCCGATGATCTCGATGATCAGGCATATTCTCGGCCACAGGCTGGAAGTCGAGATATCGCTCTTGTTCGCCAATAAGACGGTCGAGGATATTATTCTGAAATCGGAATTCGACGGTTATGCCGATGAGCGCGATAATTTCAGCCGTTATTATACGCTGGATAATCCGCCTGATGGCTGGGCAATGGGGGTCGGCAGGATCGACGAGACGATGATGATGGCGCGGATGCCTGAAGCGGGTGACGATACGGTGATATTCATTTGCGGACCTCCGATGATGCAAATAGGCTTGAAAAACAGCTTAGTAGCATCCGGTTACGAATCGGACAGGGTGATATTTCCATAAAAAAAAGATATTTCGGCAATTTATATCAGGGTTGAAGACTGGTAATCAGCGATTCTCTTTTGGCGTAGAACGTATTTTTCTCCCTGGCGACCAGACCGATATCGGCAAGCAGGTCAAGATCGCGGGAGACAGTCCTGGGGTGCATCTGGCGGTAGGCCCTGGCGATTCTGGGAGTTATATAACGGATTTCGTTTAACGTTGCCGGTTCCTGCCTTGAGGAAAGGTCGAGAATCAGCCATTTGCGCCGCCGCCAGGATTTGGAGTTTTCTTTTCCTGTGAACTGGCGGTCAATGTGGCTTGTCCAGGCTATAAATGAATACTGCCCGCGCAGCAGCCGCAATTGTTCGTTCAGGCCATCGAGGAGACCTTTGACGGCATAGGAAATAAAGCCTCTGATATCGCCGGTTCTGATGGCTATATCGAACTGTTTGAAATATTCGGATTTCGCGGCGGTATAGCGGATACCGGGCAGAAGAGCGGCGGAAAACGACAGGCCGGATCGAAGGAAAATCTCGAATTCCAGAAACCGGGCTATCGCGGGAGTTCCAGTTGTGAATGGAAATATCAGGAGGGTATTAATATGGGCGATAATCCCGGCCAAGATTCCATAAACCAGCTTATTATCATTTTCCCCGACACGCGATCTTATTTCATCAAGCCATTGGCATAGGCATTCGAGCAAAGGAGAAACATCCTCGCCCGACGGATACTCATAATCGGAGGAGCTTTTAATTCTTCCTGTTCTGAAATTCCCGGTTTCAGGGAGGCGATTTTTCATGATCTCTTTATGTAGATTCCTGATTCTCTCCGGGGTTATGGCGGCCGGAGGATCTTCGCGGACATAATCGGCCACAGCCTTGAAACCGGCCATCAAATCAATAGAGTCGTTTCGAACGTTTTCGCCGGGATCGCTAACCGGAGCCTTATGTTCGATAATCCTCCGGATTTCCCCGGATTCGAGATTGACCCCTTCGAAAGTCAAAACGGCGCCTATGGCACGGGCCAGATACTCGGTTTCGATTTTGGCGGCAGTTTCGGGCAGGATCGGCATAGCGGCGATCTGTTCGCATTTGGCGGCGCATTCGCCCAGCATGATCCAGGTTTTGATAAGAGGACGCAGATCGACCTCGAATTTGATATTGGAGGTCGAATAGAATTGATCTGTCAATTTGGAAGTCATCGTATCAGTCACCATTTTTGTCGAATTAGTTTGTTGGTATTCATCGCGATACCCTGTTTTTTGCCATATTTAGACGATGGGATTGTTCTTCAATCCGTCTTTGTCTATGTCCATAGGATCGGACGATTACGGGGGACGCTTAATACTAAATAATAGGATTATATTTTTCCTGATTCAGGCTCCAAGCGCCTGGTTTTCGAAGAAATGAGGTATTAGAAAGGGATATTCAAGAATCAAGGGACGCGGGATTTATCGTGGGCCGGGATAGCCCCTGGAATCAGCGGGTTTTTATCCCTCGCATAAAGAGTTCTATAAAGGTCTCGGCCGATTTTTTCAAATTGAAGTTTTTCCGGTCGGCCATCCATTGGAGATAGAACCCGTCACCTGCGGCCATCAGAGCACTGGAAGCGGCCCGGGCATCAATCTGGCCGAATATTCCGTTTTCCATCCCTTTGCGCAAGGCTCCTCCGAGAAGTTCCCGGTATTGTACGTAGATCAGGTTCATATCGAAGGCCATATCGCCGTCGTTCTCTTTCTGTCTGATACCGTAGGACCAGAGATCGGGCAGAATCTGGGCGACATCGTTGAGATTGAGCGATTCGATGTCAACATAGGCCAGAAAACCGGCTTTGAGTTTTTCTTCAGGTTCCTGGAATTCGGCCATTCTTTGTCTGACCAGGCTATTCATATGAACAATGAGATAATTGAAAGCCATTTGCAGAAGCTCATCTTTGCTTTTGAAATATTCATAGACCGTACCTTTGGCGATTCCGGCTTTTTCTGCCACGGTTTCCATTTTGGTTTCAGCGATTCCCTGGCGCGCGAAGATCTTCATAGCGGCCCGCAATATCTTTTCTTTTTTAGCTTCCCGATCAACTTTCTTAGGCATAACACACCCTCCGGCTATTTAGCGACCGACCAGTCAGTTTCTCGGTAATTGTATGGAGATCAATATGATCCGTCAAGAAATAAAATCGAGGGAAATTCGGAAAACGCGTTTTTTTTATCTTGGTGAGAAGGCCTCGATCAGATTCATGGCCTGGTTTTTTACGCGGTATTGAGGGAAAAAGGAGCTTTCGATTTCGGCTCCATGCGAGTCTTTGAATTTGACGGTGATATCGTAGGTTCCGGGTTCGAGTTCGATATCTCCGACAAAGATCTTACCGGGGAGATACCGCGCGCAACGAAGATCGGCATTTTCGGAGATATCCGAGGCAACATCGACAGCGGCTTTTTTCAACCATCCTTCGAGGCCTCCGGTATCGGCTTTCTTTTTCAGCTTATGCGCGGTCAAACCCTTGGCGACCGCCCTGGCTACCGAGCGGAGATAGATCAGCGAACTTTTAGCCTTGAATGTTTCTTCGGCCACCCGGGAGATGTCTTCGATGAGCCCAAGTTGTCCGACAAATTTCGAATCGGCGTAAACCTCGACTTTGCTGACAGCCGAAGGTCTGGGGACCAGTTTGGGGATGGCGAATTTGAAATAATAATCCTCGGAAACCGGTATAGGCAGATGACCATACTCGGTGTCTTTGTTTTCGCCGTCGGTATAGAGGATTTGCACGAGGTCGAGATCCTTATCGGTTCGGATGCGCAGATTCACCGCTTCTTTGATCGGGGCCAAGCCGGCCAGACCTACCACGCTAAGCACAGTCGATTTCCCATCGGGAATTTTGACATCAGGGGGTTGGAAATCGTAGATATGAGGCTGGGTCTGGAAAGCGTGAAGCATCAGATCGTAATCGAGGCGGGCGTCATCGATTTTACCTTCCGCTGAATAGACTTTCATGCTCAAATAGCGGGCGAAGGCATCGTTGTTGAACCTGACTTTATCGGCCTTGTACTCTACGGCCACTTTGGTAGTATCCGCTTTTTGTCCTCGTTGGAGCTGATCGGAAGCTCGGGCGTATTTTTGCTCCAGCAGCTGCAGTTTTTCATTGGCGCGGCGCACCTCTACGAAGACATCATCGAACATGCCCAGGGCGGCGTAGTTCATGGCCATGAACAGGTTGGTATAGAGGATTTCGTGGTCTTCCCCGGAGTATTCAAGAATATTATCGTTGAGAAGAAGCGAGGTGGCGGCCCGGGAAATACTCTTGGTAAAGAGCTCTTCGGCGGCCGATTCGGCCTGTTCGAGCTGATTGTTGCTGGAATCGGGCAGATCGGCGTAATGGTAGATCAGCCCCGAATCGAGATAATACAGGAGCCTTTCTTTCTGTCCGTATTTGCCGTCCTTTTTGGCTTTTTCGATCAGTCTGGCCGCGGCAGCATAGTCTCGAGACAAAAGATCGGCGGTAATAGGTTCGTGGAATTTTGTACGGGTGGCTACGGCTCCGCATCCGCCTATAATCATCAGGCAGAGCGGAGCCAGCAAGCCGAGTCGGACCGATTTACGGTCTACCATTTCTTCCCTTTTAGAACGATCTCTTTTTTAATTTTCTTGGTGCCGATCCAGACTTTTTCATTGGTTTCGACATTGATCATTTCGAGATCGGTCTGGTAGTAGACGACTCTGGTACCTTCAAGCTGATCAATAATGGTTTTGATGGATCCCATCATAAGGAAATCGGCTCCGATTTCTCTGGCCATCTGCTTGACAGTCTCATCGGAGGCCCATTCCTGTTGATCTGCTCTTTCCTGTCTGATCTCGGATCGCTGATCGCGGCTGGCCACGAATCTGACGCGGTTGGCGTTGATAAGCTCTCGTTCGAAATCGGTGGTGAAGGTTTCGGTATCGATATGCTCGTCGCTCATATTGCGTATTGTGCCGACGGTAACGACCGGTTTTTTGGCTTTGGCGGCGGCGAAATCCGCAGTCCAGGGTCTGGCGAGGCAGTCTGTAACCATCTCCTCGGCAACCAGCCTGGCGTCGGTATCGTTCCAGCGTCCGCTCAGATCGGTTACTGTATTGGGCTCCATGCGGGTTACTTTGCGCGAAGAACCGCATCCGGCGAGCAGGACCGCCGCCAGCATAATCAACATCAGTTTTTTCATATCTCCTCCTTGTTTATCTTTCAGTGTGAGTCTGTATTCTTATCGGCTCTTATTCGGAAATGACCAGTTTTTTTCAGCTCCCTCTTCCCTGCTTAAGGCAAAGATCATCTGTAACAATGTTTTTTACTCTCAAAACGGTTAAAAGTCAAATATCTTTGAAAAATTATCCGGCAATATTTCCTTGACTGAAGGCTGGTTTTCGATTTTTATGAGCCAGGGGTTAGGCCAACAAAAAGAAGAGCGAGATTTTTGCGGATAGATGGAGGAACATGATGGGTAATTTCAAGGTGCCGGTACCAAAGAACGAACCGATATATTCATACGCGCCCGACTCGGTCGAGCGAGCCAGAATAACAGAAGAATTGGCCAGACTGAAAAAGACGCGGATCGACGCTCCGATGGTGATTGACGGCAAAGATGTCCGGACATCTGATAAGGCCGAAATGACCGCTCCGCATGACCATAAGCTGGTTTTGGGATATTATTATAAAGGGGGTAAGGGCGAGATCGAGGCGGCAGTCAAGGCCGCGGCCAGGGCCAAGCCGGCCTGGGAATCGATGGCCTGGGAGGATCGCGCGGCCATATTCCTGAAGGCCGCCGACCTGATCTCCGGCAAATACCGTTACGAGCTCAACGCCGCCACCATGCTGGCCCATGATAAGAATGTGTTTCAAGCGGAGATAGACGCTGTCTGCGAGCTGGTAGATTTTTTCCGCTACAATGTCTACTACGCCGAGCAGATATTCGGTATTCAGCCGGACAATCAGCCGGGTATCTGGAACCGCATGGACTATCGTCCGCTGGAAGGCTTCATTTTCGCGGTGACGCCGTTTAATTTTGTTTCGATAGCCGGGAATCTGCCTACAGCCCCGGCCATAATGGGGAATACGGTGGTTTGGAAACCGGCATCGAGCGTAGTTTACACCGCTCATTTTCTGATGAAGATATTACGCGAGGCGGGCCTTCCGGACGGGGTTATCAATATGGTCACCGCCAAAGGCAGCGATGTGGGCGAATTGATATTAAAACATCAGGATCTGGCCGGTATTCACTTCACCGGAAGCACAGGAGTGTTCCAGGAGATGTGGCGAACGGTAGGCGAGAATATCGCGGGTTACAGATCTTATCCCCGGATAGTCGGCGAGACAGGCGGTAAGGATTTCGTATTCGTTCATCAATCGGCCGATATCATGCAGACGGCCACAGCCCTTACCAGAGGAGCGTTCGAATACCAGGGGCAGAAATGTTCGGCGGCGTCGCGGGCGTATATCCCCAAATCGCTCTGGCCGGATATCAGGGACGCTGTTAAGGCCCAGGTCGGCGATATGAAGAAAGGAGATCCGGATGATATCTCCAATTTCTTTAATGCCGTAATCGACCGGGGGGCTTTTGATACAATCAAGGAGTATATAGATTACGCCAAGGGTTCGAGCGACGCCGAATTAGTGTTTGGCGGGAATTGCGATGATTCGCAAGGATACTTCATCGATCCTACGTTGTTTGTGGCCGGGAAAGCGGATTTCAGGCTGATGCGCGAGGAGATATTCGGTCCGGTGCTGACCGTATTTGTTTATGATGATAACAAATTCGAGGAGACATTGGAGATCTGCGATAAAACATCACCCTACGCCCTAACCGGGGCGATATTCGCCAGGGACAGGGCGGCCGTAGCAAAAGCGTCGAAAGTGTTACGTCAGGCCGCAGGTAATTTTTATATCAATGACAAGCCGACGGGCGCGGTGGTCGGGCAGCAGCCGTTCGGCGGAGCGAGAGCGTCGGGCACAAATGATAAAGCGGGAAGTCTTTTAAATATGATCCGTTGGACATCGCCGAGGGCGATTAAAGAGACATTCGTCGCGCCGACGGATTATAAGTATCCATTTTTGGGGTAATGCGCGCCGTCGGGAATCCCTTCCCGACGGAATTATGAGTCGGTCAGGAAATCCCGCCAAAGGCGAGACTGACCGCTCGAATGGGGCGTATTGTAATACGCCCTTGCGACCGTTGTTTTCTGTAGGTCGGTCCCGCGAAACGCGGGATCTGCCGACACGGTTGTGGGGAGACAAGCTCCCCACCTACATTTTAATAGGCGGGGCTTTTCAGTCCGGAAACCGGGGTCTCGAAAAAATCCCGGTTTTTTGACAAAGCGCTCCCCGTCAGAAACCGGAGCGGATTTTTCTATTGTCATAAAGCGATATTTGCGCTATAATATTCCTGAAATATTATGGAAACTAATACGATTTTCGGATGGCTTAACTGGCCAATATTTATGATGGGTTATGTTATCATTTTTTTCGTTTGGAGCTGGGTTCCGATTGAACGCTTGGACAAATTCTGGCGTTGGAATAATCCATTAGGAAGGCCTTTTCTTAATACCCTAATTTTGACTGGGATACCTGCATTATATGCAAAGATAACCTATATGCCCTTTCCCGGCATTTTAATCCCAATCACTTTTCTTTTTACCCAATATGCCGTTTTAAGCGGTCGTTTTATTATCCACGAATTTAATATTGCCGGATGGGTAATGGTAATATTTTTTTTCATAGATTTGGCTTCTGTTTTTTCTAAGCTGATATTTTCCCTGCTAATATGAGTTTGTTGGGAGACAAGCTCCCCGCCGGTATTCCACTCCCCTCCCCACCCCTGGATTCCGCATCGAGTGCGGAATGACAAGGGGGGGCTGGATTCCGGATCCGCGCCGCAGGCATGCGGAATGACAATCATCGGTGCTGTCGGGTGCCCTCACCCGACAGTGTTTTCCTTCATGCAAAAAACCGTCCGGTCAGGGGACCTGAGGGCACAGAATGCGTATTCCGGCATAAAATCGAAATACGCATGCCACTCGGAACAGGGGATCTGACAGCACGGATAAAAAGGTGTCGGGAGCACAGGCGCTCACGGTCCGTTTCATCTTAAATCGTTGTTTTATCATCCGGAAACAGACCGGGGATTTGATATATTATATTACCGGGCCGTGGATATTATCCGAATCGACCGCCGAAAACTCCTTCCATTGGCCGTTGGCAACAACTTTATACCTGAAACCGTCAGTTGATACATATATATGCACGTCTCCGGCATTGTTGATATAACTGGATATATCAGGAACGAAATTATCGTCCTCCGCGGTGGAATTGGAATAAGGGAACATTCCTGTAGCGGGATCGAAACCGTCGCCGGTGACATAAACTATAGCCATATTCTCGACCAACTGCTTTATGCTGATCATTTTCGGCAGGTTATGATTGGTATGCTCAACCGAAATCACGGCGACTTCCGGATCGAGAGCAGCGATGAAATCTTTGCCTGTGCTGGTATCGGAACCGTGATGACTGACCTTGAGGACATCGATATCGTTATCAGTACCCAGGACCCCTGATTCGACAATTTTAATTTCGGTATCAGGTTCATTTTTCCAGTCGTCGGAGGTCTGATCCCCGGCGGTATAAAACTCGAAATCTCCGAGGGTAATAATAATAGCCACACTCCCGGGATTCTCGTCAACAGTATCTGATGCCGGATCGAGATTACTAAAATCGAAAGCGCTTCCTTTGGTATCGCCGCGGGCGCTGAGACATTTGACCCTGGCTTCCCCCAGTTTCCAATGCAGGCCGACCTTGGCCAGCTTGCGAACGTACTCATTTTCAGTAGTATCCTGAATCATGTTGCCGTTCGGATCTCCGGATGCCTGAAGATACCTGCCATAAGCGGTATTGCCCGCATTTCTCTTTATGGAGGGTCCCTGGTCGTAGATCGATTTGAACGTTATTCCCGCGTCCCGGAGAGCCTTGAATCCTCCGATATGATCCTGATCGTAATGGGTGGCGAAGGCGAGTTTGACATCGGTAATCTCACCGACCCCGTTCTCGGACTCATCCCGCAAAAATCGAGCGATTCTATCGCCATCGGCTGCTGAATTACCGGCGTCTATGATACAGGCCTGACCGTTAGAGCTGACAATGGCGATGGCATCGGCCTGGCCCACCGAAAGAATGGCGATATGGAGCCCCCAGTCAGGGCTTCCATTGATACCTAATCCGATAATAACGGCGGCAGCTCCGGCAGCGATAATCCCGCCGGCAATAGCGAAATTTCTTCCGTTCATGGAACACCTCCCCTTTTATAAGAACCAACGCTGTTCAGGGGAATTTATAATGATCGGAACAGCCGAGGTCAAGAGAATTTTCGAGCGGCTGGTTTAAAATCAGCAATTATGGCAGAGTGAAGGAGCCGTCAGGTCAGGGGACCCGACGGCACGGAACGCTTA
>JAHEDG010000074.1 GCA_024641335.1 Candidatus Zixiibacteriota bacterium
TCGTCGCTGCCGCCGTCACTCTGACGGACAGCCGAGTAAACATCGCCGAAACCGCTGATCTCCAGCTGAACCGGCTCTTCGGATTGCTCTCCGCCGGAACCGGCATTCATACCCATCGGCTGGCTGATGGCTCCTTTGATCTCTCCGACCAGACCGCGAAGATCTGTGGTCAGGCCGCTGATCTCGGCCAATTCGACATTCTCCCTGTTCGCCGAATTGCTCCTTATCTCGGCTACTTCGGAGCTAAGATCGGCCACGGAGTTTTCGATCTTCGAGAGATCGACACTCGAAGAACTTCTTGATGATGAGCTTTTCAGGCCTTTGAAATCTTTCTTATATTGTGCTTCCAAATCGTCAAGCCGGGTTTCCAGCTTATCGAGTTTATCCAATACCGCCGAAAAACCCTGGGCATGCGCACCCGCAGACAGTATTAGAGAGGCTACAAAAAGAAAGATCGCTATTTTGAGTATCCTGTTCATTGATTTCCCCCTGAAAATTATGATCTACCCTTTCTGCTGCTCATTTAACTGACAAGTTACCTGCTTGATTTTTTCCGAATACATGACCTTATCGACATCGAGCAGGATCTTGACATCCTCGCCGACCTTGCCCATTCCCTTGATGAAACGGCTGGTCTCGCTGCCGCTGATTCTGGGCGGAGGATCGATATCCTTCTTCTCTATATCTATAACTTCCGAAACCGAATCGACAATCACGCCGACCAGCATGCCGGCGATATCGACCACGATTATGCAGGTGCGTTCGTCGTAGGCACGTTCTTCCATGCTGAAACGAAGCCTGATATCGATAACCGGTATAACCTTCCCGCGAAGGTTGATTACTCCTTTTACATAAGACGGCATGTCGGGAAGATCGGTGATCTTCTGCACGCCTATAATCTCGGTGACGTTCCTGATGTCTATCCCGTACTCCTCATTGCGAACCGCGAAGGTCAAAAACTTATCCTCCTGCGCGTCCGTCTGCTCCTCGTCAAGTAGCGAGGTCGCGGTCAACGATTCATTGGCCATGGTTTTCCTCTCCTATATTGTAGTAAATTTAATTCTAATATCAGTATCTTTGAGGGAATCGTTCCCTGGTCCTGCCTTTTGGACAAACACTGATATTTTATCTTATTATCCTGCCACGTGGATTAAATCGGTAGTTGATATTTTAACATTAAGAACTGATGTTCTGAGATGTATAAACATTCGACACTGTTACAAAATGACCGGGTTCAATCAATAGATTTTGGCGGGAAATTTTGAAATATAACCAATACGTGCGCATCCGCGAATAGATGTTGTTTTTGATGAATTATCGATTGAACTTCAAAGAACATCGGATCTTATGGATAATTATAATACCATTTATCTATTTATTCTCAAGACGCTTTAAAAAAGAGGGTCAGTAATCCATAAAACCGTTACAATACAGAACATGTGTAATATTTCCCATAATTGAAAACAGATATCGACGGATCGATTCAAATAATTATCATAACTTTCTTCTCCCGCTCGCCGGCCGATTTTCTCATATCCCTGATAATACTCTGAATGGTGTCAAAAATAATATCCTCTCGATTTGATATTCGGATCTGGTCTGAGAAAAAAGCGCGGCGATCCTTATCGCCAGGATAACTATCGTCATATCCATCCGGCATAACGACGTAAATATCATGTTCACGGGTTTTCCGGGCAGAAGAATTTATACTGATTCGCCTGTTTCCGAAACTATGACCGACCGTTTTACAAAATCCGTCCCAAGGCTCGAGAATCCAACTTGCCAGCGCAAATCCTCCGGCCAGAATCAAACATCCTTCAAGAATCAATGTTATTATCATCGCAACAGTCCTTCCTGAAATAGCTCGGGCATTCAGCTATCCGCCGCTCGATCGTCAAAAATACCCGGTATCCTCATCAATAGGAAATAATATCTCATAAACAGCGCTATCGTCACCGTCAGTAGTTTCAACCTGTTTAAGGACTATCTCCGATCTGGTCATGCTTTCGAAAATCGCCTGGATAATCTCCTGGTCCGAAAGTACCGCGCTTTCTAAACTAAAAAGCTTCTTCTTTATTCGCTGAATTACTTCAAGATCCTCTTTGGAAAACATCACTTTTACCTGCATTTCCTGCCTCTTGATTACGTAAAATCATGATAATATTATTAAATATAGTTCAGAGTAAAATCAATGTTGTTGCGCACGTGCGTATCTATCTCTGATGTCGGTTATATAGATTGATTCTTAAAGAAATATATATTCCGCCATTTCAATTTGCAATAATCGACAATATAGATCCCTGAATCGGAAGTAGGCGTTAACTAAAATTTTTAAATGAATTTATAATGCAGGACTTTAATGAATCGACATCCTTCGCGCCGGTCAAATCCAGTTTACCTTCATTCTCAAGGTCCTGGATCGCCTCGATAAATCCCCGCAGAATAGTGGTCTTGTAAAGTTTTTTCCCGCCACTCGATTTAGCCCGCAGTGATACTTTATGCAGAAATTCGATGATATCTTCGGTTACCGGAATATTCAGCCGATAAACGGCTTCTTCGTTCCTATCTTCCATTTTTAAAAAACTCCCCCAGAATAGTTACATATATCATATCGGACGCTCCTGATATTTTATTATTCAATCGTTTCATATGGTGACTTCTTCTAACGCCACTAAAAAAGAACTGCCAATAATAAACATCTCCTCCATTAACCATGTTAATGACTAAGATCAAATAATAATCTCGTATGTCAATAGTAAAAGTTGATTTCCGACAAGCTGCTCGAAAATCAATCTCAACTCTTGATGATCGAGCCTCGTTTCAATTTGATACGGCTTCATGATGTTTCATCATGCCTCCGCGAATCAGTCGTTCGGCGGAACTATTTTGGAGAGTTGCGGAGTTTAACTTATTAATGATGTTGATTTTGCGTGAAAATAACCATACAATCAAGGTATTATGAAAGTCTCCAACCTGGTGGTAAAATGTCTCGAGGCCGAGGGGGTCAGGTATGTATTTGGAGTCCCCGGCGAGGAAACAGAAGATCTTTTGTTTTCTCTGGAGGAATCGAAACAGATACGATTTGTGGCCACTCGTCTGGAATTAGGAGCCTCATTCATGGCTGATGTTTACGGGCGGGTTACCGGTAAGGCCGGAGTCTGTTTATCCACACTGGGTCCGGGGGCAACCAATCTTATTACCGGTACAGCCGACGCTCATCTCGATAAGTCGCCTCTGGTGGCCATCACCGGCCAGGGATCATCGGCCAGAACTCACAAAGAGAGCCATCAGAATCTCGATATAGTATCCATGTTTCGTCCGATAACCAAGTGGAACGCCAGCATACAAAATCCCAACGCCGTTACCGAGGTAATTCGCAAAGCGTTCAAACTGGCCGAGATGGAAAAGCCGGGAGCGACCCATTTCGAATTACCCGAGGATATAGCCAAGATGCAATGCGGCCTTCTTCCGATTCAGCCGATACGGATTCGCCGGGCGGCCCCTGATTATAAGGCTATGGATATCGCCTTCGGGCTTTTAAAAAACGCGAAAACCCCGATCGTATTGGCCGGCAACGGCGCCATCCGCAAGATGGCCTCGAAACATCTTCGGGAGTTTGTCGCCCAAACCGATATCCCGGTCATTTCCACCTTCATGGGTAAGGGGGCTATCTCGGATAAAGACGATCATTCCCTTTTTGCCTTAGGACTCCAGACCCGCGATTATGGCATGCACGCTCTGGACAAGGCCGATTTGGTTATCTCCATCGGTTATGATATCGCCGAATACGATCCGCAATTCTGGAATCCCGATAAGGATAAAAAAATAATCCATATCGATTTTCAGCCGGCGGAGGTTTACGAATATTACCAGCCGGAAGTCGAGATCATCTCTGACGTTTCGGCCGCCTTATGGTCGTTGAACAATATGGTCGCCGATGAAAAATTGACCTTTGATAAAAACTGGTATCAGCCTTTGCGTCGAAAAATTATCGAGGATTTCGAATCGTACCGTCTCAATGACGGCGATGATTTCACCGTGCCCGGGGCTCTTCATATTATTCGAGAGATTATGAACCCGGGGGATATCCTGATCTCCGATGTCGGCAGTCATAAGATGTGGATCGGGCGCAACTATCCGGTTTACGAGCCGAACTCGGTGATCATCTCCAATGGACTGGCCAGCATGGGGATCGCCCTGCCGGGTGGAATCGCCGCCAAGCTCGCCCTGCCTGATAAACAGGTGGCCACGGTTATGGGTGACGGCGGCTTTCTGATGAACTCCCAGGAGATCGAGACCGCCGCGAGAATCGGTGTCGGTTACGCTATCATCGTTTTCAATGATAACGATTACGGGCTTATCTCCTGGAAGCAGACCGGACATACCGGCAAATCGTTCGGCACCCGCCTGACCAATCCCGATTTCAAAAAGTACGCCGAGAGCTTCGGTATCAAGGGGTACGCCCCGAAAACATTGGCGGAACTGAAAGACGATTTGCGGGAGGCGATCACCAGCGAGGAGCTTTGCCTGGTGGAGATCACGATACAGCCGAAAGTAAATTATGAACTGACCGAGAAACTGAAACGAGATTTGAGCGGGGAATTCAAGATTTAGATAAATGAGGCGTATATGAAAGCGATAAACCCGGCCACGAATGAACTGATAAAAGACTACAAAGAGCATACATCGGGAGAAGTAGCGGATATAATCGATGCGGTTCATAACGAGTTTCTCGCCTGGCGGGAAACCTCTTTTGATCATCGTAAAAAGCTGATGCTTAAGGCGGCGGCGGTCCTGCGCGAGAACTCCGAGGAATATGCGAAGGTGATTACCCTTGAGATGGGCAAGGTCATCAGCGAATCCCGGAACGAGGTGGAAAAATGCGCCTGGGTCTGCGAATACTACGCCGATAACGCTGAGAAATTTCTGGCCGACGAGCCGGTAGCTACCGATGCCTCCCGAAGCTTTGTGGCTTTCGAGCCGATAGGAATCGTTTTGGCGGTCATGCCCTGGAATTTCCCGTTCTGGCAGGTTTTTCGTTTCGCCGCCCCGGCTCTGATGGCCGGCAACGGCGGATTGTTGAAGCATGCCTCCAATGTCCCCGGATGCGCGCTGGCGATCGAGGAGGTTTTCAGAAAAGCCGGCTTTCCCGAGAATATATTCAGGACTTTGATGATCCCGGCCCGTGGTGTCGAGGATGTTATAAAAAACGATCGTATCCGGGCGATCACTCTGACCGGGAGCGATCCGGCCGGACGGCAGGTTGCGGCCACGACCGGAAGCGTTCTGAAAAAGACGGTTTTGGAACTCGGCGGCTCCGATCCTTATATAGTCCTGGATGACGCTGATATTCCGGCCTGTGTCAGTATGTCGGTTAAATCCAGGATGATCAACGCCGGCCAGAGTTGTATTGCCGCCAAGCGGTTTATAGTAGTGAAATCGAGAGTGAAAGAATTCGAGGAACAGCAGGCCGCCATAATGAAGGCCATGAAATTGGGGGACACTCTTTCCGACGACACGCAGGTCGGGGCGATGGCCCGGATGGATCTTTTGGAGGAACTGCATGAGCAGGTGCGAAAATCGATCGAGATGGGCGCCAGGCTTCTTTGCGGAGGCAGGAAAGCCGACGGCCCCGGAGCGTTCTATCTGCCTACCGTGCTGACCGATGTCAAAAAGGGGATGCCGGTCTACGAGCAGGAGACATTCGGCCCGGTCTCGGCGATTATCCCGGTAAAGGACGCTGACGAGGCGGTGGCGGTGGCCAACGATTCCGAGTTCGGACTGGGGGGATCTCTCTGGTCGGCTGATCTTAATAAAGCCGAAGAACTGGCCCGCCGGATCGAATCCGGGGCTGTATTTATCAACGGCATGACTAAATCGGATCCCCGGCTGCCGTTCGGCGGGGTGAAGAATTCCGGTTACGGCCGGGAGCTTTCGCATTATGGAATCCGGGAATTCGTCAACATTAAATCTATCTGGATAGCGTAGGAACGGGTTTGCGGCCATTTCCAGTTTCCCCTTGACAAGAGCAATCCCCCAAATAAATTACGTTGATCGGAAGCTGACATCTTCCGATATTGTATTCTGACGGCGGCGTAGCTCAGTTGGTTAGAGCAGAGGAATCATAATCCTCGTGTCCGGGGTTCGAGTCCCTGCGCCGCTATATTATAAATTCGCGTCAAAACAGACTTGATCGACTTTTATATTTGAATGAGGGTGAACTGCCGTTTTTTTGTTTCAAGGAGCGGGAGCAGGTCGGGCGCCCTGCTTTCCCGGCAGCATAACTTTTCCTCTTGACACCGGCGTCGATATTTCCCCATATTATATCTATCCGCGCCATATTTGACGCGGGTTCCCTCCCCCCGGGAAGAATCAGACAACTGTATATGCGTGTGACCGAAAATAAATCGGAATGTGTCAGGAAGGAG
>JAHEDG010000075.1 GCA_024641335.1 Candidatus Zixiibacteriota bacterium
ATTGGGTATCTGAATATTGTTGAAAGCCCGTTGGGCAATTGAAAATTGAATATGCGGGAGTAACTCAGTTGGTAGAGTCATCCTACGGATTGGCCGCGAGTTCTCCGGGCAATTGAAAATTGAATATGCGGGAGTAACTCAGTTGGTAGAGTCACAGCCTTCCAAGCTGTTGGTCGCGAGTTCGAACCTCGTCTCCCGCTTTTGATTATTATGGCGTATTATGTTTATATATTGCGGAGCGATAAGGATGGTAATTTTTATGTGGGCCAGACAGCTGATATTGAAAAACGTCTTTCCGCTCATAATACCGGTAGGGTCAGATCCACGAAACACCGGAGGCCTTTGAAGTTGGCGCATATTGAAGAATATGAGAGCAGAAGCCAGGCGATGAAACGTGAACGCTGGCTAAAAAGCTCGACAAGCGCTGGATTCAAAAGATCTCTGAAGGATAGCTAACTCAGTCGGTAGAGTCATCCTACGGATTGGTTGCGAGTCGTTAGATCCGCAGGATTCGAACCTCGTCTCCCGCTTTAATAATAATTGAAAAAGGAACTAATATATTCAGGGTTATAGTTGCTGCCATATCTCCCAAGGCGAATTTCTTGACAAATCACTTCATGATAGGTAAATTTATCTTCCAGATGCCCGGTTTCTTCGAGAACCGCCCAATGGTTTTCCGGGCAATAGTTTAATTGTTTCGGGACAGATTTAGGAGGTCAGGATGAGGTGTTGCGGCAGTCGTAGGGCGATAGTTGTCATGTTGGTTCTGGTTCTTTTTGGGAAAGTTCCTGCTATGCAGGAATCTGGAAACAATGATAACGCGGTGGTTTCCCGACCTGAATATGTGGATGTTGTCCGCGAAGGACATATTCAGGATTTCAGCGGTACATTAGACAAACTAAAAAACGATTTTGGCATAGAGACATACCTGGTTTGGAATGTCAATTCCCGGACCCCTCATCGAATAGTAACCAGCGGAATCAAGCTGGCGTCGGGGTTGTCAGAAAGCGAGATTATATCGGTATCCGATAAATTCATAGGTGATTACCAGGAAATTTTCGGAGTCGGTCTTGCGGACCTAAGGCTTCAAAGCGCCGGATTTCATGGCAAGATGTGGTATGTGAATTACCAGCGGTATTATCGCGGCCTGCCGGTTATTAACGCCCGGGCAGCGTTTGTTTATCATGCCAACGGCAATCTGGTTTCTATCGGCGCGGACACTTATCCGTCGATCGATATAAATACGTCTCCTACGTTGAGCGAGACAGACGCGGTGAACCTGGCCAGCCAATACGCGGGAAGTCAATCGGAAGATGACGAGGTTTTGGGTACTGAACTTCTGGTGCTTCCTCTGGAATTAGAAAATGAGTTCAGTGTCCATTTAGCCTGGCAGGTGATAATCTACTGCCCCGAATTACCGTCCAGATGGTTTATTTGCGTGGATGCCAACAGCGGCGAGCTTCTGACCCGTTGGGACGGTATCATGTATGAGTTTTCGGGTAACGTGAACGGCAATATTCAATTAACCGACCCGTTCGATGATTTTGTCAATATGCCGTTTAAGGATCTTACGGTTACGGCGGGGAGCAACGGTTCCGACGAGACCGATGAGAACGGTAATTACAGTATATCCGGCAGCGGCGCGGCCAATGTAACGGCTCAGCTTCGGGGCCCGTATTTGGATGTCAATCGTTATGACGGCGGGGACGGGTCATTCTCCGGGTCGTCATCAGGGGTATTGAACATCAACTGGACAAGTATCTCGCAGCCGCAGGAGCGGGACGCCTATTATCAGGGAATCATAGTACATGATTATATCAGGAATCTCGATCCCGGATTTACGGGTATGGATTTTCAGCTGCCATGCAATGTTAATGTCTCCGGTTCCTGCAACGCTTACTGGAACGGATCGTCGATTAACTTCTACGCGGCCGGAGGGAGCTGCCCGAATATCGCTCAGATGCCTACGGTAGTGCACCATGAATATGGACATGGGATTACGGAGAAGTTTTATTATCCTGTTAACCTGCCGTATTCATACGAGACCGGCGGGCTCAACGAGGGCTGGTCGGATTTTATAGCTAACTGCATAACCGATCAGGCGTTAATGGGTCGGGGATGGAGTGGTCCGGGCACCTATCTGAGATCATCAGATAATAACGCGCAATATCCCGGCAGCGGGTGTGGCGGCGAACCCCATTGCATGGGGGATATTATGGTAGGGGCTCTTTGGGATATGAGGGTTAACTTGATTGCTACTCACGGTTTGGGAGTCAAGACGTATGTCGACAGCCTCTGGCATTTTTCCCGTTACGCCAAGCCGATTACCTACCTGGATTACCTTTGGGAGCTTATGCTTTACGATGACGACGACGGGGATCCATTGAATGGCACTCCCAATTTCGTCGATATCTGCGATGCTTTCGGTCAGCACAATATGGATTGTCCCGAACTGGCGCTGCTTTCATTCGATTATCCTTATGGTCTTCCCGAATTTGTCAATCCATCGGGCGGCAATGTTATCAGGATGACAGTTACGGGTGTTTCGGATCTGCCGGTGCCCAACAGCGGGATGCTCCATTATGATGCCGGAGACGGCTACGTTAATCTTTCCATGAACATGATTTCAAATAACGTATATGAGATCGCGTTACCGGCGATTGATTGCGGGACGGGTATTTCCTATTATTTCAGTGTCCAGGCCTATGGCGGTGGTGTGGTGAATGATCCGATAGGCGCTCCCGGGCAGACATACTCCAGCACGGCGGCATACGATATAATCTCGTATTTCGACGATAATTTCGAGACCAATCAGGGATGGACAGTTGTAAATTCCAGCGGTTTGGCCGGAGGAACCTGGCAACGGGGGATACCGGCAGGCGGCGGCGACCGGGGAGATCCGCCGACCGATTATGACGGTTCCAGTCGATGCTATCTTACGGAAAATGTTGACGGCAACTCTGATGTGGATGAAGGATTTACTCATCTGATTTCCCCCACGCTCGATTTGAGCAGCGGCAATGGCGTAGTAAGTTACGCGTTATGGTATACCAACAATTCCGGATCCGATCCGAACAACGATCTTTTCAAGACCTATATTTCCAGCGACAACGGAGTCAGCTGGATACTGGTGGAGACGATCGGGCCGGTGTCATACAGCGGCTGGGAAGAGCATGCCTTTGTAGCGGGGAATTATGTAACTCCTACAGCGACCGTAAAGCTCAGATTCGAAGCATCGGATTTCGGCGCCGGTTCGATAGTCGAGGCGGGTATCGACGCGGTTTCGGT
The DNA here is from genome assembly GCA_024641335.1 of Candidatus Zixiibacteriota bacterium. Lineage (GTDB taxonomy): Bacteria > Zixibacteria > MSB-5A5 > UBA10806 > UBA10806 > JAHEDG01. The sequence goes on from JAHEDG010000075.1 coordinate 3,289, forward strand.
GTTTGTTCCCGATTGCGATGGGGGAGGATGTGTCTACATAACGGGCGATGTTAACGGGTCCGGTAATTTCAACGGCCTGGATATCACATTCGGTGTTTCGTATTTCAAGGGAGGCAGTGTTCCTGTTTATGAATGCGATTGTCCGAATTACGGGATCTGGTACGCGGCCGGAGATGTCAACGGCAGCTGCAGCTATAACGGGCTGGATATTACCTACGGTGTTTCGTATTTGAAGGGCGGAGAGGCCCTGGTTCCCTGCCCGGACTGTCCTCCGGCCTCGGGAATTTCCAAGGCTTCCCCCGGAATCGGCAAGTTATCCCCGTAATCCCGGTTGTGTCAGCTTCGTAACCGGATTCGGGTTTCGGCAATGGCCTGAATATTTTATAGAAACAGATTCACCGTTGTGATTTCGGCATTGTAATTGTGTTATTCGCGCGAGGTAAGGCAACATGAAGAAAAAAACGGCAATTATCGGTCTGGCAGTATTGTTTTCGACGTTATCGGTATCGGCACAGGAGTTTTCCCGCGACGATTTCCATCGCGCCGAATGGGAGATGAAGTCTCGTTACGCCCAGAAGCTGGCGGAGCGTCAAGGGTCGGATTTCGCCCTCGATCAAACTGATTTCGATGTCAAATACTGGGAACTGGATATCAATGTAACCGATATCGGCGGGCAGATTGTCAGCGGCAAGGTAATCATGGTATCGGAATCGATGGTCGACGGACTGACGTCGATAGACTATGATTTCCATTCGAGCATGACTGTCGATTCGGTATTCATGTATGGGAATTCGGCTGTGTATACGAGGCCATCGAATATAGTGAGAATAACTCTCGACCGAGCCTATAATATCGGGGAGCAGTTGACCACGGTGGTTTATTACCACGGTCATCCTCCCGGCGGCGGTTTCGGCTCATTTACCTGGAGCACGCACAGCGGCCAGCCGATTATCTCCACCCTTTCGGAGCCGGAAGGAGCGCGGGAATGGTGGCCGTGCAAAGATGTTCCGCACGATAAAAGTGACTCGGCCGATGTCATGATCACGATACCGGATAATCTGACAGGAACGTCGAACGGCAAGCTTGTGAGCAATATTGATAACGGCAACGGCACCAGGACATTCCACTGGCATATTTCATATCCGATTACGACTTACCTGATTTCACTGGCCATCTCCAATTATCAGAGTTTCACCGATTGGTATTTTAGCGCCGGCGGAGATTCCATGCCGGTGACCAATTATGTTTACCCGGAGCATTTCGCCAACGCGGTAATAGATTTGAGCATTACGCCTCAGGCGATCGGAGTTTTCGCCGGGCTTTTCGGCGAGTTCCCGTTCATAAACGAGAAATACGGCCATTCGATCTTTCCCTGGGGCGGCGCGATGGAGCATCAGAACAACACCAGCTACGGTTCATCGCTTATAAGGGGAAACCACTCCTACGACTGGATATTGGTTCATGAGCTGGGGCATATGTGGTTCGGGGATATGATCACCTGTGATATCTGGCCGGATATATGGATGAACGAGGGGTTCGCGTCATACCTGGAAGCGCTATGGATCGAGGATCGGGACGGGTTCAACGCTTATCTCAATTATATGCGATACAGCCAGGGGGTCGGCGATCCCAGCGGACCGATTTATGATCCTAATCCGCTTTTCGACGGGAATACGGTTTATAACAAAGGGGCCTGGGTATTGCATATGCTTCGCGGAGTGATGGGGGATTCGACGTTTTTCGCCGGGATGTACGGTTACGCCAATCATCCGGATCATCAATACGGCACGATCACCACTCGCGGATTTCAGGATATCATGGCCGGGTACTATGGCTCTCCGTTAGAATGGTATTTCGATCAATGGGTCTGGGGAATGAACCGTCCGAATTACCTTTATTCCTGGATCAGCGAACCGATCGGCGGCGGACAATATGAGATATTTTTGCATCTGCAGCAGACTCAATCGAGCCCGGCGCCCGATCTATTCATAATGCCGATCAGGATTTATCCTCGCGTAGGGGGTATCGATACGGTGATCACGGTATGGAACGACAGCAGGACAGATGATTTTCGAGTGATTGTCAACGGCAACCCGTCGCAGTTAGTGATCGACCGGGATGATTGGATTTTGAAGAGTGTCAGCAGCGAGAGCTATGGATTCAATATCGTGACCACGGAGCTTCCCGGCGGACAGCAGTATGAGAGCTATTTCGGTTTGGTGGAAGCGCGCGGGGGAACCGCCCCATATTCATACTCGATAATCAGCGGGCAGCTGCCGGCGGGGCTGAATCTCGCTCCATCGACCGGCGAGATAACCGGAACGCCTACGGATCAGGGTATGTATTCGTTTACCGTGAGGGGGACCGATTCCAACGGGCCGGCTCATATCGACGATCAACAGCTGGAAATAGTGATCTCGGAGGCGGCGGGATGCCCATATGTAGCAGGCGATATAAACGGGAGCGGCACCTATAATGGTTTGGATATCACTTACGGAGTAACCTATCTGAAAGGAGGGTCGCCTCCGATCTGTCCGATCTGCGATTGCGTTGAAAATTATTGCGGCGATCTGAACGGAAGCTGCTCTTATAACGGACTGGATATCACCTACGGAGTCAGCTATCTGAAAGGTGGGGCCGAACCGGTTCCCTGTTCGGATTGCCCGCCGTTGGCCAGATAGGGATAAGATATATTAGATATATCAGGATGTCATCCTTGCGGCTATCTGTCCTGGCACAGCCGGAATAGCATTGTGCGGTCGGGTGGCCTCACCCGACACCATATCCATCGGGCTGTCGGCAGATACTACGATTCCGAAACCGTCAGGTGCGGAGACCTGACGGCACAAACGGACAGCCTTGCCATTCCTGCCGAGGCCAGTTTTCGGAGGAACTGACCTACTGTCTGGCGAGTAAAGCGGAAGGGGTTTATAACAGTGGGAAAAGCATGGATATGTTATCGGCAATCGCCGCTGAAGGGCGGGTTTCCCCAGCCTTTGAAGTAGTTGACCAGGTAGGTGACATCGAGGCCATTGACCGCGCAATCGCCGTTGGCATCGGCGGATAAGTAAGGATCTGGTTCAGGGTTATACCCTTTCAGGTAAGCCACGAGATA
>JAHEDG010000076.1 GCA_024641335.1 Candidatus Zixiibacteriota bacterium
CATGGTGATTATAGGGGATTCTCCCGGCGGTGTGGAGAAGGGATTAAAGAGAGTCTGGGACAATACCGGCATGAGCCAGGCGGCTAAAGAGAGCGGGGGGGAGTTAGTCGGCTTCGAATCGGGGGATATCAAATCGATGAGCGTCGACGGCCGTGTTTATCATATTACCAGATACGCCGCGGAGGCCGATTTTATCATATCGCTTCCCAAGCTAAAGACCCACGTCTTGACGAATTTCACCGGGGCTATCAAAAACTGTTACGGCTTCATACCGGGTTTGCGGAAGGCGGATTATCATAAGCAGCATCCGTCGGTGAAATTGTTTTCGGGTGTTGTGGCTGATGTGTTTTCACTGGTCAAACCGGGATTATTCATAATGGACGCCGGTTTGGCTATGGAGGGGGACGGTCCGGCATCGGGGAAGGTCCGTTGGCTGGGCTATCTGTTGGCGTCGACCGACGGCGTAGCCATGGACAGTTCGGTGATGTCGATACTTCATAAGGGGAGGCGGCGAGTGTGGCCGACGGATATCGCGTCCGCCCGCAAATTAGGTATAGCGGATATCGGCTTGATAGACCGTCTTGGCCCGGCGTTCGAGCGTGGTCTGATCAGCGATTTCAAGATGCCATCGAATTTTTATATGAGCCTGATTCCGACATCGATGGTAAAGGCCTTGGAGCCTTATCTCTGGGTTCGTCCGGCGATTGACTCGGATACCTGCACAATGTGCATGGTATGCGTGCGGAACTGCCCTCAGAACGTGATTTACGAGTCTGACGGTCGTTTGGAGTTCGATTACGATCATTGCATAAAATGCATGTGCTGTCACGAGTTGTGTCCGCATAAGTCGGTATATCTGGAAAGAAGCAGATTGGCCGGTTTGATCGGCCGATAGGAATAATAAGTCGTGAATTACAAAAGCCCTCTCCGGCCGGAGAGGGCTTTTCATTTGGCCTGATATAGTTTGGTAATCAGGACAGATGTTTGGAGACGAGCTTGGTCATTTCGAACATGCTGACTTTGCTCTTGCCGCCGAAGACAGCCTTGAGGGCGGCGTCGGCGTTGATCATCCGTCTGTTAACCTTATCCTGGAGGCCGTTTTTCTTGATGTAATCCCAGATCTTTTTGGTGACCTGAGTTCTCGGCATAGGTTTGTTGCCTACCACCGCTCCGAGGGCGGCGCTGACGGTCATGGGTCTCATGAAGGCAGCATTCGGTTTGCGTTTGGCTTTTTTCTTGGCAACTTTCTTCTTAGCCGTTTTCTTCTTGGCAACTTTCTTCTTGGCTACTTTTTTCTTAGCCGTTTTTTTCTTGGCAACTTTCTTCTTGGCTACTTTTTTCTTAGCCGTTTTTTTCTTGGCAACTTTCTTCTTCGCTTTTTTCTTCGCGGGCATCCTGGCCTCCTTTTAAATGGTTACAGCCCGTAGGAAATACATTCCATTCTATCCATCAGATTCAATTCACCAGCTAAAATTCCCCCGTATTTTTGATCGCCATTTCTCATTTTGAGTTGATTGTAGGAGATGGAGTGTGAAAAATTCAACTAAAATCATCAGGAAATTCGATTTTTCTTCATTTTTTTTATAGGGGGGAAAAGGGGGTCATAAGGTCAGTTAGCCGGGTAACCCGGGCGGGAGCTCGTTCGGGGATCGGATTATGGTCCGGGATATCCTTGACATCGGGCGAAAATTCTTTATATTTAGACGCAGTAACAGGAGGTCGACTACTATGGGCAATGAGTACATTACAGACATCGATAGGGTTTTATCCCTGCCTGAGGATGAGCGAAAAAGCCTGAAGGGGATTACCGAAAAGTACGCATTCAGGTCGAACGAGTATTATCTATCTTTGATAAATTGGGACGATCCGGACGATCCGATCAGGAAAATCATTATCCCCGATCCGAGTGAGCTTGAGGCCTGGGGGGCGTTGGACGCGAGCAATGAAGCGGCCAATTATGTGGTTCCCGGGTGCCAGCATAAGTATCCCCGGACCGCGTTGATTCTGGTTAACGAGATGTGCGGGGGATTCTGCCGTTTTTGTTTCAGGAAGCGGTTATTCGGGCAGGTCTCTTCGGAGGTATCGCATGATATTTCCGAGGCGATAGAGTATATACGACGAAGAAAGCAGATCACGAATGTTCTTCTGACGGGTGGAGACGCTCTGATGATGCCGTCGGCGAAGCTGGATGACGCTCTTCGGCAGATTCGCGGGATAGGGCATGTTAAGGTAATCAGGATCGGCAGCAAGATGCCGGCATTCAATCCGTCGAGAATAATAGACGATCCGGAGTTGCCGTCGATAATAGCCCGCTACAGCACCAGGGAGCGTCGGATATATGTTATGGCCCATTTCAACCATCCGCGGGAGCTGACTAACAAGGCTTTGTCAGCTCTTGATATTCTCATGAAAGCGGGGGCGATAATCGCGGCTCAGACGCCGATTTTGCGGGGAATCAACCACGATCCTGAGACATTGGCGAATTTGATGAGGGAGCTTTCGGCTGTGGGCGCGCCGCCGTATTATTTTTTTCAATGCCGTCCCACCGCCGGCAACAAAGCTTACGCCGTGCCGATAGTCGAGACTTATATCAATCTTGAAAAGGCGAAAAGCCAGGTTAGCGGCCTGGCTAAACGGGCCAAATACGTCATGTCGCATTCGTCGGGCAAGATCGAGGTAGTCGGTTTGACGGAGGATCGGATATATTTGCGTTATCACCGGGCCAGGTGGCCCCGGGATGAGTCGCGTTTTCTGGTATTTCGCCGGGATGACCGGGCCTATTGGTTCGATGATTTGCGGCAGGTCAGCGAGCCGGTTAGAGAGCACGCTGTATTGCAGCAATACAAATCTTACGGTCCGGAGTAGTCATTGGAATACCCGGTTTCTTCGCGGTCATGATAATAATCCTTGAATAGACGATCTTCAGAAGATAAAATCTCTCTATGATTATTCGGGAAGCTTTGGTAGTTGTTGATTTGGAAGGCCGGCGGACCAGGAATTTGGTCAAAGCCGGCGTTATCGGATTATCGCTGGGATTTTCCAAGAATGGAAACGGCCCGGGAGCGTTATCCGGGCCTCGTATAGTTTATTCACCGTGTGGCGAAGCGGCAGTTGTTTTGCCGGCAGATTACGGCTGTTTTTTGTTGGCCGCTTTGGCGAGTCTGGATTTGGTTCTGGCGGCTTTATTTTTGTGGATTACTCGTTTTTGGGCAGCCTTATCCAGAGTGCTGAAAGCGTTTTTCAGGTTTTCGATGTTTTTGGCGGGATCTTTTTCCGAGCGGGCGGTTTTGACCACGGAGCGAAGAATAGTTTTCACTCCCTTATTACGAAGCCTGGCCTTTTCCGCCGTTTTCATTCTTTTAGCCGCCGATTTGTGTGTAGGCAAGCATTTCTCCTTACTTAAAAATCAAGTCAAGCCTTAAGTATAAAAAAGTAAAGCGCATTGTCAACCGAAAAAACCACGTTTCTGAAAAGAACCAGCCGATTTTCGCTGGCGACCGTTATTTCCCGGTTTTTGGGGCTTTTTCGCGAAGCCTCGTTCGCGGCGGTATTCGGGGCGGCAGGGGGCATGGACGCGTTCGTGGCGGCGTTCAGGATTCCGAATCTGCTTCGGGATTTATTCGCGGAGGGGGCTCTTTCGGCGGCTTATGTTCCGGTTTTCACGGAGAAAATGAAAAAAGAGGGGCCGAAGAACGCCTTTTTGTTGACCTCATCGGTATTTTCGATTTTGCTCGCGGTTCTCGGGGCGATAGTGGTTTTGGGTATTGCTTTAGCTCCATATTTTGTCCGGTATTATGTTTCGGGGTTCGAGGGAGACCCGGCTCGTCTCGATCTTACGGTCAGGCTGACCAGGATAATGTTTCCGTTTATTTTGATGGTGGCGCTGGCGGCGGTGAGTATGGGAACATTGAACTCGCTGGGCCGTTTTGGTATACCGGCTCTGGCTCCGGCATCATTCAACCTGATAATGATACTTTCGGCGTTGTATCTTTCGCGCTGGTTCGATCCTCCGATAATCGCGTTGGGAATCGGCGCGGTGATCGGTGGAGCCGGGCAATTTTTGATTCAGCTTCCTCAGCTGATAAGGAGCGGCTACAGATTCCGTTTCAGGTGGGATTTCAAGGATGAATCTGTTCGGAGAGTTTTAAGGCTGATTCTCCCCGCGGCTATGGGAGTGGCCGCCTGGCAGGTAAACGTGGTGGTCGCGACGATAATAGCGTCCTACCTGGAAGCGGGCAGTATTTCGAGCTTATACTACGCATTGCGGCTGATGCATTTTCCGTTGGGGATATTCGGAGTGGCTCTGGCGGCGGTGTCGCTGCCGGAGATATCGGGATTGGCGGCGTCGGGCGACGCAAAGGGGGCCGGGGAAGCGCAGCGGTACTCGTCGAGGATGGTGATATTCCTTTTGATGCCGTCAGCTGCTTTTCTCATAGGGAGCGCCGAATCGATCGTATCGACGGCGTATCAGAGGGGCAGTTTCGATTGGGCGGATACTATCGGGGTGGCTTTGGCCTTGAGGGCTTATGTGGTCGGCCTGGTTTTCTTCGGACTGGTGCGGGTAACCGCCCAGGTATTTTACGCCTTTAAGGATACCGCCACGCCGGTGAAAATCTCGTTTTTGGCGGTGGCGGTCAATATCGCTTTGAGCCTTCTTTTTGTCGGGCCCATGGGGTACGCCGGGCTGGCGTTGGCGACATCGTTGGCGGCTATGGTGAATTTTACCCTGCTTTACTTTTTTTCTCACAGGAAAGCTCCGACTCCGGACAGGTTCGGACTGGCATTTTATTCGCTTAGGATCATAGCGGCTTCGATCATAGCCGGGCTGGCGGCATATGTTATCTCACAGGCGTTTTTATCATCTGACGGTTTCGGCGGATTCGGAAGGGCATTGGCTGCTGCATTACTTTCATTTGGATCGTCGGTGTCGCTGTTTCTGCTGGCATGCCGATGGCTGAAGATCGAGGAAGTGAATCAGATTCGCCGAGCGTTCTTCGGGAGAAGAAGCGGTTAGGCATCTGGAGCGGTTCGGGTATCGAGGCAGGATTCGGAGCCGGGGAAACGGAATGACAAACAGGATAGCGGTTATACAGACGGCGTTTCCGGGGGATGTTATCCTGTGTACGCCTGTATTCGAGGGATTGAAATCGCAATACCCTGATTGGGAGACGGCGGCGGTAGTCCGTCCGGAATCGGTGTCGTTGATAGAGGGCAATCCTTTTATAGACCGAATAATCCCGTTCGACAAATACGGCGCGGACAGGGGAGTTCGGGGAATTTTGAGGATGGCCGGGAAGCTGAAAGGTTTTGATCGGGCGGTGATAATCCAACGTCATCTACGTTCGGCGTTAATCGCTTACCTGGCCGGTATTCCGGAGCGAATCGGATTTAGCAATTCGTCGGCCGCGAGGCTATATACCAGCAGAATGGATTACGCTAAGGGGAAACACGAGGTTCGCCGATGCCTGGATCTGATCGGTATAGATGATCGGGAGAGGCGTTTTAAGCCCAGGATATTTATAGACGATCTTACGGAAAACAGGGCGATGGGGATTATAGAGGAATCCGGAATCGGATCGGAGTTCGCTGTGGCGGCTCCGGGGTCGGTCTGGCCGACCAAGCGATATCCGTATTATCCGGGTTTGATTCATCTGATAGAGAAGGAATTCAATCTTCCGGTGGTTCTTCTGGGCGGCTCCGGGGATATTGAATTGTCTCGTTCCATAGCGGAATCGTGCAAGACGAAGCCTCTGGACCTGACCGGCCGGACCACTCTTTTGGAATCGGCGGCGATTATATCGAGGGCCAGGATAGTTTTGGCCAACGATTCGGCGCCGTCTCATATAGCCTCGGCTATGGGTGTTCCGGTGGCGGCGATTTTCGGACCTACCATTCCGGAATTCGGATTCGCTCCGTATTCGGATAATTCGGTTACGGTTGATATCGGCGAACTCGAATGCCGTCCCTGCTCGACGCATGGATCGGTTCGGTGTCCGAGGAAGCATTTTCGCTGTATGCTGGAATTGGAGCCTGGTGAAATAATCGGCAGGATCAGATCATTGATTTGAGGGGGAATTCAGCAGGGAGCGGGTGGTTTTCAGTTTATCGGCGGCTTCTTTAAAGTCCGGTTTCAGCTCGAGGGCTATGGAGAAAACATCGGCGGCTTCCCGTATCATTCCGGTTTTACCGAGAGTCAGACCGAGGTTATAATAGGTCAGCGGATTATCGGGATCGAGTTCGAGCGATTTTCTGAAGGCGGCCAGGGCGTCACCATAC
>JAHEDG010000037.1 GCA_024641335.1 Candidatus Zixiibacteriota bacterium
TTTTGGATTTCACGCCTGCCGGCGAACACTAATACGCTTGCAGGCGTGAAATCCAAAATGAAAATGAGCCTTAAAATGGTTTTCAACCTCAGTGATTTTCAAAGTCTGGTGTCTGCCGTGGCCGAGGACGCCAAAGACGGTAGTATCGATACGTTATCATATTCCGATTTGAGTCTCGGCCTTCACGCCGATCTCAAAGCCAGAGCTTCTGTAAAAGAGTACTACCAGGTTGGCGAGGGGCAGGAGGGACCCCTTCCGACCTCTCATTATAAGGAGAGATTGAAATACAATAACCTCGAGGCCTCTATGTTGAAAAGCAGAGGCTTCGAGGCGGGTATGTTTTACCGCGAAAGCATGCGGGCCAGCTTCAGAATCAGGCAGACCTACAGCGACGGTTTTATGCAGGTCGCCCGAAAACTGAGCCTCCGTTATACCCAGGATTTCAAACTCAATATGCGCACCATGAACCTCTTCAACAGCCAGGCCGCGGCGCTTGATCAGTCCGGAGATCTGCAGCCGTATCTGGGTAACGCCGAAGCGCTGGTAGATTCGCCCCGGGCATCCGGCGAACTGATAAACCAGTTCTTCGATACAGTCGAATCTTATCTTAACGGCGCGGAAGATCAGATGATAGAAAAGATCGACGCGTTCTTCGATAATATGGTTTCCGAAATGGGTTTGGACTCGACTTTCCTCGATAGCGCCAGGGAATCGATGATTTCCAGCATCGAAGATTTCTTCGGTAATGTCGAGCAGGCGGTCAGCTCTATCGAGAGCAGCTATATTCCGGCCTCTACCACCATACCGGAACAGGTAGAACCGCCGGTCGATCCTGTGGTTGTTCCTGAACCGGAACTGGCGGCCGTAGCGGAAACCTTGACCGAATCGTAAAAGCTCCAGGCACAACAGGATCATGCCCTATACCTGAGTCTTCACCGGATTAAGGCCATTTCAGAATTGTCCGGTTATTCCCGATAGAATAAGATCTCTTGCCAACCGCAACTTTTTTCCTATTTTAACGTTTCATAAACTAGCGCGGCCAGGCGCCGGTTTTGTTGTTTTGAGCATGAGTGCGGCTGGGAGAAAATGAAAATCCTGATTCTTAAATCATTCAAAGGAGTAATTATGATGAAATGGCGCATGATCGGGGCGGCGGCCGTTATGACGGCGATGCTCGTTTCCGTATCCGCGGCCGGCGATCTGCCGGATCTGAAGTTCGAGAAATACGAACTTCCCAATGGCCTCGACGTGATTCTTCATGTAGATCATTCTATCCCCATGGCTAGTGTAAATGTCTGGTATCATGTCGGCTCCAAAAACGAGAAGGCCGGACGCACAGGGTTCGCCCATCTTTTCGAGCATATGATGTTCCAGGGGTCGGAGCATTACCAGGACGATTTTTTCCAGGCCATCGAGAAAATCGGCGGAGTAAACAACGGTTCCACGTCGGAAGACCGCACCAACTACTGGGAAGATGTGCCTTCCAATTATCTTGAGAAAATGCTCTGGCTCGAAGCCGACAGAATGGGCTATCTTCTTCCGGCCATGACCCAGGAGAGCCTCGATAACCAGAGAGACGTGGTTAAAAACGAGCGCCGTCAAGGACTCGATAATCAGCCATACGCCAAGTCATACGAGCTATTATTGTCGCTTATGTATCCCGAGGATCATCCGTACTATCATTCGGTAATCGGAAGCATGGAGGATCTCTCGGCGGCCAGTCTGGAGGACGTTCAGGAGTTTTTCAAACTGTATTATACGCCTAATAACGCCTCCCTCTGCGTAACCGGCGATTTCGATCCGGCGCGGGTAAAGGTGTGGGTGGAAAAATATTTCGGATCTATTCCTCCGGGCGCACCCATAGATCGTCTGGAAAACTGGGTTCCTAAATTGAACGAAGTAAAAAGAGCGTCGGCCGAAGATAATGTCAGCCTGCCACGCCTGTATATGGAATGGCATTCGCCCGCCTTTTACGCGCCGGGTGACGCTGAATTCGATCTATTGGCCAATATACTGTCGTCAGGAAAAACGTCGCGGCTCTATAAAACGCTGGTCTATGATAAGCAGATCGCGCAGGATGTCAGCGCCGTTCAATCGTCAAGTGAGATTTCCAGCATTTTCGATATAACCGTTACCGCCGCCGAAGGTCATTCTCTTGAAGAGATCGAGAGGGAAGTTGACGCGGTCTTAAAGGAACTTTTATCCGGCGGCATAACCAAGAATGAATTGGAACAGGCTAAAACTAACTGGGAAACCGGCTTCGTCCGAGGCCTGGAACGAATCGGCGGATTCGGAGGTCGGGCCGACAAATTGAATCAGTATAATACCTATCTCGGCGATCCGGGAAAGCTCGGCTGGGATATGGGACGTTACACCAATGCCACTTCTGACGATATCATGCGCTATGCCCGCCAGTATCTAGATTTGAACGGCCGGGCGATTCTCTATATTTATCCCCAGGGGGATTTGGTTGTCCAGGGCGATTCTTCTGCCATGATCACCGAACCGGCGGCTGCCCCGGAACCCTCCTTCGCCCCCCCATCGATACAAAAGGCCAGGCTTTCCAACGGAATGGAACTGTTGTTGGTCGAGGATCATAAGCTGCCCCTGGTACAGGTAAATCTGGTTGTCAAGAGCGGATGGGCGTCTGATCCCTCGAACCGGCCCGGAGCCGCCTCCCTGACCGCCGAGCTTCTGGACGAAGGCACCAAATCGATGAACGCCCTCAGGATATCAGAGGAAACTAAAAAGCTCGGAGCCAGGCTGGGGACAGGGAGTTCTTTCGATAATTCCTCAGTCAGCCTTAATGTACTTAAAAAGAATCTGGATCCGGCTTTGAAACTGATGTCAGACGTGATTCTCAATCCTACCTTCCCGAATGAAGAACTTGAACGGCAGCGCCAAAATTATCTCGGACGGATACAGCAGGAAGCCAGGCAGCCGGTAACCGCCGCATTCAAAACGTTCTTCAGAGAACTCTACGGCGCGGACCACCCATACGGTCAGCCTTACACCGGTTCCGGCACCGAATCGTCGCTCCAGGCCATCAGCCGGGTCGATCTGGAGAATTACTATAAGGCCAACTACCTGCCCAATAATACCGCGGCCGTCGTAGTCGGGGATATCACCCTCGATGAGGCGAAAGCGAAATTGGAAAAAGCCTTCTCAGGATGGAAAGCCGGAAATGTCGTTCCGGTTGATGTAAAAAACGCGCCCGCTATCCGGAAAACAAAAATCTGCATAGTGGATAAACCGGGCGCTCCCCAAAGCGTGATTGTTACCGGAAATCCCGGACTCCGTCGCAATGACCCCGATTACCTGTCGACTACCGTCATGAATAACGCTCTCGGCGGCCAGTTCACCTCCAGGATCAACATGAACCTTCGCGAGGATAAAGGCTACACCTACGGATCTTTCTCGTTTATTACCGGGCGACAGGGCCAGGGGGCGTTTATCGGATATGCCCAGGTGCAATCGCAATTTACCAAGGAATCGCTCTTTGAATTCATGAAAGAATACCGCGATGTTCTGGGAACCCGACCTCTGACCGATACCGAGCTCGATAACAGCAAGAGCAATCTGGTTAAAGGTTTTCCGCAGGATTTTCAATCCTACTCGGGTATCGCCGGGCAGTTGAGTTCCATGATCACCTTCGATTTACCGTCGGACGAGTGGATCACTTATGTCAACAGAATCGACGGCGTGGATCTGAATTTGGCGCTTAAAGCGGCTAAAGATCATATCCACCCCGATGCTATGCTGATAGTCGTGGTGGGGGACCGTGAGAAAATCGAGCCGGGACTCAGGGCACTGAATATCGGAGAAATAGTATATCTTAATCCGGCCGAGCTTTAGGCCGACACTCTCTTTTTGCCGAAGGGCGATCCCGAATCAGGGATCGCCCTTTTTCTTTTGCTATTAAAGAGATTGATCACCCGGTGTCCAACGCTATATATTACAGTATGGAACAAATCGCGGCCTACATTCTGGAAAGCAGATCCGGGCATAAGGGACTGGTCAGAGGGCGTGAGGTTACGATCTTCAGTTCCAACGATTACCTGGGGCTGTCATGCCACCCAGAAATTCTCAAAGCCGCGTCTGAAGCCGCTGTCCGCTACGGAACCGGAACAGGCGGCGCCCCCGGCACTACCGGCACCACCGATCTTCACCTAAAATTAGCCGAATCTATCGCCTCTTTCAAATCCCGCGAAGCCGCCCTGCTGTTTCCATCCGGATATCAGGCCAATCTGGCTCTGCATCAGGCCCTCGCAGACGAAGACAGGATCTTCTATCTGGATAAACGTCATCACCCGTCGGCCGCGGACGGCGTGAGATTAGGTAAGAAAGCCAAACTCCAGAGATTCGATCATAACAATCTCGATCACCTGGCCGGGATGATCGAAACAGGCCGGCATAATGTAAACATTGTCAGCCTGCCGTCGGTGTTCACAGTCGACGGCGATATCGCGCCTTTGGATAAGCTGATCGAGCTAAAAAACAAGCTCGGATTTATTCTCATTATCGATGAAGCCCACGCCACCGGTTGCATCGGGCACAGCGGACGAGGATTGGAAGAGCATTTCGATCTAAAGGGCCGAGCCGATTTCATCATGGGGACATTCTCCAAAGCTCTGGGATCGCAGGGAGGATTCTTGGCCTATGACAAGAAATCCGAACCTCTCTTGAAGTCAGGTTTCAGGGCTTTCGAATATTCCACATCCCTTTCTACAGTATCGGCGGCGGCCGCTCTGAAAGCGTTGGAGCTTCTCGAAAACAACAAACTGATTTTCGAATCGCTCAATCGGGCCAAAAAACGGATTATAGATGAATGCGTACGCAATAGGGTGGAGATCATCGCCCGCGAAAGCATGGTTATGCTGATTCCCTGCGCCGATCCGGTCGAGCTTCAGGCCAGGCTTCTTTCCGACGGTTTTCTGGTCATTCCGACAGAGGCTTTCATCGACGGCCAGTTAAATCAATGCCTTCGGATTACCCCGATGGCCCTGCATTCCGAGGATGATATAACTGAATTTGCGGCGGCCCTGAAAAAAAATCTGGATTAGAACGCGGTTATGGATGACAGATACAGAGTTTTCGGTGAACTACCGTCCATGACAATGCTTATACTTTTTCCCGCTTCCGCATGGACAAGGTTCGTTGCGTCCGGGAGCTTTTTCTACCTTGATAGGCTGCTGTTTCGGACCTCGCTCAGCCGCTTCTCTCATCGGTCCGGAGTATTCGTCTCCTTCGTTTGAGGACGTCCCAACGCTTAATCCCATTCCCAGGGCCGATTGTTTGGCCGCAACCATCTGGCCCGTAGGCAGACGGGTCGGTTCGTTGGCGGGTTTCATCCTGTAGATCATCCCCACCACTTCCTGGTCGATACGGTCCATCATTTCCTGGAACGCCTGATAAGCCTCTTTTTTATATTCGATCACCGGATCCCGCTGACCGTAGGCCCGAAGACCGATGCCGGTTTTCAGATGATCCATCTCGTAAAGATGATCTTTCCACTGCGTGTCGATAACCGAAAGAAACGCGTAACGCTCCAGACGGCGCATCATCACTTCGCCTAAAATATTCTCTTTCTCTTCATAAATTCGATAAGCGGCGGCGGTCAGATCCTCGGCTAACTTCGGCTGGTTGAAATTCTCCAATTCATCGTCGGAATAACGCATATCCAGAAGGAAAATCCTCCTGAGATCTTCACGCAGGCCATGTATGTTCCATTCTTCCCAATGAGTTTTTTCCGGACAATGATCCCAGACTTTCTGTTCGATGATCTCTGTGACCATTTGACGAGCCTGCTCCCTGAGCTGTTTTCCGCGCAGGATCTCGGTTCGGCGGTTGTAAATCACCACCCGCTGAGAGTTCATGACATTATCGTATTCCACCAGGTTTTTTCTGATCGAGAAGTTGTTGTATTCCACCTGTTTTCTGGCCCTCTCTATAGCCTTGGTAACCATACGGTGGTTGATAGCCTCGCCCTCTTTCCAGCCGAGAGTATCCATTACCCGTTCTATTCGTCCTCCGCCGAAAATTCTCATCATATCGTCTTCCAGTGATAGGAAAAAGGCGGATGATCCGGGATCGCCCTGACGGCCGGCTCTGCCTCGGAGCTGACGGTCGATACGGCGCGACTCATGCAGGTCAGATCCGATTATGTGCAAACCGCAGGGGACATCTTCCTCGCAGTTCATCTCTTTGTAGAACGGGCATATTTCGCCCGGCTTCATAGCCGATACCAGCATGCAGGCCTTAGATTTTAAGACCTCGCCATGAAGTTTGATATCCGTTCCTCGTCCGGCCATGTTGGTGGCGATAGTCACCGCCCCCGGCATACCTGCTTTAGCCACTATCTCCGCTTCCTGCTGATGATACTTGGCGTTCAGTACCGAATGCCCGATCCCCTGCCGTTTGAGCATCCGGCTGATTGTCTCCGATACATCGACCGATATGGTGCCGACGAGAATGGGGATATTGCCTTTATGCAAACGAACAATCTCTTCTACTACGGCGTTGTATTTCTCCCGCCGGGTTCGATAGATGGTGTCGTCGTAATCAAATCGGCGCACGGGACGGTTAGTGGGGATAACAACCACGTCCAATTTGTAGATTTCGAAAAACTCCGCCGCCTCGGTTTCGGCAGTGCCGGTCATCCCGGCCAGCTTATCATACATTCTGAAAAAGTTCTGCAGTGTAACCGTGGCCATAGTCTGGGTCTCGCCCTCTATGAACACGCCTTCTTTGGCCTCGATAGCCTGATGAAGGCCGTCGGAATAACGGCGTCCGGGCATCAACCGCCCGGTGAATTCGTCGACTATAAGAACCTTGCCCTCCTGAACCACGTACTCGACATCTTTCTCAAAAAGCTGGAAGGCCCTCAAAAGCTGGTTGATGGCGTGGTTTTTTTCGGATTTTTCACCCTGCTGAAGATAGAGCTCTTCCTTCTTGCTTAATTTCTGTTCGGGCGTCAGATCCTCGTCGGCGTCTATGGCTACCAATCCCTCGTTGATATCCGGAATTTCAAAAAGCCTTTGATCTCCGGGGGAGAGCGATTTCAGGCCGGGATCATTGAGGTAAACCGTATGCTCTCTCTCGTCGATGGTGAAATACAGTTTCTCGTCGACTTCATGCAGAATCTTATCGCGGCGATAGAGAAGCTCACGTTCCTCGACAATTTGACGGATCCCTTTTTCCTTATAGAGCTTCAATAGACGTTTGTTTTTCGGCGCACCCCTGTGGGCGACCAGGAGTTTCTCGGCCGCTTCGCCGATATCCCCGTCGCTCTCCAGTATCTTTTCGGCTTCGGAAATTAATGTGGCCATAAGCTGATTCTGGCGCTTTACCAGGTTGGCGACCAGAGGACGCATTTCGTTGAATCTTATATTCAATGTCGATTCGACCGGGCCGGATATGATAAGCGGAGTTCTGGCTTCGTCGATTAATACCGAATCGACCTCGTCGACAATGGCGTACGAAAAACCGCGCTGAACCTGGTCTTCCGCCTTGATCGACATGTTGTCCCTAAGATAATCGAAACCGAACTCGTTGTTGGTGCCGTAGGTGATATCGTGGTTGTATTGTATTCGACGTTCCTCATTGTTCATCTCGTTCTGGATACAGCCTACCGTTAGACCGAGAAATTCGTATACCTTACCCATCCATTGAGCGTCGCGCCGGGCCAGATAGTCGTTGACCGTAACCAAATGCGCCCCTTTGCCTGTCAGGGCGTTGAGATATAACGGCATAGTCGCCACAAGAGTTTTACCTTCGCCCGTGGCCATCTCGGCGATTTTCCCCTGATGCAGAACTATTCCGCCGATCAGCTGGACATCATAGGGGATCATTTCCCAGGTCTGGTCTATACCTCCCACGTCCCATGATTTCCCAGAGAGACGGCGGCAAGCCTCCTTAACCATAGCAAAAGCCTCGGGCAGAATCTCCTCGAATTTCTCGTCGAGCCGCTCTCTGTATTTTCGCTTATAGATATCCGGGTCCATCGTTTCCCGGTCGAGATCGTTGTCCATATCCTCGAAGAATTTCCTTAAATCTGACTTTAACTCTTCGGTGCGCGCGGGAAACCAATCATCGGATTTATTTTGAAGAGATTCGTATATTTCGTTAATCTGCCGGACCACCGGCCTGATTTTTTTAATATCCCGATCGGACTTACTGCCGAAAATCTTTTTTACCAGACCCATTATCATAATTCTATCCTCATCATTTGCTTTTCAGTATACCGCCTTATATAGCGGTATTCAAGCGAAAAGTTCCGGGCGACAGCCGTAAAAAAACGCCGGGATATATCTCCCGACGTTTTCCGCTGATAATTCTATCTTACGAAATCAATTCCCGGATTCTTCCAGCAGGTAAGTAGCCAGGGCCTCGAGTTCCTCCGGGGCTCCTTCGAACGGCGGCATATCTTCAGGAGGATCTTTCAAAAACTCCTTCAGTTCGTCTATATTATAACTATCGCGAAGATTGACCAATTCCGGCCCTATCGATCCGCCTTTTCCCTGGAAGGTGTGACAGGCGCGGCATTCCCAGTCTTTGAATACCTGTTCCCCGGTAACATTTGTTTCGCCGGATGCTGGGGGCGCCTGTTCTCCGATCATTCTCATATTCATATACATCGTACCCCAGATAAGATACGGTTTTCGGGCTTTCTCGCGTGTATACCCGCCGACAAAGAAGGCGGTAAAAGCGGCTATTGAAGCCCATAGTAGAAATTTCCGTCCTTTTTCATGGCCCAAAATCCAATAGAGGATCGTGAGAATGACAGCTATTCCACCGAGGGTCATCATGGTGTGCAGAAACGGCTGTCCCAGACCTTTCCAGACCTGGGTCCAGGGATTTGGCTCGGGAAGACCCTCGGTGGCAGATTTTATGGTTAAAAGAAAACTCAAACCTGAAAGGGGTTGGAGAAATATCAGGCTGCCGCCGATCCGGGCGGTGAACCTGTTCATTTTGCTGAAAAATTCGATATCCTCTCCGCCTTTGCGGGATTTCCAATAGGTCCAGATAAAAACAAACAGAGCGCCGTTGATAAGGCACGGCAGGATCATATGAATAAATGACGGCCAGAGTATCGGGTTGTTGAAGGCGTCCCAACGGCTTCCCGTGGTCAGCCAATCGCCCGGGGTCATCATAAATGCCCAAACCGCGTTAATCATAAAGGCTGTCATTACCGCGGAGAAAGCGGTCATCAGGCCGAAAAACAGATGGGTTTTCGACGATACCTTGTCCCACGTATTGTTGTAGGAGATAGAGAAAATCATCAGAAGAAGAAAAAACAGGCCCTCGATCAAAAACGGCCAGAACATTACCGAATATAACAGTTTGGCGAACGACCCCCAAAGACCCAGGGACAGCACCACTATAGCCACTCCGAGTACGCCGTTTATTTTCATCATATCTGCCAGAAACCCGGTCACTTTTCGGGCCAGCCTGATATAATCCTTATCGCCGGTTTTCTGGCCGCGCCATTCGGAGAATACCGACAGTACGGAACCTCCGACCGCGAAAAACGCGAAAAAGACATGGATTAATATTACTAATGCCATAATCAGGCTGTTACCGGTAAGCGGAAAATCAATTCTGTCCATCTTCATCTCCTTTCCTGATTAACGCGGAGAATACATTTAAACCGGAATAAAGGCAAATGATTATTCGATAGTCAGATTTTTATCCGAAAAAGAGAAAGAGCCCAGTGTCCTAAAACACGAGGCTCTCTCCCTGATTTTTTATGATCGCCTAAATCAGTTTGCGGAGAATTTCCGCCAGATCCTTAGCGGTCTGGAATCGAAGATCAGGATCCTTGACCAGCGCCTTGGCAATGATCTTGTCGAAAATCCTGGGAATATCGAGATTTAATTCCGACGGCGCAGGCGGATTGACATGCAGAATCGAGTATATCAGCGCGGATAGAGTATCCCCCTTGAACGGTTTCTCGCCGGTCAAAAGCTCGTAGAATACGACGCCGACCGAGAAGATATCGGATCTGCGGTCTACCTGCTGGCCTTTAAGCTGTTCGGGTGAAATATAGTTGGGGGTTCCCAGGGCAGTGCCTGTCTGTGTCATGGATGCCGATTTATCCAGTCTGGCGATTCCGAAATCCATGACCTTGATCTTGTTGCCTTCCATGATCATAATATTAGCCGGCTTGATATCCCTGTGCACAATCCCGTTTTCATGGGCGTAGTCGATAGCATCACAAATCTGTATCATCACCTTCGAAAGGGTTTTGTAATCCCAGTTCAAGCCGTTTTTGATTAATAATTCCAGGGTGCTTCCGGCCAGGTATTCCATGGCTATATATTGAACCGAACCCTGCTCGCCGACATCATAAATGGTAACAATGTTCGGATGAGAGAGCTTCCCGGCCGCCTTGGCCTCTCGCATCAGCCGCTCCCTGAGTTCGCTCGATTCGGCCGGGTCCAGAATCTGATCCAGCCGTATCGTCTTCAGAGCTACTGGACGGTCAATAGCCGGGTCGAGCCCCTTGTAAACCATGCCCATGGCACCTTTACCCAACGGCTGCACCAGGCGATAACGGCCGAAGTGATCAAGCGTCTCCGCTCCTATGGTTCCGGATGATGTATCTACCGGCAAAGTTCCCTGGTCGGTAACCATAACAGAACCGCTTAAAGGCATAGTTTTAGTAACCTGGCCTCGATTCGTTCTACCGTTGGCTACGACAGTTTCCACATATTGCGGCGTCTGATTTTGGCTTTCCCAGGCGGCCGCGGGCAGGGCCTGGCTCGATGAAAGAAGAGCCTCGTAATCCAGATCATCCTCTTCCTCGCCCGAAGCGCCAGATCCCGATCCTGTTCTCATCAAAGGAGCGGACAGCATAAGAACCAATATCTCCAGACCTGGGTAGAGAACCTTGGCTGATGTGTTGAAAGCGGAAAACATTACGTAGCTCATATTGATCAGAACTACCAGGAATAACAGCAGCACCGCCAGACGGTTAAGCAGTGACATCCTGGGCAGAACCAAGGCGCTGAATAGACCGATAAATATTATTACACCCAAATTGATTCTGGTCAGATTGGTAATACCCTTGAGCAGATTCCCGTGAATGATATTCTCCAATACGTTGGCGGTCAACTCGACTCCGGGGATATTTCTGCTTACCGGACAGGAAAAAACGTCTGTGGAAGCAAAGGCCGTGTATCCGACGATTACTAATTTCCCGGATAATTCTCTCGCCGACACCCGCCCGTTGAGAATATCAGCCGCGGAATAATATTTGAATGTGTTTTCCGGACCGTTAAAATTGATATTCATTCTTCCCATGCGGTCGGTTGGAATCTCTCGACCCCCCAAAAGAATCGATTTGCCGACATTTACTCCGATATCATGGCTCTTGATTCCCATGAAATATGCCGCCACGGAAATCTGGGCCGATGGATAGAACTCTCCTCTGTATCCGACAATAAGAGGCTGCCATCTGACACTATGGTCGACATCGGGCATGATGTTTATAAATCCAAGAGTAGCCGGCGCATCCGCTAATTTCGACGGCGGCGGATAAACTATCGACGCTCCGGTCGGAGGGTATCTTGAAAACGACATCGGATTGCCGATGGAGTGATAAGCGCTCTTGATCAGACCGTCGGGCAATACCGATCCGTCAACCGGCAATTCAGTCTGTGAAAAATAGTAACCGAGGGTCAGGTTGCCAGCCTTTTTCATCGATGCCGCCAGTGAATCGGTATATCCGAGAGCGTCCTGATACTCGCTGGATCCGAATGTGAGATTGAAAAGTACCGCCCTGGGATCATGAGCGGAAATAGCGTCTATGAGCCTGGCGGTTTTATTGCGGTCCCAGGGCCATTCGCCAATTTCCGATAAAGAAGCGTCGTCGATACTGACTATAACAATGTCCTGAGCTACTTCCTTTTTGCCTCTTAAAAGGAACATTTTATCCTGAAGAAACAACTCCAGCTTTTCCAGGCTGTCATGGCGGTCGAGATAGAGGCTGACCACAAGAATGGTGATCAGAATATACAGTATGAACCCCGAAAACCTCTTAATCATGCGATCCTTCTCCCCGCGTAAAACAGGAAAAACAGCCCGATATCGGAAACAATTCGCAAAGAACTTGCACTATAAACGGAATCGGCAATTTAACGCCGGTATTTAGCCTGATAGAGCCATATGATCGGATATATTTTCGATTTATATTACTTTTGAAACAAATGAAAGCTGTTTATTTTCAATCACTTAACCTGCCCGCGAAAAAAAACGCCTTAATCAGGCTGTCGGCAGGATGCCGGAAAGCAAAATCATAGTCGCCAGGACCAGAATAAATATGGTCAATCTCAATACAAATGACATTTTTCCTCCTCCAGCGGAATCATATAATGTTATCTGCCGGCCGCCAGACGTTCAATCAGGTAGTCCGGCAATCCGACCTTAGCCATATATTCCTGGGTACTTTTTACATCGTACTGCACTCTCTTCAATTTCAACATACCGGTTTCGCTATCATAAATCAGATAACAGCTTCTCGGATCCCCGTCGCGAGGCTGGCCTACCGAACCGATATTGATCAAGAACCGGACATCATCTCTGGCGATTTCCTCGGTCTGCTTCGATAGAACCGCTTCGCTTATCTGATCTTTGTAAACTATATACGGTCTGTGGGTATGCCCTACGAGACAGATTTTTTCCGCGAAAAAGCTGAAGTTCTCTTCGGCGTCTTCCATATCCAGAATATAATGCCAGCTTTCCGGTTCTCTAGGTGATGAATGCACCAGCAGGATATCGTCGAGTTTATGTGTCAGCTCGAAATCCGACATCAATTCAATAGTCTTTTCCGATATGGAGCTCTTGGTCCAGCCCATTGATTCGGCCGCATACTGATTAAAATATTCGGTTTCCATTAAACCCAGGGCCGCGTAATCGTGATTGCCCATAAGTTTTACTTCAGCGATATCGTCGATAAGTTTAACACATTCGTCGGGGCAGGGGCCGTAACCAACGGCATCCCCCAAAAAATATAATTTATCAATCTTCTCCGCCCTGAAATCGATCACACAGGCCTTCAGAGCCTCGAGATTGGAATGAACGTCAGAAAAAAAACCGTATTTCATTATGCCCTGTTTTCAACGAAGCGATAGACGGATTTCCCAACCTGAATGATATCGTCATTTCTCAATATATGACGATTTATTTCCTCGCCGTTGATCTTGGTTTTTCCCTTTTTCCCGAGATTGACAATCCAGAAACCATCGTCTTCGAGGACAATCTTGGCCTGAATACCGGAAAGGAAAAATCCCCTGGCTTTGACATTGGCCAGCGAGGATTTGCCGATAGTAATAACATTCCTGTTTATGGCGAACTGATCGAAATCAACGCCGGTCTCTCCCAAAAGCACCGATGCTCCGGTCTGGGCCGTCAATTCCCGGTCGCGTTGATCCTTAGCTATCATATCGCGCTGCTTTTTGGTTCTCAGTACCATAGTGCCGTCGGCCTCGAACGGAGATCCTGATTTCTCCGGATTGGCGTGGTAAACAAGGGTGTATTTCCCTATGGTTATGGAATCATTGTCCTTGAGGACCTCCTCGGTGATCCGCCTGGAATTGACAAAGGTGCCGTTTAAGCTCTCATTGTCAATTAGAACCGCCTGATCATCGCCGAATTCCAACTGAGCGTGACGACGGGAGACTCCACGGTTGTCCAGGACGATATCATTATCCGGAGTACGTCCGACAGTTATCCGTTTTTTTTCGGTGATAAATTTCTCTATCACCTTATCTTCGAATTTTACTATTACCTCGGGCATAGATCCCTCCCTCATAGGGAACCAATGGCAATTTGAGCCACCGGGCTTAATTTGTCAACCATTTGTTACAAGGCCGATGCAATGATACCCAGATTGAACTTGCAGACCTATAGGCCTTCAACTATATTGTCGGAATGATTCCTGAGAACTTTAAGATGTCTAAGGCTATAATATATGCTCCTTTAGCCGGGATAAGCGATTCTTTGGCCAGGAAAATCGCCAGAAATCATGGCGCCGATATGACTATCTCGGAGCTGATATCCTCAGAAGGGATTATTCGCGGCGGTGAGAAAACACTCGAAATCGCCCGTTTCAACCAATCGGAACGTCCCCTCGGACTGCAGATTTTCGGCTCTAAACCAGAATCGATGGCTGAATCGGCCACAATTCTGGCGTCGTTGAGCCCCGATTTTATCGATATTAACTTTGGCTGCCCCGCTCGAAAGGTCGTGGGGAAGAATGGCGGAAGCTCTGTTTTGAAAGACTTGAGTCTTCTGAAACGGATTGTCGCCATGGTGGTTAAGGCTGTCGATATTCCCGTAACAGTGAAAATGCGTTCGGGATGGGATTCCGGGTCGCTGACCTACCTCGAAGCCGGGAAAATCATCGAAGATTGCGGAGCGGCGGCTGTCACCCTGCATCCTCGCACCAAGGTTCAGAGTTTCACCGGCCGGGCCGATTGGAGCCAGATCGCCGAATTGAAACAGTCGCTGAAAATACCGGTTATCGGCAACGGCGATATATCCTCGCCCGAAGATGCCGGACGAATGTTCTCCGAGACAGGCTGCGACGCTATCATGGTGGGACGGGCCGCTATCGGCAACCCGTGGATATTCAACAGAATAAAAGAATATCTAAATACCGGCGAGGTTCCTCCCGAACCGACTCCCCGGCAGCGGATGACGCTGGCCCTGGAGCATTTTGATTCCATGATAGATAAATTCGGTGTTCCCCGCGGTGTTTTCAAAATGAGAGCTGTTTTCTGCTGGTATTTTCGCGGCCTCCCCGGGATTTCCGAGATCAGGTTCAGGATCAACAGGATGATCTCGCCGGAAGAGATAAAAGTGACTATCAGCAGCTACCTCGAAACCCTGGAACTAAACTCGGAAATTTCCGGCCAGGAAGCTGTTTCTTCGGGTTGAAACCGTTTTAGTATATTATATTCTACCATTATGGATTCCAGGGAAATAAGGGCAATTCTGGAGAAGACGGCCGATGGCAGGCTTTCCGCGGACGAGGCCTACGAACGTCTGAAGCTCTTTTCTTTCGAGGAACTCGGATTCGCCAAGCTGGATCATCATAGAGCCCTGCGAACCGGATCGCCGGAGGTTATCTACGCTCCGGGGAAAACAGACGCGCAGATTATAAAAATATTCGAGAGTATGCGTAAGGTCGGCTCTGATGTGATCGTAAGCCGGGCGAAAAAAAGTACATACGATAAAATACGCTCCAAATATAAAGGGATCGAATATCACCAGGCTGCCCGCATGATCACTTTGATTAAGAGCGGCAGAAAGGAGCCTGCCGGCGGAACGGTTGCCGTGGTTACCGGCGGAACTTCCGATATAAATGTGGCCGAGGAAGCCGCTGTCACTGTCGAGGCTTTCGGTGGTCGGGTCCAACGAATATATGACGTCGGAGTAGCCGGTATTCACCGTCTGCTCGCTTACCGCGATAAACTAACGGAGGCATCGGTGGTCATCGTGGCCGCCGGAATGGAAGGGGCCCTGGCTTCGGTAGTGGGAGGCCTGGTTGCCGCCCCGGTGATAGCGGCGCCGACATCGGTGGGGTACGGCGCTTCGTTCGGCGGGCTGGCCGCTCTTTTGGCCATGCTCAATTCATGCGCTCCGGGAGTTACTGTGGTCAATATAGATAATGGTTTCGGCGCGGCTATGGCGGCTTTGAAGATTATGGCCATGAATAAAAAGACCCAAGGGGAAAAATGAAATCGGCTTACTTCGACTGTTTCTCCGGAGCGGCCGGGGATATGATTATCGGGGCGCTGCTCGACGCCGGATTGTCATTTGTCGAATTCAAATCGGAGATAGCTAAACTTTCTCTGGGCGGGTACAAACTCAAAACCGAAAAAGTCGCCAAACATCATATCGCCGCCACCAAATTCGATGTTGTCCTTACCGACGAACAGCCTCGCAGGAATCCCGGCGATATAATCGATTTGATTACGCGATCGGATCTCGATGACAACGATAAGATTCAATCCATAGCGATTTTCACACGTCTGGCCGATGCTGAAGCCAGGGCGCATGGACAACCGGCGGACAAAGTCCATTTCCATGAGGTGGGGGCTGTCGATGCCATTATCGATATCTGCGGAGCGGTCATCGCCTTCAAGCTGATGGGGATCAGTAAAATATTTTCATCTCCTTTGTCATTGGGTACAGGACAGGTCGAAACTGAGCATGGCATTATGCCGGTTCCGGCTCCGGCCACAGTCGAACTGGTCCGAAACATTCCTTTCAGGATGACCGGAGTCAAAGCCGAACTTACCACTCCCACCGGGGCGGCGATACTAACCACCCTGGCGGAATTTGCCGAACCCGGAATATTCAAGGCTCAAACGGTCGGTTATGGAGCCGGAAGCAGAGACCTGCCCGGATTGCCGAACTTAATCAGGGTATTCATCGGAGAATCCGACGCCGAATTCGAGTATGATTCGGTGGTCGTGATGGAAACCAATCTCGACAGGACTCCGCCGGAATTACTGGGAGCGATATTCGATGAATTGCTTTCGGCCGGGGCTCTCGATGTTTTGATCACTCCGGCGCTGATGAAAAAAAATCGGCCGGGGCATCTGCTTACTGTCTTGTGTCCGCCGGATAAAAAAGATAAATTGGCCGGTGTGATCTTTCGCCGGGGAATGACCCTGGGGATAAGGGTAAATACTGTTTCGAGAATGAAATTGGCCCGCGGAGAACAAACAGTTTCGACCGCGGGGGGGGATATTTCAGTAAAAATCGCCGAATTCGACGGCCGGAAAATAATTTTCCCGGAGTTCGATGATATGTTTCGGATCATGGAAAAAACCGGCCGAAGTTATGATGATATTTTATTTCAGTTACAGAGTGAATTGAGAAAGGAGAAATAGATGTCGGGTGGCGCGGGTATACTCACGTTTGCGGAGACCAAAGACGGAAAACTGGCCCCGATAACCAGGGAAACTCTCGGAGCGGCCAGAAAACTCGCTGATGAGAAATCATGGAAGGTGACATCGGTTTTAATAGGGGACAGTATCTCCCCTCTGGCCGATGAACTTATATCCTTAGGGGCGGATAAGGTCTTCATTTGCCAATCATCGAACCTGAAAGGTTTTCTGGATGAATCCTATCGAAAGATCATCAATGAAATTGCTTTGAGCGAAAATGCCGCGATAATACTGGGAGGCGCTACTTTCGTCGGGAAATCACTATTCCCGGGGTTGGCCGCGAAATTGTCATCCGGGATGGCCGCGGATATTACCGAACTGGTGTGGGACGGCGAAAATATTCTGGCCACCAGACCCGCCTATGGCGGTAAAGTGCTTTTGAAAGTCTCCCCGGTCGGCCCGGGACCACAGATGGCTACTCTGCGTCCGAAAGCTTTTCCGGAACCGTCTCCAGATACCGGCCGTACCGGCGAGAAAGTCGATTTTCAATACGATGAATCGAAGCATGGTTCCAGAGTCAAAATACTGGAGAGTGTGGTTGAGGGGGGGCAGGAGATCAGCCTGACCGAAGCGGATATAATCGTATCAGGCGGTCGTGGTCTTAAGGAAGCCGATAATTATAAAATGGTTCGCGAACTGGCCTCCGTTCTGGGCGCCGCCTCCGGAGCCTCCAGGGCAATTGTCGACGCCGGATGGGTACCCTACTCGCATCAGGTGGGCCAGACCGGTAAAACGGTTAATCCCAAGCTCTATATCGCCTGCGGAATCTCGGGAGCTATTCAGCATCTGGTGGGCATGCAATCGTCCAAAACCATAGTCGCCATCAACCGCGACCCGGAAGCTCCGATTTTCAAGGTAGCCACTTATGGGATAGTCGGAGATCTTTTCGAGATTCTGCCGAAACTGACCGAGAGGGTAAAAGAGCTGGCCAAATAGTTTTTTTCGGGAAACATCGCGAGGGAGCTGCCCGGCCAGTATTTGTAACCGAGAATGGGGGAAAAGCATGAATGAATCATCCTTAATAATTCTTCTCGGAAGCGCTCTTTCCATAGGGTTTATTCATACTGTTATCGGCCCGGATCATTATGTGCCGTTTATTATGATCGGACGGGCCAGGAAATGGTCGGTTTCTCGCGCTATGGCGGTGACCTTTGCCTGCGGACTCGGCCACGTGATATCATCGGTGGCCATAGGGGCGGTAGGGATATTGATCGGAAGCGCCGCCGGTAATCTCCGATCGGTCGAGAATGTCAGAGGGGAAATCGCCAGTTACGCGCTGATCATATTCGGCCTGGCCTACGGTATTTGGGGAATCTGGCGTGGCCGCAAAGGACATAACCATATTCATCTCCCCGGTGGAAAACATATCGATTCATCCAGCGCCCGTTCAATTACATTCTGGGCTCTTTTTATAATATTCGTTCTCGGGCCGTGCGAGCCGCTGATACCGATCCTGATGTTTCCGGCAGTATCTCATAACTGGCATGGAGTATTATTGGTAACCGCGGTATTCGGAATGACCACTCTGATTACCATGCTGACGATTGTCTATCTGGGGATCAGGGGTCTGGCGGCAGTTAATACCGATTTTCTGGAAAAATACGTTCATGTTTTAGCCGGAGCTATTATCGCTGTCTCCGGAATGGCCATCAGGTTTTTCGGAATTTGATGTTTGGGCCGGATCGGGCTTGTTGTTCGCGCGAACTTCCCGCGGATTTACCCGGTTTCAGAGCGTAAAATATAAAAAGTGATTGGAGAGATCGTGCCCGAAACGGAAAACAGATCCCTGATAATACTGCCATTCCTCCTTTTTTCATTGGCGTTGCCATCATTGGCCGGCCCCGATCCGGCCAGATTCGACCCGCTTCTGGGTACCGACTGGTACGGGGTCTATGTGCAGGGAGCCAAAGCCGGCTATTTTGAACGATCTCTTGAGAAGATAGAGAATCCGATCGAGGGTTGGAGATCGGTCGAGAAAATGACATTCATCCTTACCGCCATGGGCAGAACAGATACCATGAAAGCGGTTGATATAAGAATTTACGAATCGCCGGCGGGAGAGTTGTATTCCAGCCGAATGAACCTTTCCAGCGGTATGGGGAATATTTCTGTCAACGGAATCAGGGAAGCCGACGAGTTTATTATCACCACAAACATTGCCGGACAGAAAATCCCCAAGGTTTTTAAATATCCCCTCGACCATCTCGACAGCCTGGCGCAAATTTCGCTTTATCTGGCTTCGGGCAAAGGCTCGGTAGGCGATAGCGTAAAATCCTCATTTTACGAACCCACACCTCCGTTGACAGGTAAGGTCAGGCAGTTGATGAAAATCGAATCCAGGGATACTTATGTTTTTAACGGAGTGCCTGCCGATGTTTACACGGTCGGGATATTTCTCCCGGAGATGAAATTTACCGGAAAAGCGGTGGTCGATCGCTATGGCAAAGAGCTGGAGTTTACTATGGGGGAAGGCCTTCTTCTGAAAATGGAATCAGAGGCTAATGCCAGGAAACTCGACCAGAGTTTCGATCTTTTGGCTAATAACCTGATCAAGCCGGAGGAAACCATTTCGGATCTCCGCAAGCTGAACTCCCTCAAACTGCTGGTTAACGGTATTTCAGCAGAAGATCTGATAAATAACGAGTATCAAAAAGTAGATTCCACCGCGAACGGATTATTGATAGGTATTGCCAGGAGAAAGGCGCCGGTTAAAACCGCGGATCGTCCGGTCAAATCGATGGTAGTCTCTGATTATCTCGATCCCGGACCGTATATTCAATCCGACGCCGCCGAAATAATCGATCTGGCCGGGAAAATAATCGGTTCCGAGCAAAATTCATGGAAGGCCGCGGGAAAGATCAATCAGTGGGTTTATGATAATATTACCAAGCAGTTCACCCCCGATATCTCCAACGCTCTACAGACTCTTCATTCGCGAAAGGGAGACTGCGGAGAACACGCCGCGTTGGCCGTAGCCCTGATGAGAGCGTCCGGTATCCCGGCCCGATCGGTAACAGGATTGGTCTACTGGCCTCCGGGCGACGGTTTCGGATATCACGCCTGGATCGAGGTTTTTGTCGGCGAATGGGTCATGATGGATCCGTCATGGGGCGAAAACCTGATAAACCCGTCGCATATTGCCCTGACAACCGGCGATATCGTCGATCAGGCCAGCATACTAAACCGGGTCATGGGGAAATTAAAGATCGAGGTTTTAGAGACAAAATAGGATTATCGGGCGTCGCTGATCCTGAATTCTCCATAAATTATATCTTTGAAGACAATTCCATTTCGATGTTGATTATAATTCTGCGGTTATTCTACTGCCGGTTCGGCTGAAAAGTCTGAAGGAAGATAGTCGGTTATCCGGGAAACAGCCCTTATTAAAACACCTTGACACCCCTGACGGGCAAACCTAAAATAATCAGGGGAATATTATGAAAATGATCAGTCGCGAAGCGGTCATAGCCGTGCTGTTTGCGTCCCTGACCCCGTTCGGAACAATAAAAGGCGGTAATATCATGAGTAACGAGGAGAGATCATATATCAGGCCGGCGTCGGTGGCCGGAGCGTTCTACCCTGAGTCGCCGTCGGAACTGGCCAAGATGATCGCCGGGCAGTTTTACGCCGCTCCCAAGCCGGCGATCAGCGAGAAACCGCTGGTCATAATCTCGCCGCATGCCGGGTATGTTTATTCGGGCGGCATAGCGGCCCGCGGATATAAAATCCTGCAGGGAGAAATTTTCAAGACAGTGATAGTCATATCTCCGTCGCATACGATCTATTTCGCTGGCGTGACAGTATTCGGCGGCACGGCGTATACTACCCCCCTGGGTGAGATCCCCATAGATACCGAGCTCTCGGAGAGGATCGCCACGTTGAGCGACCGGGCGGAGATTTCGAATGTCGGGCATGTGGTTAGCGGAGGACGTTCCGAACACGCGCTTGAAGTTCAGCTGCCGTTTCTACAGACAATCCTCGGTAAATTCAAATTAGCGGCTATAATGATGGGAGATCAGGATCTGGCTGCCTGCGAATCGTTGGGAAAAGCGATCGGAGGAGCGTTGGCCGGGCGCGATGATGTTCTGATCGTGGCCTCATCGGACCTTTCCCATTTTCATAGTTCCGGGGACGCTAAAAAACTCGATTCGCGGGTTATAAAAAGTCTGGAATTGTATGATTACAGGGGTTTGGCCGAGGCTCTTTCCGCTGGGAAAACCGAGGCCTGCGGCGGGGGCCCGATCATCGCGGCCATGATTGCCGCCCGGGAACTCGGGGGCAATACGGTGGAAATCACCGGCTATAGCGATTCTGGAGATATTACGGGCGATCACGGCAGCGTGGTCGGATATCTTTCGGCCGTCATTTATAAATCGCAAACGCCCATAATTGAAGAAGACGATGACGATACCGAGGCTTACGAACTCGATATCGATGACGATGAGGACAACGATATCCTGAATAATCCGGCCAGCGGTATCGAGTTCGGTCTATCGGTCGACGATAAGAAAACCCTGCTGGAAATAGCCCGGGAATCCATCCGCGCCAAGCTTTATGGCGAGGAACTGGTTCTCCCGGCCGTTTCCGGTTCGATCAGCCTGAATCAGGGAGCTTTCGTGACATTGAATAAAAATAATCGGTTAAGAGGATGCATAGGAACCTTCAGTACCTCCGAACCTCTCTATAAGACCATAACCGAAATGGCCTGTCAGGCCGCCTTTTCGGACCCTCGGTTTCCGCCGGTGGAAAAAGTGGAATTCGAACTCCTCGATATTGAGATTTCGGTTTTATCGCCGATGAAAAGAATAGACGATCCCGATCTGATCGAAATCGGCCGGGATGGTTTATATATTAAAAACGGATTCAGTTCAGGAGTATTGCTGCCGCAGGTTCCGGTAGAATACGATTGGGATAGAAAAACATTTTTGGAGCAGACCTGCCGCAAAGCCGGTCTCGGACCCGACGTCTGGAAGGAAGAAGATACTGAACTTTACCTGTTTCAGGCCGAGATATTCGGCGAGGAATAAACTTGAAAATTCTTAATTCCGGATCGAAGAAAAGCGATTTTATGAAGCAGAGAATAATCCCGGCAGCGGCTGCTCTCCTCGTATTGACCTTTTCCGGCGCGCTGCTCCTGAATAAGAAAGCCGAAACGGCTGTTAAAGAAGCCTCCCTCTCCATTGCCCCGGAACCGTCGGAACAGATTGATATTAGTTTTATTCATAACGGAAAGATCGCCAAAAATTCCAGCCTTTATGCCGAGCTTTTGAATCTCGAACTGCCCCAGCCTCTGGTGGCGGAGATAACCTCGCGCTTCTCCAAAATGTTCGATCTGCGAAAATCCCAGCCGGGGGACGGTTTTACGCTTTTCATGGACCCTGATAAAAGCGTCATTGCTTTCGAATACGTAACCGGCGACTGGAAACGTTACCGGCTCGACCGCGAAGGAAACCGGTTTATCGAATCGATCAACGAGGTCGGACTCGACCGGAAAATCAGGAAGGTCGAAGGGAAAGTGCATACTACGCTATGGGACGCTCTTTTGCCGCTTCTGCCCGATATGAATGTGTTTTTCGATATGGTCGAGATTTTCGGCTGGGAGATAGATTTTCTTACCGAACCAAGAGTCGGAGATTCATTTAAAATAATTTTCGAGCTTTTCGAAAAAGATGGACGTTTCATCAAAACCGGACGGATTCTGGCAGTGGAATATACGCTTGACGATACGCCATACCGGGCTTTTCTGTTCACTGATCCGGCCGGACGTCAGGATTATTTCGACGAGAACGGGTATTCTCTAAGAAAAACGCTGTTGAAATCGCCTCTCAATTACCGGCGAATATCGTCCGAATTCTCTCGTCGAAGACTGCATCCGATCTATAAAAGGTACCGTCCTCACCTCGGTGTCGATTACGCGGCCCCGATCGGCACTCCTATCGTGGCATCGGGTGACGGTTATGTCTCTTTCAAAGGTACCAAACGGGGATTCGGCAATTACGTGGAGATCCAGCATTCGTTCGGATTGGTCACCTGTTATGGGCATCTGCAGGATTTCGCTAAAGGGATAAAAAAGGGGCGTCGTGTAGCTCAGGGGCAGGTCATTGGATATGTCGGGAATACCGGCGAGACCACCGGACCTCATCTGGATTACAGAGTCAGGAGAAACGGCAATTACCTGAATCCTCTCAAAATGACCATTCCCGCGGCTCTGCCTGTTAAAGACGAATACA
This sequence comes from Candidatus Zixiibacteriota bacterium, assembly GCA_024641335.1. Classification (GTDB taxonomy): domain Bacteria; phylum Zixibacteria; class MSB-5A5; order UBA10806; family UBA10806; genus JAHEDG01. The sequence continues at coordinate 23,192 of JAHEDG010000037.1, forward strand.
AAGAACAGTTCAGAACCAGGGTAGTCGAGTACCTGCCCCGGCTTCAGGAACCGTTATCGGATCGGCTTATGGCCCGCCTCGATTGACATATTGCGACTACAGAGCTATATTGAATCCATGAAAACCGCGCTGAATGTCCTGGCATTCATTACTCTTCTGGTATTTATTCCCGGCCGTGAAACAATTGCCCAATCGAACAACAGATACCTGGTTTTGAATTTTGACTGCCACGGGGAAGCGTCGGGCAAATCGAACGCCTTGGGAGATTCCCTTAGATCCGAGATCGTCTGGCAGGGAGGCGCGCTGGTATCCCGAAATCTGTTTGAGAAACTTCTGGCCGAGAAACGACTGGTTGAATCCGATCTCAATTATATGACCGATAAACTGAAACCGCTTCTGCCCGCATTGGGGACCAAGGCCGCTGTTTACGGTCATGTCTACTCGTCGCAGGGAATGCTCACCGTGGAATTAAGATACCTGGAACAGGAAATGTCGGAGCCGATTCTATTTGATCCCTTTGTCTGCGGAAGCATGAAAGATGTTTATGCTGTCATTCCCGATATGGCACGATTCGTCCTTGCCACAGATAAGATCAGACCGCGAATAGTCTCGGTCGATCCTCCCGACAGCGCCAAAAACCTGGGACAGTATGTCGATATGAAAATAGAGTTTTCCGAACCGATGAACCCGGCCACCTTTTCCATCTCGGCGATCCCCGAGGGGATGTGGAAACGTTTCGGGGAGATCAAATATGACGATATTACGCGCAGTTTTACTTTCAGGCTGCATCTTTTTCCCGATACCGATTACAAATTCATCATTAATGGCGAGAGAGCCAAAGGATTTAAAGATCTTGCGGGCAACACCGCCCTTGAATATATTTGGTGTTTTTCCACGGGGCGATGGTAAATTTTTTCAGGAGAGAGTTTTGAACGCCGATCTCAAGATCGACCGTAAATCCATCATAATGGCCATCACCGAAGAGGGCGGTGTCGGGCCGAGGATGTTTCAGCAGCTGCTCATGCGTTTGGGAGCCCCGGAGGATTTCCTAACCGCCGCATATCCCGATTTCGAGGATATTCCCCGTTTGGGAGAGAAAGGCATCGCCAGGCTGAAAGAATCTCTCGATAATGTGAATGTCTTCGCGTCAAGGCTGAAAAGCTACGAATCCGATGGTATCGGGGTAACTACATATCTTGACCATGATTACCCCGAAATTCTGAGGAAAATAGACGATCCTCCTCCAGTATTATACTATAAGGGGGACATAGATG
>JAHEDG010000077.1 GCA_024641335.1 Candidatus Zixiibacteriota bacterium
ACCCAAAGACACCATTGTTAAAAACCGGGTCGGTGGCAAAGTCAGTTCGGTGCGTATCGTACCGTCTTCACAGTCCGTTAATACCGGGTGTCATTCCTCATGCATCAGCCAGAATTATGATGTTCAGCCCACCGGTGCCACTTTTGACCCTTCCGCCATTATCGTCTTTAAATACGATGCCGATAATTTACCGGATGGAATTTCAGAAGATAACCTCTACATTGCCCTGTGGGACCCGGTTACACAGGAATTAACCGATCTGGGAGGTACGGTTGACCCGCAGGCTCATACCGTTTCGACCGATATCGAACACCTGTCGTTTTATGTTCTCCTGGCACACACCCGACCTGCCAGTTTACAGGTAAGCGATTTATCTTTAACGCCCGGTCAGGTCGTTCTCGGAGAGGATGTCACTGCCAGTATCGTTGTCAGTAATACCGGTGATCTCGATGGGAACTGTCCGGTAGAATTGATACTGGACGGCGTTACCGTACAAACTAAGGATGTAAATCTGGCTGGCGGCAGCAGTGAAACGGTAGCTTTCACCATCCCTTCGGATGCCGTTGGCGAACACCGGGTTTGCGTCGGAGATATGCAGGGGACGTTCGTGGTAGAATCGCCCGGATTACCGGCTGCTTTCACCGTAAGCGGACTAAAGCTGGACACGGACTCGGTAAATCCTGGGGAGACGATAATCGTAAGCGCTACCGTCACCAATACCGGTGAACTCACCGGCAGCTATCCGGCAGTACTGAAAGTAAATGATGTCGCCCTGCAGACCGAAGAAATCAACATTGATGGCGGCGAGAGCGTAACTGTAACCTTTATCGTCACTCCGGATGCATTCGGATTGTATCAGGTGAGTATCGATGACCTGCAGGAATCATTCGAGGTCAAACCTCCGGTTCCCCCGCTGCCCCCGCTGGTAACCGTGGTCTCCAGCCGGCCTGAGCTCAGTAGCTTCAGCACTGCGCTTAATTATGATGAATCAACCAGGAAGCTTATATTTGCCCGGGTAGCTTATCAGATGAAACAGACTTATAATGTAATACCGGGCGCCAGGTTAATACTGGCGGTATATCATAATGGCAAATTACTGGAACAGGTCCCCCTTCTAACCTTAAGCCAGCTTCAGTCCGACGGCAAGACCGGCCAATTGAACTATATACCTCACGCGGGGTGGGAGCTCGGAGAGTACAGTTTCCGGGCGGAGCTGTATGAGGGAGAAAACTTTATACAGGATACACCCGTGGAGAAGTTCATCGTCACACCCGAATCGATAACCAGGATTGTCAGCTGGTGGACCCTCGGTACGGTGATCGCCGTCGCGATGATTTTAATTATCGCTTTTATAGTCGTGATAATTTACCGCAGGCGTGATATGCTTGAAGAGTGATATAACATTATATGTTGATTTGAGGGGTGAGATATCAACTCTGAAAAAAAACATACGATGAGTCGGCGGTTGAGGTCTACGACTCTTGTCCTGATAAGCCAGATGCTATTGATAGCTCTGACTTTTGCATGGCTATTGCAGATGTTGATAATCGCCAGAGAAGGGTCGGCTTACTTCATTGAAAACAACAAATTGATATTATGGGGGGAAGTCGCGGTAATAGCCATCATTTTTGTATTCGCGCTCTACGTGCTGGTCATTCAGATACGCAGATTGGGAGAAAGACGCGCTGACGACAGGCGTAATTAGATACCGAACTTTTTCACGTGTTAATAGCTTCGAAAAATTTGTCTGACAGCTGATACAACAATCATCCGTTACCCGGGAGTGCCGGGTTCTTGCCGGTTATCCCAGGTGGCGGTAAAATAACTCGCCGGCGAGCTGGCAGACCCAGAGCGGACAATGTTGAATCATTCTCTGGGCCATCGCCTTGACGATATGACTTCCGCGTTGCCGGTCCGGTGTGGTCGATAATATTGAGTAATCCAGCGGGGTTTCCTCGGCTCCCCAGCCTCGTTTATAACGCCGTAAACCTTCGTTTTTAATGTCCGACCGGCCCATGTCAAATAATTTGTAACCGTTGGCACAGCCCCATTGGATAGCGTTCCAGAACAGTAGATTATTAGGGCGTAGATTAAGAGTGTCTTCCTTTGAGGCCGCATATTTGGCCAGAAGTAACGTGTTCCAGCCAAGAATGACCATCCCGGCCAGACATTCGCTATCTCGATAGGCCAGTAGCACGAAGCCCAGTCTCTCCTTGAATATCTTGTCGGCAAGCATCTCGAAGAACCGCTGCGGCTGGACCGGTACGCCGTGCCGCCGCCTGGTTTCGAGCTGCATCTGGTAGAAGAGATAGAGGTCTTCTTTTTCGTTACTCTGCACGATACGCACACCCTTTTGCTCGGCGGCGCGGATGTTCTGACGATGTACGCGGTTAAACCGCTTGGTCATCTGGTCCATGTCGGGAGTCATCGGGACGGTGTGCCGGACAAAATTTGAGCACCTGCGTATCTCTTCGTGAGATGGGAAGTTCCAGCGTAATTCAATATTTGAACATATTCCCTGTCTGTACAAAGAGACTATACAGTCGGTTAAACGTTCTATCGACTCGGGATAGCGATACAGGGGATTGCAGTAATCGGAGAAAGGCAGAGAGATATACCGATTGCGCCGGAAGGCGGTACTTGCATCCATCATGGGTAGCCCGGCGTTTATTTCTCCCTTGGACCCGAGCACGGCTATGACAAACGGGTGGAAGTGGTAAAAATCGGCGATTAACTCTATCCAGGCAGGGTGGTGAAAAATCGAAGCATCCGGATGAGTTGCTACAAATTCCATCCAGTTAGCGTCATCTGGACTAAGGAGTACGCAATCTTCATTTATTTTCGTGCCGGGGATGTATATATCTGCTATAGACATGGCCTTCACTTTATTAAAATGCTATTGTTTTTTCCTTCTTAAAGACTATTTTCCCGGGAAATAATAACACGCAGTATAGAGATTGATTTTAACACTCCTTACCTCCTGTCCTGATTCCTTTATCTTTCACCAATCGTTTTAAATTGCCGGTTAACCCAGGTGTTTGTACATAAGCGAGCCCGCGGCTTTAAACAGGAATTTCGGCATGATATAGGAAACCCTTTGCATCACCCGGTATATCATGCTATCTTCAGGGAAAGTGGTAATCCCTCTTACCTTGGGAAAATAATAGTATGGTAAATCGATTTCTCTGGCTCCCCATCGCGACTTATACGTCTTCAAGCCTTCATCTTCCGGTGAACAACGCCCGAAATCCAGATGCTGGTAATTGTTATCAATTGCATAGCGGATTGCCTCGTAGGTTATCGCGTGGTTGGGGCGTTTTCGCAGATGATTTTTATCTGAAGCATTGAACTTGTAGTAAATCGTGTCTTTATAGTTGAGAAAAACTACCCCGGCAACTATCTTTCCTTCACTTTCGGCCAAAACAGTGAAGCCGAGATTTTGAGAAACAACGTGACGGTAAAGGTTCTGGAAAAATGATTGCGGCTGTGGCAATACGCCAAGCTTTTTTCGTGTAATTACATTCAAATTATAGAAAATTTCCAGGCCCTCTTCGCCTGTCGTCAGGCGGACTTTTATACCGCGTTTTTCAGCCTGCCGGATGCCTCTCCGGATATTATCATGAAATGACTCGTTCAAGGCTTTAAGCCCCGGCAACAAATCGAGCATGTACGTGACATAGTATTCGCGAGAAGTCAGTTCCAGATTAGAGGGAGGAGCGTCGTTTTGCCACCCCCTTAGCTCCAGGAATAACGCTGAGTTTCCCCCGATTTCTTTTTTCACCGAATCAAGAATTAACTTTATGTCACCTACTTCATCTCCCAGAGGCCAGCAATAATCGGAAAAAGGTAAGCTGACGAGTCTTTTCCCGGTGAGCCTGCTCTGGACAAGATAGAAAGGCATGGCTGCTTTTATTTTGCCGGCCTCATCCTCAAGGATATAATAGTGCGGTAAATAGCCATATGTATCTTTGATGACCCTGGCCCAGGCCGAGGTATGGAATATGGTGCCGTGTTTCTGGTCGTTAAGGAACTGGTCCCAGCGGCTGTCGGTGGTAGGATCTATATAACTAATTTTCAAAGTGGCGCCTCCGCTGACACCAGTTTTCATATACCCTCAAGACAAAATCGATAAGCGTAATGGAATCGATATCTCCGGTTACCGTCAGGGCGGTCCTGGCTTTATGCGGCCATCTCCAGTACCTGAGTAAAGGCACACCTGATTCCTCGATTTTTTCGCTCAGTGATTTTTTATCCGCTTCGTTCAATTGAGCCAGATTGCTGAGGTAAAGCCCGAATTTTTCAGGTTGCTCGCTCTTTTCCGTAATATAGCCCTCGCTGTTTAAGAAACTAACCGCGCCGGGAGAACAGTCCTGCGCCAGACCGATAACCGGCCGTACCGGACTTTCCAGAACGAAGTCTCCGGAACTGATAACCTGATAGCCATCCAGCCATGGCTCAACCGGTGCCCTCGCCGTGCAATTTCTTATCAGCACCGTGGCCCGCCCGGAGCAGTTTGCGTGTACTTTATATTCAACTTTACTCCGGGCTTCGATTTCGAAGTTAAACCTTTCCTTTTCCTGCCACCATGCGGCTATCTCTCCCAGAGTAGCCATCCAGACCGGGGGATTAAGGCTCTTGGCCTCCTTGATTAGCTCGGCCAGCGCCTCCTCACAATAAGCGATTCGCTCCGGGTGAAGCTGGACCGTAAATAGCTCTCCCCTGTTATAGACTTCTTTCAGGACCGCTTTCCAGATTTTGCCTATTTCACCGATGTCTTTAATGCCCAGTCTGTCCACCATCACTTCGTCATCGGGGATGGTAACCGGGATTTCCAGAATGCCGTCGTTAAACCCGGGCAGGACGGCAACCTCACTCGCCGACCGGGATTGATAGAATTCCAGCAGCCTGTCATGTTCGCTCCAGGCAGCGTCGGAATATTTGGCCTTTTCAATCACGTTCCAGTGTGCCGCCAGGCTGCTGTCATAGGCAAATTTAAGTCGGCTGAGCGCCGTTACCGTCTCATCGTTAGTACGCAGGAAAGGAGCTCGAAAACCCGTAAAGGGTACCTGGCAGGTTTCAAAGATATCGATGGCTTTCTCGTAATGCGTTAGCTGCTCGTGTAAAGGCAGCGTTTTATAATCTATATGTATATAGCCGTGAACGGCAAACTCAATGCCGTTATCGCTCAGTTTCTTGATCAGTTCGGGATGTCTCTTCAGGATGACCGCTGTTATGGGAAAGGTCGGCACGCACCCCAGGTCGCGGGTTACGGTACAGTATTTATTCAATAACCTGGCGAATTTCCTGGAGGTGATGCCGAACCGACTTAACACCGTGCCGATTCTGGTGATTAAATTCGTGGCTCCCCTCGACTTGGATAAAAACTGCCAGCCCATGACTAATATCTTATTGTGGTAAGGTTGGAACAAGGTGAGAATTTTGTTATTGAGCGGTTAGAATACTAAAATAGAGACAAATCTCGCCCGTTTATGCCCCGATGAATTTCTTGACCTGGCTATCGGTCATTCTAATAATATTAAGGTAAGCGCTGCCTCTGTCACGAAAGAAAATAAACAGCTGCCTGCATCCTTGCCGGAGTCAACCTTTTCGGGATAGTCGCTTTAAAAACCGCCGCTCGGTTTGACCCGTCATATTTTCCTGTGTTTGCCTCGCTGGATTTACCCCGTAGGCCTGCCTGTTAAAAAATATCCTATGCCGGCTATCGGTCACAAGTTTTTAATTTATGCTGATGTTTTTACCAAATTCTCACCAACGACTAACCGAGAATTAACGGTCATCCTTTAAACTAACCGATAGTACAACTGTTAAAAGCGGAGAAAATAATTTGTCTGACATGTTAAAAGTGTATGTAAAGGACCCCAATATCGTCAACAGAAAGATTGCCGGAGAGATGGTCCTGGTGCCCATCAGGCATAACGTGGGAGACCTTGCCTGCATTTATAACCTGAATGAAGTTGGTAGTCGTATCTGGGAGCTTATCGATGGCGGGATTACGCTGGAGCAGATCAGGGATAGGATAGTGGAGGAATACGAAGTTTCTACGGAGGAAGCCGAGGCGGATATTACCGAGTTCCTGAACAACCTTGAGCAGGCTGGCGTTGTCTCTTCGGTAAATCACGGTAACCATAACGGGTTAAAACAAAAAGGGTCGCCGGGAATGTAAATGGATTGCGTACAGATACCGTCTATCGATTATGGTGAATTCAATCAGCG
>JAHEDG010000078.1 GCA_024641335.1 Candidatus Zixiibacteriota bacterium
CCGGATCACTTGCGGCAATGGCAAATTTAATGCTGTCCGCCGCCGTTTCCCAACTTGAATAAGGGTACTCATCGCTCCCCTCGTGGCTGACATAATGGTAGTCGGCACGGGCCGGGGAGCCCAGAAGCATAACCGCCAATATCATAAATACCCTTTTCATAACCGCTCCTGTTCGATTAAAAGATAGTCGTAATAAATATAATGACTTTCCTTTAAATTACAACATCTAATATCCTTTCGGTTCCAAATAAAAAAGCTCCGGGGATACTCCCCGGAGCCCTGAAATTGCCGTTTGATACCTTACGCTTACTTCAGAAGAAGCATGCGCATCGTCTGGGAACCCTCGGAGCTTTGCAGACGGTAGAAATACACTCCCGACGCTACCACTCTGCCGGATGAATTGGAACCGTCCCAGATCATGCTGTGGGTTCCGGCGTTCATCCCGCCCGAGTAGATCGTGGCTATCTTCCTGCCCAAAAGATCGAACACCGCCAGATCGATCTCGCCCGGAACACCCAGCGAGAATTGAATCGTGGTGTTGGCGTTGAACGGGTTCGGATAGTTCTGCGAAAGCCCGAACGCGAACGGCTTGACCGGAACGTCATCCGCCGATGTAATAATCGACGAGAAATCGCCGCTGTTCCGCGAGTCCCTGCCAAAACTGTACCATTGCAGATCAGACGGTGAGGCGTCAGCCTTATAGTCTATCACTATCAGGTTCCCCTCGGTCGTACGCAGTCCGACTCCGATCTCCATATCGCCGTCATGATCCAGATCGCCTAAAGCAGCGGTGGCCGTTATCTGAGTGCTGGTCGATGTCGGAATCGGGAAATTCGGCAATACGTTGCCGTTGGTATCATAACCGTATATCATCCCGTTGCCGGCCGGCACGATTATATCCGGCTGTCCGTCGCCTGTGATATCGCCGACCACCGGACTGGGAGTTATACTGCCGCCGGTTTGCTGAGGAAATCCGTGGAAATACGAACCGTCAGCGTCAAATACATGCAACCGGCTGTCATTGCCGCCCATCAGAATTTCAGGAGTGCCGTCAGCATCCAGGTCGGCCATCGATGGTGACGAACGAACCGCTACACCTATTTCCACCGGGAATCCGCTGACTATAGTGCCGTCGTGATTGATCAGGTAGAAACTGCCAGACGATGTCACCGCGGCTAATTCCGGATGATTGTCGCCGTCGACGTCCCCTGTCGATATCGAAGCCCAGATCGGGTTATTCAAAAGTACGGGGAATCCGCTGACCTCGCTGCCGTCCTCGTTTAGAACATGCACGTTGCCGTCGAAATCTCCATAGATGATCTCCGATTTGTTATCTCCGTCGATATCGCCCGATGTCGGAGACGAATAAAGCCGGCCGGCATCCGTAAACGGCCAGCCGCTGAAATCGGAACCGTCATGATTCAAGGCGTATATCTTGCTGTCGGAAAATGATCCGAACACCAGTTCCAAATCGCCGTTCCCGTCCATGTCTATCAGCATCGGCGCGGAATACGAAAGACCGCCCTTATCAACCGGGAAATTGGGCATTAACGTGCCGTTGGAATTCCAGGCGTATATCTTGCCGTCTTTGGATACGGCTACAACCTGATTGGTGCCGTTGCCTGCCAGATCTCCTACCGCCGGCGCGCCCAGTACATCGTCGGTTGTCGCCTTGGGCCATCCCGCGCAGTTGCTGCCGTCGGCCTCGAATGCGTAAACCATGTTGCTTGACGCCCCGACTATAATCTCGTTGGCCCCGTCCCTGTCGAAATCGAATATCAATGGAGATGATTCTATGTTGCCGTTAATATCTATGGGGAAACCTGTCTGATCCAGCGATAATTCAACATCGATATCAACGTCGACCATGTAGTCGTCGGCCGTTATATGCAGACTCAACGAGTAAATTCCCGGAGGAACAGCCGATCCGGCTGTCAGGGTGAACGGCGAATCGGAATTATCACTGCTCTCGCCGCTCATTATGTTACCGTACGACGCGCTGGAATCGCCGACCGAAAATTCATCAGAATCCCGTAACGTTGCAGTTACATTACTGGCGTCAGCCCAGATATTCTCCAATGTCACTACCATGCTGGCCGATTCGCCCGGATTTAATATGCCGTCGCCGTCATCGTTGGTAATTGTTATGGCAATATCGCTCGGTTGAAGATTGGGGCTGCTCAATGACGCTAATGCCGCGTAAGCGTTGATCCTGCCCGCGCCCAATTGACCCCGATAACTCGGATTCAAATCATCTATATCATCGGCCGACGCCATAATCACGTCGGCGATATCATCCGGGCCCCATGACGGATTGGCCGCCTTCAAAAGACCAGCCAGACCCGCTGTTATAGGCGAGGCCATCGATGTGCCCGAGAGAGCGTCCCAACTGCTCGTCGCCCAGGTCGACGGTATCGCTACGCCTGGAGCTGAAATGTCTACATACGATCCATACGACGAAAACGACGCTTTCGTGTCGTTCTGGCTCGTTGCCGCTACAGCGAAAACATTGTTATAGCTGGCTGGATAAAAAAAGTTGGAATTATTCTCATTACCGGCCGCCGCTATTACCATCACACCGCTGGCGTGAATTCCGTTTATTAAATTCTGGTATCCGGAATTATAATAGGTGGATCCCCAGGAGCAGTTGATAATATGAGCCCCGTTTTCGGTGGCCCAGGTCATCGCCTGGTATACTGCCGTCAGCTGATTGTTGCTGTTGGCTCCCTTGTTGGCCATCAAACGGGCCGAGAAACCAAGACCGGCTCCCATATAGCCGTTGTCGGTCACTTCCGAGGCGCAGCCAGCTACATGCGTGCCGTGAGTCGGAGTTTCTTCCCTCGGATCGTTATCGTTGTGTCCATTATCCCAGCCGATCACGTCGTCAACATAACCGTTGCCGTCATCATCCAGACCGTTGAGATCGCCGCTGTCCAGCTGACCGTTGCCGTTGAGATCCTCCGGCTCGTTGACCCACATATTGGCCGCCAGATCGGGATGCATCCAGTATACGCCGGTATCCACTATAGAAATAATCGCCGTACGCGTGGCGTCTCCTCTGATAACGTCCCAGGCCTGGTAAGCCTGTACCTTAGCGATATGCCATTGCGAAGTCCTGCTCGGATCGTTGGGAGTATACACCGGTTTCGGAATATCATAAAGATCGGAAAACTCTATTTCAGGAAGATCCTTAAACGCCGTTTGAGCCGTATTCACTTCGGTGCCGGCCGCCACATGGAAAATGTACATCCTCGGTACAATATTCTTCAAACCGACAGATTTTACCGGACCGTCATAAAACGGTTCGATCCGGGTCACGTCATATTGCGCGCAATAATTATCGATCGGGATCACCCCGGTATACGCTGTTCCGGATACCATCGTCTCGGTTTCCAGAGCCGGGATTCCCGGCGCGGTAGTAACGATAAACCGATCAACCAGGTATTCGGTGCCGTCGGAAAGTTGAGCTGTCTGCAATCCTGCGGCTAATAGCGCGGCGGGGATCAAGAGCAGGGTCAACAAAACCATCGCTGTTCTCATGAGCTTCTCCCATTCTTATTAATTAAAAAACTGCGGTCTTCAAACCTCTGGCCATAATAAATCGCTTTATTGTCAAAAATCAAGTCAAAAACCGTGCCGCTTTTCTTTTAGCTAATCAACAATATGAAACCCCGCGGCGTTCCCATATTTAGCCTTAATCACCGATCCTCTATCAATATAAAGACAGATCACCGGACTCAAATTACTGTTTTTTTTACCAAACCGGGTTTCTCATGAATGGCAATGCGCTAATTATGCAACGATTTACATGCTTGAAAGTAAACAGAATACAAAGATCTTGCTAGTCGGCCCGAACATCGATATCATAACATTCATGGCGAAAATCGATTCACGACAAAAATGGACATTGGCCATCTTTTTTACCGCTATGGCTCTAAGACTCATATATTTCTGGCAAATAAAATCGAATTACCCCGGCTGGGACACTCCCACCATAGATCCGCTTTTCCACGATCTTTGGGCCAAACAGATCGCCGGAGGAAACATCCTCGGCTCCGGACCGTTTTTTCGAGCGCCTTTCTACGCCTACTTCCTCGGGCTGATTTACACCTTATTCGATTCATCCATAATCGCCGCTAAAATAATTCAGCATATCATCGGCGCGACCTCATGCTCCCTGATTTTCAGTTTCGCCGATAAATATTTCGGCCGACGGGTGGCCATTATCTCAAGCCTCGTCTCGGCATTCTCATGGGTGTTCGTTTATTTCGAGGATGAATTGCTTCTCGATTCTCTGCTCGTACCCATAAGCCTGATCCTTGTCTGGCTTCTGATCAGAGCCTCGGAGAAACCGGATTTCAGAAAATTCCTGATCTCCGGCCTGGTTCTCGGCCTGGCCGCCATAACCCGCCCTAATTACCTGGCCCTGCTGCCCATAATACTGATCTGGATGCTCTCGATATTCCCGCGCGATTACCGGCGGCTATTCTCCCTATTCCTCGCCGTGAGCGCCGGATGCGCCATAATGATCCTCCCCGTCACCCTGCGTAATATAATCATCGGACACGATACCGTCCTCATCGCCTCGCAGGGCGGCATCAATTTCTACATCGGCAATAACCCGTATGCCAACGGGTCATCCGCGCTCGTGCCGGAATTCGGACCGACCTGGCAATACGCCGACTGCGAATACCTGGCCAAAGCCGAATCGGATCGCCTCGGCCGCGAAATGAAACCGTCCGAGGTCTCATCGTTCTACTTTACCAGAGGCCTCCGCTTCATACTCCATAACCCGGCGGCCTCGCTCCGCCTGATGATCAAAAAATTCGTCCTGTTCTGGAACTCCTATGAAATATCCAACAATCAAAATCTATATTTCTTCCGGAGCTTCGCCCCGGTTACAGCTCTGTTGCCCCCTATGATGTTCGCTGTTTCGCCTCTCTCTATTTTGGGCCTTTGGTTTCTCTTTAAAATGGGACCCAAATACAAAATCATTCTCTATTTCGTATTCGCATATATGCTCACCGTTATCCTGTTTTTCGTCAACAGCCGCTTCCGCCTGCCGGTTCTGCCCTTCCTGATAATCCTGGCCGCTCTGGCCGTAGTCCGGTTGGCCGACTACATTAAAAACCGCCAGAAAAAACCGTTGGCGTTCGCGGCCATCGCTCTCCTGCCTCTTTTTGCCCTGACAAATATCGATATCTACCGAGTCTCCCACGATAATTACGCTATGTCTCATTTCTCTCTCGGCAACGTTTACCTGAAAAAAAGACTGACCGACATGGCCTTGAAAGAATACGATACCGCTACCAAAATGGCCCCCTGCGTCCCCTCCGCTCATTTGAACCGAGGTATCATCTATTTCGGCCGAATGGATTTCCCAAACGCCCGCAAAGAATTCGAAATGGAACTGGAGACCTGCGGTAATTCGGCTCAGGCTCACAATAACCTCTCTGTGCTCGACAGGCTCGGCAAAAATTCGCTCGGTGCCCTCAAACACAGCTCCCTCGCGCTGGAACAGTCGCCGCAATACCTCGAAGCCTATGTAAATCAAATTCTGGCTCTCCGAATGACCGGCGCCGACGACAGCGCGTATGCCGTCGCGGATTACCTGACACGCCTCTTCCCGGACTATCTGCCGGCCTGGTATTTCAAAGGGAAAATACTCGGTGATAACGGACGAGATGATCTGGCCGAACCGGAATACAAAACCATTATCGCCCGTGATCCGGTCAATATCATCGAAAAATATGATCTCTCCACTATATATTCGGCGCAAACCGATTACGGATATAAGCCGGATAAAATGCCCGGACTGGCCTTTTATGAACTCGGATTGATAGCCGTTCGACAAGGTAAAATCGATTCCGCCCTCGAGCTTTTCCTGAAATCCTCGAAGATACTCCCCGATTACCCCGACGCCTGGACCAACCTGGCCCTGGCCTGCGATCATAATCGCATGTATGGTGACGCCCTGGCCGCCTTCAGAAAATCGCTCGAACTCGATCCCGATAATCCGCTGACCTATTATAACCTCGGTCTGACTCTCGGTAAAACCGGAATGATACGGGAAGCCGCCGAACTCCGATCCGATTCCGGATTCCTCTATAATCCCCATCGCCCTGTTTTCCGTAAGATCGTCTATAAATATCCTGGGCTTAAAACGCCTCTCCC
>JAHEDG010000008.1 GCA_024641335.1 Candidatus Zixiibacteriota bacterium
ACAAAACAGGCTATAATTATCGCTATTACCAGGTTTAGGATCAGTCCAGTCCTGACCATATGGGACATTTTTACTCTTCCCGAGGCGAAGACGATAGCGTTGGGCGGAGTAGCCACTGGCAGCATAAAAGCCATAGACGCGGATATAGTCGCCGGGATCATCAGAAGAAGCGGGTTGATATTCAAAGCCAGAGCTGTTCCCTTCATAATGGGCAGGAGAGCCGCGGTGGTGGCGGTATTAGATGTCAGTTCGGTCATGAAGGTCAGGATCAGGCAGACGATGAACACTATAATCAGCGGGTGAAAAGCCAGGTATGGTTTTAAGGCCATGCCTATCTGCTGATCGAGGCCGGTAAGGGTAAAACCGCCGGCAATAGCGAAACCTCCGCCGAACAGCAGCAATATCCCCCAGGGCAGTTTAAGAGCGGTAGTCCAATCCATCAGGAATTTACCGGGGTATTTTTTCCCTGCCGGAATAACAAATAGCAGTACGGCCATCAGAATGGCCACGGTGGCGTCATGGATATATTCGGGATAAGGCAGCAATCGCGACCAGCCGGGGATAGTAATTATCCCGGTTACGATATCTGCTCTGAAAATCCAGAGTAAGGCGGTAAGGGCGAAAACAACAGCGATTCTTTTTTCGGCCGAATCCATCGCCCCGAGTTTGGCCTGTTCCGCTTTGATGACGTCTCGGCTCGCGCCCTTATCTGTTGAACGCAGCCGCATAACCCGTGTTAAAATGAACCAGGCGAGGGGTAGAAGGATCAGGGTCAGAGGCAGAAAGACCTTGATCCAGTCGAAAAAGCTGATCGCCGGGGCGTCGGGGAAACCCCGCTCGTACTGGCCGAGGAATTCGATATTTGGCGGAGTTCCAATGGGAGTGGCAATTCCCCCAATCGAGGCGCCATAGGCTATGGCCAGCATCAGAATGACCGGAAAATCGGCCTCGCGGTCGTCAGCTGAACCGATTTGCGAGATCACGGCCATTCCGATCGGAAGCATCATCATAGCGGTCGCGGTATTGGAGATCCACATAGAGAGGAAGGCTGAGCCGCAAATAAAGCCCATAATAATCCTGCCGGGTGACGCTCCGAGGAGCGAGGCGATAAACAGTGCGATTCTTTTATGCAGCTCCCATTTCTCTATAGACAGGGCGATAATAAAACCGCCCATAAAGAGGTAGATATTGTTGTTGGCGTAATATTTAACGGTCGCGGCGGATCCGGCGATGCCGAGTACCGGGAATAATATTATGGGCAGAAGCGAAGTTACGGGGATCGGCAGGCAGAGGGAAACCCAGAAACATGCCATGAGCAGGACCACTCCGGCGGCTGCCGAGGCTTCCCGTGGCATATTCAATCCGGTCAGATCGAACACAAAAACAAAGAACAGGACTATACCGAGAATCAGCCCGATTAATTTACCTCTGGTAAACCCGGTTTCATTATCGGAAACAGCGGAGGCCATCGACAGAATACTTAGCATAAATCGCGCAGTAGGTAAACATTAAAAATCTTCTCCAAAAACGAGCGTTATTTCGGACGATATTTCGGATTTTACCCTGATAAATAACCAGCAACAATTAATCGTCATCGTTCGTAATCCGATATGTGTACAATTTTAACTATTTTTGGAATGGAGCGGATAAATGAGTAAAATGGAGATTTTTATGATCTCGGCGGTTATGGCTATTGCGATCATGTCCCCGGCCAAGGGGGCCGATCTGGCAAAACGGCATCAGATAGGACTTCGACTGGGTATGTGGAATCAGGTGACAGACGCCAGAGCCGAGATAGGGATCGGTTCGGTGTCCACATCGGTGAACGCCAGCGGATTTTTGGGCGGAATCTCATATTGCCATTGGATAGAGGAGAGCCTGGCTCTCGATGTCCGTTCGGGGACGATGCTGGCCCAGATCGAAACCAACGCCGGTTTATTCGGGACATCGAGCGAAGCGGCCGGAATCAGTTATATTTTGTTGGGGGTGAAATATTATTTTCCCCAGTCAACCTATGGAACCGATGTCAGACCGTTCATCAGGGCCGGAATGGGGCCGTATTTCGGCAGTCAGCAGCAGGTGGATATCGACATGGGGGTTGTTGTAGAATCGCGATCGGAAAGCTCGATAGGCGGGCAGATAGGGGCTGGAGTTGATTTCCCTCTGGGCAAACATTTCATGACCGGAATCGATATCGGCTATAATTTCATGTCCGATTTTAAGGAGTCGATCGGAGGGAGTAAGAATTACAGCGGCCCGACAGTGAGTTTCGGAATCGGCTATCTTTTCGGCCGGGGGGCCGGGCAATAGTGAATTAACGATAGTTAAAATAGCTAATTTCGGAAGGGGACGGAAGCTCGCGGCATTCGTCCTTTTCATTTTATCCGCTTAAATCATAAGAATTTCCGGATTATTGACAACCGAACGAGATTTGATTCGATCATCCGCTTGACAACCGGCGCTTGATAAGATAGATTCGCACGGCGCTAATAACAGGCTGGAATTTGAATTCCGGAGATATTAAGGAACCCGCCCGATCCGTTGAAATGATCCAGAAGACCACAAACGCACGACTTGTTTTGGAGGATGGATCGGTATTTGCGGGACGGCGGTTCGGGGCGTTGACCGAAGCCGAGGGAGAGGTTGTATTCAATACCGCTCTGAGCGGCTACCAGGAGATCCTGACAGACCCGTCATACGCCGGCCAGATGGTGGTGATGACATATCCTCAAATCGGCAACTATGGAATATCGCGCGAGGATTACGAATCGAGATCCCCGTTTTTAAGCGCCTTGATTGTAAAGGAAACGAGCCGGATAGTAAGCAACTGGAGAGCCAATTATAGTCTTGACGATTATCTGAAAGCCAAAGGCGTTCCCGGGCTGGAGGGCCCGGACACCCGGATGCTGGTTCGCCATCTGCGCTCCAGAGGAGCTATGCGTGGAGTGATCGGCAGCGCTGATATAAGTATCGAGGTACTTCTCAACCGGGCCAGATCGGTACCGTCGATGAGCGGTCGTGATCTGGCCATTACAGTTACCAAAGGGAAAATATATAGCTGGGACGAGAATATCGCGGGGATTAACGGGCATTGGAAACAGCAGGATCTTTTTGCCGGAAGCCCGGATTACCGTTTTCATGTCGTGGCGGTGGATTACGGGGTAAAATGGAACATATTACGCTGTCTGGTAAATGTCGGCTGCCGGGTGACAGTTGTACCGGCGACCGCTTCGGCGGAAGATATTCTGGCGCTTCGGCCGTCGGGGATACTTCTTTCCAACGGCCCCGGTGATCCTGACCCGGTGCGATACGCGGTGGATAATATTCGTAAGCTGCTGGGCCGGGTACCGATCTTCGGGATCTGTCTGGGTCATCAGCTGCTGGGTTTGGCGGCCGGAGGCAAGACGTACAAGCTCAAATTCGGCCATCGGGGCGGCAATCACCCGGTTATGGACTTGATGACATCCAGGGTGGAGATAACATCGCACAATCACGGATTCGCTGTCGACGCCGATTCGCTGCCTGAAGATAAAGTAGAGATTACCCATATCAATCTGAACGATAAAACGGTCGAGGGTTTACGGCTTCTTCATGTACCGGCTTTTTCGGTGCAGTATCATCCTGAAGCGGCTCCGGGTCCTCATGACGCCCAATATCTATTCAGCCGTTTCACCGAGATGATGACCGAATTTCAGAAACAGCAGGAAGATCATGCCCAAGCGTAGCGATCTCAAATGTGTGCTGGTAATCGGATCGGGGCCGATTGTCATCGGTCAGGCGTGTGAGTTCGACTATTCGGGAACCCAGGCGGTCAAGGCGCTTCGCTCGGAGGGGATAAAGGTCGTGCTGGTCAATTCCAATCCGGCCACTATCATGACCGATCCTGAACTGGCCGACCGGACGTATATCGAACCATTGACTGTCGAATTCCTGGAGCTGATTATAGCCCGTGACCGCCCTGACGCTATTCTACCCACGGTCGGAGGGCAGACCGCTCTCAATCTCACCCTGGCTCTTCACCATGAGAAGATATTGGAAAAATATAATGTGGAGATTATCGGTGCGAGCGCCGAGGCGATAGCCATCGCGGAAGATAGGGAGCAATTTAAGGACGCTATGGTGGAGATCGGGCTGGACGTTCCCGGCAGCATTCTGGCGTCGAATTTCCAGGAGGCCCAGAGTTTCGTTCGGCACAACGGATTCCCGGTAGTAATTCGTCCGTCGTATACGTTGGGCGGTTCCGGCGGGGGCATAGCCTACAATCCTGAGGAGTTCGAGACGATAGTCAATCGTGGTTTGGGGCTTTCGCCGTCGCATCAGGTATTGGTCGAGGAATCGCTGATCGGCTGGAAGGAGTTCGAGTTAGAGGTTATGCGTGATCACCGCGATAATTTCGTTGTGGTCTGCTCGATAGAGAACTTCGATTCCATCGGGGTGCACACCGGCGATTCGTTGACCGTAGCCCCGGCGCAGACTCTGACCGACAAAGAATACCAGCGTATGCGTGACGCGTCGGCGGCTATTATGAGACGGGTTAAGGTCGATACCGGCGGATCGAACGTACAGTTCGCGGTCAATCCGAAGAACGGCCGGCTGATAGTGATCGAGATGAATCCCAGAGTTTCCCGTTCGTCGGCGCTGGCTTCCAAGGCGACCGGTTTTCCGATTGCCAAAATCGCGGCCAAGTTAGCAATCGGCTATACGCTCGATGAAATCCCCAACGATATCACATTGAAGACCCCGGCGGCATTCGAGCCGGTAATCGATTATGTAGTTACAAAAATACCAAAATTCGCCTTTGAGAAATTTCCGGAGACCGACACTACTCTGGGCATCCAGATGAGATCTGTGGGCGAGGTAATGGCTATAGGCCGTACATTCAAGGAATCATTTTTCAAGGCGCTTCGGTCTTTGGAAGCGGTCAAACCGTTCAGGCCGGGAGATCTTTCCAGAGAACAGTTGAGCGCGTCATTGGTAAAACCGAACGAGAACAGAGTTCATTTTATAGTGCATGCTCTGGAGCAGGGCTGGACCGTGGATGAGATCGGACGATTGACAAATATCGATCCCTGGTTTTTGGATCAGATAGATCAGTTCGCCGCCCTGCAGAAACAGCTTCGAGGCAAGCCGTTGGCGGAAGTAACCCGACCGGAACTGGTTTTGGCCAAAGAGTACGGGTTTTCCGACAGGCGTATCGCTCACCTGACCGGGTGCGTGGAGGAGGACGTTCGGCGGTATCGCCATGAAAGCGATATCCGTCCTGTTTACAAGCGGGTGGATACCTGCGCCGGCGAATTCGAATCGTTCACTCCGTATCTGTACTCGTCATACGAGATCGAGGATGAATCGGATGTCGGATCGAAGAGGAAGATAATGATCCTGGGCAGCGGACCGAACCGCATAGGCCAGGGGATCGAATTCGATTATTGCTGCTGCCACGCGTCGTTTGCCCTGCGGGAAGAGGGGGTTACGAGCATTATGGTCAACTGCAATCCGGAGACGGTATCGACCGACTATGACACCAGCGACCGCTTGTATTTCGAGCCTTTGACAATGGAAGACGTTCTGGAGATATACTACCGGGAACGTCCCGACGGGGTAATTGTGCAGTTCGGCGGCCAGACTCCGTTGAAGCTGACTATGCCGTTAGCCAAAGCCGGTGTCCCGATAATCGGCACGCCGCCGGAGTCGGTTGATCTGGCGGAGGATAGAGAAAGATTCGGCGATTTTTTAAGCCGCCTGGATATTCGCCAACCCGCCCATGCCATGGTCCGTTCGCTTGAAGAGGCCGATGAAGCGGCCGGCCAGTTGGGATTTCCCCTGCTTTTGAGGCCGTCGTATGTTCTCGGGGGGCGTGGAATGGCGATAGTCTACGGGAAGGAGCGTTTTCACCGGTATCTCACATCGGCTTTCGATGCCGCTCCGGGTCAGGCTGTGCTGATCGATAAATTTCTCGAGGACGCTGTCGAGGTGGACGTGGACGCGTTGAGCGACGGCGCTGATTGCGTAATAGCCGGAATCATGCAGCATATAGAGGAAGCGGGGGTACACAGCGGGGATTCGAGTTCGGTATTGCCGACCAATATGATCGGCCAGCGATATTTAGAGGAGATTCGCTCCCTGACTAAACGTCTGGCCAGAGAATTGCATGTTATCGGCCTTATGAATATCCAATATGCCATCGCCGGCGGGGAGATATATGTTTTGGAGGTAAATCCGCGGGCGTCACGGACGGTGCCGTACGTGGCCAAATCCAGCGGAATCCCCCTGGCCAAGATAGCCACCAGATTGATGCTGGGGCATACATTGAGGGAGTTGGGATTAACCGAGGATCTGCGGGTGTCACGTTATTTTGTCAAGACTCCGGTATTTCCTTTTGTCAAATTTCCGGGAGTCGATCCCAAATTATCCCCGGAGATGCGTTCCACGGGAGAGGTAATGGGTATAGGAGATGATTTCGGCACGGCGTTTTATAAGGCTCAATTATCTGCCGGTCTGAAACTTCCGAGTTCTGGGACGATCCTGATCAGCGTCAATGACCTGGACAAGAAGGGCGCCTTAGGAGTAGCCAGACGATTTCAGGGTTTGGGATTCAAGCTTTTGGCGACCACCGGGACGGCGGGTTTTTTAAGCGATATGGGCGTGGAAGCGGAGATCGTATTGAAGGTCAGCGAGGGCCGCCCGAATTTTGTGGATGTAATCAAGAGCGGTCAGGTCGATCTTATAATCAACACTCCTCTCGGCCAGACATCATTTCGCGACGGCTGGGGTATCAGGACGGCGGCGCTTCAGCATAATGTTCCGTTTATAACAACTATCCCCGGGGCGATAGCGGCTGTGGAGGCGGTAATCGCGCTTCGTCAAAACCAGATGACAGTCGTTTCGCTTCAGGAGCTGCACGGGGCGGAGCAGGCCGCCCGGCGAATTTGAACGAATTTTTATCTATAAATTCGCAACTCATTATTTATCAATAACATATAAGACCCATAACCATATCAACAGCGTGACGTTAACATGTAAAATACATGTAAAGAACATGAATAGTCTTTACATATAGTGACGCATATAGTATATGTAAACTACGTGTAAACACTTTACACTTAATGAATGGAGTTGAAAGAGGAGTTAAGAATGGATGTTTATAAATTACAAAAACCCGATATTGTTGGAAGCATAAACACATTATTCGAAAAACTAAAGCCCGGTACGGAAATATTCTCATTCATGGAAAATACTAATCGACCGGAATATCTATTCTGGGACAAAGTCCGATATTTGCCCCCCCCTAAGGGTCTGACGTCCATAGAGTGTTGGGGGCTGGTAAAGTTTTTACGCAAATACTCTCACAGTCGGGTCAAAAGCCCTATCCGCGATGAAAAGGGTATTCATTTTAGTTGGCAATCAATACCCGGATTGGATCTTATACTGCACGAAGTAGATATGCGTTTAGGGGGCTTAATCGAATCGAATTTGGTGGATGATCAACAAGCGCGCCGGAGGTTTATCGCCAGCGGTATTTTAGAAGAGGCTATTGCCTCTTCGCAATTGGAAGGGGCCAATACGACTCGAAAAGCGGCTAAGCGGATGATCCGAGAAAAAAGAAAACCGGTAAGCAAATCAGAGCATATGATAATCAACAATTATGAGGCGATGACACAAATCGAGGATCAATTGCGGAATGAAAATCTAAGCATGGCCTCTCTGCTGGGCCTGCACCGTACTCTAACTAAAAACACTATTGATCAAGAAGATATCGGGCGCTTAAGAAACAATTCGGATGAAATTGCAGTATGGGATTCCGCTCGAAGCGTCATATACCATATTCCCCCGTCCGAAAAATTTCTAAAACAAGAAATTAAGAGTTTTATAGATTACGCCAACGATGTCTCAGAGACTTCACAATTTATCCACCCGCTAATCAAGGCGATTCTCCTGCATTTCTGGATCGGATATTTGCATCCCTTTACCGACGGTAACGGCAGACTGGCCAGGGCGATTTCCTACTGGTACCTGTTAAAAAAACAATACTGGGAGATTTCATGCCTTCCCCTGTCAAGAGTAATCAAGAGATCTCCTGCCCAATATAGAGATGCTTATGTTTACTCCGAACAGGACGATAACGACCTTACTTATTTCATTGATTATAATATTAGGAAAATATCCCAAGCCAAAAAAGAATTCGAATCTTATGTCAAGAAAAAACAATCGGAAAACCGTCGAATGGCAACGACCGCCCGATCAACATATAATCTAAATGATAGACAAATACTGCTTTTAAGGTACCTGCATAAAAATCCGGAAGCGACTACTACTATCAATACCCATTCGAATATCAACGGTATTTCCCGCGTGACTGCCAGGAAAGATCTCGAAGAATTGGAACAGAAGGGATTCCTCGTTTCGCAAAAGATCGGCAAGGAAAGACCGTTCAGCGCGACCGAAAAAAGTCAAGAGCTGTTCTCATAACCGTCGATCGCTGAAGAATCAGCGGGGACGGATTCGGGTTTTCTGGGTGACTATTTTCTTTTGGATTTCTTTTTTTCGGGTGTCTTTTTCCACGAATATAGTTTCACCGTTAAAGGGGTTCTTTTCGGTGTAATACATAAGCGCGGAATAAGTCGAAGGCAGAGGAACAAAAATCTGGACCTGTTCTGGGTTGAGTTTGAGCCGTCGGGAAGCAAACGATTTCAGCTCTTTCATATCCCTGTCGGCGCATCCGGGGTGGGCGGCTATCAGATAATAAGTCAGGAATTGCTTTTTGTCTTTAGCCCTGGAAAAGGCGTAGAATAAATCGTTGAATTCTATCAGCGACTGTTTATCGGGTTTGCCCATCAAACTCAAGACATGATCTTCGGTATGTTCGGGGGCGATTTTCATCTGTCCGGAGACATGATGTTCGACCAGATCCTTTAGATATTTTTTCCCGCTCTTTTTATCATCGAGAATCATATCGTATCGCAGACCCGAAGCGACGAAGACCTTTTTGATTCCGGGAATCTTCCTCAAGCTTCTCAGGAGATTTATCTGCGATGTATGGTCGACATTCATTTTGGAACAGATTTCCGGAAAGACACATCGCTTATCCCGGCAGTTGCCATGTTTCATTTTTTTGGAGCATTCGAATCCGTACATGTTGGCGGTCGGTCCTCCGACATCCAGGATATAACCCTTAAAATCCGGTTTGCCGGCAATCGTCCGCGCTTCTTTTGTGATGGATTCGGGCGATCTCCAGTTTACGGTTCGTCCCTGATGGACCGCTATGGAGCAGAAATTACATTCACCGTAGCAGCCTCTATGGGTAGTGATGGAGTTTCTTATGGTCTCCAACGCTTTGACCTTCCCCCTGCTCTTATAGGCTGGATGAACGTCACGCTCGAAAGGGAGATCGAATATCTGATCCAGCCGGGATCGGGAGATATTTTCGGCCGGAGGATTTTGAACGAGGTATCGGGTGTCCTGCAGCTGAACGAGGCCTTTGGCGGTGACGGGATCGTTGTTATGGTAGAAAAGCTCGAACATTTCCATAAACTTGTTTTTATCGGCAAGAATCCGCTCAAAGGATGGGAGCTCGATATATTCGGCGGGTTTTTCCGAGGATATATAGCATATTCCCCGAAGATCATCAGCGGTTCGACCGGTTTTAAGCTGTTCGGCCAGGCGGATGATCGAATCTTCCCCCATTCCGTAAACCAGATAATCGGCCTTGGAATCGAAGAGTATAGATTTGCGGATCTTATCGGACCAGAAATCGTAATGTGCGATTCGCCGCAGGCTGGCCTCGACTCCGCCGAGAATAATCGGTTTGGTATTTTTGAAATATTTTCGAATCAGATTGCTGTAGGCGATCACGGCTCTGTCGGGGCGTCGATTATTGACTCCCCCGGCTGTTAGATCGTCTTCTTTCCGTCTTTTTTTCGAGGCGGTGTAATTGGCTACCATGGAATCGATGGAGCCTCCGGTAACTCCCCAAAACAGGGCGGGCTCGCCGAATCGAGCGATATCGACTCCCGAACCGGTATCCGGCTGGGAGATGATAGCCACCCTGTAGCCGGCCTTCATTAATACGTGGCCGATAACCGAGACCCCGATAAACGGACTATCCACGTAGGTATCGCCGGTGATCAGAATAATATCAGGCTTTTCCCAACCTGATTTTTTCAGTTCCTCTTTAGTAGCGGGAATAAACACTGGTTCCTTTCGGCTTTCAGTCCCGGCAGAGAACCGGATTCGAATAATCGGCCTTTACCGCAGACAATGTAATCAATGAACGGATATATTGCCTATGAAAAATCGTAAATGCCCGGCAATCGTGGACATAGTTGTTGATTTAAAACAGCAGTTTTCGAGCGGAGGTGAATTTGAAACGACTGCCGGTAATCGGGTCGTCAAATTCCAGTTCCCTGGCGACCAGCTGAAGCGGATTTTGAAAATTATCGTACTGCCTGGGCTGGAGTTCGGGATGATAACGATCGTTTAATATGCCGCTGCCGATAAGTTGAAGATGAAGGCGAATCTGATGGCCTTTGCCGGTAAACGGTTCAATTCTGAATTTTACGAGGTCTCCCCTTTGGTCCGTTTTTTCGATCAGCGTTTTAGCGTTAACCGGACCGCTTGAATTGATCATTCCAGGCCATTGTTCCGATTCCACAATACGGTTTTCGATAAGCCATCGCGTTAGATTATCATTTTTCGGCCTGGTTCCGATGGCCTCGTAGATTTTTCTGATTTTCCCGGATCTGAACAGGCGGTGATAAATATCCCGCGTTTTCCTGTTGAGCGAAAAGAGAACAACGCCGGCGGTTTCTCTATCTATTCGATGCAGTGGCGTGAGGTCCTTATTGCCCAGCGATTTTATCATCCTGTTTAGTAAACATTCTCTGACAAACGGACCGGCGGGCTGAACAGGCAGAAAATGCGGTTTACAAACAGCCGCGATATGATCGTTGTGAAAAAGAAATCTCACTCTGAAGGGGACGCGGATCTCCTTTGGCGATTCCCGAAAGTACGAGATTCTCAGGCCGGTTCTATAAGGGGTTCGCAAAGTAACCGTGCCGCCGTCAGGCAGGAAGACCAATCCGTTATTTATTCGGGCCGACCATACGTCCCGGCCGATATGAGGGAAACGGAGCTTTAGGTAATCGAGAATAGTGGTATTCCTATTTTTCTGTTCGGGCAGTGTGATAAAAGACGGCTTGAGGGATCTGGAGTTTTCAAAGTACTTCATATTGATCTTCTTCCGACGGTTGCCATAGAACGACAATATAGGAGAATATCAGGCGATAGAGAATAATATTTCGGGGGCCGCGGGAATCAAACCCGGCCGAATATTAAACTACTTCGTCCGGTTTAGTATATTTTCATAGTAGGCCTGCGACAGCTCCATAGCGTCGGGAACGGGGCAGTTTCCAAGCGAATCCGGGGGCGGAGATAATGTAATGTAAGCCGGCGACACCAACGCCGATCGATTATGAATCCAATTCGACGCGCTGTAACCGACGGCCATTCCGAGCAGAATTAGCGCCGCGACTCTAACAGCCTGATACAGGAGGTCAGACAGCCGGCGGGGGGTCGTCATAGTTAGCATGGGGCGATTCGGCCGAATTCCTCCGATAATATCGATATCGCGCCGGAGATTTTCGAGGCGAGTCCGGCACCCCGGACAGGCTGCGAGGTGGTCAGTTATTTCGATATCGGAGAGTTCATCGGAGTGGATCTCCAGAGCGTAATCCAGAAGTTTATCGTCGTCGGGATGTATCATCGCAGAGCTCCTTTCCGGAGAAGGGTTTCGCGGCAGGATTTGACAGCGTAAAAAATACGGGATTTTACGGTTCCCAGCGGTATGCCGAGCAGTTTGGCGATCTCCTCATAGCTGTGCCGACCATAGAAGCGAAGTATAAGAGGTAGTCGGTGATCCGTATCGAGCGCGGCGATTGTTTCGGCCACCAGCCTGTCGCGTTCATCGATCAAAATACTCTCAAGAGGGGTATGGGAATTGTCCGGCGGATCGAGACCATCGAGCGGCAGGTTTCGTTTTAGCCGTCTCGATTCTTTCAGCGCCAGACGGTAAGCTATTGTTCCGAGGAAGCCTCCGACTGTGCCGGCGCAGTTTTTGAGCCTGGCCCTAAGGGCGCGGATGAAGGTCTCCTGCACGACATCATCGGCGGCGGCCGCCGAACCCGTGATCAGAAGCGCCAACCCGGCCAACCTGGCCTGATGCCGTTCGACCAGCGCGCGCCAGGCTGATTCCTCGCCTCGCCGAGCGCGGATAAGACAATCCCACTCCAAATTCAATTATCTCCCCGCGGGCTCCTGGCACTTAATACCCTGGCTTCCGCTCCAGTCATCGATCTCTTTTATATCCGACCCGAAGCGACACCACTCATAGGCGATTTTGGTTCGTTTTTCTTCGGAAATTAATTTTTCTATATGCTCCCGATACCAGCGGAAAAGCGGGAGACGTATTTCCGGGGCATTCTTTTTAAGTGTTTCCAGGTTGGCCGCCGCTCCCGTCGCGTAATTGGCGACAATCATCCGCCCTGCATCGGTCAATGGAGCGTTTCTTAAGCGCCAGCTTTCCAATCCCGCCGTACGAAATCCGTCGATCCATTTTCCGTACGCTTTTCGAAGCTGGTCGGAGTAGGCATTGTTTGATTTTGTCACTATAGTTACCAAGCCCAGATCCCGGCCATTTTCGGTTATCCGGTTGACCATTTCGGTAAGATAAACTGTCCTGGAAATGTAAACTGGTCGTCCGGCGCGATCGGCCGCTTCGATGATTTTAGTGATAAGCGTATCACCAAACGGCCCGGCCGCGGGCATGGTTTTTTTCTTTTCTTTTATCTCCCGGAGAATGGAATCGCGCAGATCATCCAGCTCTTTTTCGCCGATAAACCGGGGAAGCCCCTGCCCGATCATGTAACTCGGATACCAGGGGGTGTTGAGCAGGCTGCGGTTGACTATGGCGACATCGGGACGAACTTTGAGTATCCGTGTCAGAATCCATCCGGGGTATGTGTCGTTATCGCCGTTGGTAATGACGATAGCGTTATCGTCAAGGCCGATCAGCATGTTGTAATTGTAGTCCATGACCTCGTCAGCGATAACCCCGCTCTCCAGCAGACGGCGCAGAGCCAGATCGAGCTGCTCCTCCTGGCCCGAATCCATGTAGATGGTAACCAGGGAAAACCAGGCATCAGTAAAGCGCGGATCAATGGATATCGCTTTTTCCAGGTATTTACGGCCCTCGTCATCATCATGCGCGCCGCGGCGTTCCATGCTTTTCAAATACAAGAGGGTCGGGTTCCAGGGATATATTTTCAGGCCTTTATTCAAGAGTGCCCAGTAATTATCGTCATTGGCGTAACGGGCGGCATACATCCAATTGGCATAGGCGTATTCCGAGGGGTAAGCGTCGCAATAGTCTCTCCAAAGATCGGCCAGCTTGACATAGGCGTCGTCGTCGTAGATCACCAGTCTCTTGCTTTTTATCTCTTCCGGCCTGACGACCTCATCAGACCCCTCCGCAAATGACGGTATTGAAATGAGAAGCAATATGCAGGCGATGGCTATAGATTCGGTATTCCGCTTTTTCATAAATTTCTCCTTTCTATCAAGATAATCCTCGGACAGCCGAAAAGTTCAAAAAAAAGCTGATATAAAACCTTAAGTGGACCCTGCGGATCTATTTAACAGTTTTAATCCCGCTGTTTTAAATACGCAAAACTGAATGAATTTTTGAAAATATGATTGGGAGGTTTTTTTTCTGGAAATGGGTTCTTGATACTGTTTGTACTGATCGAGCTGATCGATAACGTTTTCAATGACGTTCTGAAAATGAAGTTGATCGAGATCGCGATAGACTCGTTAATTTAACCTGAAAAATCCGGCGAGCCAAGTCGTCCACTCTTCAGGTTTCTGAGCCCGGCGCGGAGATCAGGGGTTCGAAGCCGGCGGTCTCCGCTGAATAGGAGAGTAATTCTCCGGAGACAATATCGAAATACCAGCCATGAAGAGCGAGCGAATTATTGTCGACTCGTTCACTAATCCAGGGAAACGACAGGAGATTTTCCAGGGAGAGCAAAATAGCGGCCTGTTCGCATGCCCTCTCCTGCAAGGCAAGGGGTTTTTGGGGCAATTCCCGCAGTACCCGCTCCCTCGCGTGTCTGGCGATACTCACCCAGCGGCCGATGAACTCGTACTGGTTTTGTGTAATGCCTTCGCCTTTCATGAGTGCCTGGATTCCGCCGCAATTGGAGTGGCCCAGTACGATGATGTGTTCGACTTCGAGGCTCTTGACAGCGAATTCGAGCGCGGCTCGAATACCGGGAGCTTCTATTTCATGAACGTAGGGTGGAACGAGGTTGGCGACATTGCGGATAACGAAGAGATCGCCGGGGTCGGCGTCCGTGAGCATGGCAGGGTCAACTCGCGAATCGCAGCATGAAATTACGAGAACTCGAGGCTGCTGACTATGCCGAAGCCTGGAGAAGAGACTTTGTTCATCCTGAAAGTATTTAATCTGGAAACGTTCGAAACCTGCAATAAACCTGGCGATGTCCTTCATTCATGCTTCTCCTGTCGCACTCCTCGGCAAAGATTCGCTGATGATCTGAATATACTCGCTCCCCGGACGACGGTCAACACTCGATTCCCGCGGCTCGGTTACCGACAAAGTATCAGTTTACGCAAAATAAAAAGGACCGGCCAAATTGCCGGTCCCTTATCTTATCGGACATCGGCCTTTATCCTGGCGGGATCGTCCGTTTCGGGGGTCGCAGATAATTATCACTTCAACAATATCATCCGTTTTGTTTCGGACGTATCGCCTGCTTTTAACCGATAATAGTATATTCCCGAAGGTTGATCTCCGGCATTCCAGATAATCCGCCGCGAACCGGCGCTTAACCTCGATTGGGTCAGGATCTCTACCCTCTGACCGGCAATATTGAAAACTTCCAGGGTGACAAATGACGTGTTGGACAGTTCGAATTCGATTATTGTGGAGGCGTTGAAGGGGTTGTCGAGGCGCTATCAGCGGATCGATATACTCCGCTATTGAGACTGGCCAGGTAGATTTCGCCATTTGAATTTAATACGATATCTCGAATTACCCCGCCGGGATCGGAGGGTACAGGTTCCCATTGCGCTTTTGATTCGATAGAGATTACCGACAGGATGATCAGCAGTAAGATCGATTTCTGACGCTTCATGATGTATTCCTCTCTGAATCGGATAATGGTTCGCATATAATATAATTAACCGTAAGATTCGATAAGCGGTTCCTTATGTTGTAACGTCATTTATGGACAAACGCGTCTTGTTGCCCATGTTAATACTAAGGTATTAATATCTGAAAAAAACAACCGGGCCATTCGCTGGGAATGACCCGGTTAGTTCCGCTTATTTCAGGACATTATAACGCCAGGGTAACGCCCCTTTAAGCGACTTTATTTCAGCAGCAACATCCTTTTGGTTTCGGATAATTGTCCGGTCTGCATGTTGTAGAGATAAACTCCGGAGGCCTGATTTTCGGCGTTCCAGGTGACCTGGTGAGCCCCGGCGGACTGGTATTCATCCACGAGAGTGCTGATTTTTTGTCCGAGCAGGTTATAGATTTCGATACGCACATTGGAGGGCTCTTCCAGATTGTACCCGATTGTAGTCCGTGCGTTGAAAGGATTGGGGTAATTCTGGTCTAGTAAGAATTGCTCGGGAATCGAGGAGATTTTGTACGGCTGATCGTCCGGCTGTCTCATGGCGCCGGAGGCGCTGCCGCGGAACTCTATTTCGTCGATGTACACGTCGTCGCTATTGTTGCTGGCATCACACATGAAACGCAATTTTGCGTTGGACGGGAAATTGTACAAGGCGCTGGAGATAGCGACGACAGGATTATAGAACTGGTTGTTCTGGAAATCAGTACCGGAGACGAATGAGGCGACGGTTTGCCAGGCGGAACCATTGTAGTATTGAACCCAGAAGTCCTCGCCGGTTTCCATGCTGACGGCGTAGAACCAGAACTGTACTTCGAGCTGGGTATAGCCGGAAACATTGTAAGAGGAGGTATGATAAAATGATGAAGAGGTACCGCTGTTATCCTGTATATCGGCAGCCCTGCTTCCCTGGTGGGCATATGTTCCACCGTTATAGAGCGACATATCAGAGCCGCCATCGGTGTAGCTGCCCATACCGCCTTCGAAATCGTCATAGGTAATGACGGTCCAGGCTCCGGGCGCGCTGACATTGATATAGCCTGTTTTGGTTTCGCCGTCGGAACCATAGG
Organism: Candidatus Zixiibacteriota bacterium; assembly: GCA_024641335.1. Taxonomy (GTDB): domain Bacteria; phylum Zixibacteria; class MSB-5A5; order UBA10806; family UBA10806; genus JAHEDG01. Next base: position 16,283 of record JAHEDG010000008.1, read on the forward strand.
GGTTAGTGGCGGTAAGGGTTACGGTGTAGGATCCGGCGGAGTTATAGATGTGGCTTGGGTTTTGGGCGGTCGACGTACCGGCGTCACCGAAATTCCAGTTCCATGATGTCGGGTTGCCGGTGGAGAGATCGGTGAACTGGACGGTCAGCGGAGCAGTTCCGGAGGTCGGAGTTCCAGAAAAATCGGCTATGGGGGGATCGGTCGGTGGAGTCAGTGATTGCAGCGCGGCATAAGCGTTGACCAGGCCGTAACCGTAATATTGATCCCAGCCCGCGGAACCCAAATCCAGGGCGGTGTTTTGCATCGCGTTTCTAACCTGCAGTGGAGTTAACGAACCATTCACCGCCAACAGCATAGCCGCTACGCCGGCAACGTGGGGCGAGGCCATTGATGTTCCCTGGTAGAAGTAATATCCCCAGCTGGTGTAAGTGGCTCCGAATGTCTGCTGCAGGACTCCATCGACATAACCATCGCCGTTTTGGTCGACACTGGTATCGCCTCCAGGGGCGCAGATATCGACATTGGAGCCATAGCTGGAGTATGATGGACGGGTGTTGTCATATCTGGTGGCGGAGACCGAAACGCATTCGACATACGACGCCGGATATTGAGCTATGGGATTGCCGGAATTTCCGGCGGCGCAGACTATGGTAACTCCGAGTCCGTCAGCGTATCGAACGGCGTTTTGGAGGGTGGAGGTCGATGAGGATGATCCGAGGCTCATGTTGATCACATCGGCGCCGTGATCAGCGGCCCAGATGATCCCATTAGCCACGGTGGTTAAGGTACCGTTGCCGGACGCGTCGAGAACTTTAACTGGCATAATACTACAGTTAAAAGCCACTCCGGTTACGCCAAGGTTGTTATTCGTGGTTTGGGCTATCGTACCGGCTACATGGGTGCCATGTCCGTTATCGTCGTTGGGATGCGAGTCGTTGTTTACGAAATCGTAACCGGGAACGAAATTTGTGCCGGCGAGATCCGGGGCTAATCCGAACGAGCCGTAGTTTTCGTAAGCCACTCCGCAGTCTATGACGGCTACGACCACGCCTGTTCCGGTCGAGAGATCCCAGGCAGGTCCGGCGTTGATTTTCGGCATGTGCCATTGATAGACATAGTAGGGATCGTTGGGCGTCATGAAGGCACGCAGGATATAATTGGGTTCGGCGTATTCTATATCAGGTCTGGCGCTGAATTGTTCGACCGCCTCCTCTACGGTCGACATGGGTGAAATGGCGATTCGCTTGAACCCTATTTGAGGGTTGGCCTCGATCATCCTGGCGCCGAGTTCGGAATAGAGCCTGTTCATCGCTTCGGCCGAGATGTCGTTCTTGAATTTGACCAGTATTTCCCCGGGAGCGTACTCGATCTTATCGTTTCCGAAGTTCGAGACTCCTATCTTGAAATCCCGGGCGCCAAAAACGACGCTCGACAGCGCAAAAACAATCGCAATTACAGGGATAACTAATTTTTTCATTTTGCTTCTCTCCTCAATTAGTCTTTGGAAACATTACTACTGTATCCATTAAACTACCGATACTTCATAGGCATACCTCCCCCCCTTTTATTGAATTGAAATAAAACCCGGGGGGTGAGTTGAATTATATTGGCTCGAGCGAAACAGCTCGCCAGGATATCGAATCAAATGATTTCCCCCTTCGTTTAGAGTCAGGCGATTATTTTCGAAAATTATGTTGTTTGCAATTATACTGACTGCCATAACAGATTCCCTCCACCCCGACAAACCGGACAAAGAAAAACTGTCATGATCGACATACTATAAAGCCGGATTCGCCAGAATGTCAAGATTAAAATATAATATTATATTTTACAACAATTTCTATATATAGATACTATTTCGGAGGTACGGCAAGGGGAACTCCATTTCGTTCAGAGGTTTCCGGAACTACATCCAATTGGCCGGTTATTCGACTCCGAGATCCACATTGCCGGTTTCAGGAATCGACTCCGGGTGAACCGTAGGTGACGCCGTGTTCCATGTAGAATTTCAGGAGGGTCAGGGCTTCGCCCCATCCGGCGGCGCATTCCACGATCATCGCCCGGCCTTCCGGCGTGTCTTTGTAACCATCCTCGGTAAGAGTGACAACAGTCCCGTTATCTCTGGCGGTCAATTGGATCCGAATCGTGGTGGCTTTATCTTCCGGCCCCCATTGGAAAACAAAAAGATCGGGTTTATTCGCCTCGATAACTTTTCCAGGAACTTTGAGTGTGTATTTATCGGGGCCCCATTCTTGCCAGCAAAACGAGCAGATTCCGCCCGGCCGAGGATCCAATTCCATCCCGGTTGTAAAAAAATCATCCCAGGCGCGCGCGTTTGTTATAGTGTCGTAAACTTTTGCCTGCGGCGCGGCTATGAAAGTTTTCTGTTTGATTTTGCAATCAAGCGATTTTGCCATGTTACTCTCCGTCGCTTCCAATAATATTAGGATCTATTGAAGTGGTTATAATTTCCACTCGTTCTTTGTTGGAATAAACTCGAGCCGGGCTTCAATAATCAATCGGCTTTTCAGGCTGCGTCAGGCACGCCTGGGAAAGTCAATCAATCATTCAACGAAGCAGATACATTTTTCCTCTATTGATGAATCAGCTCAAACACAATTCGAATTAGCCTTGCCGCAGTCTAAAATAAATATTAAGGCCCTGCCGTGTCAACACCAATTCGCAACCAACGAACTTAGCGGAAATTCATCTGGATTTGCTGTGATACACGATAAGGCGATACGCATCGGACTTTCGGATCGCGTTAATTGATATTAATTCTTTTAAATACGCAAAATAACTCCATATTAAAAAGTCTAATTTTTAGGGCAGCTTGAGTTTTATATGGAGTCAGGGGTCCTGCCTTCGGAGCGATCGCCGGCGGCAATCTCCAGTAGCGGAGTGAAGCAAAGTGCCACTTTTATATTATCTGACAATGAGTTAACAAACAAGTTTCGGAGCTTTGGATAGTTTTAAATCTCCCTGATCAGCCATACTTAGTCATTCCGCTCTTGATTTAAAATATTGTCCGCTTGTCCGGCGACCGCATAGCCCCTATTATTAATAATCTATGATTCTTGAAAAGGGGAAGGTGAATTTGAAAACATATCTATGGAGAAGGAAAATCGAATTATGACAACTACCAAGAGAATAAGTATGGCAACAATCATTTTATCAGCGATGGCTATGACAGCCATCGGGCAGAGCGCCTCGGGCGATCAGATTGAAACCAATCGAGAGATCGCTGTCAAACCGCAGGCGTTCCTGGAATCGCTGGCCGGCAGCTGGGAAGGGATATGCCGGACCTGGTTTCGTCCGGGGGAACTCGCGGACGAGTCATCGGCGCGGGGCGAATTCAAGTTAATCCTCGGCGGCCGATTTCTTCGTCATACCTACAAGGCGGAACTCCAGGGCAAACCTCGCGCGGGAGAGGAGACAATTATCTTTAACTCCGCGGCGAACAAGTATCAGATATCATGGGTGGATGATTTCCATATGAATTACGGGATCATGTTCTCCGAGGGAGACCGGGATAAAAACGGTTTTGCGGTTATCGGCAAGTATGATGTCGGCCCCGATCAGCCTCAATGGGGTTGGAAGACCGTGTTCGAATTGATTGACAAGGATCATCTGACTATTACGGCGTACAATATTTTGCCCGATGAAACAGAGGCCAGGGCTGTCGAAACCAGGTATACACGTATTAAGCAATAACAAGATTGCCCGGGCAGTCTGAGATATCGGCTCCAATTGATTATAGTGTGTCAGGTTCGGAGACCTGACACCGTGGTGGGAGCAGCTATTCCCCGGCCTGAGAGACTTCCTGACAGCCTGTTATTTCAACAGCAGCATCTTTTTGGATTGCGTAAGGTCGTCGGCCTGGATCTTATAAAAATATACGCCGGACGAGAAACCATTGGCATTCCATATCGCGCGGTGATATCCGGGGCTCTGATTCATATCGATCAATGTTGCGACTTTACGTCCCAGAATATTGTAAATTTCAATTTTAACGTCGGCCGATCGCTGAAGCTGGTACTCGATCGCGGTTGAGGCGTTAAACGGGTTTGGATAATTATCTAAAACGAGGAAATCGGCCGGAAGATTAGTATTTTCATCCGCGTCAGTCAGGTAGCCGGGGCAAACAAGGACCGCCAGATGAATCCCGATCCAATCTTCTCCGGTAGTGATGGTCAGGGAGTTTATATTTTCGACATCGGTCAAAGCGAACTGATGATAGTCGGCGTATCCTCCCATATTGCCGGTAAAAACCGCGTATGGTCCATCCATCATATCGCCGTTAAACTCTATGCTTTCGTTGGAATCGGGTGGGACTTCCCCCGCCTGTGAGATAATCTTAATGACGCCGTCGCCGGTCAGAGTGCTGCGAAGAAGTGTGGTGCTGTATGAATCCCGCAATGACTCGGCGCCGTCATTGATGGTTATACTTGTCAGAGGCAGCAGAGTATTTTCATAGATGACCACCAGATAGGCAAGATAGCTGAAATTAAGGTTAGATCCGCGGAAAGGATAAGAGCGATTCCCGGAAATCATCGAGGAGACATCCCATCGGTACATAGATAAGTAATAGAGTTCTACATCCTGATCGTAATTCGTTGGAGGAATGGTGTCCAGCTCATTCCCGTCGAACATACCCCAGGCGTCGGTATAATCCATCTGCCATCCCACGATAGCGAAGTAGGCCTTAACCAATTTGGAGCCTTCCGGTATATCGGAAAGAACAAATGTCCCGGAGATTTGCGGTCTGCAATTAAATGAGCGGGCGGCGATACTAACCCCGATGTTTCCTTCCCAACTGAAGAGCGTGGTTAGCGGATTATCGCCGACGGTGGCGATGAGATTGTTATCGTATTGAAACGGCGGAGATTGGGCTAACGCCGAAGATATTATGAATACAAAGAGGATATAAAATGATAGGATTCTTGCGTACATAAGTACTCCCTATTTGAGGTCGGTCGAACGGATCATAATACTCATACCCAAATTCCCGAAAAGAGACTGCCTTTTCTTCAGTTCGATGTAAAGATAATAGAAATCGCCTCGGGAATCTACTGGAAAATGGATATGACCGCCCGATTTTATATGGTGGGCTTGACGTCGCGGGCATAAGGAAGGGAGGTTTCGATTTTCACGATATTATAGTTGCTGTCGCGCTGACCTTCCCCCATTCTTTGGTTACCAAATTGTGACCATGATTTTTATAAGTTATTGTTTGATATTCTCGGGACGTTTTTAACTAACTGTGGCTCCGATGGCCTTAGAACAGTTGCTCTCCGGCGGGCGGCGAAACATGGATACGAAATCCGGGCGGGCGCCGGATGCCATCACCCATCATGGGGACGTTTCTAAGCAACGTTTACTTAAGGGCGCGAATTTCGGTTATTTTGCCTGTCCAGTCAATACTCCCAAACTTGAAATTCACGATATCACCTATCTTCTTAGTCACCAGCAATCTTGTCACGGGCGCGCCGACTGTTACCATATCGGGAAACAGTTCGAGTTCGAATTCCGCCGGTCCTATGAGGTTGTACGTGTGTGATTCCTTTGTTGTTGTATCGACAACAGTTACCGAACATCCGAATGTGACTTTTTCAGGCAGGCCGTCACCAAGGTCGATTTTTTCGCAATTCAGGTAGCTTCTGAGCCGATGTATGCGTTCCAAGAGCATCGACTGCTTTTCCCTGGCGGCATGATATTCGGCATTCTCCTTAAGATCACCATGACCGGCGGCTGTACCGATATCTTTCGAGGTCTTATTAATTTCCTTCTCGACCTCGGTAATCTTATCATTTAGAATCTTATAAGTACTCTTCAGAATCGGAATTCGCATTTCTTCCTTCCTCGAATTCGTGTACGGGTCACAACAAGGTGGACTAAGTTAATAAACTGCTTCCCACCTGGCAACCCTTTTCGATATGGTGTTCTTTGTCGATTTATTTTTGGTGGAGGCGGGGGGAATCGAACCCCATACTCGCGTTGTAGGACAAGGGCATACGGGCATTGGGACAAAATAATAATGGTATTATCGTCTTGCGATTTCAGTGTCCGCGGAATCAAAAAATACATCCGATATTGCCGAGGCTCAAATCGCGTTATAAAGGATGCAATAATCTGTCGATAATTAAATAAAGAAAGGTCGACATGGATAGCTACGTTGAGGGCGGATTTACATAAGGGGTACTGATGTTGTATCAGAATAAAGTGGCCCTTTGGTCGCGTACTTTGCCGCTTTATGTGCTAACATCACAAATTGCTGCTGGCGGACAGTCTCTGACCGATAATACATTTTTGAAAACATCTACTTTTCAATCTATGCCCAATATACTACTTGAATTCACCCATGGTATCGGCCAGTGTCAGGATAGTGTCTCTTATGGGAGTAAAACCGAAAGGGAGGTGCCAGTGGACAATTTATTGCAAAGTTTGAAGCCGAATCAAAGAAAAGGTAGTAAGCCGCGTTGCCATCTATTAACGCATGGCACTCTAGAGCAGATTGCTGAGCGGTTAAGCAAATTGATCGCACCGTGGGGTTTTGTTTCAGCTACCGACAAATGGATGCCGCAAGGGTTCGATGATGTGACCGAAGCCCAGTTGCACAATGCGCCGCGTTTGCTCGATAAAGATACTTACGGTCAAACGCTCAAATCGTGGTGGCTTGCCATCGCCAGTTCCACATCGGTGACCCCAAACTGGGACATAGCAAGCACCTGCACTATTGATGATAAACCTGGATTACTTTTGGTCGAAGCCAAGGCACATTTCGAGGAGCTGAAGCAAGACGATCGTTGCGGTGCCAATAACAAAAGGAATATTGAACAAATCGGACAGGCCATACGCAAAGCAAATGACGGATTGAACAAGCTCCAGGATGGCTGGCATCTGACCCTCAATGACCACTATCAACTGTGTAACCGCTTCGCATGGAGCTGGAAGCTCGCTACTCTCGGAATCCCAGTTGTACTTGTGTATCTTGGATTTCTCAATGCAGATGAAATGGAAAATTCCTTTTCTGATAGCCAAGCATGGGGTAACGAGATCCGCAGCTATGCAAGAGGCATCGTGCCTGTTAGCGTGTGGGATAGAAAGTTGCTGCTCGGCGACACACCCATCTGCCCGATCATCCGATCTATAAAAATCCGATTGAATTCGACTGATAACGCAATTAATAAGGCCGACACAAAAGGCATAATGGAAATGAACCAACGGTAAAAGTAAATTCGGGCACTTTCTGACCAGGGAGGCAGAATATGAGAACATTGCGCACACTTATCGGTCCGGCGATAATCGCTACGGGCCTTTCTTTCATATCTGGCCAAGCGTCTGCTGATACCAATTCCGATTCTGTGCTACCCCAAAAGATCTACTTCGACAATGGATCAGCGAAGATGAATTTTTTAGAGGGCTCCTTGTCATGGCAGATTTCGATTCTTCATGCAGACGCGGGTGTCGTGACAAATAACATCGAGATAGATTTGATAGACAAAGGTGGTTTCGTAATCGAAACTCTGTATTCGTTTTGTATTGAGTCTAAGCCTTTTTCCCTAACATTATTCAGAGGGATAAGCACTTTACATTCCGATATCAGAGAAATAAAGACCCTATTGGTTAGAATCAAGTCTATGGGTGAGGATTTCTGTCATGGGTACGGTGTGAACAAAGGAGAGTTGCAGATAGCTGGCGAGGATCTCATTGAGTGGGTTAAGACAGCGACTCTATCAGAATATTTAAGACTGCCGACATCCAATTAGATACTGCAAATTCGCGCCAATTAGTTTATGTTCTTATTATTGTTTCCTGTAAACACACAATAATCTGGAGGCGGGGGGAATCGAACCCCCGTCCGAAGATACCTCCGGGTAACCGTCTACGCGCGTAGGCGAATCTTTGATCTCGAAAGCGAAGCCGCCAATCGCCGGGCTTCTGCGCTTTCCAGCCCCCTTTGGTTTCGCGTCGCGGGCGGAGACAAGCCGCGATACTATCTCATCTAATCGACGCCCTGTCCCGAACCGATGAGCGAACCCGGGCAGGACGGGTTACCTAATTAGCTAATTAGGCGGCCAGTGCATACGAATAGTCGTTGGCACTTGTAAGTGTTTCCGATTGTTTATCGAGGTTACCGGAGACCTCGGCGCGCAGGTTAAACATCAGTCATCCCGTCGAAACCTGTCGCCCCCATGTTGTCAAAGAGCGTCATCAATATAACCATAGGCTTATCTGTGGTCAATGACCCATACTAATATACTCGGAATTGATTATAAAGGTTTCTGTATATCGCCTCGCCACCATCATTGTCAGGCCAAATCTCCGTACTTGACGGTTCGAAATCGTCAGGTTCGAAGACCTGATGACACCCGCGGAATTGCCGGCTATACGGATCGGGCAACCCCGGGAGATACCGTCCCATATCCAGGATTCTCATTCCCCGAAATTGAAGACGAAATCGATCCAGGGCAGGCCCGGGAAGAATCCCTCCTCCCCAAGGGCGTTGAACAGGGCCAGATCGACGCTCAATCCCTGGCCGAAAAAGCGGAAACCGTAGGAAACCACTGGGAAATCCGCGCCGGGGAAGATCCAGTTTTCGCTGACGAAGGAGACCCGTCTGGAGAGCCGTTTCTCCCCCCCGAGCATGAACATCGGTTTATCGGCCAGCTGATCATCGACAAACCCGTATCCCAGGCCGACGGTCAGGCTGCCGTCGGTATCGCCGAATGTACCGACGCCATAGAGGATGCCGACCAGAGGGCTTTCGTTGTCGATCTCCGGAATGGCTATAAGCAATGCTCCGGCGGCGATATTGGAATTAGGCGATGTTTTCAGGCCGATCTTCGGGGTAAAATAGAAGACCTGGTTGCCGGGATCGACCCCGGGAAAGAGCGACATCCCGCCCCCGAACGTGAAATTATCGGTAAAACCGTAGGCGATACCGGGGAAAAAGAGCCAATAATCGGAGAAATACCCGGTTCCTTTCTTGAGCATGCGCGCGGTAGGCGCGAAATAAAGCCTGGTGGCGTTGGGATTCTCGAACCAGTATTGGCCGGATCGAATAGAGGAGGACGGAACTTCCCTTATCTCGCTTATCTTGAGCGTCGGGATAGTGATCTCTCCCAGATCGGTTTTAAAGATCACTTCGTTCTCCCGGATACTCACAATCCGGCCGATCCAGACAGAACCATCGGTTGTACTGACAATCTGCAGGTTATCAGCATCGGGCAGTTTCACCTTTACGGTCATTCCGGTCCCGTCTCCGGCATAGGATGCGCCGCAAAGGAGAATTAGGGCTAAAATCAATTTAGCCGCAGCAAGAAAATAAGATCGGAATATTCCTGTTTTAACAGTTTTCATAATAAGCCTCCTCGGCTGTTTGGAAAATGGTCTGTCGGCTCCCCCCGGCGTCGACGAATTTTCTTATCAAATATCGAATTCTTATACAGTATGGCTTGGTCTGATTGACAGGTCAAGTGTAAAACAGGAATCCAAGAGCGCAATTACATTTACTCGGTTCTGTCAGTTAGGGGCATACCACTCGTCTGATTCCTGGCAGCGAGGAAGGCCTGTCAGGGCGGGGGACCTGACAGCACAAAGATCAGGGATCAGGGAGAGGAATAAATTTATATGAACGCGAATCGAATTTGGGGGAATTATATTGACAAATCGCTCTTAAGGGAGCTTATAATTGATTAAATCAAAAAACAGGGGGTTACAATGCCTGGCAAGAAACCCGGCGGGGAAAAGACAGTGAAGAAGAGATCGACAGTCAAAAAGGCGGTATCCGGAAAGACTAAGACCAGGGTCTCGATGATTAAGCCGGCCAAGGAATCACGGATAAATCTGGAAAATTATCTGGATGAGGTCAAAAAGAGAGCCTACGAGTTATTCCTCGAAAGAGGCGCGGCTCACGGTGATAACTTGAGCGATTGGCTGAAAGCCGAGAGTGAAATAAAACGAAAGTACGGCCTTCGTTAAGAAAGCGGCCGGAAGAGTTAGGCTCAGCATTCGGGCTGCCAGACATCAGGGATAGTCCGCGTTCATACTAAATCAAACCTTGATTTACCTGCCCAGTCGATTTTCATGGGCCGGAAATCTGTATTTACCGATCTTAATTCCTATTATGGAATAACAGTCTATTAAAGACGTTGAACTAAGCAACCGATAATAAAATGTCTTTTGACATATCGAATGAAACATAAATAGGCTGACAGCTCGTCGCCGCCCCACCGAACCTATTTAGCAGAACCAATTATTTTTTAAGGAGGCAGACCATGCCTAAGAAAATCACAACCAGAAAGACCGCGGCTCCGAGAACCGTCGGCACAAAAACAACGGCGAGAAAATCTACTCGCAAACAGAATACCAATCTCAATTCCCAGGCTTATTTCAATAAAGTCAGGGAGCGGGCCTACGAGATATATCTGCAAAGGGGAACGAGGCATGGCGACCATATGAGCGACTGGCTGGCCGCCGAGAATGAAATCAGACGATAGATTATAAGCAGATCAATCCGGACTTTCATCACCGCCGGCGATTTATAATACTGCCGGGATTGGTTAAATCTTCATACCTAATCGGGCATCGGATGGCCGACTCGCTTCGCTGATCCGCCCCACCTCCGAATCAGGTTAAGTACCGCCGATAGATCTTGCTTTTTTACCGTATCCCAGAATCGCCGGTTCGACAGAACTGTCGATTTCGAAAGTATCGGTATTCAATACAATGTCATCAAGCGAAGAATCATCATTATCCCGGTTTCGAAGAGGATCTTAAAACATATTGACGGCCTGGAACCGATCTTTTTATATTAATCGTGGCATCGCAGAATCTGCCTTGACATAACATCAGGCCGCGTTGATATATTGTACAGATAAGAGATGAGACTGAATTTAGGGATGTTCCCTGTCTCGATTGTAATGAAAGGAGGGTATGAAATTGTGTTTCTTTTTTTCTTTTCTGCCGGCAACGTTCTGGATAGTAGTAGGATATTTTGTTCTTTTCGCATCTCGCCGCGCTGACGGAGGAATCGCCCGGTTCGGCTATATTCTCGCTGTCTGGATATTTATTTTAGCTTTGGTTATTCCTATTTGCGGAGCATACGCAACACTTTCGGGGAATTGTCCGATAGCGACGATATTGAGTTTATTGGAATCAGCCGTTCGCAATTGATGGATTACGTCAGGTTTTGATTCGCGGCATATCACGGTTACCGGCATTTAATTATCGATAATCGGAGCCGATAATAATAAATAAATCAAGGAACCGAAAGAGCTTATTCTCCGAGCTTAGGATTTCCAGTCGATTTGATGCTCGCGGTTGAAACAGAATCCAGGGAGGGACAACCGATGATAATTTCTGGAAAATCGTCACCCAAGCCGAGCCTGGTATTCCTGGCAATGATCTGCGCGATCGTATGGCAAACGTCCGTCGCCCAGGATTATACCGAAGAGGCCGGAATGGCTAATATCAAGTATCAGGCCGGTCCGGCGACGGTTGAACTGGGCGATATCGCCGAGATAACTTTGCCGGAAGGCTACGCTGCAACAGATGCAGACGGCGCGCGGACGATAATGGAAAACATCGAGAATCCAACATCCGGACTGGAATTAGGCCTGATCGCGCCGGAGGATTTTAGCTGGTTCGTTTTATTCGAGTTCGAGAAGATAGGGTATGTGAAGGATGACGAGAAATCCGATTTGGATTCCAAGGGTATTCTCCAATCGATCATCGAGCAGACCGAAGAAAGCAATAAGGAACGTAAGAAGAATGGATGGGGAACCCTGACCATAGAGGGGTGGATGATCGAACCCCGTTATAACACGGAAACCAATAATCTGGAATGGGCTACCCGCGCGGTGGATAATCTCGGGTATTATTCGGTAAATCTCAATACCCGGATTCTGGGACGTCGGGGAGTAATGTATGTGACTTTAGTCTGCGAACCGGATTCTCTGGAAGGCTTGATGGGACGATACAGCACTCTGATGGATTCATTTTCCTATAAGCCGGGCAGCAGGTACGGCGAATATGTGCAGGGTGATGAGTTGGCCAAGGTCGGCCTGACGGCTCTTATTTTAGGAGGCGGGGCGGCTGTGGCGGCCAAGACTGGTCTTTTCAAATGGCTCTGGAAATTGATCGTGGTGGGGATAGCGGCGATTAGCGGTTTTTTCAGGAAGCTGTTCGGGAAAAAGAAATCGCCCCGATTGAACGCGAGCTGACAGGAAATCGATGAGTTACGAGCTATCTTTCTTTCTGGTACTGGTAATTCTATATATCATAGAAACTTTGCGTTCGGTTCCCGCCGACTCGGTGATTTTCAGTTCTTACCTGGGGAGATGGTTTAAGATAAGATTCCCCGGACGGACGTTCGGGATTCTGAATAGAGGCATTACGGCTGGCAATCCGTTTCCCCTGTTCGGAATGGTATTTAAGGCCTCTTTCGGATCATTACTAATATCACCTGAAGCTGTAAAACGCGACTTCACATCGTCGAGCGCGTTTTCGGATAATCGGAATCAAAACCGAGGTCCGATCAGAATAGATGGAATTGACAGCATAAGAGTTTCGTCAAACACGCTTTTAATCAATGATCGGCCGTTAGCTGATTTTTTATCTCCGGGGCTTGCCGAGAAAACCGGAGCCCTGCTGAATCGTCTTAGGGCAGAACCGATATCCGGCCGGGAAGATCTGATCACGGATTTTATCAACATGACATTCGACAGCCGATCGATATCCTCTGAATTCGCGAGGTTCAGGCACGAGACATTGCTATTAAGGCTGTTTTGCGGAATTCAGTTTATCTCGTTATTCATGATAGCGCCATACCTGGTTTTCTCTTATGGTTTTTCCGAAGTTATTCTACCCGTTGTTATCACGACTGTTTGCTATTCGATGATGATAGGATTCATTTACTATTTTACTCATCTGGGGTTATTCGGCCCCGAAGGAATAGGGAGAGCCGGCAGCATATCGGCATTCCTCGTATATCCTCTGGCCTCGATCCGGGCGGCCGATAATTTATCGTACGACTACCTGACATTTTATAATCCCATGGCTGTCGCTGGGGAGCTATGCCCGAGGAAAACATTTGAAAAACTGGCCGGAGTGATGATACGCGAACTTAGATTTCCGGTCAAATCTGGAATCGAAAAGGAAGATTCTTCCGAAAGAGGTATCGAGACTTGGTGGAGTCAGAAGTTGCTTGATATTATTGGCTCTTATCTGGAGGGCATAAATATCAATATCGATGATCTGGCCGGTCCGCCGCCAGCTATGGATGATTCGACTCGTTCTTATTGCCCTCGCTGCCTTCATCAGTACTCTATAGAGGAAGGCGATTGCCCTGACTGCCATGGTGTGTCTTTAAAATCGATATAACAAAATGCGCCTTGAAGGACTCGAACCTTCGACCCGCTGATTAAGAGTCAGCTGCTCTACCAACTGAGCTAAAGGCGCATCGACACGTCTATTTACCTAAAATGAGGGTGGATGGGATTGAACCATCGACCACCTGCTTAAAAGGCAGATGCTCTACCACTGAGCTACACCCCCGGTATGTCAAGCCAGCCCTAATAATAGATTCCTGCCGCTTTTAGTCAAGGAAAAACTATCCGGTTTTGACAGGAGAATCGCTTGATCGACAGCCAATTGACGGCTAAATTCCGGATATGAAATTTATCTGCGACGATAACCTGGGCAAGCTCTCCAAATATCTCAGAATATTAGGATTCGACACCTGTTTTAGGGAGCCGCTGGACGATAGCGCGCTTTTGCGGATAGCCTCCGAGGAGGAGAGACTAATCTTGACCAGAGACAATAAGCTGGCGGCGCGTACAGTACCCTTCGGTATCATGGTTATCTGCGGCGATAATCCGCTGGATCAGCTGACCGGAGCGATATCATCCCTCGACCTTTCGATCGATCCGGAGCTGTTATTCGCCCGATGTTCTCGATGCAACAGCCGGTGCAAAACAGCTGATAAATCCGAAATTCAGGACAAGGTCTTTCCGTATATTTTGAAGACCCATGAGATTATAAAAAAATGCCCGGATTGCGGCAGATACTACTGGAAAGGCTCTCACTATAAAGCATTGCTTATTAAATTGCGAAAGGCGATACCCTCAGGGAACCTGGCGGGAAACTGGCCGGACCCGTGAAGTAGTTAGATTTTATTTATTTTAACGAAAATCGTCAGATCGGCTGTTTTTCCCGGTTGAAGGTCCAGCAGGATAACCGGCATAACTGTGGACTGTTGATAATTCCTTTCGAAACCTCCTTCTGAAAGGCTGATAGTTTCGACGGGGAATCTCCACCAGGCGAGTTTCCGGTCGGTATTGAGTATAATATCGTATTTCAAGGCCTCATCACGCAAACCTATGGTGTCGGAATCGTCGGTAACGCCAACAGAGACCATATTCGACGGCGATAGTTTTTCTCCGTTTTGATGGTAATAACGGTCGGGAGCGTCACCTGCCAGAAGAGACCACGCGGTTTCGATTCCTAAGATCGATTGCAGTCGGGCAGAAGATCTGTTCTCAACCCGGTAGGAGACCTCGAACCCGGATTCTTCTGGTTTTAGAATGATTTTTTTACGGAGAAGCACATCGGCCCAGATATTATTAATCCAGACATGCCCATCCCTGGCCATGATAACGGCAGCGGAATTATCATTTTTATCCAGTTCGGCGCCGAACGGCTGATTGACGAAATCGCCACGTTCCGAGTAATCGCCTCCGGCGAACCTTTCCGGGGAGATATCGGTATCGAAGAAATGATCGAGGAAACTAACTCGGCGGTACCAGTCATAGATCAGGTATTTTTCCAGCCCCGCTTCTTTTGTTTCGAGACGGTCATGTATGGAGCCTTTGGCATAGCCGTCAGGTTGGCCGGCGGCAGTGAGTTTATCGTGGTATCCCTCTTTGCGCCGGGTCATGGTATCGACCAGGTTCATCGAAGCCGGCTTGTAATCGAGTTCGAACAGGGACCCGCCGTAGAATGGGGCAACATAGAGATTCAGGAAAGAGTTTTTGAGGATAATTTCTTCCTTGCCGTCAATATCATAGTCGAACACGTCATATTCGAGAAAGTTTTTTTCTTTGGCGCTTTCCAGGACAGATTCGGAGGCGATGAATCTGGAATAGGTGGCGTGCCTTAAGTGATTCAGGTAAAGTCCGCCGAATACCCCGTGCCAATAGGGGCAATTGCATTGCCCCTGCCATTTGAGATCTATTGCTTTGGAAAGTTGTTCGTTTTCGAGTTTCTTTTCCTCGGCCGCCTGTCTGATCTGATAGGTGAGATAGATCATTCTTTTATGCAGATTATTAGATTCGGAATACTTGGACATGAAATTGCGCCAGAAACCGCCTCGGACCAGGTAGCCGTAACGGTCCCAGAGTTTTTCTGTTTTGAATTTCTCTTCCATCTCCTCGTATTCGGAGAAACCGTCAGCCGGCAAGGACCATTGCCCCATTTCGGCGTATGAGGAAGTAGGCAGATAAACCCGCCCCAGTGGAGGAACCTCTTCGATGGCCTCGTTGAAGAAAACCGGTTTGATCCAGCCGAGATTCTGGGTAAGGAGATGGAAAAACCTTTGCAGCCAACGTTCGTTGTAGCAGGTATTGAAAGTACCCGGCCAGGCTCCGAATTTCTCGCCGTCGTCGGCGTAGACGACTACGATATCCCCATGGCCGTCATAGAGTTTTTTCAAGAAATCGATAGTCTCCTGGGGATCTTTGAAGGGGATGCTGTATCTTAGAAACTTGCTGATCGGGAAAACATAGACAGGAAGCCCCTCGTCTTCGGTAATATAGTATCCTAAGAGGTCTTCGTCTTTAAGTCCGGCCCAGCGGAAATGGGTATCGTCGAGCAGGGTGAAGTCCATTCCGGTACGGGCCATAAGCGACGGTAGACCCGGCTCCCAGATTCTTTCGGCGGTCCACATCCCTTTGGGTACGACTCCGAATTTATTCTCGATATAATTGGACATTTTGACAATCTGTCCGATCTGGTCTTCCTGGGGAATGACGCTTAGGATGGGCTCATAGAAACCGCCTCCGAGGATTTCGGTTTGTCCGTTATCGACTAATTTTTTTAGAAGATCGAACCATTCGGGTTTATGTTCCTCTATCCAGAGGTATAGCGGGCCGGTGGTATGCAGGGAGAATTTCAGCGCCGGGTGATTAGCGATAGTCTCCAGGAAAGGGAGATAGCATTTTTCATAAGCGTCATTGAAGACCCAGTCGAAATTGCCGACCGGCTGATGAATATGAACGCCGAAAGCGAGTCTGATCATATAGAATTAGGAAAACAGTCCTTAGATTTTCCCCTCCCTGAAAATTTCATTAGCCCTTGACCTTTGGCAAAGAAACATTAAGCGTCATCATGCCGGCCGCCATTATTATTCCATATCGGCTTCAAGATAATTAAGTGTCGTATTTCGCCTGGCGATATCATCGGAGAGCTTTCGTATGAATCTCTGGGCGGTATTCTCGCCATAGACCTTGAGCATGTGATTCATACTGATAACTTCGGATATTACTGTGATATTCTTGCCGGGCGACACTGGAATGACTACGTACGGAATTTCCACACCTAGGATGGACGTGCGGTTATCGTCGATACCCAGCCGGTCGTACTCTTTGCCTTCCTCCCAGCGTTCCAGCCTCACCTCGACCTCGATCCTTTTCTGGACCCGGATCGCCCTGATTCCGAAGAGTTTTTCGATATCGATAATCCCTATTCCGCGAACTTCCATGTGATGTCCCAGTTTTTCATCGGGTTGACCGACAATGACCTCGGGGGCCTTTTTGGTGATTTTGACCACATCATCGGCAACCAGTCGGTGTCCTCTCTCTACCAGGTCGAGGGCGCATTCGGATTTTCCGATGCCTGATTTGCCGGTATAGAGAAGCCCGACGCCGTAAACGTCAATCAGGGAGCCGTGAATGGTGGTTTGGGGGGCGAATATGTTATGGAGATAGGCCGAGACTCTGGTGATGAATTCCAGCGTGCTGAGATTGGTTTGCAGGACGGCTGTTTGATTTTTTCTGGCATACTCGAGGAACTTAGCCGGCGGCAGGAGCCCTTTGGTGATAATCATAAGGGGCATCTCAAAAGAAAAGAACCTGGAAAAGCAATCATCCAACTGGACATCATCCAGGCTGTTCAGATAGGAGATTTCGGTTTGTCCGAAAACCTGCGTTCTCTTATGAGCGAATCTATCGGTATATCCGGCTAAGGCCAGGCCGGGCCGATGAATCTGGCTGTTGTTGAGTTCTTTATCGTACCCGACCCCATCCAGCAGCGGAAACAGCTCGAGGAAATCCCGTCTGTCCGCCA
The DNA here is from genome assembly GCA_024641335.1 of Candidatus Zixiibacteriota bacterium. Lineage (GTDB taxonomy): Bacteria > Zixibacteria > MSB-5A5 > UBA10806 > UBA10806 > JAHEDG01. The sequence goes on from JAHEDG010000008.1 coordinate 33,629, forward strand.
GCAATTTTCCGACAGTAAGTTTCACAGGTATAAGCTACTCCATCTCATCTTCACCGACGTTATCCTCGTCGGCTGCCGGTCTCTTTTTGGGCGGTGATTTCTTGACCCCTTTTTTATCTTTGAGCCTGGATTTGTACTTTTTAATCTGGCTTTCCATTTTGGCGATGACCTGTTCTATGGCCACATACATATCAAACGCTTTGGCTTTCGAAGTCAGCATAGTGCCGTAGACCTTAACAGTCAGTTCGGCAATCTGACGAGATTTTTCGACCGACATGGTCAGATGACAATCGATGATATGATCGTAATATTTCTCAAGCCTTTTTATTTCGTTTTCGGCGAATGTTTTCAGGTTGTCGGAAAGCTCGAAATGTCTGGCTGTAGTTCTAATTTCCATTTAATCATCCCTTCGAATTTTAATGATAATCGGGGTCTTTGGCAAAGTGATGTTCGGTGGAAATGAATCTGATGGTTCCCGATTTTGATCTCATTACGATTGAATGAGTGAACGCGCCGGTTCCGGTGTATCTTACGCCTCTGAGCATATCGCCGTCGGTAACACCTGTAGCGGCGAGCATAATATTTTCTCCTTTGGCCAGATCCTCCGTTTTAAAAACCGTGTTAAGATCTTCGACTCCCATACGTTTGGCTCTTTCGGCTTCTCCGCTGTTGCGGGGAACAAGCCGTCCGTGGATAGCCCCTCCGAGGCATCTAAGGGCCGCGGCGGCCAGTACTCCCTCCGGGGCTCCTCCGATACCCATGAGGACATCGATTCCGGTACCTGGAATTGCTGTGGCCATAGCGGCCGAAACATCGCCGTCCATGATCAGCCTGATCCTCGCTCCGGTTTTTCTGACCCTTTTGATGAGGTCTTCGTGCCGTTCCCTATCCAGTACGACGACGGTCAGGTCCGAGATTTCGAATCCTTTGGCTTCGGCGATTTTAGCCAGGTTTTCCTCGGGAGAAGCGTTGAGATCAATAACCTCGGCGGCATCGGGGCCGACGGCTAATTTTTCCATATAGGTATCGGGAGCGTGCAGAAACATGCCGCTTTCGGCGGCGGCCAGCACACTGATAGCGTTGCTGCGGCCGTAAGCCACCGAGTTGGTACATTCCAGCGGATCGAGCGCGATATCGACTTTGAGGTTCCCCCCCTTGCCGACCTTTTCCCCTATGTAAAGCATCGGCGCTTCATCCCGTTCTCCTTCGCCGATCACCACCACGCCGTCTATATCAACCGAGTTAAAAACTTTTCGCATGGCTTCGACGGCGGCGCCATCCGCGGCATTTGAATCTCCCCTTCCCATCCACCGGGCGCAGGCCAAGGCGGCTGCTTCGGTAACCCTTACGAATTCCAAGGCCAGATTTTTATCCAAATTTCACCCCGCTGATCTTGATTAAGGCATAAATATCCGAAAATAACAACCGGTTTTGAGTCGCTGGGAGCAGGAAAGATTTTTGGTCTGGTTGACTCATATTCTATAGCGATAATTTACCAGAGGAAACGGATGTAGGCAAGGTATTTTATCCCGATTCGATATTGGCCGCTATAAGCTGTTTTATAGATTAACCTTAGTGACAAGAGGGAGAGTCCCGAAAAATCAGGAGGTTTGTTTGCGGAATCTGGCCGCTTTTATACCCAATTCCTCGCGGTACTTGGTAACAGTGCGGCGGGCAAGTTTTATGCCTTCTTTTTTGAGTATATTGGCGATCTCCTGATCGGAAAGCGGCATGGCCGGGTTTTCTTTGGAAACTCTCTCCTGGATCATATTTTTGACCACCCTTTTGGAAAGGTTGTCGCCTTCGGTAGTCGATACTCCGGTATTGAAAAAGTATTTTATCTCGAAAACGCCGAGGGGAGTCTGTACATATTTCCCGCTGGCCACCCTGGATATGGTGGCCACATTCATACCGACCTTATCGGCGATCTGTTCCATGGTCAATGGTTTCAAGTGGTCCTCGCCATGTTCGAAGAACTCTATTTGCTCTTCGACAATAGCCTCCATGACTCTGATCATGGTGCTGCGGCGCTGGTTGATGGCGTTAATCAGCCATCGGGCCTGTTCCAGTTTTTCCCTGATATAATTTTTGGTGGTTTCGGGCGTCTTATTCCCCCGCTTGATAAGAGAGCGATAAGCCTGGTTGATTCTAAGACGGGGCAGGTTTTTATCATTATGGAATACCAGGAATTCGTTGTCGATTTTTTCGACTACCAGGTCCGGCACGACAGCGGAGGCGGCTATGATGAATCGTCCCTGGGCAGGTTTCGGCGACAGCCCCTTTATGATATCCAGAGCGGCTTGAATTCTCTCTGGGATGGTATTAGTCATTTTGGCCAATTGGGTAACGCTTTTTTTATCCAGAACATAAAGGTGTTTATCAACCAGTTCCCAGACAAGAGAATCGTTGAGCCCCTGTTCTTCGAGTTGAGCCAGGATGCATTCTCTAAGATCCCTGGATCCGACACCCGGGGGATCGAATTTTCTTATAATGTTTAGAGTCCTCTGAACCAGTTCCGGGTCCTTTTGCAGTTCCTGGGCAATGATATTTACCTCATGTCTAAGAAACCCTGATTCGTCTATATTGCCGATGATATAGGAGCCTATTTCGATCTCTTCTTCGGTTAGTCGGGCAAAACCGAGTTGTTCGAATAGATGATCATAGAGTGTTTTTTCGGCGGTTTGGCCGGATTCGGCTCTTTCTTCGCTGGATTCGGAGAAATCGCGGTATGATCCGCCCCACTCGTTATCCTCGCCTAAAAACTCCTGCCAGTCGATTTTATTATTAAGAGTCTCATCATCTTTGCGTCTTGGTTCCGGCATATCAGGAGGAGTAATTTCCTCTGGTTGTTCCTCAACCTCTTCCAGAAGCGGGTTTTCGGCCAGATTCTGCCTTAGGACCTGCTCCAATGTCAGAATAGGCTCCATCAGGAGTTTCAGGGATTGGATAAGGTCGGGCCTGACCGAAAGTTCGGTCCGGAGCGACGTGATTTGAGACATCTTGATATTAGCCATTAACTTACCTCATTGAGAAGCCTTTTTGCCCCCCGATATTAATATCGGAAGAACGGAGGGGCTTCTTGAATTTCGTATGTTGCATATGGAATATACAATGATTTCATTTTTGGACAAGCAAAATGTAGTCCAAAATCGCATTTTTGGCAAAATTAACGAAAAATAACGCAATTATTATTTTGGAGCCGGTATTTCCAGGACGGGTCAGGATCGATATATTACTGAATAAGCGGTCATGATTCCGTCCATCAGTACGGATCGGGTATGGCGATAAGGCAGCTTAATTCAGCTTGAATTTCTCGCCGAGATAAATTTTACGAGCCTCGGGATCGTTGGCCAGGAATTCCGAAGTTCCGCTTTTGAGGATCTCTCCTTCAAAGATGATATAGGCTCTATCTGTGATCGAGAGTGTCTCTCTGACATTGTGATCGGTAATCAGAATCCCCAGGCCTTTATCTCTTAAGCGGGCGATTATTTTCTGGATTTCTTCGACAGTAATGGGATCGATTCCGGAGAACGGCTCGTCGAGGAGCATGAATTTCGGTTCGGTTACCAGCGCCCGGGCGATCTCGACTCGGCGTCTTTCACCACCGGAGAGGTTGTAGGCCATCGATTTGGCCAGCGAGGTCACATCGAGGTCCTCGAGTAATTCTTCGAGACGCTGTTTTCGTTGAGAGCGGTTCAGGGGCAGGGTCTCCAGGATGGCCATGATATTCTGTTCTACATTCAGTTTTCTGAAGATCGACGGTTCCTGCGGCAGATACCCGATTCCTCGTCGGGCCCGTTTGTACATGGGCAGATATGTCAGGTCGTTTTCATTCATAAAGATTTTTCCGCCATTGGGGCGAATCAGACCGGTGATCATATAAAAAGTGGTGGTTTTGCCGGCGCCGTTGGGGCCTAAGAGCCCGACGATCTCTCCGGCGGAAACCGATATGGAGATACCGTTGACCACCCGTCGTTTTTTATAGATCTTCAGCAGTTCCTCGGATCGCAGAAGCGATGAATTACCATTGGTATTATCATCTTTGTTCACGGTAGAATCTCCTTCGAGTCATCCCCTTCGAGTATATCTATCTCCTCCTCACCGGAAGGGAGATTGATGATCTCTCCCTTGACATCGCGCAGAATTCTGACATGCTCCAGCCGGCTGTCGGCCTCCATACCGTACCCGGTGACTATATCTCCGGTACGGATGAGCTTTACATAATCATCGGTTGTAATCAGCCTGGTAATCGGATTCCAATATAGCGATTCGGTTTGAAGAGTCGAGGAATCGCTTTCTACCACGACATCGCCCCAAACCGAGAATTCTTTCTTTTTCTGTCTGACCAATCCCTCGCTCGAAGTCAAAGTCGAGCGGTAGCCGCCGTTTTCGTCGTAGAAATCGACCTTGACTTTTTTAGCCAGAGTGGAATCCTCTTTATCGAAAACGTAGAGAGTATCGGCGAAAATGACCGCTTCCCTGTGCCCCTGCGACATCAGGGTAATATCGGCATCCACCAGCACCGAATTCGGGATCTTCTCCGCCGAGACCGATTCAGGCGGACTGCCGGTATTGCCGCAAGCCAGTATCAGCGGGATAAGCGGAAGGAACATTTTAAGTCTGGCTATTGTGATAGAACCTCCTCCAGACTGTCTTTTACGTCCGGGGACGTTTTTGGTTTTCTTTTCCAGCGGTCATGAATCCACATCCATTGCGTCGGATCGTGATCAATCAGTTCCTCGAGCGAACGGTTGCATAATGTCAGGCCCTCGAGGATATCCATATCTTTATTATCGCTCGATGGTATATCGAATGACGGCAGGACTTTTATCATATAGCGGTCGTCGGCTTTGCGGAACATGGCCATCGGCACGACCGGCGATCCGGTTTTGCGGCCGATAACCACCGGCCCGGCGGCGGTATTTGCCGGTATACCGAAAAACGGAGCGAAGTATCCTGCGACTTTATCCGAATCCAGATCGAGCAGGACACCGAGCATACGGCCATCGTTAAGAACGGATAAAATTCTTTTGGCGGAAACATCGGAGGGCAGGTTCTCCAGACCGAAACGTTCCCTGTTCTCCACGATTAGCGAATCCAGTCTATGGTCATAGAGTTTTCTTCCGACCACCGACAGCGGTATTTTCTTAACCGAGGCAAACCAGGCGGCCATAAGCTCGAAATTACCGATATGTCCGGTGAGTCCGATTACCCCCTTCCCTCGGTCGAAAGCTTCATCGAAACATTCCATGCCTTCGGTATCGATGAGCGACTGAAGATCGTCAGGGTTCCATTTTCTCGACTGGATGACATCGGAGGTGTTTCGGGCGATCATGGAGAAACATTCTCGGGCTACCAGTTTTACTTTCAGATCGCTCCAGTTATCTTTATAGGCCCGTTTGAGATTATTTTCGGCCAGCCTTCGTTCGGAAAGATCGAGCAGGGCGGCTGCCTCGCCGATAGAGCCGGCCAGTTTCAAGGCTATGCTTCTGGGGAGGCTTTCAAACAGGTAAATCAGGGCCTTGATCAGATAGTAGATAATGTCGTTTTTCAGATTCTTCATAGAGTGTCTAAACTACCTTAGCTTTAAGCAAGTCATGGAGATGTATTAATCCGACCGGTCGGTCGGTATCATCTGTGATCACCAGACTGGTGATATTCCGATCTTCCATAACGGCCACCGCGGCGGCGGCCAGTTCGTCCGGCTTGATCCGTTTCGGATTGGGATTGATGATATCGGCGGCCTTGAGTTGGAAGGGATTATCGTGAGATTCGACAGTCCTGCGCAGGTCGCCGTCGGTGAATATCCCGATCAGTTTTCCCTGATTGTCAGTGACTAAAGTCAGGCCGAATCTTTTGGAGGTCATTTCGAGCACCATCTCTTTGAATCCGGCGTTTTGACCGACAACGGGGAGTTCCTTGCCCGTATGCATGAGATCTTTGACCTTAATAAGCTGCCGTCCCAATGACCCGGCCGGATGGATGAATGAGAAATCGCTGGCTGTAAATCCGCGAAGCTCCACCAGTGCCGCGGCCAGAGCGTCACCCATAACCAGCGCCGCTGTAGCCGAAGATGTGGGGACGAAATCGAGCGGACAGGCCTCTGATTTCACCGAGGTATCGAGCACTATATCCGCCTGCCCGGCCAACTGCGAGCCATTGCCTCCGGTCAAAGCGATAATCGGTACGTCGAGCCGTTTGAACATAGGTACCAGACGAAGAATTTCCTCGGTATCGCCCGATTTGCTTATGACCACAGCCACGTCGCCGGCCAGCACAACTCCGATATCGCCATGAACCCCTTCGGCGGGATGGACAAAGAAGGCCGGTGTGCCTGTTGAGGACAGCGTGGCGGCTATTTTTTTGCCTACCTGGCCGGATTTACCGATACCGGAGATAATCACTCTGCCTTTGGTATTAAAGATGAGTCTGACCGCTTTTTCGAATCTCTCGTCGAGCCTATCGGCCATCTCCCGCAAAGCTTCGGCCTCGCTCAAGATCACGTTTTTAGCGTTATTTAAAAGTGAGTTCAACCGGATTAAATCCTTTCGCTTTCAAAACCATATCGACGAACTCCCTGGCGGCGCCCATGCCGGCATCCCGATTGGTGACGATATCGGCGTATTTTTTCACGTAGGCAGGAGCGTGAGGGACGGTAACGGAGACGCCGGCCGATTTCATAACCGGAATATCGATCACATCGTCGCCCATAAAAGCGGTTTGTTGCGGGTCGAGTTTATATTTTTTCAGGAGTTTATCGAACGAGAGCCTTTTTGGTCCGGCGATCTGGAAAAGATCTTTCACTCCCAATTCGCGGGCCCGCGCTGTAGTTGCCGGTGATTTTCGTCCGGAGATAAAAGCGGTGGGAATTCCGGCCCGCCGGGCGATATACACGGCCATTCCGTCGGCGATGCAAAACCGTTTATACTCGTCGCCGTTTCGCCCCATCCAGACGGTGTTGTCGGTCAATACTCCGTCGACATCGAAAATCAGAAGTTCGATTTTTTTTAGTTTTGTTTTCAGGCTATTATGTGATCCTTTTCGCATATAGAGGAATAAATCCATCAGGGCTCTTTTAGTCAATAGAAAAGCGGATAATCAAAGGAGAAGGCATTCTCCGATTTCTATGAAAACTATAAAAAAACGAAATCTTTAATATAGAATTACAGTCTCGGACTTCGGGCGGCCAGTATATTTTCCACAAGCTTATCGAGATCATCGGTGGGTATCTGGCATTCTTTATCGGAGAGAGCGGTAGACGGCTTGGGATGGGTTTCGATGAAGAGAGCGTCCACGCCGACCGCCACCGCGGCTCGTGCCAACGGCAGGATGAATCTCGGATCTCCGCCTGACGATCCTCCGGCCGCACCCGGTTTTTGCACCGAGTGGGTACAGTCGAAAACGACGGGGAAGCCGAGCTCGGCCATGACCACCAAGCCTCGAAAATCGACGACCAGGTCGCGGTAACCGAAGCTGGTGCCTCGTTCGGTCAATAGAACGCGGTTATTGCCGGTTTCCAGGACCTTTTCGGAGATAGGTTTCATATCTTCGGGCGCTAAGAACTGTCCTTTTTTTATATTTACCGGCAGCTTTGTTTTGGCGGCGGATACGACCAGGTCGGTCTGACGGCAAAGAAAGGCGGGTATCTGAAGACAGTCGGCCACGTCAGCGGCCAAAGAGACCTCCTCGGTGGAATGGACGTCGGTAAGTATGGGAAGACCGAACCTGCCCTTGACATCCCTAAGAATGGAAAGGGCTTCGCCTATGCCGATAGTGGAGAAGGATTTTCCCGAAAGCCGATTGGCTTTCATATACGACGATTTGAAAATGACGGGGATATTATATTTTTCCCTGATAGCGACAAGTGTCTCGGCGGTTTTGAAAGTTATCTCTTTCGATTCGACGGCGCAGGGCCCGGCGATCAGTGTTAAGGACTTTCCTCCGACCGTTTCGGCGCCGATACTGACTTTGATACGAGACATTACTTCTCTTCCAGTTTGACAACTTGCCAGATAGACCGTCGGCCAAGATGCTTAAACGGCCGTTCGAGCGTAATAAGATAGATTTTATCAGGACGGCGAAGCTCGACCGCCGCGTGAAAAAAACCCTCGCCTTTGATGATGATATCGGTCGTGGAAACCGCGTCGGAATCGGATCGGGCGATCATATCATTGATGAAAGCCGAGGATGCGCCTTTAACATCAAGAAACCATTCGAATTCGGATGAATCGACCCATGTCTGGTAACTGGCGGCGAGTTGGTCGCTGGGGTAGGGAAGCTGGACGGTGATATCGGCTTGATCATCCATACCGCCGCAACCGATGAGAGCAACGATCCATAGCAGGAATAGTATGGGGACGACATGCCTGTTCATTTTATCGATTCCCTGATTTTTTTCGCTGTCGGGATTTTGCCGCCTTTAAAATTGACGGCGGCCTTAACCAGCCCGGCGAACAGCGGATGAGGACGCATAGGCCGGGATTTCAGCTCCGGGTGAAACTGTCCGGCGATAAAAAACGGGTGCGACGGCAGCTCTATAATCTCGACCAGTTTACCGTCGGGAGAGATACCGGAGAACTCCAGACCCTCTTTGTTCAGCTTATCACGATATTCGTTATTGACTTCGTAGCGGTGCCGGTGTCTTTCGTCGATCTTGAGGGTGTTATAGAGTTTTTGCGCCAGACTTCCGGGCGTAATCTTGCAGGGGTAAGAACCGAGCCTCATGGTGGCGCCTTTATCGGTAATATCTTTCTGTTCGTCCATAAGGTGAATCACCGGATGGGGAGACTTGTTATCGAATTCGGAAGAATTGGCATCTTCGAATCCGGCCACGTTTCTGGCGTACTCGATGACCGCGCATTGCAACCCCAGGCATATGCCCAGAAACGGGATGTTATTTTCCCGGACATACTTGATAGCGTCGATCTTGCCTTCTATTCCCCTTTCGCCAAACCCTCCGGGAACCAGCAGGCCGTCGATATCGGAAAGATGAGCTTCCGGGCCGTCCTCGGAGATTAGCTCCGACGAGACCCAGACCAGTTCGACATCGGCTTTATTAGCACAACCAGCGTGTATAAACGATTCGATGATGGATTTATAGGCGTCCCGAAGATCGATATATTTTCCGCAGATACCAATTTTCACTTTATGTTCGGGGTTTTTCAGATTATGCACCATGGATACCCACTCGGAATAATCGAGATCTTTGCAGAGCAGTTTCAGATAATGAACCATTAGATTATCGAGAAGTTCTTTATGGAACTGAATCGGCAGTTCGTAGATGGTTTCCATATCCAGATCCTGGATTACGGCTTCCGGGGGGACATTGCAGAAGAGCCCTATTTTCTTTTTAACCTCTCTGGTCAGCGGCAGAGGGCTGCGGCAGATCAGGATATCTGCGTCCACGCCGATTTCTCTTAGAGCTTTGACCGAATGCTGGGTAGGCTTGGTTTTCAACTCCCCGGAACCCTCGATATAAGGAATCAGGGTCAGGTGTATAAACAGGGTATCTTCGTTTTCTTCCTCCAGGGCCATCTGCCTGATAGCCTCGAGGAAAGGCAAAGACTCGATATCTCCTACGGTACCGCCGATCTCGATAATGACCACGTCAGCCGGCTCCGGGGTGGCCGCCAGGAGCCTGATTCTGGATTTTATTTCATTGGTGATATGCGGGATCACCTGGACAGTCGCCCCGAGGTAGCCTCCCTTGCGTTCCCTTTGAATAACAGCGTCGTAAATCTGTCCGGAGGTAATATTGGAGAAACGGTTCAGGCTGTAATCCAGGAATCTCTCGTAGTGCCCCAGGTCGAGATCAGTCTCGGAACCGTCGTCAAGGACAAACACCTCGCCATGCTGGAAGGGGTTCATGGTCCCTGGATCGACATTGATATAAGGATCGCATTTCATCATCCGGACATTCAATCCCCTGGATTTCAGCAGCAGGCCGATGGATGAAGCGGCAATCCCCTTGCCAAGCGACGAAACAACCCCCCCGGTAACAAAGATGTATTTGGTCTTTTTGACTTTTTCAGCCATTCTACCGCTCCCTCTCGCTAATATGCTTCTCCGCCTCTATAAGATCTTCCTGGGAATCTATCCCCTTGTAATCTCCGTCGACCACGACGGTTTTAATTTTGAATCCATGTTCCAGGGCCCGAAGCTGTTCCAAACCTTCGGCTATCTCCAGCGGCGAACGCCGCAACGACGGGTATTTCATCAGAAATTCCCTTTTGAAGCCGTAGATGCCCAGGTGCCGGTAATACTTCGCGGAGCCGATATCGCGATCATAGGGTATTCTGCTTCGGGAAAAATATAAGGCCAAACCCTTGTGATCGAAAACAACTTTTACACTGTTGGGGTCATCGGCCTGCCGTTCATCCATATGGCAACAGGCGGTGGACATCGGTATTTCCGGATCGTCGAGGGCGGTTATGACGCTATCGATGACCTGGCTCTTCAAAAGAGGTTCATCCCCCTGTATATTCACAACCAGATCGCATTTTCCAAGACTGGAGAGCGCTTCGGCGACCCGGTCGGTGCCGGTGGGGTGGTCGGGCCGGGTCATGACCACATTACCGCCATGGTCCCTGACCGCCGCGGCTATACGGTCGTTATCGGTGGCCACATAAAGTTCGGAAATCAACTCGGATTTTTCCGCGGCCTGAATTACGCGGACAACAAGAGGCAGGCCTCCGAGCATAGCCAATGGCTTGCCGGGAAACCGTTTCGATTCCAATCTGGCTGGGATTATTCCAAAAACAATCGGCACAAGTTATTTTAGTCAATGGCCGGATGAGTGTCAACAAAAACCTTGATTTGACGGTCGCGAGACGATAAATTTCCTTATGCCTAAAAGAGATTTGCTTATCGTAACGCTTTTCTATATAAGCTTATGCGTACTGTATTATGTTCGCATGATCCTCATAACCGAGCCGGGATTTCCGTTGGACGACGCCTGGATACACCAGGTTTTCGCCAGGAATATCGCCACCGGCCACGGCTTTTCGTTCAATCCGGATATTCCCGTAGCCGGTTCGACTGCCCCGCTCTGGACCCTGATTCTGGCAATACCGTGGATGATATTCGGGCCGGTAACCGGAGGGATAATTACCGGAATCCTATGCCAATGGCTGGCTTTGATCGCTATCTATAAGTTGACCGAGATCCTGACGAAGGATCGCGCTCTATCCTTGCTGGTCGCGATTAGTTCGGTCTTATGCTGGCCGTTGATCTGGGGCGCTCTATCGGGGATGGAAGCCGGTCTTTATTCGGCATTATCACTCTGGGGATTGTATTTCTATTTCCGCTCGGAATCATTGGGGGACGCCAGGGATTATTTGGCTTACGGGCTGTTCGGCCTGGCCTCTCTATCGCGGCCGGAATGCGCATTATTTATAGTCGCCGCCCTTATCCGGGACGCCGCGGTCTGGTGGAAGTCGACCGACAGGGGATATCTGCCGTGGCTGGTCAAGGTGGGAATTTTAGCGATATTAGCGGCTCCCTATTTCACGCTAACGTATATCAATACAGGCGGGATTTTCCCGAGGACATTCGGGGCCAAGGTCCGAAATGACAACTTGATCGCATCGCTTCTCCAATGGAATTGGAAGGCCGCGATTAAGGCGTCAACCGTCCTGCCATATTTTTATATTCAGAATTTTTATCGCCACATCCTGCTTTTGAATCCGATAATCGCCTATGCCCTTTTCACCGGTCTTTTAAAGTTGGTGAGGGCTTCGCGCGGTGAGAAATCAAAGACGATTATGCTGGCTTTGTTATTCATCTCCTATGTACCGCTGATGGGGATAATCGCCCCAGTGTTTGCCGCCACGGTACACAATTTTCGAATGATCGACCATCTTCTTTTTCTATTTATTATGATAGGGATTTCAGGGTTATTCATGGACGTTGAAACCGAATCGCCCCTTTTTAGGAAGATATTGTCAATAGGGGGGATTATTTTTCTATCGATCGGAATCTCTTTTAATTTCATGGAGGGGACAATCAGCTCTCTTTTGAATCGCAATTCTCTTTTATTCTCGGCCGACGATTTGAAGCGGATATTGTTCGTCTATAATAATGCTTGTATCGGGACCAGATCTCTGGGAATAATAATGATTACATCCTCGCTGATAACCATTGGACGTATCCGAAAATTCATCAATACCGGATTCGTACGTCCGGCTCTTATCTCCGCGGTTCTCATAACAGGAGTTTACGGGGTAATTCGTAACGCCGATCTTTACGCCAACAATGTCAGAAACATAAATGAATGCGATGTCTACGCAGCCAAATATCTGGGAGATATCGCCAGGCCGGGCGATTTTGTCGCGGTTAACGACATCGGGGCAATGGGATATTACTCGAAGATGGAGATTCTCGATTTGAAAGGTCTGATATCTCCGGAAATAACGGTCGCTATGGTCTATAACGATTCGCTCGCCTACGAGCTTATGCTCAGCCAAAAGACGGTCGACTATGTCGCCATATTACCCAATTGGTTTGATTATTTGCCGAGTCGATCGGATAATTTCCTGCCAATAGCCAGGTTCGGGACGAAGGATAACACGATAGTTGCCGGCGATACGACGGTGGTCTATAAGGCCTGCTGGCCGGATTCGACCATGAACGCCCATAGGGTTGCCGACGAACAAGCGCCCGGTCGACAGAATGATAAATAAGGGACTGTAGGACGAAGATGCCTAAAAAGGATCTGATTATTATAACGGCTATCTATATTACTGTCTGCGCGATTTATTATATATCGGCCATATCGAAAACCGAGCCCGGCTTCCCGGTTGACGACGCCTGGATACACCAGGTTTTCGCCAGGAATATCGCCACCGGCCACGGCTTTTCGTTCAATCCGGACCGTCCGTTCGCCGGCTCGACCACGCCGCTCTGGACACTGATTCTGGTTCCGATCTGGAAGATTTCAGGGCCTTTAGCCGGAGGGATTATCGCCAGCCTGATACTACAGCTTTTGGCCATAACCGGCCTGTACAAGCTGGCCGGAATGCTGACCAAAGAACCCGATCTTCCTCTTTTAGCGGCGATCCTGTCGATCTTATGCTGGCCGGTAATCTGGGGAGCGCTTAGCGGCATGGAAATCGGACTTTATTCCGCCCTGACGTTCTGGGGATTATATTATTTTATGAGATCCGGTTCGGTCAGGGACCGGGATACATATACCGCGTATATTATTTTTACTCTGGCTTTTTTATCGAGACCCGAATGCGCCCTGATTCTTATGGCGGCATTGACGCATGATTTATTAATCTGGCGGAAAACACCGGAAAAGGAATTTAAATCCTGGCTGATCAAGGGATTGATTATTATTATATTCACCGCGCCGTATTTCATTTTCAATTATTCGACATCCGGCAGTATCTTCCCGCAGACATTCACCGCCAAGGTTCAGCACAAAGGTATCATCTCGGCGATATTGAGCGGGAATTTTTTAGGCATAATGAAGACGTTAACTGTCGTACCGTATTTTTACCTTAAGGACTTTTTCAGCAAATCTCTTTTGCTCAATCCGATCGTTGTATCGGCGTTCACCGCGGGGATTATAAGAATCGCGATCGGAGCGCCGCTGCCTAAATCGAGAAGGCTGATGTTTGTGTTGTTGATTATCTTATATATTCCGGCCATGGGAGCTCTTTCCCCCCGGTACTGGCCGACCTGGCAGCAGTTCCGTTATGTGACCAATCTTTTGCCGCTTGTAATTACAATCGGCATTATCGGTATATTTCAGATCGACAGCTTCGATTACCGGAGCTTTAAAAAACCGCTTATCCTGATCGGCTCTGCGCTCGTCTTTTTCGGTTTGGCGCTGATCCTGGTTTCGACCTATATCGATACCCAGTTGATTCCTTTGTTCGTTACCGATGTCTCCGGATACAGCCCCGAACGTATTCACGAAATAATCAGGGGGGTGGGATTCGATACATTGAGCTTAGCGGTATTCTTTATTGTCTGTTTGGTTTTGCTATTTACTGGAATTCAACGGAAATCGGCCGTCGGCCGGCCCGGTAGAATATTCAAGATCCTAATATTAACTATCGCCTCTGCAATAACGATTTGGAACGCGCGAATTTACGTAAACTGCGTCAAATATATAAACATGTATGATGTAGCTCCGGCCGCTTATTTAGGGGATATCGCCAAGCCCGGCGACGTAGTGGCGGTAAATGATATAGGCGCGTTCGGCTATTTTTCCACAATGGAGGTCTTCGATCTTTGGGGGCTGATATCACCGGAATTAACGTCCGAAATGATAAACAACGATTCATTGGCCTTCGAATATATGCTGCGTAACAAGCGGGTCGATTACGCGGCCATTGTGCCGGCCTGGTTCAGGTATATCCCTCGAAGAAGCGATGTATTCGTCCCGCTGAAGGAATTCGGCCGGGACGAGGATTCGATATACCCGAGTTTGACGACTATGGTATATAAAACGGTCTGGCCCGACTCTACCCTTGAAAATGATCCAGGGCGGAGATGAGAAGGTTTATTTCCTCTTCGCTGTTGTAGAAATGAGGAGAGACCCGGATACCGCCTTCCCTGAAGCTCAATATATATCCTTCATCGGTCAGATATCGGTAGAGTTTCATGGGATCCTGATTTTTGAAGGCAACTATACCTGATCTGCGAGATTCATCCCTGGAGGAAACCAGATGGAATCTTTTATCGGAATCGAGTATATCGATGAGCTGTTCGGTAAGACGCCTCACCCGATCCCAGATTTCAGGCAGACCGAATGACAGCAGCAGGTCAACCGAGGCGTTGAGCGCCCTGATATCCTGATAGGGATAAGTACCCAGTTCGAATTTGGCTGGTCCCTTTCTCGGAGTTAAATCGTATTTCATCAGATCGGAGAAATCGACTTGCCAATCCACGGAAAGCCAGCCGGAAAAAGGGGGATCGATCATGCTTTCGGCCCGCTCGGAGAGATAATAAAAGCCGGTACCGCATGGTCCCAGCATCCATTTCTGGCATCCGCAGGTAAACAGATCGACTTTCAATGATTCCAGATCGACCGGCATGGCTCCCAATCCCTGGATACCGTCGACGCAGAAAATTATCCGGTTATCGGCGCAGAACCGTCCAAGTTTTTCCAGATCGGCCCGATAGCCGTTGTTAAACTGCACCCAGCTGGTATTTATCACCCGGGTTTTATTATCGGCCAGGGATATAATGGCTTCTTCGTCGATAAAGCCCTGGTTGTTTTTGGCGAATCGGATATCGACACCGCGAGATTTCAATCTCACCCAGGGATAGACATTGGCCGGGAACTCGTTATCGGAGACTATGATATTATCGCCGGACGACCATCGATATCCAGCGGCTATGATATTAAGTCCGTAGGATGTTGTCGTGGACAATCCTATTCTTTGAAAATCAACTCCGACTATGCCGGCCAGCTTACCGCGGACTGCCTCTATTATTTTGAATGATTCAGCGTCATGGTTATGGGCTGTTTTCTGCCAGCTGTCCAGATAAAGATCGTAAACCCGGCGCGCCGGAACCGGCAGAGGGCCGTGCGAAGCGTTATTGAGATATATGATACTATCATCCAAAAGAAAATTCGAACGCGCTTTTCGCCAATCGATCATACTCATAGCCAGCCTCTCCTGGAATACCATTCGATTGTCTCCGCGGCTCCTGCCTTGAAGGAGTATCGGGGAACAAAACCGGTATCTTTTTCAATTGCTGATGTATCAACCAGCCAGTATTTGGCGGACAATTCGGCCGCCTTATCTTCAGTAAAAATGACCGCCTGTCCCCGTTTACCGGCGATCCATTCGGATAACAGTCCGGCCAATTTCAAAACCGGGACGGGCAGATGGATATCCAGGGCCCTGACACCCATAACTTCACTGATTATATCTCCGGCCTGACTGTAGGAATAGGCTTTTTTCTCGGCGATGAAATATACATTTCCCGATACGGTATCGGTTCGGACTGCGGCCAGAACAGCCCGGGCCAGGTCTTTCACATAAGTGAAATTGATATAGCACTCTCCGGAACCAAAGGTCGGTTTCAGTTTGAATTTCACCGCTTTGAAAAAGGCCAGCATCTCTTTATCGCGTGGTCCGTATACCGCGGATGGTCTTAGGATGGTAACCGGGAACTGATCTTTAAAATTCAGGACCGCCTTTTCACCGCCGAGCTTGGATCGTCCATAGGCGGTCAGAGGGCGGGGCGGATGATCCTCGGTGAGGGGCCGGTAAGACGAGGCGGGGCCCGAGGCCGCCATGGATGATATCTGGATAAATCTGCTGATTTTCGAGTAGTCTTTAGCAGCCTCGAGAAGATTCCCGGTACCCGCGATATTGACAGTATCGAACATAACAGGATCGATGGTTTTGGTCAACCCGGCATTATTGATAATAATATCTACTCCTTCGACAGCGTCGCGCAAAGACTCCGGATCATTAAGATCTCCATAGAGAAGTTCGAGGTCAATTCCCTCTATATTGGAGAGATCGGAGGATGGACGGACCAGGGCGCGCACCTGATAATCCGAGGCTAAGAATGCTTCGCAAAGATGAGAGCCGACGAATCCGTTGGCCCCGGTAATCAGGGCTAATGTCACTTCTCTTTATCTCCTTGACAATTAAAACAGCGTGCGGTAATTTCGCTCTTGCCAATAAATTATGCAATGGGTTGAAGACTCGCAAGACGTTTATTTCGATCCCGGAGAATTCGATGGATTTATTTGATAGATGCAAGAACTATAAGGATGCCCGCGCGGTCGAAGCGATGGGTTTATATCCATATTTTCGGCGTATTTCATCGTCGCCGGATACCAAAGTTATCGCTGAGGGCAGAGAAGTGATAATGATCGGCTCAAATAACTACCTGGGCTTGACCAATCACCCGAAAGTAATCGAGGCTATTCATCAGGCGGTCGATAAATACGGTTCGGGCTGTACCGGCTCGCGGTTTCTCAACGGCACTTTGGATATGCATGTCCTGCTGGAAGAGGAATTGGCCGACTTCATGGGGACGGAATCGGCTTTAGTATTTTCGACCGGTTTTCAGACCAATTTGGGGACTATCTCTACTCTGGTCGGAAAAGACGATATCGTTATCGGCGACCGGGCCAATCATGCCTCTATTGTCGACGGCTGCCGGATGTCCTTCGGGGATTTCAAGAAATACAAACATAACAATATGGCCGATCTGGAACGTCACCTGGCTAAAAACGGCAATTCCAGGGGAAAACTGGTCGTCACCGACGGCGTATTTTCCATGGAGGGAGATATCGCCAATCTGCCGAAGATCACGGAGTTATCGTCAAAATACGGAGCCCGGGTGATGGTGGACGACGCTCACAGTATCGGCGTATTGGGGGAAAACGGCCGTGGCACAGCTGAGTATTTTCATATCGAGGATCAAGTCGATATAGTCATGGGAACATTCTCCAAATCGCTGGCCTCACTGGGTGGCTTCATCGCGGCGGATGAGGATGTCATTCATTATATCAAACATCATTCCAGGGCCCTTATATTTTCGGCGGCGCCTCCTCCGGCCGCAGTCGCGGCGGTCAGGACGACATTGAAGATTATGAAATCGGAACCGGAGCGCAGAACCAGGCTATGGGAAATAACCAGGCGAATGCACAAAGAGTTCAAAGGAATGGGATTCGATATCGGAGCGACCCAAACCCCTATCATCCCGATTATCGTAGGGGAAGATATGAAAACTTTCGCTTTCTGGAAAAGCCTGACCGAGGCGGGGTTATTTACCAATCCGATTATCTCACCCGCGGTTCCTCCGGGGCAGGCTTTGATAAGAACCAGCTATACCGCCACCCATACCGACGAGCAGCTCGACCGGGTGCTTCAGATTTTCAAAGATGTCGGCAAGAAATTCGGGATAATATAATTGGCCGCGATCGAGATACGCGAGGTCAGCGATAAAAAAACGCTTTCGGCGTTTACAAAACTGCCGTTGTCCCTGTACAGGAACGAGCCTTATTATGTCCCTCACCTTTTGGTCGACAGAAAGAAGATATTCGACAAATCCGGAAACCCGTTTTTTCACCATGCCAGGGCAAAATATTATCTGGCCTATAAAGACGGCCATATCGCCGGACGAATAGCCGGCATAGTCAATGATCTCCACAACGAATTTCATAACGAGCAAACAGGATTTTTCGGATTCTTCGACTGTATCAACGATTTCGAGACCGCGGCTTCTCTTCTGCGGACCGCCGGGGATTTTACCCGCAAAGAGGGGATGGGAATTTTACGCGGACCGGCGAATTTTTCCACCAATGACGAAGTCGGTCTTTTGATCGAGGGTTTCGATTCTCTGCCCTGTTTTATGATGACCTATAATCCACCGTATTATTTAGATATGTATGACCGTCTTGGGTTAAAGAAGGCCGAGGATCTGATCGCCTATTATATCGACGATAAGAATCCTCCCCCGGAAAGGATAATGAGAATCGCCGAAAAGATCCGGCAGAGAAGCAGGGTGAGAATCCGCAAAATAGATATGAAACATTTCGATTCCGAGCTGGAGCTGATAAGGACCATTTACAATTCCGCCTGGAGCAGGAACTGGGGATTTATTCCGATGACCGAGGAGGAATTCGAGCATACTGCCGACGATTTCAAGAAAATCATAGATCCGGAGCTGGTTTTTCTGGCTTTTATCGATGACGAGCCGGCGGGATTTCAACTGGCAGTTCCCGATTACAACCCGGTACTCAGGACAATGAACGGACGGTTATTTCCCGCGGGGTTTTTGAAATTCATATATTATACGAAGGTCAGGAGGATAATAACCGGTCTCCGGGTGATAACCATGGGAATAGTCCACAAGTATCAGAAAATCGGACTCGATTTGATATTCTTCGCCGATATCTATAACGAAGGGCGACGTCGCGGCTATAAGTGGGCGGAGATGTCCTGGATACTGGAACGCAACACGTTAATGAACAAGAGCGCGCTGGATATGGGCGCCCGGCCGTATAAAAAATACCGTATTTACGAAAAGTCTCTTTAGCTTCGGCAGCAGGACAGACAATAATATCATCTCTGGCAGCGAGGGCAGTAATGCGCTGATCGTCCTCCGATTTTTTCTCTCCTTATTTTACGTCGGCAATTCACGCAGGGTTGGCTTTCCCGGCCGTACACTCTATGCGAGTTTTGGTAACCGCCCTGAACTCCGTCAGCATCCACATAGTCGGATATCGATGATCCTCTGGCCTGGATCGCCTCGTCCAGTATTTCGATAATGACGCTATGGAGTTTGCCGAGCCTGGCGACACTAATAGCGCGGCAGTTTAATTTCGGACTGATTCCCGCTCTGAATAGAGCTTCATCGGTATAGATATTGCCCAAACCTGAAATTACTGTTTGATCGAGGAGCAGGGCTTTGATCATCCTGTTTTTCGATTTGATCGCGGCCAAGAAATCGTCGACACCGAGCTGGTACGGATCGGGGCCGATTTTCGCCAGGTAATCGAGATCTGGTAGTTTTGATGTTTTCACCAGGTGCAGGTAACCGAATCTGCGGATATCATTGAACCGGATTTCACCGTCGTTCAATTCCATGATAAAATGAGTGTGTTTCGCGACTTTGGTATCGGATCGGTCGAGTGTCAGTTTACCGGTCATTTTCAAATGTATGATCAGGGTCCTGCCGCCGGATAAGGATATGAGGATGTTTTTTCCTTTGCGTTCGATTCCGGAGATGGTCGCGCTCCGGAGTCCGACTCGCGGCAAACGTCCGTCGCGCCAGACAGACCTGGTGATGATTTTCGCGGTCATGATCTTCTTGCCGACTATTTTATTTCGCAGGTCGTTAACGATGGTTTGTACTTCGGGCAGTTCCGGCATAATATTATTCTGTCCTTTTGAGAATTATCTGTTTATCGGCCTCGGCCCTGGCTGTATTGAAGAACCTGGCCAGAGATTTATTGGCCGACGGCGGAAGATATGATTTTTTCAGACCGAATCCTCTGGTAATGGTGACCGAGTTTTCGGCCTGGCGGGCGACGGAGTATATTTCTCCGATATGGCTGTTCAGAGAATAATTTTTGGGCAGCGATTCGACCTCGAACTGGGGGGCGATATAGAATGTTATCCTCTCGAACTCGAATCTCGGTCTTTTGAGCATAATCGGGTATCGTCTTTGAGAGTCGGGGATATTAGGCAGATCTTCCCATCGGCCGAGAAGATCCATCGGCATATAGGCCCGTCGGGCGAACGGCCTGATAATCGGATCTGTGGTAAACGAATAGGCTATACGGTAATCGTCATTGGCGGAATCGGGCGAGAAAGCGATGAATTTTCCCAGTCGAGCCCCGGGAAAGGAGCTGGTCAGTTTTCTTTCCCAGGGCATTTTTCGCTGTTCCTCGTCGAAGCTTAGAAGATATGACGATATTTCCGGTATCATGGCCCCGGAATATATTTCGGTAGCCTCGCCATGAAGCGCCCCATCCTGGTCGAGATAGAGCTTCAGGTGAATAGCCTTGCCGTTTTCCCGATAATCCACATCGGGGATACGGGACAAGTTTCCGGCGGGCTCATCGATCCGAAGAATAGAAGCTCCCTGATCTTCGAACGGAAGAACTCCCAAATCGCTGACCGGATAAAACGGATCCGCCCAGAGAGTATCGCCATCGATGAAGCAGGCGACTATCAGCCTGTCAAACCAGAACAGGGCAGGCAGCTCGTCGAGGGGCGCGGTGACATTGCGGGTGGCTGTCAAATATAAGCCGCATGGTACATTCAGATCCTCGAGCAATCCATATAGAATGGCGGCGCTATTGCCTTGGGTGCCGCGCCGTTTTTCGATAGCGTCGTCAACGCTCCGCGCCAGGGTGACATCGGAATACTGGGATCTGAAATTTCTCCTCACCCAGGTGAACGCCCCGGCCGCTTTGTGTCTTATGTCTCCGGAGACATTTTCGAGCGAATCGATTACCGGATCGAGAGAAGATCCAGATTCGAGGAAATTCTCCAGTTTATCACCATAAAGCCGGGAAATCAGGAGCCAGTCTACTTTTTGAGTTTCGGGATCAGGCCAGTTTCTGTCCAGGTAAAGAGAATAGAATACGCCGGGGATAATTTCCTCGAAGGTCGGGGAAAACTCCTCGTCGTAGAGACCCTGAACATCAGCGGCTATCCACTTATATTTAATTCCGCCGGAACCTCCGATTCCCTTAAATCGCTCTCTGATCTCATAGGCGGGAAAAGCCGGTGAGACGGCGAATTTGAATACCCATGAATCCGGGATAGTTAATACGACTATGGCGGAATCCACAGGGATGGTCTTTCCAAAAAATCTTTTGCCGGCAATACTGGCGTCCGTGGATCTGATAGTCCATTCCAGATGAAGGGCGGCTCCCGGCTCGGCATGACGGAAATTAATGAAGATCCTTTTGCTGTCGTCGGTAATGTTCCGGGTTACTATATCTTCCTCATCCGACTGGAATATTTCTCCGTCGGGCAGAACGGTAAAGGCCTTGATATCGATTCGATCGTTTTTTCCCAGCACCGGAGTGGCGGTTCTGGAAAGCGCTGTTCGGCCCCGTTCGGCCAGCACGATTTCAGATTTATAATATCGAACATAATCATAACCCCCGTTGCCGTCCGGCCAGATATGAGTAGAGTCATATACCATCGTATAATATCCCATAAGCTCTTCATACAGGGGCTGGGCTTTCGCCGCGTTCGGGAAGAATATAATCGACAAAACAAGACTTAATACAAAACGGGGAATTATCCCATTCCGGTCACTTCGATATAAAGACATGACGTTGATTCCTGCGGGAGAGAATAAAATCCCGGAAAGCGTTATAATCGTCGGCCGGAATAATCCCGCCCGAAAACAAGTATCGTCGATGAAACACCGCGTTATCCAGATCGAACGACATTTCATCCAGAAACTCGAAATTTTCCCGGACCCAGTTGTCCCGGTATTCAGGAGCGTCGATCATGTTACCGGAGGCTCCGGGAATTCTGACGGTTTCTTCGAGACTGATGGAAGCGGGGCCGCAATACGTACCATCCCGAACATCGGTAAAGATTTCATCCAGAAGAAACGCAACCAGAGGCGATCCGAGAGAAACACCGCGGGAATTATCGTAATCCCCTGCGGCTATGGTAAAATAGCCGCCAATGATCAGCGAATCGGCGGAATTTTTTCTGACAATGAAATCCTCGGAAGAGAATTTCCATCCCGATTCCCTTAGGAACATTCCGGTTTCGTCGGCTAGAACGTTTCTATTATTATCTCTAAACAACGTATTATACTTGCCCGCGGCGTCGTTGGCTAAAACGATATTTAAATCTACTATCAGCGTACTATCTGATTTTCCCGAAAGGTCGAAACACCACGAGATAAGAGCGTCCGGATCAGGGCCGTCGGGAACCACCCTTAGTCCTGAATAGCCGTCGGTGGCCAGATAGCTTCTGCCTCTGAGCCTTAATGGCGCGAAGGCGAAGGTCGAGGATTGATCACTGGGATCGAGTATGAATTCTCGTCCATTATCCCTGATCACAGCCACGGCATGATCGAAGAACCCGGGCCAGGGGTGAAGATCCCTGACGTCCGGGTGTCCGTAGGTCGATATGAGAGCGGGATAAGACTCGATGCCGATAGACCTGTACATGGCGCTGATCAATACAGCCTGGTCTTTGCAATCTCCGAAACCTCTCCATATAATATCGTCGCATTTATGCGGGCTGAAATCCCCCTTGCCTATTTCGAGAGCGTAATAGATTACAGAATCGGCGACAAACCTGAATATTGAGTCGAGGCTGTCGGCATGATCGTGAGAATCATCAACCACTATAGCGGCCAGATCGCCGGCCTCGGACAGGGATGTTTCAGTATCGGAGCTTAATCCCGCGAAAAAACGTGCCACGTCGAACCAGGAACGGCAATCGTATTCGATTCCGTTATATATGAATGTCTCGGAGCTTAAATATAGATAGACGCTGTCGGGGCAGGAATTCGGCTCTGCAGGAAGATCCGGCAGGTTATCGGCATGGAATATCCTGATGTTGTCAGCGGATTCGCTTTCAAGGCCCGATGAATCGAAATTGAGTTTTACCCGGTTATCCCACCTTACGCGAATGGTGAATCTATTGGTAAAGCATGAGGGGTCTCTTTCGAAACGCGGGAGATAAAGCAGGCTTTTTATTTTCAGTTTATATTCATAGTACAGTCTGGCGCCGAGAACCGGGAATCTTAGTGAGATCAGGGCGACCTGAATTCCTCCGAACCGGGCCGCTTCAGGCGACGAGAGCATGCGTATATCGTTCCATCTGAGCTTGAACTTTCGACCGTCAGGCAAAAGAGTGTATCCTTTGATATCATCGATTTCGATATAGTCATTGATCGGTACCGCCAGCTCGGCGTAATCGAAGCCGTCTTCAGAGTAAATTTCGAAGCTCTTATGGATTTTTACCGTAGCTGTCAGGTTTCCCTTTATATCGATATCAGCGCTATCCAGAATGCAAATGGCCCCGGCCGCCCGGGCGGGATTCGCCGGAAGCAGAACTCCGGAAATCGCTATTATTATGGAAAGTAATACGGCTTTCATCGCCGGCCAACTATGGTGTTTCAGGAGAAATAACGGTATCCCCTAAAGGTTAAAATAATTTCCCAGAGCCGAAACCCAATCGATCAGAAAGTTGAATCTACCGATCAGGAGAGAAATCCTGGCCATGACCGTATATCCGAAAGTAGCGCCGAATCCTATCATCAGGGTCCAGATTCCGATTTTAGCCGCCGCGCCCAGGACACCAGTATGTTCAGCAGAGAAATAAAAATAAGCAAGTCCGCAAACACACCCTAATAATATAATAATATCTCCGATGCCGGTCCAGATTCCCATCATACTGTTTCCATAATAGTATAAAGTGGAGAGGTCGGAGACGATAGTGTTATATATTATGACCGGATTGAACATATTGGCCGCCACCTGCCGAATTACGAAGCTTTGAATATACAGCGGCAAGGCTACTCCGGCGGAGATTCCGAGATAATAAGCGATGGGCCAGCGGGAGATCCAGGCCTTGCTCTTGAAAAAGCGGGTGAACATCAAACACCCGATAACACCGGGAGTCAGATTTGCCAGCAATATCCCGATTTTGGCCGGAATGGATCCTCCGGCGGCTCCGAAGGCCGAAACCGAATCGACCAGAGGTTCGATCCAGAGGTCGGTCAGGGATGTATGATATAGTATAGCTATCCAGTAACCGGCTGAGATTCCGACTATCAGATGTTCGGCGAATCTATAGAACGGGTTATCGCGATAGAGAAACGAGAAAATGCTGAGGGTCAGAAAAGCCGCGACAGTCATCCAGATCAATGTACCGAGAGAAATCTGTTCCATAATACCTGTCTAAATCCTTTTCCTGGTGGCGAAAAAAGCGATATTTCCGATGATGATGAAAATAATTATGAAGATGTGGGCGACAGAGACCGAGGTCATGGCCCTGTTGGCGATATCTTTGGGACGCCCGATGAGCTTTTCGTATTCGGCCGCGCCCTTGAGGCCGCCCATTAGTCCGAAAATCTGCTTCGACTGCAAAAAGGCGTAATAATCGGTGGCGATGACGGCGGTAACTCCCAGGGCCAGCGGCGCCCCGTAACGGCCGTTGGCGTTGTTGATCCAGGAATCGACACCCGACGTGGCGTTGATATTCACGATGCAGTCGACGTTCGAGTAGTTGTTCACTCCGGCCATCATAGGCAGTTCGTCGAGATTATTGTTATAATAGTCTTTGGGGAACGGTTTGCGGAAATTTTCTCCCATATTCAGGATGACGATATCGGGATACGGCTTATAGCCCAGGAAAACATAATCTTCGCCATAAGTTTTATCGAATTCAGCGGCAACAGTCCGCAAATCCTGTTCGATCAGGAGAACTCCCTGAATTTGAAGAGCGGTGGTGATAACTTTGATGCCTCTGGAAAAACAATGTCTTAAAACAGCTTTGGCCATCGGCTGCAGTTCGGCCATGGTATCAGGCGAATACTCCATCGGCAGCATTATAATAGTTCCCCTCGGCAGAGATTCGAGCCGATCGTAGACCGATTGCACTTCGGGAGTGATTTTGATCGGCAGACGTATCACTGTGAGCATCGGGAAAAAAGTGGCCGCGCCTATGACCAGATAGACCCATCGACGGTCCAGATTGAGCATTTTATTCCAGAATCCGGCGGCCATTATTTACCTCCCCCGAGCCAGGTTCTCTCTACCCCAAGTATGATCTTCAGCGAGGTGGCGGCCACACCCAAACCGACCCCAATATATATAGCCCGTTTGGCGGCAGTATTGGGATAGTCCAGAATGTACCTGGCGAGATCGGAGATTCTCGTCCCCTCCGGCATCCAGGCGGTTAAGGCGTCGCCGACAGGTATTCTGCCCAGCATAACTATTACGGCCGAGGCCAACAGGAGAGTTGCCAGGACAGTCTTGGCCCTGAACGCTCTGTAGGCGGCGGAAGCGATAAAAAACGCCAGCAGAGAGAACATTGTGGCCTGCACCGGCGAGAGGACATAAAAGTACATCTTCATGAAAAGTCCTCTGGGGTCCTGGACAGCCTCAGGGGACGATAATCCGAGAACGGTCATAAAAACCAGCGCCCCTATAGTTACCAGGGAATAGGGCCATTTCTCCTTGCGCCTGGAGATCTTGTCGTAATGGAGATTGACCAGGGAGCCAATTCCGACCGCCAGGGTAAAAATACCGATAATGATAGTCCAGTTGAGCGCGTTCTGGTATATGACCGCGGAGATATTATGAGGCACGAAATACTGCAGGGCCATAAAAGCCCCGCAGATAAAGACGATCACAAGAGGTACTTCTCTTCTCATCTCTGGCCGCGCTTTCTTCGGCGATGTATCATATTCATCATAATAATCAGCCGCCTATTACCCAGTTTTTCAGAGCCTCCCCGGCTCCGCTGTCAAAGAGGTAAACAATAGAACCGATAAGCATCAGGGTTATAGCCATGATTTTCCCCCAGTCCTGAGCTTTCAGGGTCCCCAACTGTTGAGGTTCCTGTGAGAGATAGGCTGACGCCGCGTAAAGCTCCTCGCCCATCAGCGTATAATCGCAGGCGGCCACAAAAAACGGTATTTGAATGAGCTGATCTGTTCCGGCTATCTGGACCGATCCTGAGACAAAACCGGTCTCCGCCAGAACCAGCGACTCGGCATAAAACATCCCCATATAGAAATTAGTGGCCGGTTTTTCTCTCAACATGGTACCATTAACCGAAGCGGTATACGGGAATTGATCCTGGGTAACGAAATAAACATCTTTGGGATCGTAATCGTCGGGCCGGCCGGCGGAGGAATAAGCTTCCTTGACTACCTCCTGGCAGATGGTCATGACGACCGGATCGTAATTAGGCACGATAATCCTGGTTTGATATTCAGCAACCTTTTTGGCCACCCTGGCCAGAATAGTAAAAGCGGCGATGGTCGCCACCCTCGAAGCCTCTCCCAATCCGGGCACGAACAGGATCGGCCGTCCCATTTCCGTGGCTCGACCTATGGCATCATCGACAGCGTCGATACCCGGGATGGGGCGTACATACAAGGTTCCGCCTCGTTTGGCGAGATTTATGAGATACAGAGCTGTCCCGGAAAACAGGGCCATGAATAATAAAACCAGAATTCTCTTGGTATGAAATAACTGGGCGCCGGGAACCGCTGGTCCGGCTGTTTCGGCATAGAGAGTATCACGGCCGTAAAGAGCGGCGACCTGATAATAGAAATTTTCTCCGTTTTTCAGATCGGGATCGGAATCGGAATAACCGGTAGAGCCTGCCGGAAGCCTGGTTAAAAACGAAAAGCCATCATCGAGAGAAGCCGAACGATACAGCAGATAACCATCTACAGAATTGAATATGGTATTATCTCCCGGAGCCTTGCTCCAGCTGATGGAGATAGCTCCTCCGGCGTCGTTTGGGGAATCAGCCGCGGCCAGATTTTCCGGGGGGCCGGGTTGAGGGGCAAGAGAGCTATATTTGAATACGAACACCGAATCGGGATCGACAAAGGTCATATGAGAATGCGGAGGTTGAGCCTGTGCGATGTACGCGGATAGGACCGAAAGCAGGGTTACAATCGCGAACATCGGGATTTTTTTACCGGGCTGGATCATCAAACTCTTTTCCGGTTTTCAGGAATTCCGTCATCGCGATCAATACAATCGATTCGAGGTTTTATTCCCGAAAGTGGTTACCTGTTTTTTGTTTTCAACGATTCC
This sequence comes from Candidatus Zixiibacteriota bacterium, assembly GCA_024641335.1. Taxonomy (GTDB): domain Bacteria; phylum Zixibacteria; class MSB-5A5; order UBA10806; family UBA10806; genus JAHEDG01. Next base: position 60,888 of record JAHEDG010000008.1, read on the forward strand.
GAATCATGCTCGCGCCGAAAGAGGATTATTTGGCCGCTCTACCGGAATCGCGACGAACAAGATAATATAATCGAGCGATCACCGCACTATTTTTCTGGCAGCCGGGATCAACAGCTAATGATCCATCGTCGGCGGCTGATATTGATAGAGCGAAGTCATCATCTTGATTTCAGCGTCCTTCACCGAGATATGATGCTTCAACAAATCTCTTATAGACAGGATACCGAGCAGTCTGTCTTCCTCAACGATGGGCATATGACGGCATCCGACCTGCTTCATCATAGCCAGGCAGGTTTCATAGGAATCGGCGGCCTGGCACACAACCACATTGGTGGTCATAATCTCGGATACCTTAATTTCTTTGGGATCCTTGCCCGCGCTGACCACGCGATTTAAAATATCCCGTTCGGTGAATATGCCTTTCAGTTTACCGTCTTCCAGAACTACAACCGCCCCGATCTTGGCCGCCGTCATCTTGGAGGCCGCGTCCATAACGGTCATCCCGGGCGTAACGTAGGTCAGACGTTTTCCCGCCAGAATATCTTTAGCCTGTTCCATGATCATCCCCTTTATCTATGAGACCTGTTTACCAGCTAAGGTCCCGGCTTCTGTAAACCTAATTGAATTGCCGCTGGTCATTGCCGGGCGAACCCTCTTACTAATAATCGTACAATACCAATTTACCATTTTAGTCCGTTAAAACATAGCTTAAAATACTACAACTCATAACTTCTTTGATTTCATCAGCTTTCATCACCGCCGGATTCTTTCCTATCCGTTCACTATGCCTTATACAAATCAGAATGAAAATTCGATATTCCTTTTGATAGTTTTTGAATAAAGTCAGGGTGAAGCCCCTGAAACGCGGATTATATTATCGGATCAGGCCGAGCCAGTCGCCGAAGAGGAAATACAATCGTCCGATCAGAAGGGACATACGAGACATGACCGTATAGCCGAATGACGCTCCGAAAGTTACCATCAGGAAATAGATACCGATTTTGGCGCTGAAACCGAAGGCCCCTTTGTGCTCCTTGGAAAAATAGAAATAGGCCAGACCGGTCAAAGTGCCGATGACCAGGACCAGGTTTCCGAGGAAAGCGGCGAAATAATTATCGAGAGATCCGCCGGCGGCCAGGGCCGAAATTTTATTCAGATCTATAAGAGGAATTACGGTTTTCTGAAGCTGGCTCAGGAAGTTGGATTGGAAATAGGTGATCATATAGAGTCCGGAGGTGGAACCGACAACGACGGCCAGCGGCCAGCGGGAGATCCATCCGATACTGGGGAACAGACGCATCAGCATCATCAGCCCAAGAATACCGGCCAGAACATACCATATCCGCTCATCCCATTGTCCGGCTAAGATATTTTGAATGGCGCCGTTATCCTCGGATAAGCCGAGCATTCTGGTAATCCCGAGATTATCGAAAAGTTTGGGCAGAAGATTCTGGAAATAAAGCGATACGAACCAGTATCCGGCAGAAATCCCCACGAACAAAGCTTCGCAGAATTTATAGAAAGGATTATCCTTATAGAGAAACGATGTTATTCCTATGGTCAGGAAAGCGGCAACCCAGACACCGAATTCTGTGGATAAGTGCATTATTTACTAGCCTTTCCTGCCTGATTTACCCCGGGTGGCGAAATAAGCGATATTCCCGATGACAATAAATAATATTACGAAGATATGAGCGGCTGTCTGGCTGACCATAAACATGGTAGCCTTGGCCTTATGCCCGACAACCTTTTCCAACTCGGCGGCGCCTTTCATGCCTCCCATCAGACCCGACAACTGACCGCTGTCGAGATAAGGATAGACCTGGGGAGCCTGTACGGCTGTATTTCCGGCTCCGCAGGCGACATGGAATCTATCGACCGCGAACTGGACCCACTCTACCGTGCCTGGGTAACCGGCGGAGAGATTGAAAATAAAATCGAAATCGGAAAGTTGGTTGAGTCCTCTCATTATATCAAATTCTTCAATAGGTTTTCCCAACCTTAGATCGGAAGCGAAGGCGGCTTTAATGGACGATCCCATCCTCTGAATAACCAATTCGTTTCCAGCCTGGAAACCGAGGTTGACAAAATCGATTCCGTATCTGGCTGTATCCGGGCCGACGACAATAAGGTCGGTTCCGAAATACAGCGTATCACCGTTTTCCACGATGAATTCGTCTTTGGCTTCATTAATAGAGACAAGCGCCTTATTGGCCTGCATCGGCCCCTGCGGCCAGAGTCCGATGATCACGAACCTGAGATTGTTTTGTATGAAGTAACGGAAACCGGATTCGGCCATCGGCTGCAGCTCCGGTTCGGAGCCGGGATCGTAATCGCAGGCGACCATGATCCTGGATCCCGACGGGAGGCTGCTGATAGCGTCGTAGAATATCTGCACCTCGTCGGTGACCTTGATATTGATTTTTATGCCGAGGAAAATCGGAATGCTGAGAGCCAGGAAGATTACCAGGAATATGATCCGGCGGTCGATAGCCAGGAGTTTTTCAAATATTCTCTGCATCCTAATCGCCTCCCAGGTAGGTCCGCTCTATCCCGAGAATTACCCGGAGGGCTGTGGATATGAGTCCCAGGGAGATTCCGATCATAATAGCTCTCTGGCCGGCGACATTAAAGAAATTCATGATGATATTGGAGAGATTGGAAATCTGCCATCCTTCTGGCAAAAAGAACACTCCGCTTAGCCAGTCGCTGAAAGGCGTCCGTCCGATCATAACCACGAACGCGGCCAGCAGCAGAATCGTAGCCTGGGCGTTGCGGGCTCTGAACGCCCGATATGATGCCGAGGCGACATAGAACGCCAGCATGGCGAACATGGTAGCTGAAAGCGGAGAATAAACGTTGATATAAAGCCAGTCGAAACTGGTCCCCGGCTCCTGGAACCTTCTGCCGCCGGAGAAGAAGAAGCCGGCAATGACTATAAGCAAAAAGGAGATTATGGTAACAACAGCGTAGAAGCGGTCTTTATCCTTCTTATAGATCTTATTGAGCGAGATCTTCAGAAGATTCAAGGCTCCCAGCCAGATGGCGCAGGCGGCAATGATGGAGAACCAATCCGAGAACATATCGGCCATGAATCCCAACGGGTAATGTGGAACGAAGAACTGAACGACAAATGTCAGGCCTACAACGGCGGTTAATATTAACGGAATTTCTCTTTTCAACCGTTCACTCCCGTCCTAATGGACTTCGAACACCCTGATCATCTCGGTGGAAATACCCTGCTTTTGAAGAAGAGTAATCAGAATAATAAAAATAATGGCCAGACTTAAAAATACCAGTTTGCCGCCGATATCCTGGCCTTTTAGCGATCCGAGCAGTTTCGGCTCGCGCGAAAGATAGGCCGAGGCGGCGAAAAGTTCTTCGCCTATTAATGTATAATCGCAGGCGGCCACGAAAAAGGGAAGCTGCGCTGGCATGGCCGTACCGGCTATCTGGATAGCCCCGATGGAATTTCCGGTTTCGGCCAGGATCAGGGATTCGGCGTAAAAAGCGCCCTGATAAAATATGGTGGCCGGTTTTTGACGAACCACCATGCCGTCCACACCGGCCGCGTAACCGAACTGATCGTCGGTCAGATAATAGACCATATCATCATTATAGTAATCGGGCCGCCCTACATTGAGATACGCTTCCTTGACGACCTCCCGGGCAGACACCATAACAAGGGAACGGGAAACAGGTACCTCAAGGCGGGTTTCGTATTCGGCGGTTAATTTGGCCACTCTGGAGAGGATTGTAAGTCCGGCGATGGTTTGAACATTATCCATATCCTGAGTGCCGGGTACATAAAATACTTTTTTGCCCATCTCTGTCGCCCGCCCGACCGCTTCATCGACCGCTTCCAGACCGGCGATCTTCCTGATGAACAGCTCTTTTCCGCTCTTGGCCTGATTAATATAAAAGAGGATACTGAATATCAGGATTCCCAGAAGGATCAGAGATACGCCTCGGCCGGTATGGAACCATTGCTGACCGGAGACAACCGGTCCGGCTATTTCCGAGGCGGCGGTTTGTCCATCCCATTTGGAGCTGACATAATAGTAATATTCCACGCCGTCTTGCACGTTGTTGCCATCGGAGAATATTTTAACACCCCTCGACGGATCGGAGACGCCTCCGGTGAGGTCGCCGATGATTTCGAAGGGACCGTCGGGACCAGCGGAGCGGTAGATGTCGTAGCCGTTGAATTTCAGGCTTCGGAAGACATCGTTCGGCGATATTTTCCATTCCAGAGTAATGTAGTGACCGTCATCATTGGGAGAATCGAAAGCTCTGAGCTGGGTGGGCGGAAACAATAAGGCTTCGTCGGCCACAGCGAGATTGATCTCCCCCGCTGAAGCGGAGGATTTTACCGGCCCGGCGATATTGGATTCGATCATGGAATCTCGGAGCGTACATGATACCTTATAATAATAGGCGGTTTCCGCGGTAACCGCGAAATCTCTATATTGTCTTGATTTCAGGGTCGCGCGAGGCGAGGAAAACCCGACTATCGCGATTTCCTCAAAGGGGCCTTCGGCCGCGATAGATCTTAGAATTTTATACTCGGGAAATGAATCCGCTTCCGGCGTGTCCCCGTCGAGAATAAACCAATTCAGGGTAACCGATCCGGCGGTGTCTCCGGGGGTTGACATGGCCGCAAGATCGTAGGGCGGGTATGAGACGCTTGACTGTCCGGATCCGCTATGGATCATCCAAACCACCAATGGCAGGATTACGATAAAGAAAGCGGAAAACAGTAGTTTTCGATACATTAATAAACCGCCGACCAGTTTAATATAGTTTTGAAAGCGACTAATGGATCATTTGTCGATCGGGTATTGGAATTCATCGGGTTCCAGTTATTCAAAGTTCGATTTCGTCCTTTTCACCGGCCATGAACATCCTAAATCGACGACATAATGCGGTTTATCCGATTATAAGTCAAGCGATTTTTTTTCGGATAGTTCGACAATAGATTTCCAAATAAAATTAGAGGAAGCCCAAAGGAACATCTAAAAAAAGATCGAAAGTGAAGTCAAAAGAATTGACAATTCGCCGCGGCGAAGATAGAATCAAACTCGATGAGAGGATATTTAGCTGTAAAAGACGTAGGCGTTTTCTCCGGCCGATATATCGGCTGGGAAGGTCCCTGCTCCGGTGAGATTGTTCGTTTTCATTCTGTCGGATTTTGCTGGGATATTCTGACCGATCCGGCGTACCAGAAGAAAATAGTCATTACCGATTCGGTTTATGCCGACGACCGCAGACCCGCCCCGGACGAAATACAATCGTTTATGCCTCATCTGAACGGCCTGGTATTTTTGGGCTCGATCAGGAAAGAGGAAAAAAGCGATTGCGGCGACGGACTGGGAAGTTATCTCGAAGCCAACCGCGTATCGGGATTCATCCCCGATCGGCGCGATTTATTGAGGGACGCGCTCGATTTTTCGAGACCATCGACAGGCGGGATCGATATCGACCGCGATAAAGCCATAAATAACGCCGGCCGGGACGTTTCCTATGATCGGGAAGATCTTAAATCGGTATCGGCTCCGCATGAGTTTTACTGGGATCTGACCACCGGAGAGTTGCCGACGGAAAAATATAATATTGTAGTCTGGGATTTTGGGGCCAGCTATAATCTTTTGCGGGGCCTGCGAACCCTGGGCTGCAGAATTCGAATCGCCCCCCCGAACTCGATCCCGGAAGACCTGGTACCCCTTCATCCCGATGGAGTTATAATAGCCGGAGGACCATCGGCGGCCGAAAACCGGAAGATTATCATCCCCCGGATCGAACGAATGATCGGCATACGGCCGCTTCTCGGTGTCGGCGACGGGGCTGTGCTTTTAGCATCGGCTATGGGAATCGAAACCGAAAACCTGGAATCGCCGCACTTCGGTACATCGATCCCGGTCGAGGATACCAGCGACGGAAAGATACTGGCTACCTACCAGGCCCATTCCATAACCATAAGCTCGAAATCGGCCACCGCCTCGCGGACGAAAATCACTCACAGGAACCTGATCGATAATACAGTCGAGGGCTTTAAAAATGATGAATACCGGATCTCCGGATCGTTATTCCTTCCCACTATCGACGATACTCCGGCCTACCTGGGGGAATATCTTAGATCGATTAATCCGCGGTAGATTTGATGAGTCCTGATCTTATCGTCAAAACCATCATCCGGCGAACAGAGAGTATTGTCTCGATAAAGAACATCGAATTGTAAATCCCGTATTGACTTATTCAGCCGATTACCTATCTTGAATGATGAAAGATATTCGTCATGTTCCTGACCCGGGCGATCTTCAATCGGGCACAAAACGAGGGCTTTTTCGTATAAAGAACAGATGAAAAACGTTTTGCCGACATTACTCCTGATAGTTATGGCATCCGCCGTATCCGACGGTCAGCCGAAGCAGACCATAGTTTCATCGGCGGTTACGGTTGCGAGGCTGCGTTATGACGGCGGCGGCAATTGGTATTGGGGCCGTTCGGCCATCCCCAACCTGCACAGATTCATCAAAGAAAACACGTCGATTAAGATCGAAGATACCGAGGTAACTTTAAAACCGTCCGACCCGGAGCTGTTCAAGTATCCGTTTCTGTTTATGACCGGACACGGCAATATCTCATTTTCGGATGACGATGTCTCGGCATTGAGAACTTATTTGGAGAACGGCGGCTTTCTTCTGGCCAACGACAGCTACAGCCTGGCCGATGCCATAAGACGTGAGATGAAGAAGGTTTTTCCGGATAAAGAGTTCGTGGAGATCCCGTTTTCGCATCCGGTATATCATATACTCTATGATTTCCCCAACGGGCTGCCGAAAATCCATAAGCATGACGATCAGCTTCCCAGGGGATACGGTATTTTCTCTGGCGACCGTTTATGCGTCTTTTTCGCCTATGAATCGGATATCGGGGACGGCTGGGAGGACGGTTCGGTCTATAATGATCCTCCTGAAAAAAGGCTGGCCGCGTTGAAAATGGGAGCAAATTTAGTGGCTTACGCGTTAACTAATTAGGAACCGTTATGGCCGAACAAAAGTCGGAATACCGTGGAATATTAGAAAAGCTGGAGGCTTTGAGAACCAGGCTGGCTTTGCTCGATTCGATCAGAGGGGCTGTCCGGGCGGCAGGGCTTTGCCTGATAATATTCGGAATTCTGATCGTGATAACCCTGATATTCTGGCCCGGGTCGACAGTCAGGGCGATTATCGATCTGGTAATGGCGGGCCTGATAATCGCGGCCGGGTATTTCGGCGTTTTCCAGCCTTTTGTTAATCGGCGGGGTCTTCTTCCGATAGCCAGGATGCTGGAAAGTCATTATGGTAAATTTCAATCCAGGCTGATCGCCGCGCTGGAACTATATGATAAGGCTGTTGAAAACAGGGAAAATTATTCTCTCGAGCTGATCGAAAAAACCATAGATGAAGCCGGCGGTATAATAGCCGATATCGATGCCGAGGCGATAATCGATAAGAAGCCGCTCAAGGCAACATCGCTGAAGGTCGGCATAATGGCCCTGGCCGCGGCCCTCGGAATTTTGATAAACCCGACTGCGGTAAAACAGTCCTGGCTTTTATTCGCTCATCCGGGGGCTGATTTTACCCGGCCGCCGGATTTCTCATTAGCGCTGCAGCCATCAGACAGCGAGTTCTACCGTAACAGCGATTTGACAGTTATGGCAGTTCCTTTGGGCAAAACGCCACGCAAGGTGGATTTGTATTTCAAATTTGAAAACGGCGACTGGGCATACGAACCGATGGAGCTTTCAGGCGAGGACAGCTCATCGGTTTTCGAATTTACTTTCGGCAAAATAAAGCGATCTGTCGAAATCTATGCCCGGTCGGGGGATATTATATCGTCGACCAGCCATATCGAAATCGTCGATCCTCCCCGGCTGGTCAATCTCAATCTCCGGATAGATTCTCCCGACTACTCCGGCCTGCCGGATATCGAAGGCGGTCCCAATGAGGGGAATGTCTCGGCATTGAAAGGCTCGACCGTAAATCTATCGGGCAAAACTAATAAGCCATCGATGGAGGCCCGTCTTCTTTTTGACGATTCCACGGAGGTCAGGCTGAATTCCGAAGACCAAACCGTTTCCGGGAAATTCAGAGTAACCCGCGGAGGACGTTATACGGTGATGCTCAAAGACCAGGCGGGCAGAACAAACCCCGAGCCTATCTGGTATGATGTGCAGATCATAGATGATTATCCGCCCTCGGTGGAGATTATCTTTCCCGGTATCGACGTGGATCTAAACGAGCAGATGATACTGCCTCTGGAGATGGCGATATCGGATGATTACGGTTTTGGCAGGATGAACCTGGTATGGCAATTAGTCTCTGAGGGAAGAACATCGGAGGAAACGAAAAAGTCGATAGCTATGGCCGACAAAAGCAACCGGGAACAGCAGATCGGTATCCGTTGGGAAATAAACGAGATAGGTCCGTTGCCGGGAGATATGATCAATTATTATGTCGAGGTCAGCGACAACGATAATATTTCCGGTCCGAAATGGACCAAAAGCAGAACATTCACCGCCCGTCTGCCCAATCTGGACGAGATATTGGCGGAAGTTCAAGGAGCCCAGGAAGACCAGATACAGACGTTGGAAGAAGCCCTGAAAGACCAGAAAGAGCTTCAGGAGAAAGTCAACGAGATGGCTCGCGAGCTGCTCAAGGCCACTGAGGTCAAATGGGAGACTCAACAGGAAGCTAAAAGCGTTATGGAAAAGCAGAAAGATATTGCCGAAAAGATGGAACAGCTGGCCTCGGAGATGCAGGAGAACCTGGACAGGCTGGAGGAAAACAGCCTGATCGGCGAAGAGATTGCCGAGAAGATGCAGGAATTGCAGATGCTCATGGAGGAGATCGCTCCCCCGGAATTCAAGGAAGCGATGCGTAAACTGCAGGAAGCTCTCCAGAACATGGATCCCGATGAAATGAAAAAGGCGATGGAGAATTTTCAGATGTCGGCCGAGGAATTTCTCGAAAATCTGGATCGTTCTCTTTCTCTTCTCAAGAAGCTGGCCCTGGAACAGAAGATGGACCTTTTGACCAAGCTGGCTCAGAAGATTCTCGACGATCAGCTGGAGATTAATGAAAATGTGGAAAACGCTGCCGATTCGAATTCACTATCCGATCTGAGCCAATCACAGCAAATGAATCAGAATCAGTTTGGCTCTCTGCAGCAGCAGTTCCAGGAGTTTCTGCGGATGGATCAGGATACCGGTGCGATGGCGGATGAGGACAAAGCCGAAATAGGCAGCCAGCTGAATAATCCGGAGATACCATCGGATTTTTCCGATATGAATTCTTCAATGTGCAAAGGGTCCAAGAGCGAGTGCAAGAAAAAAGGGAAAAGGCTGGAAGAGAATTTGACGAATCTGGCGCAGGCCATGAAGAACGCCCAGCAGAAAATGCAGGAGCAGACGAAATCCGATCTTGTGGAGAAACTGCGAAAAGCGGCCGAGGATCTGCTATATCTTTCCGACCGTCAGGAAAACCTGATAAATGAAGTCAAAGGCGGAGAAAAAACCGGCGAGACCTTAAGATCGCTGGCGGCTTCCCAGGCCTATATCGAGTCGGCTTCAGGCCGAATAGCTAATCTGATCTCCGAGGTCTCCAAGGAGACCGTATTTATCAACCCTGTTTTGTTCAGCCTGATGGGTCGGGTTTTGGAGGATTTATCCAGCGCCACGGGCGGCCTTGACGACCGGCAGGCTCAAAAAGCTCTGATCAGCGGGACATCTGCTATGGCTTCGATGAATATGGCTGTCTGGTATCTTATACAGGCGCAGAAAGATGTCAGCAGCAGTTGTTCAGGGTCGGGAATGTCGGAGATGATGGAGAAGATGGGTCAGATGTCGCAGTCTCAATCGGGTATCAACCAGCAAACCATGATGCAGATGCCTCAACCAGGCATGCCGATGTCTCAGGGGCAGCAGCAGTCGCTGGCGCAGCTGGCCGCCCAGCAGGACGCTTTACGCCGGCAACTGCAGGAGATGAACGACCAGATGGGCAACCGAGGCAACATGCTGGGACGGCTGGAGGAGCTCGGTGAAGAGATGAAGAAGGTAGCCGAAGACCTGTCGTCGAGGAAGGTCGACCGCAAAACCATCGAACGTCAGGAAAAGATATTATCGAGGCTTCTGGACGCGCAGAAATCGGTTCACAGGAGAGAATTCACGACCAAAAGAAAATCGGAGCAGGGTGTGGATATAGTCCGTCGCGGCCCGGCCCTGCCGGACGGTTTTTCAACCGACGACGATCCTTTATTCGGGATAATAAAGAACGCGCTGGAAGAGAAATACCCGAGGAAATACGAGCAGTTGATCAAGATGTATTTCAAATCTTTGCAGACCGGGGGAAGCCAGATTGAGCCTTAGGATGATTCTCTTTCAGATTTTCGCCATATGCCTGTTTTGGGGATTTTCACTGACTTCGGCTTACGGGCAGATCAAATTCCCGCCGGACCGCGATTATATCAATAAGGAACTGAGAACGGTAAACAGCCTGATCAGAATCGGGGATTTCCCGAGAGCTCTGGCTTATCTTGATAACTTAAAAGGGATAGCCGGAGAGACGCCCCAGATCGAATCATTATATAAAATAGTATATCTCGAATCGAAAATGTATCCTGAACTCGAGCGATTGATTATCGGCCAGATGACCAAATCGCCGGGTAATCCATTGCTTTTGGCCGAACTGGGGAATGTCAGATTTTTAGTCGACGATTCCCGGGCGGCCGATTCTCTCTGGAATCTGGCGTTGGAAACCGGTAAGAACAATAAGGCTGTATATATATACGTGGCCGCTTACAAACTGCGTTACGGCGATTATAACGGGGCCAGGGATATATATTTGCGGGGTAGAAAAGAGACAAACGATCCGGCTCTATTCTCCCAGGAACTGGCGGGGATATTCGTATCGCAGGGGGATTATCCCGACGCCGTACGGGAGTATATGAACCAGCTGGGCTCTTCGCCGTATATGCAATCCATGATATCTGTAAAGATACTGGGGATGATGGACGACTCCAGCGATCCGGATAAAATCATTTCGGCTGTGAAAGCGGAGATATCGAAGGCTCAATCGAAGGACCCGATCTATGAGCTTTTGGGCGATCTTTACATAAAGCAGGGTAAAATGAAAGAGGCCTTTGCCATCTTCCGGGATTTGAGCGAGAAGAGAAGTGACGATGGCAATTCGTTGTACGGCTTCGCTCAACGTTGTTTTGATTTCCGGGCCTATTCCACGGCTATCGAGGCGGTCGATGAGTACCTGGTTGTTTCCCGAAAAAAGGACCGGAAGGAATCGGCCTTACTTTTAAAAGCGATTTCATTACGGAGTTCCGGGCAGATAGAAAGCTCCTTGGCGGAGTTCGGGTCGCTGGTTCAATCGGCTATGGATTACCGGATCAAGGACGAAGCCGGTTTTCAGATCGGCTCGATCTGGTCTGATGAAAAGGATGATTGCGAACAGGCTATAAACTCCTGGCGAACTATGCTGACCAGGGCTCGCGTTCAGGAATTCAGAAGGCAGGCCATGGTCGAGTTGGCATTCTGCGAAATAAAAATGAACCGTTACGCCCCCGCGGAGACGCTTCTAAATTCTGTTATAACGGAAGCGATCCAGGATCAGAATCATGAGCAATCATTCTTCCTTCTGGGCGAATTAGCGTTATACCGGGGAGATTATACCGCCGCCAAAGATTACTACAATCAGCTGGTGCGGAAAAACCCGAAAGGGGTTTTCGCCAATAACGCGCTAAGCCGTCTGGGAGCGCTCAACAACATGGAGGCGACCGAAGAAAACAGGCCGTATTACGAGATATTCGCGTCGGCCATGAGATCACAGACCGCAGGACATTTATCCGACGCGGCCCGGATCCTGACCGACAGCCGTCTTGAAAAATCTCCAATCGCCCAGGACGCGCTTTTTTATTCGGCGGCGTTTTACATGCAGGCCGGAGAAAACAAGGAGGCTCTGGGTCTATTCAGACGGTATATAGAGGCTTACCCGGAGGGGTTTTACATCGACAGGGCTTATTTATTTACAGGAGATATCTACGCCCTTAACAAGGAAACCGAGTCAAAAGCCAGGGAGGCTTATGACAGGATACTGGAGCTATATTCCGGCGGACCGGTTACTGAATTGGCCAGAGAACGTTTGAATTATCTCGAATCAAAAGGGCCGATCGGCTGATCAATAGACTTTTTCATGGTTAGTGGGAGGAGAAACTCTGCCTGAACTGGTAACCTGGTCTTCGAGTTCCTCGATCCGGGAGATGAGCCCTTCGATTCTCTTGATTTTCATTTTCATGCTTGTTCTGATCAACAGCCCCAGAGAAACGAGCATAAAAACAACGGAATTGACCTTACGGAAAATATCTCCGTAATTGAAGATCGTGTCCATAAATGCCAGGATTCCCAACACGAAAAGGATTGTGCACCACGCCAGCATACGGCCTCCTTATTTTTTTTAAGTACTTATTACATATCGTCAAAAACGTCGGAGGCTTAACAGTTTATTTAGAAATTGACAAATAAGCGGGCTTGGATTATGTTATGGTTTTTCTGCCTTTGTGAAGGAGGTGCGACATTTCGCAGGACGATAAGAATACCCGAATCTTGAAATATCTCTCGACAGTGTTGGGGGCGCTAAGTTTTATTATTCCTTTTGTCATATTCTATAAGACTATGGCCGCTACGCTATCTTTTTGGGATTGCGGCGAATTCATTGCCGCGGCCAATATATTGGGCAATCCGCATCCTCCGGGAACGCCGTTATTCGTTTTAATAGGCCGATTCTTCATCATACTGGGGATATTCGACAATATCGCTTTGAATACCAATATTATCTCAGTATTGTCGTCGGCGTTCACGGCTATGATCGCCTATTTTTTGGTTGTCAGGGTTTCTCAGCATCTTCCATTCGGGGAGCATGGTTCCTGGTTTTTGGGGCAGATAGGTATCCGTATAGGGGCGTTTTCATCGGCATTGATAATGGCCTTTTCCAGCACATTCTGGTTTAACGCTGTGGAGACAGAGGCTTACGGCTTAGCCATGCTGTTCATGATGTTGGCGATTTACTTGGCGGTGAAATGGGCCGACGAGAAAGAAAACGGGGGTTCCGATAAGCTCCTGATAATGATTACTTATCTATTGTTTTTAAGCATCGGGATACATCTGACCGGATTTCTGGTAGTTCCGGCATTCGTGCTGTATTTCGCGTTAGTTGATAGAAGCAAGATGAAAGACCCGTTTTTCTGGGCTACCTGGGCGATTTTATTCTCCATCGCGGTACCGTTCTATTTTTTCATAGGTATAGTCATCCCATGGTTTCAGGAGAATTCTTATTCGATATGGCTTATTTTGATGATTCTGGGTCTGGCGGTTACCGGTTACCTGGTTTATAAGGGAAGACAAAGGAAGGAGGCACCTTCCAATCTTAATTATAAACTGGCTTTTATGTTGTTCCTGGTGGCTATAATGGGCTACTCAACTCATGTTTATATCCCTGTTCGGGCGGTCCAGAAACCGAACATCAACGAAAACGATCCATCGAACTGGGAGCGTTTCGTCTCCTTCCTCGAGCGGAAGCAATACGGCCAGAAATCTATGATAACCCGTATGTTTTACCGTCGGGGAAAGCTCTCGAACCAGTTCGGGGATCATGAGAATATCGGATTTGGCGGATATTTCCTTGATCAGTACGCGTCCGACGCCGCCTTCGGAATGCTTCGAATTTTCTTATTCGCCATCGGGGTATTCGGTTTGATCTGCGGCGGGTATTACGCTATACAGAAGTTCAAGTTTCATCCCACGCTTTTGTTGTTTATTATTTTCATTCTCGGTTCGGTTGTACTTGTGCTGTATATGAATTTCGCTGACGGCACCCGCGGCGATCCCGATAATCCTGGTTCACTGATTCAACTGGAGGTCAGGGAAAGGGATTATTTCTTCACGCCGGGATTTATTCTCTATGCCGTTTTGATCGGTACTGGAATGTCGGCTTTGCTCTATTACCTGGGCCATGGTTTGAAACTCGGGGCGGAGAAGATCAACGATCCGGCGCGTCTGGGTCTGTTTTCGGCAGGCAGTCTTATCTGCCTGTTGATTCCTATAAATACCATTAGCACTCATTACAAGAGCCACGACCGTTCCAAAGATTATGTTCCGGTGGATTACGCCTATAATATTCTGGAGTCATGCGAGCAGGACGCTATTCTCTTCACCAACGGCGACAACGATACGTTTCCTCTTTGGTATATACAGGAGGTAGAGAATGTTCGGAAGGATGTTCGGGTAGTCAATCTCAGTCTGCTCAATACCGACTGGTATATTCTTCAGTTGAAGAATCAGATGGGCATAAATCTTTATCTCGAGGACGATCAGATAAGCTGGGTACCGGTCGACCGTCGGGGTCCGATGATCTATTACCGTCCGAACGAGCAGTTTTTCGACCGGGTTCGAAAGCGTATGAGGTACTTGACACCGGAACAGGATCCCCGGACCGGACGGGTGATGCGTGTTCAGGATCAGATGATCGAGCAGATCGCGATCGCCAATTTTAACAAGCCGATCTATTTCTCCGGCTCTGTTCCGGTCTCCAACCGTTGGATTCTGGTGGATCGCTTGATTCGCGAGGGTATAGTATTGAAGGTCGATCCTGATTCCACCAGGCCGAGATACAATATACCTGTTTCCGATTCTCTTATCGTTAGGGAATACCGTTATCGCGGGCAGAATGATCTTGACGCCTACAAGGACGATAATAATGTCGGGCTTTCCACGACCTTCCCTGAACGTTTCTGCGAACTGGCCGGCTATTATAAACAGGAAGGGGATACGACCCGGGCCCTCGAAGTGCTCTGGAAAGCGGCCGAGACAGTGCCGTATTATCATCAGATTTATATCGATCTGCAGGATACCTACAGAGCGTTGGGTGACAGCGCTATGGTGGATTCGGTAAAGACAGTTGGAATCGCCAAATTGAGCGAGGCGGCAGAGGCCTGGCCCGGAATCATACTTTATCAGCAGTTCCTCGGAGTTTACTTCTATCAAAACAACATGTACGATTCCGCGCTGACGCGTTATAAGAGCGCTTTTAAGATCAAGCCGGACAACTCCATAGCTTTCAGGCTTTACCGGGATCTGTATATGCAGATGTTCCAGAAGAAGGAACTGGAGGCGTTGAGAACCGGCTCGGCCGATCTGAAAACCGAATCAACCAGGATGAGAGCCAATATAAAAGCGCTTCTGGAGGATTGGAATGATCGTCACCCTGAAGATATGGACGCCCGTAACTTTTATAACAGGTTCAGGAATTTTTAGGGAACCATATCCGGAGAATTATCCGGAGTTAGATTGGCAAGAAAAGCCCCCGTTGCCGGGGGCTTTTTGCTTGATACTATTTGACAAGAGCCGCGGCTCGATATATGACTAAGCCATGCAGGAAATCGATGTCAACCAGACGATACTGATTGTCGTGGGGACAGAATTAAAGCCCGAGGAGATAGACAGGCCTCTGGCTTATTTTCTCAAATCGGCAATAGAATCGTCTCCCCTGTTCGGCAATCACCCGTTTCGCAAGTGCATTGTGATCTCCGACGCGCTCTATGAGCATGATAGAATAATAGCGGCCTGCCCGACTGTGGCCATAGGCGGTCCGGGGGTCAACAGGGCGGCTGCCAGGATGGTGGAGAAGCTTCCGGTTTATCTTTCCAAAGACAATAAATTCTATATTCAACTGGAAAAGGGGTTTAAAGACCCTAAAATATCGATCTGGGGAATGGACAGAGAATCGACCAGGGAGGCGCTGGAAATGTTCATTGCCAACGGGATCATGGATGATTTTCTAAAGTCTATTTGGCCATAGATCTTTCGGAATTAGAAGCTTACCAGTCATAGCCCACGGACAGGTAGAAGGCATTCAGGCCTTTGGCTGTTCTGCCATACCATCCGGATACCGGCCCGATGGGCGATTTTATTAAGATCCCGGCCCCAGCCCCGCTGCGCAGTTCCGAAAGCCTGATATTCTCCAGTTTGCTCCAGATATTCCCGGCATTGTATCTGGCCAAAAGGTACACCGGGCCGAAGGCTCTATAGCGAAAATCGATTGAACCTGAAAACAGCTTGTCTCCCAGAATTTCGTCTTCGTATAGTCCGAGGAAACCGGTCTGGCCTCCCAGGGAGAATTTATCGAAATACGGCAGAAAATTGCTGGATAATCCCAGGGACAATTCCGGATGAAGATTAAGCCGTTCGGTAAGAGGATAATACGATTCCAGAGAAGTAAACAGTCTGCTGTAAGCCGGTTTGTCATCGGAGAGATCGCCAGAAAATTCCATTTGGAACAGATGGTATTTTCCGGTCGACGGCAGATCGAAGGAGTCCCTGGTATCGACTTTGGAACGGAATCCGATACTGGTTTTATCGAATTCCTGCCGGCTGGTTTTATCCGGTTCGTCCCAGCGATAACGGCGGAACTGTCCGACGAAACCGACGGTGCCGAGCCTGGGAATCTGCCTGCCTATGCTAAGCTCACCGCCATGCGAAAATTGTCTGAAATGCCCGATATATTCGTGTTCCAAATAATGATTGCGTTTGAACTCGCTGTAATCGAATGTTAGAATATAGGTGAAGAGAGTCTTGAATATCCTGTCGGCTTTGAAATTCAGGGAAACCGATCTTTGTTTCTCCCCGGCGGTGGTGGATGTAAAAAGCTCCTGGCCGTCACCGAGAAGATTATCGTCGACCAGATCGAAGAAGACCTTCGAGCCGTACTCGTTATCGTACCTGGCGCCGGATCTGAGTATATAGTGCGGTTTTTCGGTTACGCGTACGAGCAGGGTTACTCCCTGCGTATCGGGAACCGCCAAAAAGCGCGCGGTTTCGAAAAGACCGGTTCCATAGAGATCCGTCACCCCTCCATGCGCCGATTTCTGCATATAGATATCTCCGGGATCAAAGGGGATATGCCGTCTTATGGCCCAGTCTTTTGTCCGATGATTGCCCTCCACCGATATTCTGTTGATTCTCCCCTCATCTATCTTGAAGACCAGTCGTTCGAAAGAGTGATCGAAAACAGTTGAGACTCTGGCCAGGCTGTAACCGTCGCCGATGAATTTTGTTTCCAGTTCTTTTCTGTCGGCCAGGGCGGTTTTGCTGTTTAATACCATTCCTTCTTTGTTTTCGAGCAGGCTGTAAAGTTCCCTGTCGTCATAAGGCTTGTCGCCTTCAAAAACTATTTCTTTTATCCGGGGGTTATCGGCAAGGCGATATTCTATAAAATAGCCGGAATCGGAAGGAATCAGCACCGCTTTAGCGTCCTCCAGGTATCCGGTCGACAAGGCTGTATGCAGATTATACTCTATCATCTCGCGGGACATACGCGGCGAATTTTCGAAAGTTGTTTTGAAGAAGGTCATGGGCATAGCCGAGAGGCCGATGATTTTCCAACCGGTAATGATGTATGATTCGGAACTATCGGTAGATATGATGTTTCTGGAGAGCAGCTGCCTGATTCGCGGCAGAGCTTCTTCGGCCGCTTTTTCCCCGGCTTCGATGATGGAGTCGATATTGTCGAAATCGGTCGAGACCCGGCCGGCCATATCCGGAGCAATGATCAGATCAGCGGCCAGCAGAGCCTCCTGTTTCCTGTGCATAGACATAATGGTGGTTGTCTGATCGGCGATTTCGATCAGGTTATCCACGCTCTCGGCCGACAGGAGATCGCTGGTGGTATTTACCGCCACGACCGGGAAATCTCCCATCATCCTGACCACGTCTACGGGAACAGGATCTACCAGACCGCCGTCAACCAGAAATTTCCGGTCGATCTCGGCAGGTGTAAAAGCCACCGGCACGGCCATAGTGGCTCTCATGGCTTCGCTCAAGCTTCCCGACGATAAAACGACTTGCTCCCCGGTAGAGAGATCGGTGCATATTATTCTTAGGGGAGGTTCGAGATAATCGAAACTGATGGACGAGCGGATACCTCCGCGGACTGTCAGGGTTTCCAGAAACTGGCTTAGGTTTTGTCCCGAAGTTATCGCCCTTGGGATAACCGGTTTCCAGTCATCAAAACGGATGCTAATCAGGGTTTTCTCCGATAGCCCTTTTTGGGTGCCGAGAAGGCTGTTTCTCAACGGGCTTGGAGAAAACAATCTTCCCCAGTTCAAGCCGCGGGTGATTTTTTCGATCTCCTCGGGAGAATATCCGGAAGAATAGAGGCCTCCGATTACTCCTCCCATGGAGACCCCGGCTATAAAACTGATTTTGATATTTTCCCTTGTCAGGACATTGAGCACGCCAATATGGGCCAGTCCCCTGGCTCCGCCGCCGGATAAGGCCAGCCCTATGCCCGGCTCGTCGCCGCTGTCTGGGATTCCGCCATACGATTGATATGGACTATCATCGAGTTTTATTATAATGTTGCCCAGAGAATCGACGGTCGGCTCGGCGGCCCGAAGACCGGCGGGAGCGAGAAAGGTCAGGATCGCTATGATCGTTCTAATCGTGTTCATGACTCAATTTTACTCCGCATTCCGCGGCAAATCAAGATAATGAATCAAAACCTGGTAAAAAAATACTCGTCCCTGACCCAGACAAAATTCAGGCGTCAGTACGGTTTGTTCCTGGCGGAGGGGCCTCACCTGGTTGAGGAGTTGCTGGAATCGAAATGGGAAATAGAATGCGTGATAGTCTCGGCCGATTCGCCAGCTCCAAACCTTCCCTCTCATAGAAAGACCGTAGCTATCGAATCGGTCGGAAAGAAAATATTAGAAAAAATATCGGATACCAGGACCCCTCAGGATATTTTAGCGGTGGTCCGAATACCGAAATTCGGTATTCACGATCTGGAGAAAGACGACAGGATTATAGTGACCGACAAAATCAAGGATCCGGGGAATATGGGGACTATTATAAGAAGCGCCGCCGCGTTCGGATTTACCGCCATTGTCACGACCACCGGCTCGGCAGATATATTCAGCCCCAAGGTAATCCGTTCCACGCAGGGAGCTATATTCGCCATGACGACGGTTCAGGACCAGAATCCCGGAGCCATTATTGAACGTTTCGGGTCCTCCCACGGAATATATGTCTTGAGCGGCGACGGAGATTATCTTCTTGAATCGGTTGAAATAAAAAGGAAATCGGTTCTGGTAGTCGGAGGAGAAATCTCCGGAGTGAGCGCCGAGCTGCTAAATTCCGCTGATTACAAGGTACGGATACCCATTTCCCGCGATATCGAATCTCTGAACGCCGCGGTGGCGGCAGCCATAGCTATGTATCGAATCTCTCTCTAAAGTAATTATCCGCCTATTAGTCAGCCTATCTTTACATGAAACCTTTAGATCAAGTATTTAAATAATAATATATCCGATAGTCTTGAAAATAGTGGAACCTATTGATAATGATTATGAGTTATATTATCAGCTATTGACAATCGCAACAGGTACGGTACAACCATCACAGGAGGAAAACATGAAAAAAACGCTATTGGCGGTTTCCCTCATTTCAGCCCTGACTTTTCCATCGGTCGTTTACGCGGTTCAGGATACGGTCAATATCCAGGGATTCGCTTTTAATCCGGCCGCTCATACTATCACCCAGGGCGATACCATAGTATGGACCAATTTCGACGGGGTATCGCATTCCTCAACCAGCGACGGGGGATTTTGGGATTCGGGATTACTTTCCACCGGCCAGTCATTTACATTTGTATTTTCCGACGCAGGTTCATTTCCCTACCATTGCACACCGCATCCGAGTATGCAGGGAACGATAACCGTGCTTGCTCTTCCAACGTTCGATATCCAGGTCGATATCGGCGATTTCTTTTTCTCTCCCCAGACCATTCAGATCGATCCGGGTCAGACGGTCAGATGGGTCAATACCAGTACCAATATTTCTCATTCATCGACCTCCGACGACGCTTTCTGGGATTCGGGTCTTATCTCCCCCGGAGGACATTTCGATTATACTTTTAGCGATGCCGGGACATTCGGTTATCATTGCACCCCTCATCCATCGATGATGGCTACTGTGGAGGTTGGCGGAGGAGCCGGAGGATGTCAGTACGCGGTAGGGGATGTCAACGGCAGCGGCGGCTTCAACGGCCTGGATGTCACCTACGGGGTATCGTACTTAAAGGGGGGAAATCCTCCGACATATGAATGCGAATGTGTGCCGGGCAATACCTGGTTTGTAACCGGCGATATCAATGGAAGCTGTACCTACAACGGGCTGGATATCACTTATGGCGTGTCATATCTCAAGGGGGGTTCGGGCCTGACACCCTGCGCCGATTGTCCGCCGGCGGAATAATATTCGAAGATATAATTTTTACGGGGCCGCGGTGCAAAAGCCGCGGTCTTTTTTTATCAATTTCTTCGCTCAATCTCCTTATTGGCAGAATTCTTTGGCCGAAAATCAATTATATTAATCTGGCCTAATCGGGTCTATATTATCATTTTAACTCGCAAAAATCTCTTGATTCGATGGTAGTGAAGTCGTTTATTAGTAAAAGATATTATTATTTATCCGAGAGAAGACCGCCTTGATTTTTGGTAAAGATAAGGAGACATCAATGAACAGAATCTTATTCGCGCTGATCTTTGTTTTAATTGTTCCTGCCGCTGTTATGGCCAGTTCCGGGAATCCTCCCAACGGAAAGACCGGCGCTCCGGGCGAAGGCACCTGCCGCGATTGTCACAGCAGTTTTCCTCTTAACAGCGGTAACGGTAATCTATCGATCACCGGGCCATCGGAGTTCATACCGGGCGGGACTTACCCGATCACGGTAACTTTATCCGATCCTGGGCAATCGCGCTGGGGGTTCGAAATAACGCCGTTAAATACCGGCAGCGTCACCATAACCGATCCTGTCCATACCCAGTTTGCCAGCTCCGGAGGAAGATTATATGTAAAACAGAATTCCGCCGGCACATACAACGGCAATTTTGACGGTCCGATCAGCTGGAGTATCGACTGGACCGCGCCGGCCGATCCTCCCGATCAGGTCATATTTTACGCCAGCGGAAACGCGGCCAACGGCAATAACAACACCAGCGGAGATTATATTTACACTACGTCATTTGCCACCAGTCTGCCGACATTCGATATACAAGTCGATATCGGCGATTTCTTTTTCTCTCCCCAGACCATTCAGATCGATCCGGGTCAGACGGTCAGATGGGTCAACACAAGTATGGGGATCTCTCATTCGTCGACTTCTGATGACGCTTTCTGGGATTCGGGTCTTATCTCCCCCGGAGGACATTTCGATTATACTTTTAGCGATGCCGGGACATTCGGATATCATTGCACCCCTCATCCATCGATGATGGCTACTGTGGAGGTTGGCGGAGGAGCCGGAGGATGTCAGTACGCGGTAGGGGATGTCAATGGCAGCGGCGGTTTCAACGGCCTGGATGTCACCTACGGGGTATCGTACTTAAAGGGGGGAAATCCTCCGACATATGAATGCGAATGTGTGCCGGGGAATACCTGGTTTGTAACCGGCGATGTCAATGGAAGCTGTACCTACAACGGGCTGGATATCACTTATGGCGTGTCATATCTCAAGGGGGGTTCGGGCCTGACACCCTGCGCCGATTGTCCGCCGGCACGATAATCCTCATTTAAATTTGATTTGCGGAGCCGCGATAGTGATTATCGCGGCTT
Source organism: Candidatus Zixiibacteriota bacterium (assembly GCA_024641335.1). Lineage (GTDB taxonomy): Bacteria > Zixibacteria > MSB-5A5 > UBA10806 > UBA10806 > JAHEDG01. Next base: position 82,603 of record JAHEDG010000008.1, read on the forward strand.
CTTTTGTTATTGAGAGTTGCGTCCGCTGGATTCCGTAATTATAATTACTTCCTGATCGCTGAATTTGTCCGCCCGATTTACGGGTTTTTGAACGGAGGAAATATGTTACCCATCGATTTTCATCTGCCCACGAAAATATTTTTCGGCCCCGGCCGAATAAACGAAACAGGCAGGCACGTAAAGCCGATCGGCGGTAAGGCAATGATCATAATCGGAAAATCGTCCATGCGCGGATCTGGGACTCTCGATAAGTTGATCGATTCGCTCGGCAAGGCTGGGATAGACTCGATAGTTTTCGAGGGGATCGAGCCGAATCCCCGTCATACCACAGTCGACAAAGCCGCGGATATCGCTCGTGAAAAGGATCGAGATTTTATCATAGGCCTGGGAGGCGGCTCGGTGATGGACGCCGCCAAGGGGATCGCCCTGGCCGCCAAGACCGGGAACTCGGTCTGGGATTATGTCTATGCCGGGCCGGATAAGAAGCAGTTGCCTATAAGAAACGCGCTGCCTATAGTCTGCATACCGACCATAGCCGCCACCGGAAGCGAGGCCGATCCGGGAGGAGTCATCAGCAACTGGGAGACTCACGAGAAGACAACCATCTGGGGACCTCCCCTGTTTCCGACAGTATCGATAGTCGACCCGGAGCTGACTTTTACCTGTCCCGAGGAGTACACGATAGATGGCGGAGTCGATATAATCTCTCATGTCATCGAATCGTATTTCACAGGTGAGAAGGACGCCTATTTACAGGATCGATTCACAGAGTCGATTATCAGAACGGTGATTTATTATCTGCCGCGGGCAATCAGGAACCCATCGGATATCGAGGCCCGCTCCCAGCTTTCCTGGTGTTCCACTTTAGCTCTCTCAGGCGTAATCAACTCCGGCCGGGGAGGGTCATTTCCGTTGCACGGCCTGGAACACGCCGTGAGCGCTCACTACGATATCAGCCACGGGCGGGGACTGGCCCTGCTTCTGCCTGGCCTGATGGATTACACGGCCGAAACCAATCCGCGGAAATTCGTTGTTATGGGCCGCAACGTATTCGGCCTTTCGCTCGACGGTGACGATTTATACCATTCGGCCAAAATAAGTATCGATGCCATGAAAGGCTGGCTGGCGTCGATAGGACGGCTGCTGACGTTCGGCGACCTAAGTATTGATGATTCCAAATTCGAACTTATGGCCGATGATATAGTGAGATTATATATG